>JAJYHT010000037.1 GCA_021784595.1 Bacillota bacterium | reverse complement strand
TAGTAATTTTTCGGCACCAGCGGCGTCCAAAATTGTTCGCGAATCAATTTGACTGGACACCGAAAAGGCAATTCTGCTGGGAATGTTGGCTTTGATGGTCCCGGTAATGACATCGACCGACGGCCTTTGAGTGGCCACGACGAGATGCAGCCCTGCTGCTCGAGCCATTTGGGCCAACCGTGCAATAGACTCCTCCACTTCAGTGGGAGCCACCATCATTAAGTCCGCCAACTCATCAATCACAATCACGATCAACGGCAGACGCTCATCTTCTTGCTGATTGTACCGCGCAATATCGCGCACCCCACTATCAGCAAACAGCCGATATCGGCGCTCCATTTCCGCCACTGCCCACCGCAGAGCACCGGCAGCTTTTTTGGGATCTGTCACCACTGGACTAAGCAAGTGCGGAATGCCGTTATATACCGAAAGCTCCACTACTTTAGGATCGATGAGAATCATGCGCGCCACATCGGGACTGGTGCGATACAACAAACTGGTAATCAGGGCATTGATCAACACACTTTTTCCAGACCCGGTGGCTCCTGCCACCAAAAGATGTGGCATTTGATCTAATCCAGCGATTACGGGCGCCCCTGCCACATCGCGCCCAAGGGCCACCGTCAACGGTGACTTGGAGTTGGCAAAGCTTGCGCTCTCAATCACTTCCCGCAACAAGACGGGGGTGATCTCCTGGTTGGGCACTTCGATCCCTACGGCAGACTTACCTGGTATCGGCGCCTCAATCCGGACCCCGGTGGCGGCCAGCGAAAGAGCGATGTCATCAGCTAGATTGACAATTCGCGACACTTTCACGCCTGGTGGGGGAATGATTTCAAATCGCGTAATGGTCGGCCCTTGATTGACATCGCCAAGTTTCACATCAATACCAAATTGACGCAGCGCCGTGGCTAAGGTTTGGGCGCGTTCCATCGGCGAGGGCCCCTTGCGAATTGATTTGGCCGGGTCTGCAGAGGCCAGTAAACTCAACGGTGGCGGCAAGTAGTTTATGCCATGGGTGATGATGGGCGAGGGAGTCGGCGGAGGTGTCTGTGGTACAATCACCGGCGTCTCGGATCTCAGTGGAGGGGTGTCTTCAGACACCGCCGCACCAGTCGTAGCAGTCCGGGTTCGCGGAACCCGCACCCGTGTTTTGACAGCAGGTACTGGAGATTCTTCTGGATAAATCCAATTTTTAAGGGTTGTCCACAGCCATGTCAAGGAGTGGCCGAGACCTTGGCTAACCCGTTTTAACCGCTGTCCCCAAGTCAAGCTGCCGGTTACTAAACTTTGACCAGTCCAAAATAACACGGCCACAATCCAGAGCACTACACTCAGCAGCGCCGCTCCCGGCGTTGCTACCAATGCAATCAGCCCATGCACTAGGGCATGCCCTACATGTCCCGCCCCATATGTATGCACCAACTCGACGTCGATGGATGCCGACACATAACCTATCAACACCGCCCATCCCCGACGGTGCCCCGTCAAAGATGACCGATTAAGCAGGCGCAATCCGCCGCTCGCCACAATCAGCGCAGGCACTAGCCAGGCGATAAGCCCAAAGCTCCAGGTCAGACCTGCTCCTAAATCGCGGCCCACTACACCACTGTGAGGAAATACTAAGGCCAGATAACCCAGCAGGCCCAATGCAACTAGCACGACGCCACCAATTTCACGGCGCATATCTTGAGTAATTTGCTTCAGCACCGGGTGCATCATTAGCCTCCAAGCCACCACGTCAGCAGGGCCATGCCAAAAGTATAAAGACCAAATCGTCGCCAAGCTCCCGAACGATCCAACGTGTGTTTTACCCATTTTATCGCAATTAGGCCTGCGATGGCAGATATTATCATACCCGATACCGTGAAAGATGCACCGGACATCACTCCTGGGTGACGTAGCCAGGTAAGTCCAAAAGCGCCTGCAATGATCGGAACCGCCATATAAAACGAAAGCCGTGCCGCGTCATCAGGCGATAACCGCAACACCCGCCCCATAAAAATTGTAGACCCTGACCGCGACAGTCCCGGCCACAGCGCCAGAGCCTGCATGCATCCGATTGCCATTGCTTCCCACCCACTCAAATCATGGATGTTGCGAATGTCACGTTGACCCGGGGCCGGAGTCAACCACAGCAACACGCTAGTCAACAACCAACCCGCGATGACCGCAGAAGGAATGAAGTACTGCCCCACGGTTGCCTCAAATCCATACCCTATAATAGCGGCCGGTACGGTCGCAATAGCCACCAGCCACAGCAAACGCCACGCCTGACGGTGGCCCCGGCGCATGCCTGTTGTCCATTCCTTGATATCTCGTCGGTATCCGACCAGCACCGCGATCAAAGTGCCCATGTGCAACACAGTCTCCATGCTCGCGCCGGGAGATTGTACATCAAACCAATGTTTTAGGACCACAAGATGTCCTGATGAACTGACCGGCAAAAACTCTGTAAGCCCTTGAACAGCCCCAAGCAACCATATACGCCACATTGCCCTGTCCCCCTGTTGTAACATACGGGCAATGTGGCGAAGTATGACCGGAATGTTTGTGACTTACCAATCAATCACAGTTTGGGGCATGAAGCGCGGATCCAAATAGTCACTCGCGTCTGTAGACACCAATCGTTCCAGACGAGCCAGTCCGTCGGGTCCCCGCCGGCCCAAGCAAATGCGCCCCTGGATGTGATATTCCACTAAGGGACTTTGGTCGAACTCATATGGAAAAATGGACTCCATAGTATAAATCGTATATAACATCGGTACGCCTCCTTAAAAGAAACTACTGAACCTCCTTCTTGTTGCGGTGACCGCGCCGCGCCGCGCGTTGAGTCTGCATTAGACTTTGCAGTTTTCGCAGGGCATTTTCGATACCTCCCACTTCGTCGATAAGACCTACCTCCACCGCATCCCGGCCCACCAATACGGTCCCGATATCGCGCGCCAGTTCTCCCGTCCGAAACATTAACTCGCGATATTTTTCGGTAGTGATTCCTGAGTGCTGCGTCACAAAATTCACCACCCGATCCTGCATTTTATCCAGATATTCATACGTCTGGGGCACGCCAATCACAAGGCCATTCATCCGAATGGGATGAATCGTCATGGTGGCCGTGGGCGCAATAAAACTGTGGTCAGCGGCGACCGCCACCGGACCTCCAATGGAATGGCCCCCGCCTAGCACCAAGGAAACGGTTGGCTTCGACAAGCTGGCGATCATTTCCGCCAAGGCCAATCCGGCTTCCACATCGCCTCCCACGGTATTCAAGACCAATAGCAGTCCTTTGATATCTCGATTTTCCTCAATGGCCACCAATTGCGGAATGACATGCTCATATTTTGTAGTCTTATTTTGCGCTGGCAACACGATATGTCCCTCGATTTGGCCAATTATAATCAAAGTCTGGATAGCGGACTTTGCTTTAGGCACGCTTGTTGTGCCAAACTCTTTGATCGCCTCGCCCGTTGCCTCTTCGTTCGACGGGCTGCGTTTTTGTGGTTCCGCAGGCATGGCCTCGGGAGATTCCGAGATTCCAGTAGCACGACGCATAATGTACCTCCTATCACCCCTACTGGCACTTAGTCTTTGGTTTCATGGCGGTTTTAATACGCGTATTGGCCGCATAGCCATTACGGGGGGGACAAGAGATGGCGAGGGTGTGGATAGATCTGGCTGTCCGTTTGTGGCGGATTGGGATTCCTCCATTATTTCTTGCCATGGGGGTGACCTTGGGTGGAGGGCTAATCGGCGCTTTTGGTTCATGGATGGTCAGCCAGGGGCCGGGGGATCCGGTGACCACCGCCTATCGCATTCGAATTTGGGCTGTTGCGATTGCCATCGGAGGCACTCTCACAGCATTCGAAAATCTTGAACGTGGTTTGGCGAGTCGTGCCTTGCCGATGTTGCTTGCCGACAGCTTTGGCATCATCGCCGCATACTTTGGTGCGCAATGGGGATATTGGTTGATTCGGTGGCTGGTGGGTGTGTGATGAAGATAGATCATCGCGTGGTAGCCAGCGCGCTCATAGGATTTTTGGTTGGCGCATCAACCATGCAAGCGGTCACTAGCCGCGACCGTTTGGCTATAGTGCAACGCACTCAACAGTGGGAAACCCAAGCCAACAGGTGGCAAAAAGAATCCCAACGGTTGCGCGAAGAACTAAATTCTATCAATCTGAAATCGCAAACCGGCACGTACATTCAATCGATTAAATTGGAGGTGCTGTCGTCAGCCCCGGTTTCCAAAATCGCCGTACAAGCCGCCATGGAGCCGTATACCGAGGCTCTACTTGGGTTGCCGCTGCAAGACTTGCGCATAGTGATGGTTTACCATATGCTCAACGACCGTCTTTTAACCATCGGAGGAGCCCTCTACGTTGTGCAAGTCAAGGCGCTCCTCATTAGTCCCACCACATCAATTCTTGTGGTGGTCAAACCTAAACCGATTCCGCGCAATACCTAGACTTCCATGATAATCGGCAGAATCATCGGCCGGCGCTTTGTCTTTTCCCATAAAAATCGCCCTAACGTATCACGAACTGAAGATTTAATCGATGACCACTCACTCAACCCTTGGCCCTCCATATTCGTCAAAGCATGCTTGACTCGTTGCCGCGCTTCATCAAGCAGTGCCTCGGACTCCCGCACGTAGACAAAACCGCGGGAAACAATATCAGGGCCAGATACCATAAGGCCCGACTGCGAATCCATGCCCACCACCACAATAAGAATCCCGTCGTTAGACAATTGCTTGCGGTCCCGTAGCACAATATTGCCGACATCCCCCACCCCGACACCGTCCACCAACACCTTGCCGGAAGGTACCTGGCCGATAATGTTGCCCATTTCCCGTGTGAACTCGAACACATTGCCATTATCCCCAATCAGGATGTGACTGGACTCAACGCCCACGTCGCGAGCTAATTGAGCATGGTGGACCAAGTGCCGATATTCTCCATGCACGGGTACGAAAAACTTTGGGCGAACCAAATTGAGCATTAACTTCAGTTCCTCTTGACAGGCATGACCTGAAACATGAATTCCTGCGGTTGAGCCATAGAACACGCGGGCGCCACGCCGATACAGGTTGTCCACAGTGCGCGCCACAAACTTTTCATTGCCGGGAATTGGCGTGGCAGAGATGATCACGGTGTCGCCGGGCAGAATTTCAACTTTTTTGTGGTCAGAGGTTGACATGCGGGTCAATGCCGACATGGGTTCTCCTTGAGAACCGGTGGTCAGGATAAGTGTCTTGTTTGCCGGTTCCTTGAGTACTGCGTCGAGATCCATCCAGGTCCCTGGCGGAAAATCCAGATAGCCCATTTCAATCGCTTTATGCGCGACATTTTCCATGCTGCGTCCCACCACTGCCACATGGCGACCATTGCGCACCGCGGACTCCACCACTTGCCGAACTCGGTGAACTTGCGACGCAAAAGAGGCGACAAAAACTCGCCCTTCAGCATGGCTAATAATGCCATCCAATGACTTGCCCACGGTTTTTTCCGAGGGCGTATATCCCGGCCGCTCCGCATTGGTGCTGTCAGCTAGCAGCAACAACACGCCCTCTTGGCCAATTTGCGCTAACTTATGAAAGTCGGCCACATGCCCATCAACCGGCGTATGGTCAAATTTGAAATCGCCGGTGTGCACCACGGTGCCCACTGGATTTCGGATAATAAGTCCGCATGCGTCGGGTATGGAGTGGTTAACGCGATAAAATTCGACAGAAAAATTCCCTGCCCGTATCACTTCGCCTGGCTCTACTGGGCGGGACTTAGGATGAAGCACCACCTGATGTTCTTGGAGTTTTAGCTCTACAATTCCCAATGTAAGCCGTAGTCCGTATACTGGAACATTAATCTGCTTGAGAAAATACGGTAGACCACCAATGTGATCTTCATGTCCATGAGTTAGAAACACTGCTCGAATGCGATCCTTATTTTCCAGAAGATACGTGATGTCAGGCAATACCAAATCAATTCCGGGCATGTCGGCTTCCGGAAAAGCCAAGCCACAGTCTATGAGAATGATGTCGTTTCCATACACCAGTGCCGCAATATTTTTACCAATTTCGCCAAGTCCCCCTAAAGGGATGAATTGTAACTTACCAGGTCCTGGGCGTCCCAGTGTCCCCACCTCCATTTCAATACAAACACACATCAATACGCCCCTAGTCGATCGACTAGGGACTTATGCCAGGGGCAAACACACCGCTAGATTTGGAAACTCAGCTCCGTCCCCGTTCCGGCCGAGCCCTCATCTTATCCTTACCGCCGAGCAAAAGTCGTCGGTAGTATTATACCCTTTCATTCTTGATCGATGCAATTATTATTGAGATTTGGTCACGACCTCGTCAAAGTAGTGAGAATCCTTGATACGCGTTAACGCATACGGACACAGCGAGGCTCCGAGGTGGGACGGTGCCACACTGGACGGCGTCCCTAGAAGTCCGACCGATCCGCCCCGAGGAGCGGGATTTGTGGCGTCGGTTGATGGCCACCCATCATTATCTTGGATTTCGCGGGCTGGTGGGTGAATCGCTGTATTATGTCGCGTGTGTCGAGAACGAATGGGTGGCATTGCTGGGATGGGCCGCCGCGGCTTGGATGTGCCGTCCCCGTGATCAATCAGTGGATTGGGTGGACGCGCGCCCAGCAATGGACGCGCCTGCGCTTTGTCGTGAACAATGCTCGATTTCTGATTTTACCGGAGGTTCGGGTGCCGAATTTAGCGTCGAAAGTGCTCTCTCAACACCCGGCGCCTGAGCGCCGATTGGCAGCTCGTCTACGGTCATCCAGTGGTGCTGGCCCAAACCTTTGTGGACCCGACTCGCTTCGCCGGCACGAGTTATCGGGCCGCGGGGTGGCAGTACTTAGGAGATACGCAGGGATTCGCCCGTCAGCACCACCGGTACGTACGGCACGGCCATCCGAAGGGCCTGTGGGTGAGGCCGTTGGATCCGGATAGCCCGGCGGTCCTCCACGCCCCCTTCCTCTCGGCCGCGTTGACGCAGGAGGCGCTCACCATGCTCGATTTTAATGCCTTGAATTGGAGTGGCCCGGGAAGTTTGCGGGAGCGACCGACCATTTTGACCGACACTCGCCACCGACCTAATCTTTACCCATAAGTTTTTGGCTACTTCAGCGGCAATGTTTCCCATGGATTAGTTCTATGATCATCTAAACTCTTTATATCCCAATGCCATCCATCAAAATGGCTTATACGACTGTAAAACGGCGCGGGCAATCTTTCGATAGGGAGCGGTGTTTGGCACCACCACTTGCAGATGTTTTTGGTATGTCGCATTAAAGAACACGAGGCTATACGCAATCGTATCGCCCTTCGTTTGGGTCTCTTGAACTTCGTAACCATTCGAGACTTTCACAACATGGTAGGATGTAATGTTTGGGTTTTGGGGTCGGTTCTTCGCTTGGTCAAACGTGAAGTTCGTAACGTTGTACACACCGATTGCGGCTATAACTGCATCATATTTTGGATATAACTCATACCCACCTCCATTCGAAAATGTTGGAATGTGCGTGTCAAAGGTAAACAACCGTCCATCTCCGTCGTTTGGACGCGGGCTTTCGGTCCACGTTGTTGGGTAGCTGACCGAAAAATTATACAAGGGATTGTGATAGGTTAAGTACATGGTAGCTGACTGAGACGTGCTAGTCGTACCAGGTGTCAACTGACTGGGTGACGAGGAGATGCTTGACGAATTTGATGACGATGTACTGGTCGTAGGGGAGACACCACTGATATGCGCTTGGCCCGAAATATGGCTATTACCGTTTCCGGTGGGGGTAGCGCTAACCGGACCAGCAGCCCCACATCCGGCAAGAGCCATAGTGCCCAATATGCATACTGCCAGTAACGTAATTGATTTCATGATCTGGAACCTCCTGAGTTCTTCTCGTAGAATAACGACTAAGCGAGGAATAGGTTACGTTATCCATGTTTTAATAGATCACCTGATGGCTGGAATTCTCGAATATCCCTATCAAAACTCTCCACATTCTCGTACACAGCCCCCATCGTGGCGATAATTTTGGTGGGGAGGGATATTCATACCTGCCTTTTCTAGCAAGGCTCTATGAGAGTTTTCATAAAGTCTGGCGACCGCATCATCCGTACGTTTTCGCCTCCCGCCGGGAGGCGTTTTCTAACACCAACGTCATCCTCCGAAAGGGAGGTATGTCGAATAAAATTCGTAGACGGAGAAATAGCCCGTCTGACGGGATTTATTTCGATTAAATCGGCTTAATTACTTGACAAAGAGCAAAGGTCCCCAAAAATTCGTTGACTGGCAATATTTTACAGTCAATCTGAATCGGAGGGAACATCCCATGCTGCGCACGATGATGACCGATGCCGAACTCTGGGCGCAAGTGCAACAGGATTTACACGAATGGAACGAAGACTGGGGGGATCGCAACGCGTGGAGCAAAGAAACGGCGTGGACATTAGCGGCGACGCTGGACGCGCAGGCTCAAGTGGCCCGGTCGCGATATACGATCGATCGAGGGCGCCCCGCTACGGATCCGTTTCAACTGCTCCGGGCTCTGGGATTAATCACCGTCCGGCAAATCCCGAGCTTGGTGGATGGCGTTGCGATGCTCCGCCAATCCGTATGGCTGTGCCACCTCTGCGGGTGGGATCGCCCGACTGATGTGCCGGCGGTGAGTACCTTTTACGCCTTCCTCCGGCGATTGTATCCGGAAGCCATGCCTCGACAGGGGGCCATGCGACGCTCCTCCGGCCGTCGACTGAAATTGAAACGGGGTCAAAAAATGCCATCGCGCCGCCCCGGGGCCATTGGCCGTGTCGCCGGGCGGGTCCAGCGCGAAGCCACACGCGGGCGCCGGCCGGCGCCCGGAGACCTATGGGACCGATTTTTAGCGGAAACCAGCCTCGGCAGTGTGCAACGGGGTGTCTTGCCGTCGGTGTGGGATCTGGCTGTGGATGGCTCACCCATCGCCAGTGGGGCGTCCAGTTTTGGCGCGAAACGCTGTGACTGTTCCACGCGAGGCTGCGGCTGTTTGCGGTACTTTAGCGATCCGATGGCTTTGGTCGGATGGGATAGCCATCGTAATCGGTATTACTTTGGCTATGACCCGTCCGCTATGGTCGTGGTGAATGCTGTACCGGGGCAACCGAGTCATCCGCTGATTGTCAGTTTGGCGCTGCATCCCGCCAATCGTCATGACGGCGTGGCCCTTCCCGATTTGCTCGTGAAAACGCAGACCCTGTATCAGACGCCAAACATCACGATGAACCATCTCATTGGGGATGCCGCCTATGATGTCCAAGCACTCTGGGACTTTACTCGACAACGCGGACTCATCCCGGCCTTTGCGCCCATGCAACCGGTCGAACCACCCCATGTGAGTGATGCCGCCATCGCGGCTGGCGTCACGCTCTCCGACACCCATCAGCCCCTCTGTGGTGACGCACGCCCGATGCCGCGCATCGGGCAACCCCGGCCAGGGGTCATGGTCTATGGGTGTCCTCTGCGGCAGAAGTCTGCCCCGCCGTGTTCTCATCCTTGTGACAAGGCCAAGAAAACCGTCACGGTCAATTCCCGGGGATCGCGCTATGCCGACAGTGGCGTGCCGTACGGCACGCCTGAATGGACGACCTTATATAACGAGCGAACCGGGGTGGAGCGGTCCTTTAGTTTATGGACCGCCCACGGGATTAAGGCGGCGCATCATCGCCGGCCTTATCTCTGGTATGCCCGATTAGCGCTCGCTGCCATGGTCTCCCACCACGAGGCATGGATCCGCACCGCTGCGTAAAGCGGCAGCCGACAAGGAGGTGATGATTGACTCACCCATCGTCGCAGATTTTGAGTCGTTTGTCACGACTCGGGCATGGTTTACGAAAAAGTGGTGCTTCGAATGCGGAGAATCGCCAACAAGTCTTAAAATCCCGCACGGCAAGGACTTTATGAAAACTCTCATAGGCTCTTGTCCAATACGACAGTCAGCATTATGAACTTGTCCGCACCCAACGCCGTGGGGGTTGAGGCGGGATTCGGGGACGCCCTCAAAGTTTCCTGTCCCTTTCATTAGCCAACACACTGGCTCATCGAACCTGCGTCGAAACCGTGGATTCCAGAAGTATGATGGCGGTCCGTGGCGTTACTTCGGACCACGCCAGCCTCTTTGGGGACGAGCAGAAGACGAGGATTGAGAACGCAACAAAAGAAATGGAAGCGCCGTACCGCACCTCGCAAGAAGAGGTCGCCCCACCAGAAGATCACGAATTTGCCCATCAAACGAGTCACCCGCTGGTGGTCAATGATGGATACAGGGTGTACGTCTTTCATCTCTCGGATGACAAATCGTCCTCCCCCAAAGTCCGAGCGCTATAGGCGCGAGAGATCCTCCCAGCCCCTCACAATTACAACGGCCACTCTTTGATGAGAGCGGCCGTTTTTCACTTTATGTGCTTACCCTTGACGTTCTTGTTCCAATTCATAGGGCTCTGACTCGGTAGGATGATACGATTTATCAATAATAAAGCCACTAAAAAACGAACCCACAAAAAAAATCAGCAGTACTAATGGAATCGTGATGTCCATGGGATATCCCCCCGCAAACCAGACTTTGCCAACGCTGTTGCAACCGCACATGGAGCGCCAAGTATCCGACACCCCACACTTTTCCTCTGTTAAATATAGCACAACGCGCGGTAAACCAAAAGATTCCAACCCCAATTTGAGGTTCAGACCGAGGGCGCTACCAAGCTCACAGCATAGTTTTCCACCATGTGAGCTGCAGTGTCCAAGTAGGAGCAAATGCCCTTATGACGAAATTTTTTCGCCGTCTGGACCAAATCCGCGATCATACCTGGTGTCAAATTGCTCCCCAAGAGAACCAATTGTTCTGCCAAGGTGCGGGTGCCACGAACACACAAAGGACACTTGCCGCATGACTCCCTCGCAAAAAACTGCGCAATGTCACAACTCTGGTCATAGAGCGAACGTTCTGATCCCAGGACAATAACCGAGGCGCCCAGTCCTGTGCCGAGATGACGCATCGTTTCATAGTCTAGATTTGCGTTGAAGTGTTCGGCGGTAAGCCACGGCATGGAAAACCCTCCTGGCAACACTGCTTGGATCCCTGCTTGGGATGGACCCCCAGCACTGCGCAATAGGTGGTCAAGAGTCGTCCCCAATGGCATCTCGTACACCCCGGGATTTTTCACATCACCACTGACCGAAAACAGCATGGGATGGTGCTTTATGAACCACGGCACGCCTTTTTCAAAAATCAAAGGCAAAACCGCCAGCGTCTCCACGTTATTCACCACGGTTGGCAATCCCAAATAGCCTTGGGTCGTAGGATAAGGAGGTTTGTGCCATGGCTGTGGGGGACGCCCCATTAGGGCGTTAATCAGCGCGGTTTCTTCGCCGGCAATATAGGTATGCGTTTCAGGACGCAACTGTATCCTATCGGTCGGAAGCCCTTGGCAGCTGGCCTCCTTCAATGCCGTCTCCAGCGACCTAATACTGTCACCAAACTGGTCATTGATATAAAAGATTATCTCAGTTGCTCCAATGGCATGGGATGCAATCAGTATCCCTTCAATCAGTCGATGCGGGGATACTGTCATAAGTGTCCGGTCTTTGAAAGAGCCCGGCTCTCCCTCGGCTCCGTTAACAATCAATACTCTGGTGGGTGAGTCCACCGAGGCAGCCAGCTCCCATTTTTTCGCCGTCGGAAATGCTGCACCGCCACGCCCACGCAATCCCGCTGCCAGCACCGTTTGGCGCACTTCGACAGGAGACATTTGCTTCACACGGGTCCAGGCCACATGATAACCGCCACGGTCGTGGTATTGGGCATATAACTCAGGACTATCAAGTGGCTCAGAGGACATAATAAATGACATAACAGACTCCTTAATAATGGCATTTAGGGCATGTATACGCCCTTAAAAGGAAAAATAAACTGACGTGGGTTCACCTGTAGTTCGTCTCCGCTTATCACCCACATCAAGTGGTTGACCCGCCAGCTAAGTTGCGACTGATAAGCATTCACCATTTGGCTTACTTGTCCGAACATATCCATCGAGGATGCTGACAATCGGGCAATAGTTATGTGTGGAATAATGGCTCGGTGTTGCCCTTGGTATGGCGGGTATTGGGCAAACCGCGTCCACACCTCATCAAACAGATGCATTAAATGGCGGGAATGCCGCAAGCGTAAGATGACTATGGCTTGCTCGCCTTGGTCAAACTGACTTAGCTGGTGGAACTTCGCCACAAACGGGTCAAACTGACTCGCTAACTGTGTAAGTTCCAAAGACATGCGCACTTGTTCGCTTGGTCCAGCAAATGGATAGCTGACCGTGATATGCGCAGGTATTGTACACCCAACTGGATCATATTGTTGACGTATCGCCTCTAACGGTTCCGGCAATTGAACCGGAATAATTAACGCGTTCCCTTCCAAACACACCGCTCCTCTGTTTCACTCTCCTATTTTATCGTGTTTTAGCCCGGACAATCCAAACTTTGTCGATTTTTGCATCCATTGTCATGTTGGCTAACCTTTGGACATAGTGCGTAAGTTTGGAATCACTTCAAAATTCCCTGTCTGGTTCTCTTGTTGTCCGTCTTATGGCGACAAGGATATGCGTAACACGACTGAAGCCCGATTTGGCTGTCTGACAAATTGTACAATCATGGGTAAACTTCACTTTTAGGATCGTCAAAGCGCCTAATCGCCATCTTTTTGGCGACCGGGGAAACCAAGGTACGGGGTGAATCGAATGGAGATTGCGTTCGTAGGGTATCTCTCGTGCCCGAACCCGCCAGCTAACCTCGGAGGCGTTACTCGAGAGGAGGAGAAAAAATGCGTTTTGCCACATGGAGTTTAGCAATGGGTCTCGCAGCAGTTGGCCCAGCGGTAGGCATTAATGCGGCCGCTCCGTCAGTTTATGCCGCAAGTCTCTCGCAAGTTACCACGCAATCGCTAGCCGCAGTGCATCCAGCGATGCAACAACAATTAGCTTATGGTAGCCAAGGTCATTGGGTGATGACACTGCAGGCCGACCTAGAACTCTTAGGGTATAGTCAGGTGGGTCCCATCGATGGTGTGTTTGGGCCCAAAACTGAATCCGGCCTCGAAGCTTTTCAAGCAGCGCAGCATTTGCCCGTAACCGGTGTTGCTGATCCCGTCACTTGGCAGGACATTCTTTCGGGATTTGGCTTGGTTCCGGCTTATGTGCCAAGTTCGACCAGCGCAGCCGCCATCGCCGCCACCACTAGCCCATCGACCATAGATGGACGACCGATTATCGCCACCTATCACATGCTCGCCACAGCTTACGGTCCAAGTCTGCAGGACAACTATCCATATGGCCCAGTAGACGCTTTTGGACAGCCGTTGCAACCCGGCATGATTGCGGTAGACCCGTCGGTGATTCCTCTAAAGTCGACCGTGTATGTTCAAGGATACCAGGATCAGAGTTTGCCGTCTGGAGGCTTTGTCGGTCATGCCATGGATACTGGCGGCGCCATTCAAGGGCAACGCATCGACATTTACATGAATGCCAGCCCAGGTGTAGTGTCTAATTTCGGAATTCAACCCGTTACCGTTTATGTTCTAGGCCAATAGCACTTCATGGCCACCACAATGAATTTAAAATTGTGGTGGCTTCCCTTTTTAAAGAAGCAGGCAAAGTTACTGATGCATCCACCACGCCACCGTTTGGTTCTGTAACCTGCAGTTTGTATTCCGTGGCATTGGCGCTGCCCGGCAACGTATAGGCCACGGCATGGTCCGACAACCAGACAAACTTGGTGCCCACCGGCACGCCCAACAAGGGACTATCCGGTCCACTCACGCCGGTATTATTCGCCGGACTGAAACAAGCAACGCACGCGTCCAGGCTAGCCACCATATGCTGGGATGGTTGATTCGGATTACTGGCCGTGATGCCAATGCTATTTTGACCAATAAATGATCGGATTATCCACGACTTGGGCACCGCCACAATGGGATTCAAAGCCCCTGCAGGATAAGCCCACTGATATCCTTTCGGCAGTGTATGATTGTATGGTTTAAGAAAGGGCAATGCCACTGGAGTGCCATTAATGGCCAGTCCACCGTTAGTAAAACTTAAAGCCTGGGCACTGGCCACTCCTACCAGTGTCTGTCGAGCCCCACTCACTAAATTGAGTGTGGTGGCGGTCGCCGTCCCAGGATTCCACCATGCTGCCACACCCCGACCTGAGACAAAAGGCGGACCGGACAACTGCGATGGATTCCATGTATGCAATTTGGCCACCGAACCGGTTTCCAAGTTGACAGACCAAAGCGCTGCGTTGGAGACAATGCCCGGTGTCGGCGACGCCACAATCAAGGCCACATTTTGGGTCACATCGGCAATACTTAGCGTCTGATGAACAAAGTGCCACTGAGCCACCAAGACGCTGTCGCGGGAAATGTCTGAGGCTCCCGTGGCAGGCGCCAGCCAAAGTTGCCAAGGGTTTTGCGCTGACAGCCAGTGCGGAGGCAGTATGTACAATATGCCCAGTTGCGTGTCAGCCACGCTCACCGGTCGACCGACATCGAAGGATGTGGGCACGGGCAACTTGAACACTTGGCCATCGGCAATGGTGATAGACGATTTCGCTGACTGAGAGGCTTGATGAGCGCTGGTTGATGAGGCTTGGGAATGAATGCCACACCCGGCCAGTACGCTAGCAGCCAAAACAACCGCCCAGGTATGACTGGCTACCCGAATTCGCATGGAGTTTTCTCCCCCCAGGCTTCTATAATACTTCAAAACGCCGCCGTGGTCGCAGAAGTTACCACTTTGGCGTAATATTGGAGATAATTATAGGGTCGTACGGAATCGCGACCCGATATTGTAACCTTTTAAAGATTGTGGTCGTTAAGCTGATTGAATGAATACTGGGGTGCCGATCGAAGGAGTTGCTCAACACGAACGGACGCGATGAGGAATTGTTTTCGCAATTTATGGCCCAATATGCAGACAAGGCATTGCGTTATGCCTATGTCACCTTACACGTCAGACCCGACGCCGAGGATGTCGCGCAAGAGGCGTTTATTCGATTGTGGCGGCATGCTTCGCGGCATGGGGTGGATACGCTTAGTCCCGCGTTGTTATTTCACACGGTGACCAATTTGTGTAGGGACCGAATGCGATATTTCAAACGGCATCCCGAAGATCCGACCGACTACTTGGAAACGCAAGCAGGTGCACAGGCTGACTCGACACTTGCAATGGACGACGAATCCGTTTTGGAGGCGGTTATGCAACTTTCGGTGCCTGAGCGACAATGCATCTTGCTTTTTTATTACATGGACCGCTCACTAAAGGATACCGCAAAATCTCTGGGAGTCAGCGAGCAAGTAGTAAAGACCCGATTATATCGGGCACGACAGCACTTAAAACCAAAACTTGAACCGGTATGGAAGGAGGGATTGATGTGACCGACGAATTTGAAAGCCGAGTTGGCGCCGCTGTTGACCGAGCATTGGGGCAAGAACTAGGCTTGAAGTTCGATCCGGATTGGCATCCTGCTAAAATGGCGGTTTCCCGCACTCGTCGGTGGCAAAAGACCGGCTGGTCAATGGCGGTCGCGGCAGGTCTGTTTTTAGTCGCGTTGCCCTTGGTTTCTCCTGTTCATCCCGGACAAGTGTCAACCGGCAATCCCAATTTGGCATCTTATTCAATGCCGATGTCGGTGCGTCGCGTATTAACCGCTCTAGACGCTGGCCCACATTGGTCGGTTGAAGGAATGTCGCCCATTTATGATACCTATCCCATGGCGGTGCCTACTGGCCATTCCCTGTCGCTTAGCGGAAGGTTTGCCATTCACGGGATGACCGCAACCTCTGTGGCCATTCAACTCAACAATCATCAGCATGTCATGGGAGGCACCTTGTTTAATCAAGGCATGCCCGTATACACTTTTTTGGGGTCATTGCCCGGCCCAGGCCAAAACATCGCTACCCATGCCGAAGTGTCTCCGGTCAAGGGCGATTGGATTACTGGAACCTTTACGCCTATCAATAGCTTTGCCGCGGCGGGGTCCAATATTTACATGACTCACAACAATACCTGGACCGTCATGACGGGCCAATCCACCGCATATTGGGCTAGTGCACCAGGCAACTCGACGGTTGCGCAGACGGACACCATTTCAGCCTTGCCGGCCAATCCGGATCAAGCACTGTTGTTGGAAGAAAATCCTTCTGGCCAAAGCACCGGATACATTACCACAGATCGCGGCAAACATTGGACACCATGGGCCATCGGCCCCGTGGCCATTTCTAATCTGGTCGCCATGCATCACCAATATTGGGCCATTATTAACGGCACTTTAATGACCAGCACGAATGGCAGCCACTGGACGTCCTTACTAACCTTGAACACTAACCGATGGCAAGTGGAAGATTATGCAATCAATCCAGCAGATCCCCAGATGATTGCCGCCGCCTTGGTGCCCGTTTCCGGCAACGGCATTGGTCCTGTGCTAAGAACTCGCGACAATGGCACGTCCTGGACGGAAGTGACGAACTTTCCCGCCTTGGGAGCCGCGCCCGCAAGCATGGTAATGTCTCCCACCGGAGCCATTTCTGCGCTGATTAATTTGACAGATCCCGTGCTCGTGCGATATTCCGATACCCGCCAGCAATGGATGATACTGCCCGTTCCGGGTCAAGCCAACAATATCGGAATTGGACAATTGGCGGCCACCCCCAGCGGCAACTTAGTCTACGGCGCTCCAGGCGGATATCTCTACCAGTGGCAGAAATCCTCCGGCCAATGGGGCGTGATTGCACCGCCCTCGACTATGAGCCTTGATACGGCCCCGGCCACTCCATTACAGACTATCGGCAACAACCAAATTTTGGCCGGCTATAGTTCTGGGTGGTACATCTACGTGGAAGCGGCCCCTTCATCACCCACGACGTCTAAATAAACCAGGGGCCGCACCTTGAGGGTGCAGCCCCTGGTTGCCGAGGAGATTAAAGACGTTCGATAATAGTGGCAATCGCCATGCCCCAACCAATGCACATCGTGATCAGTCCGTAGCGTCCGCCCTCTTGTTCCAAATGGTTTAGCGCGGTCAGCACCAATCGACCGCCCGAAGCCCCTAAAGGATGTCCTAATGCTATCGCTCCGCCGTGGGGATTCACCCGCGTCCAATCGGGATGGTATTCTTCTCCCCAGGCCAGTACGACCGAAGCAAACGCTTCGTTGATTTCCACGACATCGATATCGGACAGTTTTAGTCCTGCCTTTTGCAATACCCGAGACGTAGCCGGTATGGGCCCCGTCAACATAATAACTGGGTCGACGCCGACCACAGTCATGGCCACAATGCGGGCCCGAGGCTTCCAATCATACTTCTTTAGGGCCGTTTCCGACGCTAGCAGGAGAGCCGATGCCCCGTCCGTGATCTGGCTTGAGTTGGCTGCCGTGACTACCCCGTCGGGTTTGAATACAGTGCGCAGAGTCGCCATTTTTTCCAACGTAGTGTCAGCACGCGGTCCTTCGTCCATAGTGACCGTGCGCACCGTTCCATCAGCTTGCGGCGCTTGCACCGCTACTATTTCTTTGTCAAAATAGCCTTCTGCCTGAGCCTTAAGCGCTCTTTGGTGGCTTTGCAAGGAAAAACTATCGAGCGCTTGGCGTCCGAGATGCCACTTTTCAGCGATCATTTCCGCGGAAATTCCCTGAGGTACAATGTTGTACCGACTTACCAGCTCATCACTAAAACTTGACCCGTCGGAACCCATAGGAACCCGGGACATCGATTCCACACCTGCAGCGATCATTATGTCGTGCACGCCAGCCATAATAGCTTGAGCCGACTGATTGATAGTCTCTAGACTGGATCCGCACATACGGTTGACCGACACACCGGGGACCTCAACCGGAAACCCAGCGATCAGGGGAGCTAATCGCCCGATATTGTATCCTTGTTCGCCAACTTGGGTAACACAGCCCAGCCGAACATCCTCTACCTCTATGGGTTCCACCTTGGTACGTTCCACCAACGACCGCAATGCATGGGCCGCCAAATCGTCAGGCCGCACTTGGGAAAGACCCCCGTTTCTGCGGCCAAATGGCGTGCGGAGTCCATCCACGATATATGCTTGTGTCATAAATACCTCCTCTGCTGTCTTAACTGATTAAGGTTTGCAGCTTGAGCGCCATACTCATGTCGCCAGTTACGGTTAATTTTCCGCCCATAAAGGCACTCATGGGGTTTAGCCGTCCTGCAGCCAACTCTTTGAAATTATCCGCGGTCATACTAATCGTGACACCCGCTGCGTCCGCCTTCCCCTCATGAACAGTCGCACCTTCACCAGTTACAGCAATGTAATATTCTGCCGCATCATTGCCGTTTAGCGAAAATTGATAAACCCCTTGCGCGGAGGCCAAAGCCGACGCTGGCTTTTGAGCCAGTCGCTGACCGAGTTCGGCAAACACTTCCTGACTGGACATATATCCCACACTCCTTTTTGGTTAGTTGCAATCACATAATTCGGGTCATAACCCGTTTTTGAATTTGGGAAGTTCCCTCATAAATGGACATGATCTTGGCATCGCGGAACCATTTCTCCACGGGATATTCCCGCATATACCCGTACCCGCCTAAGATCTGCACCGCTTGAGTGGCAACATCCATGGCCATGTCGCCACAAAATGCCTTAGCCATCGATCCTTCCAAATTGCATGACTTTTGATTGTCAGCCAGCCATGCTGCGCGATAGGCCAAAAGTCGACCAGAGTCGATTTTGGTGAGCATGTCAGCCAAGCTAAAAGAAATTGCTTGATTATGGTAAATTGGCTTGCCAAACTGCACACGCTCCTTGGAATATTGCAAGGCGTATTCATAGGCTGCCCGCGCCACCCCGACTGCCGCTATAGCGACACTAGGCCGAGAATGCTCTAACATTTTCATCGCACCAATAAATGCCATATTTTCTGGGCCCAGCCGGTTCTGAGCTGAAACCCGCACGTTGTCAAAACGGACTTCCGCAGTGTGGCTGGCCCGCAAGCCTAATTTTTTGAATTTCTTGCTGGAGCTGATTCCTTCGGTCTTACCATCCATCACAAAAGCTGACACTCCTGTATAACCGCCAGCAGGATCGGTTTTGGCGAATACCACATAGACATCTGCAATTCCACCATTGGTGATGAAGGTCTTAGTCCCGTTAATGATATACTCGTCCCCTTCGCGGACCGCCTTGGTGGACATATTCACCACATCCGACCCAGCCTCTGGTTCAGTAAGGCACATGGCTCCCATGCGTGGCTGGTCAGGGTCTGTAAACAACGGCAGCCATTGCTGTTTTTGCTCATCAGAGCCCATTTCCAAAATCGGCAGCGAGGCCAGACCAATACCCCCCATGGCTGTCGCAATGCCTGCGCATCCCCAAAAAAGCTCCTCAGCTACGACCAGGCTCGTCAATAAACTCGATACACCGCTACCGCCATAAGTCTCGGGTATTGCGTAAGCCAAGAGGCCGATTTTAGCTGCTTTCTTTAGCACATCCCAGGGCATTTCCTCATGCTCGTCATAGTATGCCGCCACCGGGCGAATTTCTTTCTCGGCAAATCCGTGTGCCCACTCACGCAGTTCTAATTGTTCTGCCGTTAATTCGAACTCCATGACGCGGCCCCCCTTCACAATAATTGCAGTCAACATTAGTTTACCACGGCAAGTTTCTTCGCGCATCACAATTTTCATTTCTAGACGGGTGGATTTTTCACCGTACAAATAACGCCAACATGACGGACAGCCCATTTAGCGTCGCGTGCGCCACCGTTGAAGGCACTAAAGAGCGATTTTGCCGATATACCGCATTTAGCGCCAACCCTGCCAAAGTCAACGGCAGCAACAGGGTGAGATCCATATGCGCGGCGCCGAACAACAGAGCTGAAATAATGGTTGCCACCCAATAAGGCAGGCGTGTAAGGAATCCCCCAAAGAGAATGCCGCGAAACAACGCTTCTTCAGTAATAGGCGCCACCACCACCACCGCTATCGCTACCAAAATAGTCGCCGCCACGGTATGAGGATTTAATCCCGCAGCGAAAATAAAGGGGTTGTTGGAACGCACCCGAATATGGGCTAGCGCTTCCTCTAAAGCGACAATCACTCCCATCATAGCGGCTAGCCCAGTCCCGACGGCCACACCCATTGTCACTTGGGACAGCGCGACCCGAGCATAGTTTTCTCGCACAAAATCCCTAACGACGTGTGCGTGTTCCAAAATTAACAACATGATTGCCGCCTCGATAGCGGGTGTCAGCAGGTAAACTGCCACCAAAACTGCAAGATTTTTGGTTAACGCCATTGAAATGCCCACTTGAGTAACCGATATGTCTACGGATGCCAGCACAAATAGCGCCACCGCCCACAAACCGTCTGACCACATCAGGCCAGCGGACTGTCGGGGATGAGAGAGATGGGCTGCAATCGCCCCTATCAAAGCTGTAGCTACGGCTAATAGTGCATCCGTCATCGATAGCGCGTGGTGCGGAAACCATAATATCCCCAATCCCAAGATTAAGGTTGTCAGGGCGGCCCATAAAGGATTTGTCCAGAACAGCCCGTACAAGCCAAACCCAATAATCCAAAAAAATCCTGCTAACAACAGCACTAAGGAATCATGTGACGCGGCCAACGCCCATCCTGCCGCAAGTGCCCCTAAGAATCCAGATAAGGCGGCGAATGGCCGCATATGCTTCATTCCTCTCTACCCATATGGTACAATATATTCCAAAAGATATGGAGGATCCCAATGGCCAATCCGGCAGGAGACCGGCAGAAGAGTATTATGGAATTCATCCAGCAGTATTTAGGAAGAAATGGTTATCCACCTTCTGTACGAGAAATTGGGGCAGCCGTTGGCTTGCGCTCAACGGCCAGCGTAGCGCGATACCTAAAGATTTTAGAATCACAAGGCTTCATTTCTCATCCTCCCATGAAACGGCGAGCGTGGTCCCTTAGTGGCACCGGCCATGAGTCCAGCACAGTGCCCGTCATTGGCAAAATCACCGCTGGGCAACCCATCTTGGCAACCGAGCAAATCGAAGATCAATGGCAAATACCGGTATCTTTGTTTCACTTGAAGGCAGACTTTTTATTGCGCGTGGTTGGCGACTCCATGATTGATGCCGGTATTCGGGAAGACGATCTCGTCGCGGTGCAATCAACCAGTACCGTGGACAGCGGGGAGATCGTCATCGCGCTGATTGGTGACGATGCCACCGTCAAATATCTTGATCGTTCTGGCGGCAGACTTCGGCTCATTCCCGCCAACCCCAATTACGAGCCCATTGAAGACCCTGACATTACCGTAATCGGCCGAGTAGTGGGCCTAATCCGCAGCTATTAGCGCTTCAAGCGCCGCCCGCGCCGCGATAATGGTGTGCCAACGATTCAGCCCCCCTTGCAAATATACCCAGTAGGGCGCTCGCATGGGCGCGTCGGCCGATAGCTCTAGAGACGCTCCTGAAACAAATCCGCCCGCCGCCATAATGATCGGATCCTCATAGCCGGGCATGGCCCATGGCGTCGGGGCAGCCATGGCGTCCACCGGAGAATGTTTTTGAATCGCCGCGCAAAAAATCTCTACCTGACGTGCGCTGTGCATTTGGATTGCCGTAACAATATCATTTCGGGGCGTCATAGGTCCCGGGTTAACCTTAAACCCCGCAGCTTCAAAGAGAGCACTCGCGTAAATTGCTCCCATCACGGCTTCCCCTACGATATGTGGCGCCATAAACCATCCTTGGGCGATAAGGCGTTGATAGGGGCCTGATGGTCCTACCTCACTGCCAATGCCGGGAGCAAACAATTGGTCCGCCACTAAACGGCAGAGGGCTGAGGTACCGGCTACGTAGGCGCCGGTGGGAACAATCCCAGCACCGGGGTTCTTCATTAAACTGCCAACCGTCAAGTCCGCTCCCCAATCACCGGGCTCGGACTGGTCGGTAAACTCGCCATAGCAGTTGTCCACCACCACAAGCGCTCCCCGACGATGAGCTTGGTCAATGAGGGGTTCAATCTCGGCGCGACCCCAGGAATCCCGAAATTGATATCCGCGCGACCGCTGAATATAGACTGCGTCAGGCGCACTTTCCCCATCCCACAGAGGCTTTCCTGCAACATCTTGCTTCATATATGCAATGGCCACCGAACGAGAAGCCAAGCTTAACGGATGGGATCGGTCAAACAACACAGTCTCCATGGTGTCATATACCGGACCCGAAGCAATCCACAGAGTGCGCATCTGAGGCGCCAAAGCCTGTAGTACGGTGTTCAACGCATGCGTTCCAGAAACCCACTGCGAGCGCACGAGGGCATTCTCCGAGCCCATTATCTGGGCCACAATGGTATCCAATATGGCACGGCCACGGTCATCGTACCCATAGCCTGTCGTCCCCATTAAATCCGCAGTCGACAAGCCCGAGTGCGTAAAAGCTTTTAGCGTACGTTCAACATTATGTTCAACGATATCCTCCACGCTGATCCAAATAGGCCGCACTTGTTCCAGTAAGATCTGATGCGATGGAATCACTATCTCTCGCTCCTTTGGTGTCGCGCACCATGATACACCAGGTAAGAGCCAGAAAGTAGCGGTAGCAACCCAGATCCTCACCCCCAGTGACGTAAAATATATCCTTTCACGTCACGAAAGCCTCTGCGTGTCAATGCCGATATGGGAATGACGGGATAGCCGCGAAAGCGCTCTCGGATGCGGTCCAACCCATGTTTCGCCGTTTCACAATCCATTTTGTTTGCCAGAATCACATAGGGACACGTCCCGCCCGCATAACGAGCCACTTCATCGTCGACCAAGCTCAACGCATTCATCCATGGAAGTCCCCCCGCCGAGGCATCCATCATGTGTAGCACCAGCGGCTTTTGACTCAACTGCTGCAATGTTAGCGCCATTGAACGGCGAATATGGCTTGCCTGATGAATTTCATCCGTTAATCCCACACTATCCGTCAAGGTCAAGATGCGATGGGATCGGCCTGTCACAATGTCCACTTGAATACTTTGCAAGTTGGTGGTTTTATGCGCTACATGGGAAACCAATTGGCGACGCGCCTGGTCAAACGGAATACGCTGGCGTCTGGCCATCCCATCCTCGTCTAACGCCTCTAATCGAAGTTCTTTCAATCCTAAATAAGCGACAAAATTCACCATAAATAATGACTTGCCGCTGTTGGGCCGTCCTATTACCAGGGCTTCCAACTAAAGCCCCCCTTCGAGATCAGCCCAGGTTAATTGAATCAACTCCTGTCGTGTCACGCGGTCCAAGTGGTCTGCCAGCCTTACGGCTTGGCGACGGATGGCATGTTCTAAGAAATTACGTATCATGCGCGCATTTCCCGCATTAGTATGCCAATGTCCCTGCTGCTCTTCGAGATATTTTAAAAATCCTTGTTCTGCATCTCTGGTCATCGTGTATTGCCCCGCCGCCAACATCAAACGTGCAATGGCCAACAATTCCTGCGCATTATAGTTGGGGAATTCCAAGTGAATGGGGAAGCGCGATAACAGTCCTGGATTGGTCGACAAAAACCATGCCATTTCTTGGGGATATCCAGCGAGTATTAATAGAAATTCTCCTCGATAGTCCTCCATCGCCTTCACTAAGGTATCGATCGCCTCTTTGCCAAAATCCTTTTCCCCTCCACGAGCCAAAGAGTACGCTTCGTCAATAAACATAATCCCGCCCAAGGCACGTTTGATGACATCGCGTGTCTTTTGAGCGGTATGTCCAATATATTCCCCCACGAGATCGGCCCGCTCCACTTCCACTAAATGTCCTTTGGGCAGTACGCCGAGGGCTGCGAACAATTGGCCTAAAAGACGCGCCACGGTAGTTTTTCCCGTCCCCGGCGCTCCTTGAAACACCATATGAAGCATCTGCGGATCCTGAGGCAAATGAAAGTCGGCGCGCCGTTGTTGCACTTCAACAAACGCCCGCATTTCGCGGACCAGCACCTTAACACCGGTCAACCCCACTAATTGATCGAGTTCGCGCAAGACTGCGTCAGCCCGCTCTTTTGAGGTCAGAATTGCATCTTTTTTGCTCGGATCTCGGCCAAGGGTAAGAGCCATTGGCCGATTATCCATCCGATTCAGGTGCCGTAATGCCGCATCAGAACTAATTCGTCCGGCTTGCACCCAGTGAAACACTTCCTCAGGCGTCTCAGGGCTTTTCGGCTCCTCTATCAATGGCTTTGAGCGTGACGACATCATGCCCTCTCCTTTAGCACGCTGGATGCTAATTAATATACGGAACAATAGGGCAAATCCTGCCTGTCCATTCTCTGCAGCGACGTTAAGATTTCTAACCTCGAGCACACTGCCCGGGTTCATCAGATGAGTCCACCGTCCATAAATGGGCCACTGGCTGTTGTGGGTCATCTAAATCAACCGTCTTGACGCCTCTGAAAATTTAGCGCGCCATGCACAAAATGGGACTCTGTGGGACAGTCTAATCTCTGGCACGACAAAGGGGGGGCGATTGGAGGTGGCGAATAAAATGCATTCGCGCCACGGCGGAGGATCTTTCCCCGCGATGGCGGCGATGTTTTTTTTTCAAACTTTCACCATAGGCTTGGACCTTTATGTGATTGCGCCTTTATTGCCAGCCATCGGCAAAAGTCTTCATGTTCACACAGTGGGCCTGTCCTCTTTAGTGAGCAGTTTTTCTTGGGCTTATGCCATCGCATCCCCTCTACTAGGCTACATTTTGGACCGCATGACGCGCCGTTCTATGGCCATAATGGGTTTATCCGCATTCTTGGTCGGGGATACGCTTTCGGCCGCCGCCCCTGGCTATGTGGTCTTGTTCGCTGGACGTGTGCTGACTGGCCTAGGAGCCGCTGGCTTCACTCCCGCCCTGTACGCGTACTTGGCAGACCAGATCCCGGTCGGTGACCGAGGAACCATGATGGGTTACGCTTCGGCCGGATTTGCGTCGGCCACTTTTTTGGGAGTCCCGATCGGGTTGTTGATCGCGGGATCCAGTGATTGGCGACGCCCGCTTTGGCTTGTCGTCGCGCTCGGACTTTGCTCAATGGCCATGACACTCCTGGCATGGCAACCTTTTAAAAAATCCCATGGCATTTCCACGGGAAAGCTGCCATCGGCATTTTTTCTAAACATCGGCGTGACTTCTGCTGCTTTTACTGGATTTAGCATCGTGTATACCTTTTTGGCTGCCCATTTGAGCGTGCGGTTTCATGCCTCGGCAACGGGAATCGCGTCGGTCATGTCCGTCTTTGGTTTAGGTGGCCTCCTCGGCACCATACTTTGGGGATCGGCTGCCGACCGTTGGCCCCCTTGGCACGTGATAAGACGGGGCATTCTATTCGAGGTGCTTTGTCTTGGTTTGACGCCATTTGCTCATCAAATGGCCACCGCTGCCTTGTTGTGGGGAGGATTTGCCTTGGGGACTGCGTACACTCCAGTGTTGAAATCATTGGCGTCGCAATTCAAGCCCCGCGGTAGCGCTTTGGCATGGAACAATGCTGCCATATACCTCGGGTTGGCCATGGGCGCTCAAATTGCTGGTCTGGCCTGGCCATGGGGATGGACTACGATTATCGCCACTGGTGCCTCCGCGTTACTGTTAGCCTTGGGCATCAGCTGGTTGGCGCATTCTGCCATATGATCCGATTTTAGGTAATCTTTCCCGAATACCTGCATACAGATAGGACAAGTCTGTGAGATCGGGAGGGATTTTGTTGCGAGATATTCTGCTGTGGCTCCAAAAGACAAAACCTTGGCACCGGCAACTAGCCTTAGGATTTAGCGCCTTATTGATTGGTCTGGGAGCGCCTTCCCGGTCTAATGCGGCACCGGCTCCTGCTTCGCCTGCCCAGCAAAGCAAGGCGAGCACCGATTCCTCTTTTGTATTACCGCAGTCGGTACGCTTAGCAAACCGGCCCCTGCGGTGGGTTCGTTCCTCCGCCCCCGTGGGCCACCTGTATCACATTCAATGGGGTGATTCGTTATGGTCAATCGCTGCCAAATTCCACATCAGCGTGGGAGCCCTTGAACAGGCCAACAATTTAGACTCTAGCACTATCTACGCTGGCCAAAATCTCGTGATTCCACAGACCTACACTGTTCAGGCCGGCGATACGTTGGCCACAATAGCCAACAAGTATGGTGTTCCGCTACTTTTGCTATGGCATGAAAATCGCTTGGTTTCGGACAAGCTCTCGCCAGGCCAGTCCCTTATCATTCCCTACCAGGGGCCATTCACCAATGCTGCCTATTCTCCCGCGCCACAACCTCTAGCGGCGGCAGCCTTAAGTAATCGCAGTCTGCCTCAGGTCACGCAGTTTTCCCCAGACGATATCCTGCTCTTGGCCCATTTGGTGCAAGCCGAAGCAGGCAATCAACCGTTTGTAGGTCAAGTCGCCGTAGCCGCCGTGGTAATCAATCGTTTGAACGCTCCAGGGTTTCCCAAGACACTCTCCGGAGTAATTGAAGATCCCGGCCAATTTGAGTCGGTCAGCAACGGTTCCATTTGGCAATCTCCCGGAGCCTTGGCCTTCATGGCGGCCAAGGCGGCCATGAATGGATGGGATCCCACCCATGGCGCCCTCTTTTATTACAATCCCAATCTGCCCCACGCTGACTGGATGAACTCGTTGCCGATGACCGCAGCCATTGGTGCTCAAGTATTCTGTCGGTAAATCATGCCACGTGCATTCTGAGTGATCACGTCCAAGGCTTCTTCCACAGACCAGGCAGACAGATCGATCCAACGCGCCTCCGGTTCGGCCCGCCACCAGGTTAGCTGGCGTTTGGCATAAGCCCGGGTATGCTTGGCAATTAAGGCATCTCGTTCTCTCTGGCTGCTTTTTCCGAGATACCAATCCACCACATCTCGGTAGCCGATCGCAGACAAACTTTGCGATTTGGGAGAAATTCCGCTTTTAAGCAATCCAACCACTTCAGATTCAAAACCCTGGTCAAGCATCTGAGAGACGCGACGGCCGATGCGTTGGTTCAGTTCGGCCATGGGCCGGGTCAGAACCCAATATCGCGTAGCAAAGCGGGAAAACGCAGCTGGCGCTCGCGGCAAACGACGTCCGGTAGTTAAAAACACCTCCAAGGCGCGAATCAGGCGGCGATGATCATGAGGATGAATATTACGCCAACTGTCAGGATCAACCAAACGCAGTTGGCGGCGCACACTGTCCCAACCATAACTTTGACCGAGGAATTCGAGTTGGCTTCGAAGCGGATGCGACGCATCGGTTTCTTCAACAAATTGATAGTTGCGCGTCAAGGATTTGATCCAAAGGCCTGTTCCCCCCACCACCATCGGAAGATGTCCTCGATGCCATACCGCATCAATAGCCCGATTAGCCAATATTTGAAAATCTGCTACCGAAAAAGCTTGATCGGGTTCCACCACATCAATGAGATGGTGGGGGATGCCCAAGCGATCCTCTGGCCGCAGTTTAGCAGATCCAATATCCAAACCGCGATAGACCTGAGCCGAATCGGCTGAAATAATTTCTGCGCCAAGCCGTTGGGCCAGCAAAAGGCTCAACTCGGTTTTACCCACCGCAGTTGGTCCCGCCAACACTAACAACGGAATGTTCCCCCGGTCTTCATCCTTTGCGGCCAAAACGGCGGTCCACCTCCTCAATCGACAATCTAATCAGCGTTGGACGGCCATGCGGACATCCTCTCGGATCGACCAGTCGGGCCATATTGCGGATTAATGCCACCATTTCCGGATGACTCATCGGACGATATGCTTTTATCGCCGCTTTGCAGGCAGCCATGGCAAAAAGGGGCTCTTCGATCCATGTGATAGGGTGATCATGTTGCACCGTCCCACTGACTAAGGACTCTAGGATCACCCGAAAAACTGCGGGATCGTCGGGCAAGTCGCGTAATCCCTGCGGGACTGACCGCACCATCACAGTCGTTCCGCCTGATCCGGTTATCTCAAATCCAGCGTCTTCAAATGTTGGGCGATACCGCTCTAGCGCCTGCCACTCCAAGGGGGTCAGCGTGAGCGCGTATGGTACCAACAAAGGCTGCATCACAAGAGCCTGTCCTTTGCCCCGTTGCAACTCTTCAAAATACAATCGTTCATGAGCGGCATGTTGATCAATTAAATACAAGCCCAGTGGCCCTTGCGCAATAATGTATTTCGCCTGCCACTGGGCCAATGGCACCAACTCGAGAAACTCTTGATGCAAGATGCCACCGTCAGCGGGTGACGACTCGGTTGGCACCAAACTCCATTGGGCCTGATCATATTCACCAGATGACTCATGGGCTATGTTTGCATCCAATGCCAGTTCAGGCGCGGTGGACTTTTGCACTAAGGAATCATGCACTGCGCGAAACAGCAGCGCCGCCACTTGGCGTTCCTTATCGATGCGCACCTCGTCCTTCGTTGGGTGAGCATTAGGGTCCACGGCATCCCCAGGAATGTCGATCCAAAGCCAATATGACGGAAATCTCCGGTCCGGGACTTGGGGCC
The DNA here is from genome assembly GCA_021784595.1 of Bacillota bacterium. Taxonomy (GTDB): domain Bacteria; phylum Bacillota; class Sulfobacillia; order Sulfobacillales; family Sulfobacillaceae; genus Sulfobacillus_C. The sequence continues at coordinate 35,545 of JAJYHT010000037.1, read as the reverse complement.
GATATGCTTCTTCGACGGCTTGCCTTAAAATCCAGTTGACCACCCAACGCCCGTTTACATAAAGACTTTGAGCATGGCGTGACCCACGATGCAAATGAGCGGGAGCAATCCATCCGCGTATGCTAATCCCCGTCATCCCCGTGTAGTCCACCGGCAATAGAGCTTCGCCCAGCTCGCGGCCGTAGATCTGATACAATGCCTCGTGGGAATCTCCCCGTCCTGGCGTCTTTAAGAGCGTGCGCTCTTCGGAGTCCACCCTGAAGGCCACATCAGGACGCCCTACGGCCAAGTGTTCTACCAGGTGCTGTATCCACCCCGCCTCAGCTGCAGGACTACGCTGCGATTTCAGGCGCGCTGGCGTGTTGTAAAACAGGTCGGATACGGCAATTACGGTGCCGGGAGCCATCGCCACCAAATCTTGATCCCTAATGTGGCCGCCATCGGCCCGAATGAGACGACCCACTGGCTCAGTTGGCAAACGCGATTTCAGGGTTAACCGGCTCACCGCGGAGATGGCCGCCAGCGCTTCTCCCCGGAACCCTAACCATGGACTATGGTCCAAGTCGCTTAAAACCGTGATTTTGGACGTGGCATGACGTTCCAATGCCAGTGCCATATCATCGGGTTCAATGCCTTGTCCATCGTCTTGGATTTCAATAAGACTTTGACCCCCTTGGAGAAGATGCACTGAAATCTGGCGAGCATTGGCGTCCAAACTATTCTCAATCAATTCCTTGACTACCGATGCCGGACGTTGTACCACCTCGCCCGCCGCGATCTGATCTGCCACAATCCGGTCCAAACGATGTATACGACTCACTGTTCTTCCTCCCGAGTCAATCGCGTATGCCATTCGGCAATCCATTGCCACGCATCGCGAGGACTCAGTTCATCGATATCTAGCATTGCAATGGTGCGCCGCAACTCCTCGGCCACAGGATCCGGCGCAAACAAGGTCACTTGCTCCACTGAAGTCGTCCGACTGGGTAAAGCGCTCTCCCATTCATCCAGATAATGGCGCGCCCGTGCTATGACCGATTGAGGCAGACCCGCCATTTGCGCAACCTGGATTCCATAGGACTGCGATGCCACGCCCTCCAGCACTCGGTGGGTGAACACCAATTGGCGGCCTTTCCCGGTTAAGACTTCGACCGTTAAATTCGTGATTGATGGATTGACTTGAGCTAACTCCGTCAACTCATGGTAATGCGTGGCAAACAACACGATAGGGCCTTGCGATTGGGCTAAGCGCTCCAACACGGCCCGGGCAATCGCCATCCCATCGAAGGTTGACGTACCCCGGCCCAATTCATCCAACAACACCAGGCTGCGAGCGGTGGCGTGGCGCAAAATCCATGCCATTTCCTCCATTTCCACCATGAATGTGCTTTGGCCACGCATGATGTTATCATCCGCCCCGATTCGAGCGTAAATGCCGTCACATAGCGGCAGAATCATCTCCTGGGCAGCCACCATGCTTCCCAGGTGCGCCAAAATAATATTAAGCGCCAGCGCCCTCATGAAAGTAGACTTCCCCCCCATATTGGGACCGGTAATAATCACAGTGCGGACTGAAGGCTGAATTACCAGGTCATTAGGCACATAATCCGCAATCCGTTCAAGGACCGGATGGCGCATTTGAGAAACCGACAGACTGGCGTCTTGGCCTTCGATCCACTGAGGACTCACATAGCGTTGGTCTGCCGCCACATCCGCAAGAGAGAGAAGAACATCCACTTCCGCCAAGCGGTTGCTGATTTCCAAGAGCAGTGCTTGGTGGCTCAATACCGTATCTAAAATTTTATCGAGCCATGCCCGCTCCGCGTCGCCTAGCTGAACCTCAGCTGCGAGCAGGGTCTGCTCGGCGTTCCTCAAGGATTCCGAAGTATAGCGTTCGGCATTAGTCATGGTTTGCCGTCGAATCCAGTCCGCCGGCACCATTTTGATCTGCCCTTTACTCACTTCCCAGAAATAGCCGAATGAGCGATGATAGCCGACCTTCAGCGATCGCATCCCGGTACGTTCCCTCTCCCCGGCCTCCAATTTCGCCAGCGACTCTCGTTCTTGCTGCAGCAAGGCACGCAGGCGCCCAATGGTTGGGTCAGCGTCATCTCGCACCACGTTGCCATCTTCGAACCGCAAGGGCAAGGTCTCATTCAACTGGGAGAGATGGAGCGACAAAGTGGAAATCGCCCCGTCTTCTAAAATATCCAGTGGCCACAGAGACATTAGGCCATACTGGGCAGCGTGTGTCCCAAAGGCCACCGCGCCCAATAATGCCTGTCGAATGCCCCCTAAGTCTCTAGGGGCGCCATAACCTAGGCTAAGACGAGAAACTCGTTTGGCCAAATCTCCTATCGCACTCAATATTTCCCGCAAGTGCCGCCGTTTTTCCGGGTATTGCACTGCCCACTGAACCACCTGATGACGTTGTTGAATGAGCGGCAACTGATTCAACGGTCGTTGCAGCCATAATTTTAACAGCTGCGATCCCATGGGAGTCAGCGTTCTATCTAGTGATTTCTGCAAAGAAAGGCCCGTAGGCGTAATCACATCCAGTTGCTCGAGAACGTGGGGAGGGAGTTCCAATCCTTCTTGAACCTGGTATAGCCGTACATTGCGCAAATGATCTGGCCTGCGATGTTGAGTGCGCTCCACATACCGCCACAATACGATCAGCGCCCGCTGGGCCCGAGGCTTGTCGGCTAATCCCCACCCCGTTACCGAAGGTGTCCCAAATCCCTGAGCCAGTTCCCTCTCCACCTCGCCACTCAAGCGCCCAAACCAGCTATTGTCGGCAATAGCCATGCCAGACAACGAAAGATGGAGATTCGTCAGGTACTCGGCAGGCTTCCAACGGTCCCACTCAGCGAGGATTGCACCCGTATCGCTACCCATCGCCTCTGTCAAATAAACCTGTCCGGTCCCGACCTCGGCCACTGCTAGCGCCCACCCTTGCCGGTCACCATACAGCACGGCCAATCGCGGCTGATCATCCGCATCTTCGGAAATGTAGGTGCCGGGCGATACTACCCGCACAATTTGTCTTTGCACCAACCCCTTGCCGTTTTGGGGCTCTTCCATCTGTTCGGCGATCGCCACCACATGTCCTTGATCGACCAGTTTTCGAAGATATTGACTTACAGCGTGGTAGGGTACGCCGCACATCGGAATCACACCATCCCGCGACGTCAGTTGAACATCCAACAGCGGAGCCGCTAACACGGCATCTTCCTCGAACAGCTCGTAAAAGTCGCCTAGCCGAAAAAAGAGCAACGCCGTAGGGTTTTGGGCCTTCAAACGATGATATTGATCCAACATCGGCGTGGATTTCATAGCCGTGCAGCCCGTCCTAAACTGGCAGCAATCCACAACCCTTCGGTCAGTCCACGCGAAGTTACAATAAACCTGTTAATATGGGACTGGGCAATGAGTGCCTTTAGCACTTTGGAACCTCCTACTACCAAGTTTTGCCGCGCAATATCCAAGGCTAACAACTCTTTGGGTTCGGGAGTCGATAGAACGCGCTCCAGGACATCGTTTAGCGTCTCTTGAGTCATGGTCGGCCGCCCCGCAAATTTCCCTAGGAAAAAAGCGGTTCCTCCCACCAATGCCGCCTCCTCGGCCGCATTGAGAACTGGCCACTGATCTTGATGGTAATAATGGGCCGCCCCGATGGGCAGCGATTGAACTACACCCTGCTGAATGATTTCGGTACTGCCGCCTCCCACATCAATTACCACCCCCGCCTGCGGGTGTTGGCTGCGGACCGCGAACCAGGTGACTTGACCCTCTTGGGTTCCCGATATAGCCCACAGTGGCCAACCCGTCTGACAAATCATGTCCTGCAGCAAGGGATTTTGCCGCACCACTTCACCCCCTGCAGCCAGTCCCCGCACCACACCTAAATTCACGCAAAGTCGACGGAATTCCCCTAACTTCTCAATTAAACGGGGCCAGTTTTCAGGGTTTTGCAGGTCAATCAGGTATCCCACCCGCGCCATCGGTGTCAAAAGGGAAGCGGCTGCCAGAAATCCTGTATTGCTCGATCCGATTTTAACAATACCGACTGGAGTCATAGGCGCTCCTTCCAAATATCCTCAACCAATATTATAGCAAACCCCCCTAAAGGACACCCACCCGGCAGTTCTTGTCAGTCTCTAATTCGCCCATTCGTCGACTTGGGGAGATAAACCCACCCAAACGGCCATGGATTAATTTGGCCGCGACTGGAAGACACTAGCACCGCCTTTGAAGTTACGGCAAGAGAAGAACTGGGACCGGCGAGGTGGACTTGGTTGAATTATCATCGAATTGCTTGCCTGGCGGCTGTTGTCATTGGGACTGGTACGGCGCACTCCCTACCACCGCCAGTGGTGGCTGCATCCTCCGCCATCGTGATTAATGCTCAATCCGGCCGCGTCCTTTACGCCAAACACATTAATCACCCATGGCCACCCGCCTCGCTCGTCAAAATTATGACAGCATGGCTGGCCCTCAAGGACGGATGGAGACGGCCCCTAGTGGTGTCCCCAATTGCCCAACAGCAGACTGGAGCCAGCTTAGGCCTACATGCCGGACAGCATCTAACGGTGGGTGCCGTTGTTCCCGCCATGATGATGGTTTCTGGCAATGACGCAGCGTATGCTGTCGCCCAGGCCGTAAGCGGCAGCGAGCAAAAGTTCGTCACCTTGATGAACCGCACGGCAACCCAATGGGGTGCTTTGGGTGCCCACTTTGCGAACCCTACCGGATTAAGCAGCCCCAAGCAATGGGTCACTGCGTTAGCCATGGCCAATATTGCCCAACACACGATGCAGAGCAGTGCCCTTCGACGTATTGTATCTTTGCCATACGCGATTTTACCCGCACCTGACCCAAAGATTTTTTTTAATCAAAATCAATTATTGTCCGAGTATCCAGGCTCGATTGGGATTAAAATGGGATATACCGTACAGGGTGGCGCCACCCTGGCCGGGGCTGCGACTCGCCACCGGAAAGTTTTGATTGTCGTGTTGCTGCATGATAATCCGGCCACGGTCTGGACTGACGCCCAGGCTCTGCTGTCTTGGGGATTTTTACGGGAAAACCATTGTCCCCCCCAAGATGGCTATAGGTTGCTGCACGTCGCCCATGCTCGAGTCCAAAAATTGCAATGAAACGAGCGATGGCCTAGTGCCCGAATTTTGGTTTTGCGATAAATCCTTAGACACAACGGCAGTGCCTCAGATATCAGCTGGAGCCTTAACCTGGTGCGGTCTACAATACAGCCAGGTTCGTCATTTGCCTGGGCCCACTCTCTGGATAGACGAACGGCAATGTCTTTCAGTCTCTTCCCCTATCCTGCCTCTCGATGACCTAAGTTTGCGGGAACACCTGCTCCTGTTTTGCTGGGACCAGCATTTGGTGGCGGTGTTAAAGCATGGCCAATGGCGCCCAGAACTCGTACGATGGGCCCGACTTCGGGGCGCCACACTGATTTTAGCTCCCGCCTACACGGATACCCAGTATGGACCTCTATGGCGTGACGCCCAGCAAAATCAGATGTTTGCCTTGTCATTTGACCCACCGGGATTAATTTTGCCGTGTGAAGCGAGTCCCGACGGCTCCGGTCGACAAAATGTGGTGTTGCACGCTCCGGGATTATGGCATGTCCAGTGGGATTGGAAATTACTGGACCAAGCCGCACAAAGTTTTTCCATTCTGAACTTTTTGAGACCCGACATCTATCGTGAAAACCCATGGTGGCAGATACCATGACTTGGCAGCACCGTGTGGCTCAACAGCTACTGCAGCGGCAATTAAACCATCGAGTGTGGCGCAAGTGGGCAAGCACCATTCCCCAGCTTTCGTCCACACCGTGGGACGGCCCCAGCCAAGTGACTGTCGCTGTAGTACAATTTCGCTTGGACCCAGTGGTGGATATCCATTCATGGCTGCAACGACTGACTGTTTGTTTTCAGCAGGCCAAAAGCATGGAAGCGGATATCATTGTATTTGGGGAAGACATGGCGATGCCATTATGGGGACTCCTACAAAAATGGGCGCGCAACGCGACCGAAAACACTCCACTGGACGCACTGGCCCCTTGGCTCAAAGCCTTAGCACCCATCGCCTATCAGTACTGGCATCAGACCATGCAGCACTTGGCGCGCCGCTTCGCGCTGACGACCGTGGCGGGATCTGCTCTCAAGCAGGTAGGCAAGGATCTCATGAACGTCGCGGTAACCTTTGATGCCGAAGGGAATCCTATTGCATCCCAAGCCAAACTCCATCTTTTCCCCATAGAAAGCACATTGAAGGTTTCTCCAGGACCAGTCCTAGCATATCAGAAATTTGCGCCTTGGCCTCTTATGACCATGGTCTGCAACGATGCCACCTATTTCGAAAGCTTTCGCATGGCCCAGGCGCGCGGTGCGCTGATGGTGGCAGTGCCTATAGCCGATCCTGAACCTTTGTATTCAGAAGCCAAGGCTCGCCGTGGCACCTGGGCTCGCGTGCAAGAAACACCGGTTGCAGGATTGGTCGGCGCGGGCACCGGAAATTTATTTGGATTAAATCTGACCGGCAAGGCGGCCATCTATGTGCCGGCCTGCCTTACCCCCGACGGGTCGGGCATTTTGGCAGAGTCAACCACAGTCGACGGAGAAGAAGTCACTGCATCTCCCATCAACCTAGCCGCTTTAGCAGATCTTCAACGAGGATTGCAATCCCGGGACTTGACAGCCCCCTGGTTGGACACCGTATACTCGCCTCAGAGCCACACGTCTTTTCAGGGAGCCAATCCATGCATCTTTTGAATGGAATCACCCAAGCCATTTTAGGATTAGGGGTTTTTGGGGTATTAATCGGCATGTTTTTAGAGAGTGCCTACATCCCTGTACCGTCTGAGATTATATTGCCCTATGCTGGATATTTAGTGTTCCGTCACCAAGCCACATTAACCAGCGCGATGGCAGCCGCACTCGTTGGAGGCTTATTAGGTGCCATTGTCTCCTATTGGATTGCTCGGTGGGGCGGCCGCGCCCTGGTAGAGCGCTATGGCCGTTACATCTTCATTAGAGCTCACGAGTTGAATCGGGCGGAACAGTGGTTTATGCGCCATGGGGACGGCGCGGTATTCTTTGGTCGTTTGCTCCCGGGCATCAGAACCTTTATCTCATTACCGGCGGGCGTAGCCGAAATGCCTTTCGGCCGATTTGTTGTCTTTACATTTTTAGGCGCCTTGCCGTGGACTGTAGTTTTTGTCTACGTTGGATATGCTCTAGGCCAACATTGGCAAAACGTTACCGCGTTAAGTCATTATTTTTTGGCCTTAGTCCTACTAGCCATAATCGTGTGGGCCATTTGGCTCCGTAATCGTCGAAAAAAAAGAGCCTAAGTTCTCCAATCAGAAGCCATGGCACCATCCATAGAGGATCGAAGTGCGGAGCCCCGATTTGGCCCATCCAAGCATGCCTGATATCTTCAAGGCCCACCGCGCCTACAGAGAGGATTTCCCATTGACGAAACAGCTCGCCGTACCGAGCACGCCACGGTGCGGCAGCTGCCGCTAGACCAACCCCTGCCACTGCGCCTACGCCCACGGTCAGCCAGTCGGCACTGACGAACCATAGCGCCATGAGGGCTGCCGTCACTTCCACCGCACTTCCCCACGTACTCGGAACTCCAACACGGCGGGTCAACTTGCGCATAGCATAAAACACCAGGACCACGCCTGACAGCATAAACCATAGCGCAAGCGGCATAAGGTCGACATCTGCGCCTACCGCTATTCCAGTGCCGCCGACAATCAGCCACGCAATGAGGCTCCCCGTCCGGTGTCGTTCACCAAAAGCTTCTGAACCACCTTGAAATCCGACTGCCATGGCTGCCGACAGTATCCAAAGGTCCATAGTTATGCCTTTCTCGTTCTATCATCGCGAAGGAATGGTGCCCCAAAACCTTGGGTCCTCATATCCCAACCGCCAGAGCGCCACTCCTGCTAAATGATACTGCAAAGCCAAAGCCACTCGGGCGCCAGCCGATCGATCACCCATATAGTAAACAATATGCGGCGTCCCACCCGCCGTATATCGAAATTCGTTCTGCGAAATATCTGCCAAATAATGGGGAACAGTGCCATATTGTTGGGCCAGTTTTTGTGCGGCGAAATCGGGCACAGTAGCAGCCGGTTCCGCTCCCCCACTATCGACCCAATCATATCCATACATTCCAATGGCCAGCATTAAATGATCGGAGGGTGCGTGCGTCAAGGCCGCCTTTATATTGTCGTTGACCCATCCCCAAGGCGCCACAGGCCCAGGCGGCCCCCCCGAATAATGATGATCATACGCCATAATAACCAGATAATTTGCCTCCTGGGCCAATGCGGAATAGTTGTCTGCGCCGTTTACGGCATAGGGAAGACCCACCAGGGGGAAGACCGACACGGCTAGAATTTTCTGATGCGCCTTAGTGTACGCTGCTAAATCACCCACAAACCGACTGAGATCATCGCGGCTGTCAGGATTCAACAACTCGAAGTCGATATTGACCCCATCCAGATGATCTTGTTGCATCAACGACTCAATGTGATGGGCTGCCGCACGCCGCGTCGCTTGAGTCCATAAGACGTCTGTTGATCCCAGCGCATTGGTGACTAGAGGCACTACCGTCAGATGATGAGTGTGGGCCCATGCCACCAGCCCGCCATTATATCCAATGTCGGTCACAGACCCATCCGGGTTCACGGCAAACCAATGCGGGCTGATTGAACTGAGTTGCCGCCAATGGCTTTGTAACGAGGACCACGAGCCCGGGTTGGCGCTGCCCATAGTGTGATTTTCGTAAAATCCTACTGCCTGCAACCCAGAGGACTGAGGAGCGCCGAAAAATTTCTTACCTGTTGCAGGCCACCAGGCCCAAACCACCAGCAGCGCGGCCACCACAGTGAGTCCCGCGCTTAGCCTTCGATGGTTTCTGACCCAAACTCGCCAGGCCCGGATATCCACCGCGATCCCTCCTTATCTTCAGGATTCCCGCGGTTAGTATGTCTTATCAAACCTCTTAAGATAACCTAGAAGAAGATTGATTCCACGGTCGAACCAGGTGAAAGGCTCCTCCGTGCCGTTTAATCGATTGTCGTAAGCGGCGGTTTTCCAACTCTAGTTGCTGCATCTGCATTTGGGAATCACGCGATTGGACCGAAAGCAAGACCATCAATATGCGCCGACTGGCGCGCAGCGCGACCAATTTATGTTGCAAATCATCTATTTGCTTGTGCAACCGACGAATTTCGTCTTCAGAGTTATAGCTAGTATTCATCGAGACCCTCCCCTGCAGTAGTATTTAGTATACCGCTTGACATGGGATATTATTCCATCTAAAGCAAAGGGCGTCGCCGACCAAGGCGACGCCCTTTTGCGATGACAACGTTAAGCTAATTGGTGGGCCAACATGACAAACGTGCGCACCATCACACCGGTTGGACCAAACTTGCCATTAAGGGGCCCGGCTTTTGTCCACGCCGTCCCAGCAATGTCCAAATGGGCAAATGGCACTTTACCCGCAAATTCGCTAATAATCATTCCGCCGGTAATGGTGCCGGCATCCCGACCTGGCGAGTTCTTGATATCAGCCACATCCGATTTGTACAACTTGCGATATTCCGGGTATATGGGCAAACGCCACACGCGCTCTCCAGCTGCTTGAGCTGCTTCTTGCACCTTATGTGCTAGTGTGTCATCGGTAGCCACCAGTGCTGACGCTTCATGGCCCAACACCACGATGGCTGCCCCAGTCAACGTAGAAGTCTCCACAATCCAGTCGGCTCCCAAATGAACGGCCCAGCTGACGCCATCCGCCAGGACCACCCGCCCCTCTGCATCAGTGTTGGTTACCTCGATGGTTTTGCCATTAAACGCTCGCACCACATCCCCTGGCTTGTACGAAGACCCTGATGGCATGTTTTGCGCGATCGCCATAATGCCAATCACATTGATAGGGGGCCGCAACTGCGCGATCGCCGTCATAGCTCCCAAAACCGCTCCAGCACCCAGCATGTCGTACTTCATCTCCTCCATACCTGCCGGAGGTTTAAGACTAATCCCGCCCGAGTCGAAAGTGATCCCTTTGCCAACCAGTGCCAAAGTCTTGGCGCCCCCACCTTGATAACGCATTACGACTAAGCGTGGAGGATACACACTGCCTTGCCCAACTCCTAGCAACGCACCCATCCCGAGTTCGGACAGCCGAGATTCATCAAACACGTCCACGTCAAAACCGTGGATCCGTCCCGCCTGCAACGCTTCTTCCGCCAATTTTTGAGGAAACAATTCATTGGAAGGCCGACTTCCCAAATCACGTGTCAGATTTTGGGCCTGGCCTAAGATTTGACCCCGCTGTATGCCGAGTGCCGCTTCGTCAGGGGAACTAATTCCTAAAATAGACACTACGGCTGGATGATGAGGGACAGGCTCCTGCTTTTCATGATATCCAGGGAATCGCCACGTTCCCAGCAACACTCCCTCGGCGATTGCCGACGCTGTCTCCTGGCTGTCTGATAGACCAGGAGGAGCGCAAATTGCCACACGGTCATCATATGAAGCCATGGCGGCCTGCGCTGCCTGTCCACACGCTCGGCGCAATGACTCCAGTCCAACGTCGTCGCCTAATCCTGCTGCGATCACCCGGCGCGCCACAATCCGACCAAATGTCAGTGTGCTCCATGTGTTACCCAAATCGGGTTTGAATTCGCCACTCTCCAGGGATCGCTTAAGCGCCCCGCCTAAAGCCTGATCTACCGCTTCCACACTTGGACTCAATGGGGCACTCTTGGTCACGAAAATAATCAGCGCGTCGGCATCAAATTCCAAAGCCGATCCTGCTTGCCACTCGAATTGCATAATTGTCCTCCTCACACAGAGTTGGTTTCCTATATGTCCCTCATGGCTATCATGTTCTGGCTGTCTGCCCATAGCTGCCCAATCCTAACCCTGATGGGCATCAATCCCAATATGTTTGCAAAAAACGGATGTAGTTACCGCCCATTATGTTTTCAACCACCATATCGTCTAGTCCCCGCGCGCTCATACGGTCGGCCAATGCCGGCAACCGTGTCACGTCCTCCAAACCTGAAACCGGATTCTCTACTCCGTCAAAATCTGAACCCAGTCCTAAATGCAGGCTGTCGCCCACCACATCCAAAGCATGCATCATGTGATCGATGACTCGATCAAGGTCTTCGGATCCCCCAAGAAACTCCCGAACAAACGTCACCCCCTGCACCCCACCCGCTTTAGCCAAAGAGCGAATCTGCGCATCGGAGAGATTTCTGCGGTGCGATGTCAATTCCCGACAATTGGAGTGACTGGCAATAAATGGACGCGTATGAACCTCGAACACGTCCCAAAAACTCGCTTCCGACAAGTGGGAAACATCCACGATAATTCCCACCCTCTCCATTTCTCCAACGATGTCTCGTCCAGCTCGGCTGAGGCCACCACCGCCTGGATCTTCGCCGGCACCATCGGCCAAAGCATTGCGTTCATTCCAGGTCAAACTCATGAGACGCACCCCAAGCCGATAGAACAATCTGACCAGACCAGGGTCGGTGCCCAGTGCCTCAGCGCCTTCAACGGAGATAATCGCCCCTAGTTTGCGGCCTTCTAGTGCAGATTTGAGAGAAGCACCGTTTGTGACCACGGCCATGGTCTTGGGATTGGCCTCGGCTTCTTGCCAAAACCGATCGAAAAATTGCAACTGCCGCTGCAATGCACGCTCTGGCTTGTATTCGGGCTCAATCCAGCAGGAAAAGCATTGAAGACTCAGTCCCCCCGCCAACGCACGCGGAATGTCCAATTGGCCTACTGTGCTGTGTTCTCCCAGTCTGCGACGACCGTACACCACATCGAGCATGCTATCGGCATGCGTATCGACGACTGGGATGGTATGACCACGCCACTCCATATTATGTCTCCTCTGAAAAATATTTAAGCGGTTCCCTATCGGCATTCTAGACTGGACCCTATATGTCTCAGACGAATACTCGATAGTCACTGACGTCTTCTTTAAGGTTCGCGCAAGAAAATTCGTTCAATAGCGGTTGCTTGTCCCGTGGCCGTATCCACGTCCACCAACAAAGCGCCGAATTGGCCCGGCCCCTGTGCCGTATCAAAGCGCACCGGCATCTGCTGCCGAAGTTTTTGGATCACCAGATCGGTTTTAACCCCGATCACCGAATCACGCGGCCCGGTCATCCCCAAGTCCGTAATAAAGGCCGTCCCGTGCGGCAAGATGCGTTCATCCGACGTTTGCACATGAGTATGCGTTCCCACCACCACACTGACACGCCCATCAAAACACCATGCCAAGGCCGCTTTTTCAGAGGTCGTTTCCGCATGCATGTCGATGACCACAATCTTCACCTCAACAGGCAAACTATCGAGCACAACATCCACCGACTCAAACGGATCACTATAGTGAAACGGCATGAAAGCCCGGCCCGATACATTGATCACTGCGACTGGCACCGAGCCCGGACTAGCAATGACGTACCCACGCCCTGGCGTTGCCGCAGGAAGATTGATGGGCCGCAGTAGGTTGGGTACATCGTCGAGAAAGTCAAATACCTCTTTTTTATCAAAAATATGGTTCCCGGAGGTAAGCACATCAATACCCGATGAAAACAGCTCGTCCATCACCTCATGGGTTAGCCCGTTTCCGCCAGCCGCATTTTCTCCGTTGGCGATTACCATATCAACACCTAATTCGGTTCTCAGGCGCGGTACGTGCACTACCACCATCCGACGCCCCGATTTTCCAACGATATCGCCTATCAATAAAATTCTCATGAAACCTCCTGGGGTCAGGTATTAAAGACCATGACGCGGCCTTCATCCCGCAACGCCACAAGACGGCCTGCATCATCTCGTTTAAGAACTTCCAGACCTGCCTGAATGTTCTCCTCTTGAAGCATCAGTTCTTCTTCCAAAAGATCATGGCTATCCGTCATCAAGTCCTGCTCGAAAAGATCACGCAAAACTTCGATAGCCATCCCGACTTCTTCAATGGACAGGGTGTCTGCGTCACGTACCAGTTCGATTTCCGTAGCTTGATCCATTACGACATGGGTGACCTTGATGTAACGCAACGGGCGTCGGGTCACCGCCCGATATGTCTCCAACACCTCGGTGAGTTGGTCGGCCATCGCATGATAGACCGTCGGCTCAAGATTGCGACGTAGGATGAAGGTGCAACTGAGGGTACTATCCTCGACGTTATATTGGACACTGCTAATCTCTGGGTACCGCATCATGACGGCTATCAGTGTTCCTAGTCCCCGGGTGCTGGAGCCCCAACTGGCGGATGACAACAAGTGTGCCGCCTCCTTCCTAACGAATCATACCTCACGGTATAGTACGTGAAAGAAAAACCATGGCTCCCATTAGATCCAGATCTATAATGCCGGGGGCCTCCATTTGTGGGTATTCTCCAGGTCTTTTCCTGGGTAGAGCACATGAAACCGCTCTTTTAGTTGTTCGGTGCCATCCGCAATTGCGGTATCTTTCACACAAGATTCCACCGGACACACATCGGCACATTGCTGGGTTTTGTAAAACCCGTAGCATTCGGTGCAATGATTGGGATCAATGATATAAATATCATTGCCCTCGCTGATGGCTCCATTGGGGCACTCTGGTTCACAAGCCCCGCATGCAATGCAGTCTTCAATAATCTTCAGAGCCATGGTTCTCTCTCCTTCTCGAGCGGTTCCTCCATTGCTAGCACCGTCCGAATTATCGCCGAAGGGAATCCCTGCCTGGCCAAATATCGGGCACACCGTGCTCGTTGCCGAGGGTCTTTCATATCGTACCGTTCTTTGATGCCTTCGGCAATAATTAACCAATCCACGTCGCCGGTTGCAGCCGCCCAAACGCTGTCAACCGTCTCGTGGTCTATTCCCCTCTGGGCTAATTTCTGTTTGATAGCCAAAGGTCCCTGTCTGGCACGCCTTAAAGATCCGAAAATTGCTTGTTCTGCCACTCGCCTGTCGTTTAAAGACCCATCTAGCTGCAATTGATGTATTACTTCCTCCACCACATCATATTCAACGTGGCGCCGATGTAGCCGCCGCCGCAATTCCTCTTGCGACAATTCCTGTTGCGCCAAATAGCGCAGTGCCCATATATAAGCGGTTTTCTTACTCGGCGGCTGGTTCACTCGCGGCACCCACCATCAATACCGCACCAGTCGAAAAATGCGTCCGAATTTTGGCGTCCAATTCAGACGCCAAGTCAGGATTGGATCTGAGATATTCTCGCGTGTTCTCACGGCCTTGCCCTAGCCGCAAGTCTTGGTATCCATACCAGGCTCCACTCTTTTGAACTAAGCCAATTTCTACCGCGAGGTCTAAAATGCTGCCTTCGCGGGAAATTCCTTCACCATACAAAATATCGAATTCTGCTTGCTTGAATGGCGGTGCGACCTTGTTTTTTACCACTTTAACCCGGGTCCGATTGCCAACAACTTCGGTCCCCTGCTTTAAACTGTCTACCCGCCGCACTTCGAGACGAATGGACGAGTAGAACTTCAAGGCCCTCCCCCCCGGAGTGACCTCAGGGTTGCCAAACATGACGCCGACCTTTTCCCGTAATTGATTAATGAATACGGTTATGGTGTTCGACTTGGAAATGGCTCCGGTCAACTTCCGCAAGGCTTGTGACATCAAGCGCGCTTGAAGTCCAACATGGGCATCTCCCATCTCCCCTTCAATCTCTGCCCGAGGAACCAGCGCCGCCACTGAATCAACCACAACAATGTCCACAGCTCCCGAACGAACCAAAGCTTCAGCAATCTCCAAAGCTTGTTCCCCGGTATCTGGTTGTGAGATCAACAACTCGTCTAGATTGACCCCGAGCTTACCCGCATAAATCGGATCTAAGGCATGCTCAACGTCGATAAAGGCTGCAGTACCGCCCCCTTTTTGGGCCTCGGCAATCGCATGCAACGCTATCGTGGTCTTCCCTGAAGATTCCTGACCATAAATCTCCACGACGCGGCCTCGGGGCAGGCCTCCGACCCCCATGGCTATGTCGAGCGTTAGACATCCCGTAGAAATAACTTCGATGGGAGTCGAATTAGCCGACTCCCCCAATCGCATAATAGAGCCCTTGCCAAACTGTTTTTCGATTTGAGCCAACGCTAAATCGAGTGCTTTTTGCCGATCCATCGCCATCACTTGCGTCCCCCTTATGGATCACCCTCGACGAAAACAATTCGCTGCAAAACGTCTAACTCCTGCTTAACGAGGACGTGCCGGCTCCATATTTACTGCTTTCCCCCGGATCACAATGCTGTTCATGTTCTGTAGCACTTTCGCCGCTGCGTCCTTGGGCATTTCGACAAAAGTAAACCGGTCGTATATATCGATCAGCCCGATTACGCTGCCCGATATCCCAGCGCCTTCCGCCAACCCCCGCACAATATCTGCGGGCGTCACCCGATCTACCCGTCCTAGGTTGAGAAACAGACGTATCATGCCTGCTTCCGCGCCGGTTTCGCCAAATTCCGCATCCGTTGCCGCATCGCGTCCTTTGTCCACCATGAGTCGAATTGCAGCTGCCGCAATGTCAATGGAATCGTACGACTGTGCCAATTCCATCACCATGTCTTGGTAAGCCGGTAATACGCCCCGTTCGATTTCTTCCGCCAAACGGTTTTTCAACCCTTCACGCTGCTTTTCTGCGACGTCTTCTTGTGTCGGCAATGGCCGACGCTTGAGGTGGACACGCAATATCTTCTCCATTTGACGCAACTGGCGAAACTCTTTCGGCAGTACTAGGGAAATGGCGGTGCCGCTTCGTCCGGCACGTCCAGTTCTTCCAATGCGGTGCACATAGCTTTCGGTGTCTTGAGGCATGTCATAGTTAATAACGTGTGTGACGTGTTCAATATCTAGCCCTCGCGCCGCGACATCGGTGGCCACTAAAATCTCACTACCGCCATCTTTGAATCGCTTCAACACCCGATTGCGCTGCACTTGGTTCAAATCGCCATGAATGGCTTCAGCGCCGTAGCCCCGTGCTTGTAGCCCCTCAGTGAGCTCGTCTACCCTCTTCTTGGTCCGGCAAAAGATAATCGTCCGTTCTGCGCCTTCCATATCCAAAATGCGCGACAATCCGTCCAACTTCTCGTGTTCGCGGACCTCATAATAGACTTGGTCGGTGAGTGGTACGGTCAATCGTTCGGGACTAATGGCAACATGCTGCGGGTTCTTCAAATAACGGCGTGCCAATCGGCTGATTGGATCAGGTACCGTAGCCGAAAACAGCAATGTCTGCCGATCTCCTGGTACATTTTGCAAGATGAATTCGACATCTTCGATAAATCCCATATCGAGCATTTCATCGGCTTCATCGAGCACTACTAGCTTGACATGATCCAAATGCAAAGTGCCTCGGCGGATATGATCCATGACGCGTCCGGGAGTGCCAATAACTACTTGGGAGCCATGCTCCAACGCGCGAATCTGACGGTCATAAGACTGACCTCCATAAATCGGCACCACTTTAACTCCAGAATGACGTCCAATTTTGGTGATTTCTTCTGAAACTTGGATAGCCAGTTCGCGTGTAGGCGCTAATACCAAGGCCTGCACTTTCTTAGACCGATGGTCTAAGGACTCAATAATCGGCACGCCAAACGCCGCCGTTTTCCCGGTGCCGGTTTGGGCTTGTCCAATCAAATCTCCTCCTTGGAGAATGAGAGGAATGGTGCGTGTTTGAATAGGAGAGGGTTCTTCAAAACCCATTTCTTCTAGCGATTTTACTACAGCGGGGGATAGCCCCATGTCTTTGAACAATTCTTGGCTCATACTGCACTCCTTTAAAGGCTTAATTGCCGGGGTCCAATTCTACTGGCAGACCCAGGTGTTCCCATAGCAACGAGATCGCCGTTTCTACCGCAGCTTGGCGTACTCCTTCTCGATCACTATGTACCTCTCGCCGGATCACCTTGGTCTTGCCGTTGGCGGCCAAACACACATAGTATGTACCGATAGGATTTTTCGGGTCTCCCCCGTCGGGTCCAGCATACCCCGTTGTGGCCAAACCAATGTTGGCCTGAGTTTGTTGACAAATAGATAGCGCCATCGCCTCTGCGGCGGCTGCGCTAACAGCTCCATGGTGGTTCAATACAGATGAAGGAACGCCATATCGTTCCTTTATAGCGTCAGTATACGCGATTATGCCGCCTGTCACACAACTCGATGCCCCCGGAATGGCGATAAAACGATCCGCCAGCAAACCTCCCGTAAGCGATTCCATAGTAGCAAGCGTCAAACCCCGTACCCGTAATGCGTCCATGATATGCTCCGTCCGACTTTGCCCACGCAACCGATACATGGCATTCGGCAACAGTCCACGTGCCCAAGCCGCGGCCCGTCGATTGGCGATAGTATCCATCATCCCTGCGGCCCCATGGTCTTCAAAGCGCACATCAATGCGGCCGGGACTGGCATAAATGCCGGTCTCAGGATGGCTGCCGCTCAATAGCGGCGCCAAATAGTAAGCTACCGTAGATTCACCCATATCAAACACAGTGTAGGTGTCCCGAATTAACGTCGTGGAGGTGTGCGCCCTCAGCCACGGCTCCAGTCCCGACGCTACAAGTGATTTAAACTCTCTTGGAGGCCCCGGGAGAAGCGCGATGTGATGCCCTTGCCATAATATCATTTGTCCCGGTGCGGTTCCTACCAGGTTACGCCAAATGGTAGCCCCGTCCAATACCTGTGCCTGTTTGTCAACGGATTGCCGCCAACCAGGCTGCCGAGAATGACGGTCCTCAATTTCTCGAGCCAAGTCAACGTCTTCGTGCAAAGAGCACCCGACAAATTTTGCAACCGCCTCAGCAGTGATGTCATCTTGAGTAGGGCCTAAACCCCCTACGGTAACCACCAAGTCGCAAGACTCGGTAGTATGGGACAGTGCGTCCAGGATAGCCGGGTACGAATCTCCGACAATGGTTTGAACCGTAGTGGACACGCCATATACCTTCAACCGCGAAGCCAGGTAGGCTCCGTTGGTATTGACCACCTCTCCTAACAGAACCTCATCCCCGACGGCAATAATGCCAGCCGTGCGAATCACCCATCCGTCCCTCCGCATACCAAGTACCGTGATCATGACATAGTCGTGCCAAAAACACAACACTCACAAGAACTACCCGCCGCTGATATCGTGGACTATGCCGAAATCAAAGCTCTTATCATATCGCCTGCCATGGTTTCGGTCTCCATAAGGTGGCTGGCCACTCCCCGCAACTGCTCGACATGGGAATCAATCAACCGATCCACCTCAGCTTGCTGTTCGCTGATAATCCCCTGAATGGTCTGATACAAACTTTCCGGGGACAACGCTTCTTCTTGCACGACACCCAAACTGGATAATCCCGAGAGCACCATGCGTCGTGCAATCTCCCACGCTTTTTCAAAGTCATTGGCGGCTCCCGTACTCCGCTCTCCCAACACTAGACGCTCCGCGGCGGACCCTGCCAAACAAACTTGAATATCGGCAGTCAATTCGGAAATTGTTTGAATCAGGCGGTCATCTTGGGGAGCTTGACGCACAAAACCCAAGGCCATTCCCCGTGGTGAAATAGTCACCGAGGACACCGAACCAGGATTGACCAACTCGGCTATTAAAGCGTGCCCACCTTCATGCACAGCCACGCGATACAACTCTCCGGCCCGCAACGTGCGGTCCAGCTTCTCTCCCAGCAACACTTTGTCAATGGCGTCCATCAGATGTTTTTGGCTGATCGCGGTCGCACAATCGCGCAAGGCCATAATAGCCGCTTCGTTGCACACACTCTCTAAGTGGGCGCCGGAAAAGCCAAAGGTTTCTTGGGCGACTCGTCCCAGTTCGGCATCCAAAGCCAAAGGCTTGTTGCGAGTATGCAGTTGCAAAATACTGAGACGGCCCTCTCGGTCGGGCAAGTCCACCCGTACCTGACGGTCAAAACGCCCGGGTCGCAATAGGGCTGGATCAAGCAAATCCCCGCGATTAGTCGCAGCCATTACTAATACGCGCAGGTTTTCCGCGGTCCCCATCCCGTCCATTTCCACCAACAACTGGTTCAGCGTCTGGTCGTATTCCAAATGGCTATGATGCTGACCCCGTTTACCGGCCATCACCTCTATTTCGTCAATGAAAATAATCGCGCTGGTTTGACCTTGCCTACGCGCTAATTGGCGTGCTTCGACAAACAATTGCCGGACCCTTTGTGCGCCTACTCCGGCATACATTTCCACGAACTCCGAGCCCGAGGCTGCCAAAAATGCGGAATCCGTATATTCAGCCGCCGCTTTGGCCAGCATCGTCTTTCCAGTGCCTGGCGGTCCTGTCAGTAGGATTCCCTTCAATGGGCGAATTCCCATGTCTCTAATCCGCTCTGGATGGCGGACAAATTCTAAAGCCTCCTTAAGTTCGTTTTTAGCTGTGGACTGTCCTCCAATATCATTAAAGGTGGTGTGCGATTCGGTCCCCAACACGACTTGGCGTTTTCGTCGCCCTTGACTCAATTTGCTCCACGCTCCGGTATAGGTCAGTGCCAGCAAAAGTCCCAAGATCAACATGACGGGCCACACATCAACGCCATTCCACAATAAAAATACTAAGATGGCGGCGATGATGCCTACGCCGGCAGCTTTAAGCATGGGAAACACCTCCTCCCGCACTCCGGGATATAGGCATAACTAGATACAGACGGTAAATCCCCCCATTAGCCGATAAGGTCACATAAACGTGTTGTGTGCCTAATTGCACCGTAGCCAGTACGTGAGCGTGATTCGCCATCGTGAGAATACTTTGTTCCATGTTGACGTACTGCCCAGTAGCTATTCCTTGAGCCACAACAAACTGCAATTGATTGGCCAAGCCACTTAGGATTCGATTGGGATGTTGGGCAATAGCGATGTTGGATGGCGTTTGCCCTAATGAGCCGGCAGCATCAGCCACCACCGCTTGGTAAGATGCCATAAGATTGGCATGAGGTGCCAAAACCAATGACACCGTATCGTTTGGACCCACCGCCACTCGTTGTACGCCGGGAATGCGCTCCATTGTGCGGATGAGTGGCGTACGCACCACGGAAGACATGTAGACCTTTTGCGCCCCTTTCAGGACGCCCAAGGTGATGATAAAAACTACTAAAGCCAAAAGTGCGTGTTTAAACGTAACCTTCATCATCTTGATGTCGGCCTCCCCCCGCGAAAAATTCGCTGCATAGCCCTGTGAACTATCGGGGAGTATAGCATGAAAGCCGCCTAATGCGGTCCTACAAAGCTTGACAGGTGTACCAAGATGCGGTTAACGCGGCCAATGCTGGTAAAAATATTCGAAGCCTGTCCAGACAGTCAGCGCCAGCGCTGCACTCCAAAGTATCCCAGGAATGATACCTGTCAGTACGGCAGAAGCCCCTAACGCAATGAGTTGCACTGTCGTCTTCCATTTAGCACCATAACTGGCCGGCATATAGTGGTCTCGAGGCAAAATCGAACGCAACCCCGTGACTGCCAATTCTCGGATCAAGAGTACAAACAGAATCCACATCATTAACCGATGGGTAAAGACCAGCGCCAGCCCCGTTCCCAAGACCAAGATCTTATCTGCCAAGGGGTCCAAGTAGGCACCAAATTTCGTGGTGTTGTGAGTGCGGCGCGCAATCATGCCATCGAACAAATCAGTAAAGCCTGCCACGATAAAAAGCATCAGTCCCCACCATCGCAAGCTCGCGGCGTGACTTAGCCAGAATTCTGCGACCACGGGCGCCAGCACCACCCGCAATATCGTGAGCAAATCGGCCGGATTATTCCACAGGTTCCGCCAATAAGTCGTATTCCCGCACCCCAATCACCCGTACCGGGACAACTTGACCAACTGAAAATGTGCCCTTCACAAACGTTACGCCATCGATCCCTGGGGCATCGGTCACCCCACGACCCACACTGACCGTGTTTCCAATTTCTTCTATGATTACAGGCATGACCTTTCCTATATGCCGACCTCGCACCTCTCCCACCAACCTGCGTTGCGCGAGCATCGCTTTGCGCCGGCGGCGCTCTTTGACAGATTCGGGAATGGGGTCTCCTAACGGTTCGGCCCGAGTACCCTCCTCCGGCGAATACGTGAAAATGCCGACATGATCAAAACGTACCTGTTCGATGAATTCCATAAGCGTTTCAAAGTGTTCCTCAGTCTCTCCGGGAAATCCCACAATAAATGTGGTCCGCAAGGTAATGTCAGGAATAGCTTGACGCACCATGTCCAGCACCCGATCAGTTTTTTCCCGGCGAAAAGGTCGTCCCATATGCTTTAACAAATCAGGATGGGCGTGTTGTAAAGGCATGTCCAAATAGGGAGCCACCACCGGCAGGTCTCGCATCGCGCGCACAAGCTCTGGAGTAATTTGAGTAGGATAGCTGTACATAATCCGCACCCACATCAAATCCGGAACTTCCTGCAAAGCATACAATAATCTCGGCAACTGCGGCTGCCCGTAAAGGTCGTGACCCCAGATCGTCGAGTCTTGCGCAATGAGCACCAACTCACGCACACCAGAGGCCACCAGGCCGCGCGCCTCATTCAAAATATCGCTTAAGGGCCGACTACGATATCCTCCGCGCATCGTCGGGATCGCGCAAAAAGCGCATGAATGATCGCAACCCTCGGCAATTTTCAGATACGCCGTATAAAACGGCGTTGTCAAACGCCGTGGACTGTCGATCCCACTGACCGGCATCTCACCCCAAAAACCCGGTCGAGCCCCTTTCAATGCGCCGTCTACTGCATCAACGATACGATGAAATTCTCCCGTTCCCACCATGGCATCAACTTCCGGCAAGTCATCCCACAAATGCTGCTGATACCGTTGGGAAAGACATCCAGCCATGACCAGAGCTCGTAAGTTGCCGGTTTCACGGTATTGGTTCATTTCTAAAATCGTGTCGATAGATTCCTGCTTGGCTGAAGTGATAAATCCGCAAGTATTGACTATCAATACTTCTGCGTCCTTAGCGTCCGGCGTCAACTGATAACCCGCCTGCTCCAACAATCCCAGCATAACCTCAGAGTCCACACGATTTTTAGGGCATCCTAAGCTCACCATGCCCACTCTTGTTGCCATCGTTGGATTCACCTCGTGGCTTATCATAGCTTACACCAATCAAATTGGGAAGTCGCTATTAGCCCGTTCTAGGTTGAGACAGGGCGGGCGTAATCATAACTGTTCTTGTCCGGATACGTTTTACCCGGTTGGCGCATAACAAGACCCAATAACACTCACTGACTTATGTGAAAGGATGGATGACAGATGAGATTTTTTACCATACCATATCGATGGTTTTTCCGCATCACGATATCTCTAGCCGCTCTTGCGCTAACACTGGTGGCTTGGCACTGGGGGACTACCCATGGATATCGGTCTTGGGCGGCGACGCTTCCTGTCCAAGACCGCTATTCGCTACGTGACGTAAACACCACCCAAAAAGTAGCCGCGCTGACCTTCGACATCTCATGGGGAACGGTGATGCCGGCCAAAGTTGTCCATATCTTGGCGGAGGACCACGTGCCAGCGACCTTTTTTCTATCGGGTCCGTGGGCCAAACAAAACTCCACCCTAATTCACGAAATGGTTCGGGACGGGTTCGAAATAGAATCGCATGGATGGGCCCACGTGAATTATTCCACACTGGCAGATTCCGCCATTGAGGCCAACATCATGAAAACCAACGAGGTATTGAAGTCTTTGACCGGACAGCAAGCCACATTTATCCGCCCACCCAACGGCGACTTTAACGCGCGCTCCATTCTTGCCGCCCGTTCAGTAGGATACACCACGGTTACGTGGGGCACAGATTCGCTGGATTGGATGAATCCAGGCGTAGCCACCATCATATCCCGTGTTCTGACGCGTATTCATCCCGGGGACATTGTGCTGCTTCACGCCTCGGATACGTGCAAACAGACTGATTTGGCACTTCCGACCATTCTGCGGCAATTATCCGCTAAAGGATATCGACTGGTCACGCTTAAACAACTCCTGACCTACGGAACTCCCAACTATCGTGGATGATTCAAGAAGCGGTCGGTAATCCCACGCCAAAACGAGCGGTGTGCCGACCGCTTTGTCACGCTTGCTCCCGCAATCAATGGCTCAACCCATGGTGGCTGATTAGGCACCGTCACAGTAATCCGCCCGACCGGCACGCCTTTGACTACAGGCGCGGTCAATAAAGCCGGCAAGGCTATATGAACCCGGTAGACTTCCCCAACAGGATAGGTAAACCACAGAGCATGCGGAACGTGAACCGCCACTGCCGCGCTATGCCCGTTTTGAACCGGGACCATCGCAATTTTTTGTCCTGGCCGCGCTACCTCACGAGTCGTCCAATTAGCGAATCCCCATTGCAATAACCGGGCTGCGTCGCCGAATCGATTGGGGCTATTCAGTACCACTGCAATCAGTTGGCGGTCCTGTCGGGTTGCCGATGCGGCGAGACATTTCCCGGCGGCATTGGTGGTTCCAGTTTTCACTCCGTCGGCGCCTGGAAATCCGTACAATAGCTGATTCGTGTTATGAATGGTACGGGAGCGTCCTGAGTTTTGTTCGGTGACCACATCCTCTCGGGTGGCTACTACCGCCCGAAACGTCGGTTCGCGCATCGCGGCCTGTGCAATCAAAGCCAGATCGTAAGCACTCGAATAGTGCCCGGGTGCCGTCAAACCATTCGGATTTTCAAACGCCGTATTAAAGGCGCCTAGCTCCTGCGCCTTGAAATTCATGCACGCCACGAACCGGTCTACACTTCCCGCATCGGCTTCAGCCAGGGCGACCGCTGCATCATTGCCTGATCTCATCAACAGCCCACGCAGCAAATCCATTTCGGTATAGCGCTGCCGATACCCAATATGCATCGAAGACCCAATGGTCAAAGCAGCCTTTTTAGAGACCACCACCACGCGGTTCAAATGTCCTTTTTCAATTACCAGCAACGCCGTCATCATCTTGGTAATGCTGGCGGGATCCTTTTGCAAAAACGCATTTTTTTCAAATAATATCGAACCAGTGCGGGCATCGATGACAATAGCGGCTTGAGCTGAAACATGCGGAGGTGGAGCCATGGCGCCAGAAGAGTGCGATATCCCTATCGTCAACGCAGCCAGAGCAAATTTGGATGCAGTGAAAAATTTAACCAGCATGGGGCATGCCTCATTTCCTCTACAAAGTATCACGATGCATCATGCCCCAGAAATCGATAATCATGCAGACTACAAACTATCCCCCAGTACTTACGAAATTCATTTCCCATAATAGGCCGCTGGTGGGAGGAGTTACCGGATGGCCATTGACGGTAACGTTTTCCGTATGAGTGCCAAACACCAAATTTAAGGAATGCGATGCGCTCAACGACAGCGTCTGACCCGACGCGTAAATATTACCCACTTGGGCCGCGCTATCCGCACTGTAGCCCACCCAGCACCGTCCGGTGAACGTCACCTGAACCTTTAGCGGCGTCGCACTCACGTTGTATGTCGCGATGGTCACGTTCCCTTGATTAACCACCGTACTTGCCGCCAATGGGGTGACGGACGTGGTCTTTTTCTTATGCTGAGA
This sequence comes from Bacillota bacterium, assembly GCA_021784595.1. GTDB lineage: Bacteria > Bacillota > Sulfobacillia > Sulfobacillales > Sulfobacillaceae > Sulfobacillus_C. The sequence continues at coordinate 10,891 of JAJYHT010000037.1, read as the reverse complement.
TCGTGCGGGAGACGTTGGAGCTGTTTTATGGGACAGCGACTGCGCCGGCAGTGCAGAGCTCGGGTGTTTTTGGCCAGGTTTGCTCAGCATGAACAATCCAGCGACAAACAATCCCACCAGCACCACGATTAGAGTCAGCACTGACCGAGAGCTCATCGGTTGCGGGACTTGCGCACGAGGAACGTTTGGCGCACGCACTCTTTGCGACCGAAGGTGGGAATTGGTGGTCCCCGAGGGCACAGGACTGGTAAAAATACCCGTGCCCTTGGACGAATCCATCAGAGGATGCTTGGTGGATTGCCCTCCAATTAGAGTACGCCGCAAATCCACCAATTTGTCGCCGTCAAGATCGATCAACCGGCCGTAGCTTCGAAGAAATCCTTGTCCGTAGACCTCCCCCGGCAGATCGTCCCAGCGGTTTTGTTCCAATGCCGCGATATAATCACGACGAATTCTCAGTGTTTCACTCACCTCATCCAAAGACAAACGATGGCGAATGCGTGCTTCGTTTAATATTTTCCCAATGTCTAGCCCTGGTTCCTGGTTATCTGACGACGACAACGAGATCCCTCCTTCCTCGAAATTTACGGCCACACCCTATTTAACGTCCGTGCGAAGGCGGTGGTTTCACGCACATGGTCCAAACCCGCAATCCATGCCACTACGCGCTCTAAGCCCATGCCAAATCCGCTATGCGGCACCGAACCGTACCGCCGCAAGTCCAAATACCACGAATAGACCTCCGGCGACAACTGATGTTCTGTCAAGCGGTCTTCCAATAGGGATAATTCGTGTATTCGCTGACTGCCGCCGACAATTTCCCCATATCCCTCCGGTGCCAGCAGGTCAGCTGCCAATACCACTTCGGGCCTCAGCGCATCGGGTTGCATGTAGAAGGCCTTCAGTTTTGTCGGGAAGTGTGTAATAAAGACTGGCCGGTCGAATTGTTCCGCCAAGGCGGTTTCGTGAGGCGCTCCTAAATCTTCACCCCACGGAATCTCCATATTCAAGTCGGCAAGACGGCCCAGAGCCTGGTCATAGGTAATGCGGGGAAATGGCGCCTTGACCCGGCGAAGCGGTGCCAAATCCCTCCCGATGCTTAGGAGATCATCGCCACATTCCCCTAATACTTGAGCCACCACAAATTCTACTAGTTGCTCTTGCCAGCGTAGGTTCTCTTCAAATTCCACAAAGGCCATTTCCGGCTCGACCATCCAAAATTCCGTTAAGTGTCGCCGTGTCTTGGACTTTTCCGCACGAAACGTCGGGCCGAACGAATAGACGCGTCCCAAGGCCATAGCCAAGGCTTCCATGTAGAGTTGTCCTGACTGTGACAAGTAAGCTGGATCGCCAAAATAATCGATGCCAAACAACGTCGTGGTACCCTCCGCGGCTGCGGGGGTTAAAATTGGCGGGTCGGCCACGATAAATCCGTGACTGTCGAGAAATCCCCTAATCGCCCGAACAATAGTCGCTCGAATACGTAAAATCGAGGCCTGTCGCGGACTTCGGATCCATAAGTGGCGATGCGCCATCAAAAAATCCGTGCCATGTTCTTTGGGAGCAATGGGATAGTCGAGGCTTTGGCCTTGCAGGCCAATTTCCGTTGCGGATATTTCCACTCCCATCGGAGAGCGGGGATCTGCTCTAACTAATCCCTCCACACTAATGGCAGTTTCAGTGCCGATCTCTTCCCACTGAGAGAACCCCACCTGGCTTACTCCCGTTCCCGCCACGACGCACTGAACCACACCCGTGCCATCCCGCAGGATGATAAAATGAATCTTGCCGGACGAGCGGAAATGGGTCACCCACCCTTGAATGCGCACAGTTTGTCCAATCTGCTCGGGCAAACTTTTAATGTAGGTGTTCGACATTGTCACCGCTCCATGTCCATGTTACGGTAAATGACCAAACGCTGGACTTGATTAGTGCCTTCATAAATCTGAGTAATTTTTGCATCGCGCATCATGCGCTCTGCGGGATAATCCTGAATATAGCCATAACCGCCCAATAGTTGAACAGCATCTGTCGTCACCTTCATCGCGGTGTCTGAACACATCAGCTTAGCCATAGCGGAGAATCGCGTGACTTCAGACGAGGACACGGTGTCAAATCCCGCCGTTTCGACCACCTCTGCCGCTTTATACAGCAAGTGACGGCTGGCTTCAATCTGGGTCTGCATATCCGCTAACATGAACTGAATCGCCTCAAATTGCCCTAGAGCCTGGCCAAATTGACGCCGAGTCTGAACATGCCGATAACTAACATCCAAGGCTCCTTGGGCTATTCCCAGTGCTTGCGCCGCGATCCCGGGGCGCGTGCGGTCCAAGGTTCGCATCGCAATCTTAAACCCATCGCCCTCTTTGCCCAGCAAACGATCACCGTCGACCAGCACGTCGTCAAAGTTCAACATAGCAGTCTGTGAACCTCGAATCCCCATTTTTTTCTCAACCCGTCCCACACTGACCCCGGGCTGCTCGCCGTCCACGATGAAGGCAGAAATGCCGCGGACTCCTGCGTCAGGCTGAGTGGAGGCGAACACCACAATGGTCTTCGCCAATCCTCCATTGGTAATGAAGACTTTGGTGCCGTTAATCCGATATTGATCGCCGACTCGCACCGCGTGTGTTTTGGTGCCGCCTGCGTCTGAACCCGCCTCAGGTTCAGTTAAGGCAAACGCCGACAACTTTTCGCCGCTCGCCACAGCCGGAATAAATTGGGCTTTTTGTTCCGGGGTGCCAGCAATTAATATAGGCATGGCCCCCAAATGCTGGGCCGCAATAATCAAACTAGACGTCGCACACACCCGAGCCACCTCTTCGACCGCCAAGCAAAACGTCAAAAGATCCGCGCCGCCACCACCCAACTCTTCGGGCATTCCCACTCCGATTAAGCCGTTTTCTCGAAATAAATCCACCATATCCCAAGGAAACTCCCCGGTTGCATCAATCTCAGCAGCCCGCGGTTGAACCCGTTCTTCCGCTAATCGATGCACCATTGTCTGGAACATCCTCTGTTCCTCTGTCAGTCCATAAGCCATAAGAAGTAATGCGCCTCCCGTCGTTATTCGTGGTCGCATGTCAATCCAAATCGGTTACTATTCTAGCACGGTCTGGCCACGACGGAAATCGAGTGAAGGCTGAGGAAAAAATACTCCGAATCACGGGGGGATAGTGTTGGAGTCTAGCGCGTAAACCAGTAGAATAAAGAGGACTCTCGTAGCGTACGGCGCTTGTCAAAGGAGGGAGCGATATGTCAACAAATCGTGACACCGTAACCTTGCCCATCTTGCCATGGTCAGCGGTGTTGTTTCCCGGAGCGCATCAAACTCTCAGCATCGTTAACCCACATCAGCGGACCATGATTGCCGATGTTACCCAACGGGATACCGGGTTTGTGGTATGCCTCTCTCGCTCTCCTGCTCCGACGGCCAATACTGAATGGTCCGAACCAGTCTCCGTAGGAACGGTGGCACGAGTGCTCGACATCACCGACAGCACTTCTGTCTTGAACGTTCAGGCGGTTGGCATCAGCCGCGTCAGCCTTCTGTCCTTCCGATTGGTTCAAGACACCCTAATCGGTCAATTTCGCTTTATGCCCGATTCTGACGAGACTGTGCCTAATCCGTTAATTGATGAAGCTCACGCCCTCGGATCCGAAGTATGGAGCGTGGTGCGAGCAGACGACTCACGGCCAATTCTGCCGCGAACCCCTGAAACGCTGTCATACTGGATCGCGGCCCATGTTCCGATGCCTGTCGCCACTCAAGAGGAATTATTGGAAGTCCGAAGCACTCGATCACGACTGGCCAAGGAAATATCGTTGTTGCGCGGTCTAATGGATGGTTTGCGTACCGAACACAGCGGCTAATGATTCATGTCATCACACTTTGGTTATTGGAGGAACACATGAGATGGCTCAGCAAACACAGTACCCCGTCGACACCAAGGATCGCCGGTTGGTGGAAATTCTTATTGATAACGCCCGAACCCCGTTGGAAGATATTGCAGATGAATTGGGTCTCTCGGTGGAGGATGTAGACCACCGTATCACCAAGCTTGAGAATATTGGAATTATCAAGGCGTATCGTGGGGTAGTGGATCCCTATCTTTACTCGTTGTATTTTTACGAACACGGCCCCATGGGTATGCACGAATGGGTAAAGGCTCGCCGCGCCAAACCATAGCGTACTGTTCGCGCCTACGGACCAATATTGCGGATGGCCAAGCCGTTGGCGGACCTAAGCCAACGTTCAATATCAGGCATGAGGTGTTCGGTCACCAACCAGGCCCAGTACCTCCAGTCGGTATTGGTGGTGTCGAGGTGTTGCTCGGGATCTAGCACCTCCAGCCCGGAACCAAGGGTATCCGGCCACTTGACAAGTAGCCATCCGGGATGGCTGTGTCGAGGCCAGCCAATCACAATTTGGGGACCCTGGCGATGCGATATTACCCATTTGCCCGTATCGGATTGTAGCATCTCAATATGCCATTGAGATCGGCTATAGCGCAGTCGCACAGGCCACATTGTTGGTGCTCCGGGCCACTTGCGCACCGAGAGGGATTTCGCTAAAGCATCCAGCCGTCCGTGATCCGCGGCGCGTTGTTGCAGGTGTTCCCAAGATCCGCCCGTCCCCGGGGATTGTGTGGCGGTCCATGCAAATACTGGCACACTGCGGCGCTCGTGCCGCAGTGAGCGATGTGCAGACATATCCCAGTTCTGACCCAACCGAGCACGATAATGGGCTTCTAGCCTGGTGGCCTGGCGCCAGCGTCGTAAAAACACGGTATTGGCCCAATAGGGGCTCCAGTCTGGCACTTCCCACGACATGTTGCAGCGCAAGCCCCGCAGTGCAGGAACCCGCAACACTGACGACTCCCAGAATAACGAGGGCGGATTGACAATCGACATTCCCGCCTGGATCAAATGAATGGGCAACCCTAGCAACAACTCGGAGCGGGGCAACGTTTCCTGGTGCCATAGGACCCGCATTGAACGAGAGCCTAACCGCACAGCCAAGGCGGACCAAAGCTTTCCAATCATTGGTTCAAATCCTGCATCCGCGTAGAAATCCCATTCGTTCCAATACGTGCTGGGACTCGACTGTTGCACATATCCCCATGGCATGCGCCATGCTCGGTAGGGGTGCGCGGTTTCGTGCCACTCGGTAAGGTCTTGGCGCTCCCACTGGGACAGTTCCCACGACTCTTCAATCTTTTGCCACACCCAAGACAGATGGGGAGCTCGAATCGTCAGATGGCGCTGGCTCCATCGCACTTCCGCATCACCCCCGCAAGGAATGCGAATCGAGTGAGGTCCCCAATCTGCCAAAAATTCGATTAAATAGCGCCAGGTCAACTCGACGGACATCGGATCAAACCATCCTTCGAGCACCAACGGACCCTGTTGCCATCCTTGCCATGCATTCAATTGCCGAAGTGACCGAGCTCCCAACGTTAACTGTCGAGAAGCCACCTCCTTGCCCAGTGACCTAAGCCACCGCTCCGTATGCCGCACATCGTCCCAAAACGAAGAGACTGTAGTCTTAGGCAACTGCGAAATGTGAGCCACATACCGCATTGCTCGTGTCCATCCTTTCTGTCCCGTGCCGTCAAACGGCTTTATCTATTCTAGACGTCACGAGGTGCAAAGGAAAGACAACTATCGGCTTAGCAGGGTTCCCACATATTGTAAAATGGCGTTGCTGCACTCCGAGCAATACCCATCATGGGTAATTAATCGATTGGCTACCTCATTCAATTTTTTAAGCTGATCCTGGTCCGGTGTACGAGTGGAGGTGGTGATTTTTACCACATTCTTTAAATCATTAAACAATTTGGCCTCAATGGCGTCTTTAAGCCCTGGGTGCGTCCGGTAATCAAAACGTTCCCCGCGTCGGGCCAGAGTAGAAATGCGAATGAGAATTTCCTCTCGAAAAGCACGCTTAGCGTTGTCCGATATCCCAATTTGCTCCTCGACCGAACGCATCAATTTCTCGTCAGGTTCAATCTCCTCATCGGTAATCGGGTCCGTAATTTTGCTCTTGTTGACGTACGCTTCAATGTTATCTAGATAGTTGTTCAACAACGCTTGCGCGGATTCCTCAAATGAGTAGACGAACGCTTTTTGCACCTCAATTTTGGCCAACTCATCATATTCACGCCGTGTCTCATAGATAAGGTTCAATAATCGGTCCCGTTCTTCGGCACTGAGCCCAGTGTGCTGTTCCAAACCATCTTTAAGTGTCCTCAGGGCATCAAGAGGGTTGATACAACAGATCCCAGGCTTTACCAGGGCACTAGACAGACGATTGATGACGTACCGTGGAGAAATGCCGTCCATGCCCTCCATCGAGAACTCTTCGCGCAGTTCACGCACGTCTTTGCTGGTATAGCCCTCAACCGATTGACCATCGTACAGCTTCATTTTTTTCACCAAAGACATACCCTGCTTTTTCGAGTCTTTAAGACGCGACAAGATGGCAAACATGCTGGCCGCCCGCAGCGTATGAGGTGCTAGATGCATATTGCTTAAAGCAGACTCGCCGATAAGTTTTTCGTAAATCCGCATTTCATCATGCACTTTGAGGTTATAGGGAATGCGCACCAAGATCATACGATCCCGCAAGGCCTCATTTTTTTTGTTTTCGACAAAACGCAGATATTCGGTTTCGTTGGTGTGACTGACAATCACTTCGTCGGCATAGATCATGGCGAAGCGCCCCGTTTTGATATTTTGTTCTTGCGAGAGAGTCAACAAACCATACAAAAACTTCTCGTCACTCTTTAACATCTCAATAAACTCCATCAATCCCCGGTTGGCCACGTTTAATTCTCCATCGAACCGATATGCCCTAGGGTCGGATTCGGAGCCATACTCCCCTATCGTGGCTAGGTCAATGCTGCCGGTCAATTCGCTAATGTCCTGACTTTTGGGATCACTAGGAGAAAACGTCCCAATGCCAATACGCTCTTTTTCCGACATCAATAGTCGTTCTACGGGAAACTCGTCAATCTTGCCGTGATGGTCATCTGCTAATCGCTGCCGGCAGACCGGACACAAATCACCTTCAATATAGAGTTGATAATCGCGCAACACATCGGCCCGCAACGCGTCAGGAATCAAATGCAAAGGCTCCTCATGCATGGGACATCCAACCAGGGCATAGGCAGCGCCCGATGAAGTGCGGGTATACCGTTCCAGCCCTCGTTTCAACAACGCGACCAATGTCGACTTGCCTCCTCCGACAGGTCCCATCAACAACAATATCCGTTTACGCACTTCGAGTCGTTGCGCCGCTGAGTGAAAATATTCCACCAATTGGTCCAATGACCGATCCAACCCAAATAAGTCATGATCAAAGAAGTGATAATGACGTGTACCATCGGAACGAGTTTCAATGCCATCCTCCGCAACCATGTCGTAAATTCTGCCGTGAGCCAAACGCGCTATCCGAGGATTTTCCCGTGCTTGGTTGAAATACTCTCGAAATGTGCCGTGCCACGCTATTTCCTGTTCTTGATTTTGGTACGCATCGATGCGCTCCCAAATATCCATGGGTGATTTCCCTCCTTTACCATAAAGGGTGCCGACTCGTTAGGGCATTAGCGTCGCAAAGGATAATAGGATTACACAACAGCCTTGCTGTGTGCCTGGCCATCATAGCTCAAGATGAGCTTGCGATTCTCGCTGATCGTTTCTAAATGCACCGGACGTCCCCACAAGAGACGAACATGTTCCAATGTTCGTTCTGCGTATAATAGGTCTAAATCCGTGCCTTCGTGCCGATGAATTAAATACAATTCCCCCCGCCGGTGAAAATCTCCATCCGCCACCTCAATGATCGGCAGCCCACCATGCAGGAATTCTTTGACCAAGCGATCACGCACTAATTCCCAATGGCGCGACTTGACCACGATTTTGTCTTGCTCCGGTCCAAAGACGTAGAGATGGAGGTCTTCAACCAATGATTCCGTGAGGTAGTTGCGCAAAAAACTGACATCATCATCGATAGTGCGAACGAAAAAGGCGGCTTCAATACCTCGCGTCTCCACGATATGCCGAAAAATCGCATACCCTATCGCATACGGGTTAATCTGATAAGGAATGGGGGAGGTAACGGCAGCGTGCAACCGCGCAAAATTCACCACATCTGCATCTGTCAACTCCAGAGCCCTCATTAGTCTGACATGCCAGAGACTGGCCCAACCCTCATTCATAATTTTAGTCCGCAGTTGCGGCCAGAAATAGACCATCTCATCATGCACCATCGCCACCACGTCCCGCTGCCACTCTTCCAATTCGTCACTGTGTTCCATAATAAAGCGCAACACATCGCGGTCGTCTTGATCCGACGGTTTCACTTGACGATGATGTTCTGATGGAAGCGACTGCCACAAGTCCGTCCAACCGTCTGCACCCGACGAGGGCGCCGGCTGGCGCGCACTCATCATTAAGGGCGGCAACGGCTCAGCCACGTGTTCTTGAATAGACAAAGTGGCATCCAAAAATCGCTCAACAACATCTTGACCATACTCGAACTCATATTGCCGAATACGATCGGCGTGGCGAGCCACCACATCCAACATGTCGCGCTGGGTGTGAGCAAAGTAGAGGTTGTGCTTAAAAAAGTCCACGTGCCCCATCACATGCGCGCGCACAAAAGTGTTTTCTAGGTCCGAATTGCTATCCAATAAAAAAGCATAAGCTGGATTCGCATTAATGACCATTTCGTACAATTTATTTAGACCATAATCGTATCGGGTCTTCATCGCATGGTACGCTTTCCCGTAAGACCAGTGAGACATCCGACCGGGAATCAAATACGCGGCAAACTCGTACAAAATGGTTGCGGGAACCGCTTCACAAATAACTGGAAAGGGGTCCAAGCCCTCTTGGCGGGCTAAATCCCAAATTTGGTCGTCGCTCGGATAATGGGAAGCACTACTCATATCCTATTCCCTCCCCTGTGCGAGGAAAAAATTGTTTAAGCGCCGCATACACATCCTTTCGGCTGCCAATCGTGACCACCTGAAATCGTGGGTGTTTGATTTTGGTAAAGGCAGACATAAGTGTGCTGGTATAGCCGCCTTCTCTGATCTCGGTATAGCCAAACACATTCACCATCGGCAGCATGGCCTCCAAATATTCCACCGTGCGCCGGTTATCCGCATCTGACCAGTTGTCTCCATCGGAAAAATGCATAGGATAAATGTTCCACTGCGTTGGAGGATAGCGATGTTGCACAACATCCCAACATAGTTCATAGGCTGAAGAGACCTTGGTGCCTCCGCTTTCGCCCAACTGAAAAAACTCTTCTTCGGTCACCTCCCGAGCCTGGGTATGATGGACAATGAACACTACTTCAACCGCTTCATATTTCGTACGCAGGAACCGCAGCATCCAAAAAGCAAATGTTCGAGCCATCAGCTTTTTAAAATCTCCCATTGAACCCGAAATGTCGCGCATCGCGATAACCACGGCATTGTTATCCTCCACCGGCACGTTAACCCACGTCTTAAAGCGCAAGTCTTCTGGCTGCCACGGCCCCACATTGGATGCACCCTGCCGCGCGTGGCGCAACAGATTTTCTCGCAAACTACGACGTTTATCCAGATTCCCCATTAATCCCCGTTTGCTAATATCTTTGAATTGAAAGGTGGGTCGAGGAATGGTAGATTGCATCTTGGGCCGCAAGTATGGCAGTCCGAGATCCTCGAATAGAAGACCAGCAATTTCGTCTATGGTAACGTCCGCTTCTAGGTAATCGATACCCGGAATCTCTCCTGGAGGTCCCTGGCCTCGGCCTGCTCCAGCCGGTTTATGGGCCGGAATTTGTCCCAGAACATCTCCCGGTTTGCCTTCTCCTTGATCCTGACCCACCCGATCCCCCTGCCAGGGGTCAAAGCGAAATTTATACTCCTCCAAGTTTCGAATGGGTACGCGTACCACACGCCCACCGTCAGCAGTTAAAATGCTGTCCTCTGTAATAAGATCCGGCAATTGCTGTTTTAAAGCTTCCCGAATCTTTTTTTGATGCCGAGCCTGGTCCATCGCACCCTTGCGTTGCAGCGTCCAATCCGGTACAAATCCGGCCATGTTACCACCCCCTTTTAAGATGTAGAGAAGGTAATAACATCCTATGCACCATCGGCGAGATTTTGCATAGATCTTCGGGCTTCGAGCTCGTCCGACCAGCAAATGGCAAATCCCGCCTATCTAATCTCTGTAAGAAGGACACTAAATTCGGTCGGGCCCACGGTCTGATATACCCGGGCCTAATGATCGGGGCTTTACGCTAGAACTTGATAAAGGCAATAGGCAGGATCGACTATTCTCGGACGTCAGGCGAGTCAGTGAACAAGCGGTGGTATTGTTCCATGCTCAAATGGACTTCGCGCGCCTTAGCTCCGTCCTGTGCCCCAATGAACCCCCGCTCTTCCATGGCATCAATCAGACGGGCCGCACGAGTATATCCAATGCGCAACCGCCTCTGCAACATCGAGGTCGAAGCTTGGCGACTTTCCACAATAATCCGCACTGCGTCATGAAACAAATTGTCGGTCTCTTCTGTCATCGCATCGTTGCTAGCACCCGCGCTGGCAAACTCCAGCGGTTCGTCCGGTCCCTGCACTTGGCCCTGTTGCACCAAATAGGACACGATAGCCTCAATTTCCTTTTCATGGATAAAGGCTCCTTGAATGCGCAATGGCTTGCTGGCCCCTACCGGGTGGAACAGCATGTCCCCACGGCCTAGTAATTTTTCGGCACCAGCGGCGTCCAAAATTGTTCGCGAATCAATTTGACTGGACACCGAAAAGGCAATTCTGCTGGGAATGTTGGCTTTGATGGTCCCGGTAATGACATCGACCGACGGCCTAGATCGGAA
>JAJYHT010000031.1 GCA_021784595.1 Bacillota bacterium | reverse complement strand
GAGCCGTTCCGTCATCGTGACTGACAATCGTCAAGGTGACCGTTGACCCTTGTGGTGCTGTCCACACGGATGGAGTGAATTCCGGCCAGCCCGGCTTGCCGTCCATCTTGCCGGTGAGAATGGTCATTGTCCGAGCCACCGCTGGTGCTGCCGCAACATGGCTCACAGCGGGCGTGTTAGAAGATGCAGATGGAGCTGCGCCGCAACCTGCGGCGAGAATTAATGTGGAGGATACCAATAAAGCTTGAAAAATTCGAGAGCGATTCATGTTCGTCAACCTCCTTGAAATAAGTGCTGTTTGCTTTCGTTGCTTCGCACTTAGAGAGTATCGCGTTTTAGAAGACGGTGCAGGGATCCTTGGGCCTAAGTTGCAGTGGCCAAATGAGGGAACCTCAAAGGACCATTAGACCCAGAGCGATTGACTCTAAAGCACTATGAAGAGAAGAATTTGCCACCCAAGCTGTCTGCATACTATAAAAGACTTGGGCACACATTAACGTTGGCTTATAGAATGGAGGGAGCAAAAGCAATGGGAACCTTGGCCCGCAAGCAGCAACCCATAAAGAATTTAGAAGACACCTTTGACTGGATGTCTGAACGATATGAAGGTCAAACGCGACGGGTCTCCTGGGGCGGCTATCCCCGCTGGCTTCACCGTTTGGCCAGTGTCATCGCGGCTCAATCCCCGGCTACCGTGGTGGATATTGGATGTGGTCCGGGTGTTTTACTCCGCGAATTGGCTAAACGCCTGCCCGAATCCCAGCTTACGGGCGTCGACCAATCCCACGACATGTTAAGTCACCTGCCGAACTCCATTACCCGACATCACTCGGATTTAGAATCGTTTGCGTCCACCCATCGCAATACATTTGACACCGCCGTGATGTCCTTTATATTGCGCGACCTGCCCGATGCAAAGCACGGGGTAACCCAAGCGACTCAACTGCTTAGACCCGGAGGCCACTTAGTCATCTTAGAGACGCACACGCCAAAAGGATGGCGTGCACCGGGCTTTCGCCTCTATTTTCATCACATATTGCCCTGGTGGGGCGACCACTCGCTGACCAAGGATTGGCCAGGCGCGCCCGATGCCGCTCCATACCGGTGGCTTGCCCGCACCCACCGCCAATGGGACCGTGGGCAAGCGTTGCCGCAATGGATGCGCGAAGCCGGTCTCATTAAGTTGCAGAGCCACTCTCGTCCCAATGAGGTCATCATGATGTGGTCGGGACAGTTGCCATCCTAATCCCAGCGGCTGCCTCGGTTTCTAGTTGGCCAATGCCTTTTGGGGCGACGCAGCACTCGAATTGGCGACCAGTACGGTGTCTGGGGCAATATGGGTTCCCGAGGCGACGTGAGTGGCAGCCCCGACCCAACTATGGTCCCCCATCACCACGCCCTCGTCCAATATAGCCCCGATCCCAATGTAGCTTCCCTCGCCAACAACTACTCCCGAAATCTGTGCGCCCGCCCCAATCCAGGTTTTCTCGCGAACTATCGACGCCTCGACTTTTGCCCCGCGTCCCACATAAGTGCGAGATCCGATGACTGTGAACGGTCCCACAATGGCTCCCGGTTCAATCATCGCCAACTCGTCGATGAACACTGGCGGCATCGCTTTAAACCCCGACTTGTTGACCGTAATTTTAGGATTAGGTGTCGTTGGGATCTCAATCCGTCCCGCCAAAATGTCCGCGATCGCACGACGGTACTCCACTAACGTTCCGACATCCGACCAGTAGCCTTCAGACTTGACGCCGATCATGCAATGTCCTTCGGCAACCCATCGGGGAAACAAGTCGAATCCGAAGTCGAGCGGTTGACCAAGTGGCAGCCTCTGAAGCACTCGGGGCTCAAAGTAATAAATACCCGTGTTAACCCATGCGTTTGGACCAGGCTTTTGCGGTTTTTCCACAAACCCTGTAACATGCCCCGATTTATTTGTTTTGACCACGCCAAATCTACGGGGATCGTCTACCCGGGCTAATAGAATCCCGACTTCCGCGTGTGCTTTTTGGCAAGCTTGATAAAACGCGGATAAATTGAGATTGGTCAAGCCATCGCCGCTGACCACGAGAAACGCTTCATGCATAGGATGCTGGGCCAGAGCATCGATCAAGGAACCCGCTGTGCCCAAAGGCTCTGGTTCGTAGTGATATTGCAAGTTAACCCCCCACGCTCCTCCAGTGCCAGCATACTGGGCAATCTCGGACCCTTTGAACCCGACCAGCATGACAATATGGTCAAATCCACCACTCTGTAGGTGACGCAATATGTTGTCCAAAATAGGGCGATCAACCAGGGGCACCAACGGCTTTGGCCGGGTGAGGGTGAGCGGTTCAAGCCGCGTGCCCCTTCCTCCCGCAAGAATAAATGCGTTCATACTTCTCCGGTACCCCCTTCCATTTTAAGGGAGTGACTCTCAAAGCTCCCCGCAACTCGAATTGCCGATCACCTTATATTGTCCACGTTAGCGGATCCCTGCACATGGTCTGAATGGTCCTTTCTGTAGGGGCCTTTGGCCCCTGTCAGCAAATATTTGCCAATTTCCAACAAAGGAGCCAACAACCCAACCGTATCGGCGGGCATACAGTGGGGTTGTTGCAGTCTCTTCGTTGACCTGTGCAAACAAACAAGTTACTAAGATGCTGGACGCACTGACTTAGCCTTCATCATCACCACGATGCCCACCACATATATAGCTGCCAACAGAACCCAAGCAGGGCGGTACGAGGCGGAGGTCTTCACTAAGAACCCAAACACCGGCAAGAACAGAACAATTCCCACAAACCCGGCCATGCCCGCTAATCCTAAAGCCATCCCGCGCTGGGGAGCGTTGGTTATGCGCGAGATCCAGGTGGTCAACAACGCATTCCATCCATCCAAGCCAGCACCCAAGCCAAAAAAGATGGCCATAATGATATAAAACGACGCATGGTGCGACAACACCGACCAAATCACCAAAGATCCTACCCCTAAAAGGGCAGTAGCTGACATCAAATGCGGAGTGTCCCATCCATGATCCGCCAATTTACCCATGGTAATCCGGGTGACAAATCCTCCAAATAGCGCCAATGCCAACACAGGTCCTGCGACATCCATCTTCACATGCCAACGGTCATGCAGATCCAACAGTGCATAGGTAAGCAGGGTATATTGGCCTGGAGACAACAAAAAGCTGATTAGGAGCGGAAGTTTCAACTGGCCCAGCAAGGATGCCACTCCTTGAAATTCTCCGCCACTAGAAACGCTTGTTGGTCGTCGGGGCTTAGGATGCAAAACCCAGCCAAAAGCCATAGTCCAACCGCCGGCGTTGATGGCGATGACAATCAGCACGATGGACAGAGACCAGGTTTGGACCAACCACGGGAACAGGCTCGCGGCCAATATTCCCCCTAATGGGGTGGCCGCTTGCCGGATGCCAATGGCGGTGCCTTCCTGCGCCGTCCCTTCAAATCGGTTGCTGACCGCAGTCATACCGGTCAGTGATAGTGCTGGCAAAAATAGTCCCACTAAGCCTAAAAGTGATTCCAATGCCCAAAAGTTGCGCGGCAAAACAATACCCAGCACGCACATCACCACTAAAATGGAGGCGCCAGACGCCCACGCCACCGTTTTTGAGCCCCATCGATCCAATGCCAGGCCGGCTGGAATCATTCCCAAGACGGCCCCTAAAGCTACAGTAGAAAACAGAATGCCCATTTGTGCCACTCCAAGGTGGCTATACTCTTTAAATGCAACACTTAAAATAGACAGTCCTTGTTGGGACATGGTAATGGCCAGCTGGTCCACCGACGCAATAGCCAACAACAGAACGGGTCCTATCGCCTTTCGTCGCATCCAGGATCTCCCTCTAGTGAGGTAACGTTTCTTACTTTACTTATGTCTTACTCTTGCATCCTAAGCGGTTTTATTTGTCCGGGGCTAACGCTGCGGCCGCCAATTCACTAACTATCTCGTTAAGCGTAGGATGCGGATGGATCGTCTCCACCAACGATTCCAGGGTTTGCCCATGTGTAATCACATAAGTAACTTCCTCAATCAGTTCCCCCGCGCCCGCACCAATAATTTGCAGTCCCTTTATTTGGTGAGTGGCCGCATCCCAAATCATTTGCGCATGACCACCTAAGTCCCCAACAATTAACGCTCGGGCATCTTGACGGTAAGGCCACTCAGTCAATCTCCACTCAGTATGTTCTACCAAGGCTCTGCTATCCGCACCGACCGCAGCAATTTCCGGATGAGAGAAAATGACATGGGGCACCGTCATCTCTGTAGGCAAGGTCGGAATCCCTAATATGTGTTGTGCCGCAATTAACGATTGGCGGGTTGCCGCATGCGCTAACATGACCTGACCGTTAACATCTCCGGGCGCATAAATATGGGGCACGATAGTTTGCTCTACGGCATTGACGGGCACTTCACCCCTTGGCCCTAGCGCCAGCCCCGCTTTGCCCCAAGAGAGACCGTCGGTGTTCGGTTTTCGCCCTACTGCCACCAGCACCTGATCAACCGCCAGCCGCGCCAGGTTCCCAGCTGAATCATAGACCACCGTCCATTGTCCAGAAGTCCGCTCGATACGGGTAATCTGCACACCGGTCTCAACCGTGATTGAATGCGCTTCCTGAGCCCATTGCTGCGCTAAATGGCCAACAATTCGAGGGTCCTCGGACATCAACAACCGGGGGGCCATTTCCAGCACATGAACGCGTGAGCCCAGGGCGCTATATAAGGTCGCCAACTCCACGCCAATGTATCCTCCCCCAATGATGCACATCGTGGATGGGATTTCACGCAACTGCAAAGCCTGGGCACTGGTCCAAATTCCCTCGCTCTCCGCGCCTGGCACTGCCAATGTGCGGACAGATGACCCAGGCGCCGCGATAATATACTGCGCTTGGACGATACGGTCTTCTTCACGGTCCGCATGGACCACCACATGGTGCGCATCCACAAAATCGGCTTGCCCGTGAATGATGGAGATTCCTAACTCATCACACGCATGTTGGGCGCCGTTAACCCGGGTTTGCAAAATTTGGCGCTTGCGGGCCTCCAGTTTTCCCAAGTCAACGCCGTCATATCGCCCGCCTACAATGCCAAATTGGCCGTCATCGGAAAGGCTGCGCAAGCGGCTGGCCGTTTCCAGATAAATCTTTGAGGGAATGCATCCCTCAAATAGGCACGTCCCTCCCAATCCCTCTCCTTGTTCGATAATCGCTACTTTTTTGCCATGTTGCGCTAAGAATTGCGCACCCGGCGTCGCTCCGGGCCCACCGCCAATGGTCACCACGTCAAATTCCAATTGCTGCATTTTCTTTCTCCCTCTGCCCATTGTTCCGGCTGTTAATGAGTGATCGCATATCATATTTTCCTCATTATAGGATTTCACTGCTCTTTCATGACAGGTCCCGACAGCCCCCATTAACCAGGCGTTTGGCCCAAACTCCTTAGGGTCCATCGGTCCGTTAGGACACTATTCAAGCCCGGCAAAGGATTGAAAAAACGCCCAGAGCCCCATCCGAACAGAAATAGGCAATCTCAAGCTGTTGCATTACCACACAGACTGATACCATAGCAAATGACACCCTAAAGAATAGGATCGGACGTTTTATGAACTTATATTCTGTGATATTTCTGCTTGTTATCGGGTACACCGGATTATCAGGATTTAACGACGGGGGGAATCTGGTGGCAACGTTCGCCGCCACCAGAAGCCTAAAACTTTCGTTGGTTATTCCCCTTTTGATTCTAAGCATTGGACTAGGCCCAATACTTTTTGGCACGGCTGTTTCCAGAACTATCGCGACCGAAATCGTAAATTTTCCCCTTGCCGGACCCTTAGTAGTCACGGCCTCCCTATTGGGTGCCATTGTCACGCTTATCGTCACCTGGCGCTTGTCTCTGCCCACTAGCACTACCCTAGCGTTAGGAGGCGCCATGGCAGGCGCTGCGTTCACCGCCGGCCAAGGTCGTTTAATCCATTGGACGGGAATTCTCAAAATACTTCTCGGTTTGTTGGGTTCAGTAGCGGCCGGATTTGTTTTCGCCTCTATCATCACGTTTATCTTGTGGACCGTGTTGTCCCGACTATCCTTGCCCCAAGCACTGCACATTCGCCGGCTCCAATATTTCATCGCCATATGGCAGGGCATGGCCTACGGCGCCAATGATCAAGAAAAAGCTATCGGATTGACCGCCCTCGTCTTTCTAATGATGCATCATAAGACACGATACCAGGTTTCTTGGGTTGACATCGTTCTTCCTCTTTTAGCATGGAGTGTAGGGTTGCTTATGGGAGGAAGCCGAGTCGCTCGCACAGTGGGCAATCGTGTGGTGCGAATTAAATCCATTAACGCATTCGGCGCGCTTACCGCGGCCAGTCTCACGGTAACTTTAGCGGCCATGGCGGGTTTGCCGATAAGCACCACCCAAACTGTCGATGCATCCCTAATTGGCATGGGGACTACCCTCAATCCTGCAGCCGTACACTGGTTAACCGTGAAAAATATTGTGCGAGTCTGGATATTAACTATTCCCATAGCAATGGCTTTAGGGATGGCCGCCATGGCGTTATGTCAATTTTCTAGGAGTGTGCTATGAGTTGGAAGGATTTATTTTGGGCCTCCAAAATTTCACGCAAGTTTATCACCATACTCGAGGAAGAGGCCTCCTTGGTGGCAAAAATGTCTGAGATATTCGCCCGGCATTGCGCAAGTACAGAGTCTACCGCGCAAAGTCAGTGGGTTCTGGAATCAAATCAGGTTGAAGAATTGGGCAATCATGACCGTATAACCATCCTGGGACTGCTCAATCAGAGTTTTATTACGCCGTTTGACCGAGAAGATATCAATGATCTGTCGCAAATCATGGAAGACATGATAAATTACGGAGATATTACCATAAGGGAGTTAGAACTGTACCACATCTCGATGAATGCCCAAATTGGCGCCATGGCCCAACAACTGCAGCTAGGTACCGTCGAACTATTGGAGGCCGTGAAAGTTCTGCTGGATGCCCCGTTATCCGCCCAAGCTCACGCCCTGAAAGCCATCACTATACAAAACCAGATGGCCGATCTGTATCGCCATGCCATTGTCGGCTTGGGCGACGAATCGGACATACATACCCTGATGAAAATGCGAGAAGTATACCGCCACATCCAAAACACCGCTGAACGTTTGGCGGCGGCGGGAAGCTTAATTCTACGCATCACGGTTAAACAATATGGCTAGCCTGGAACCCACGCCTTTAGGCTCTAACGAGGCTGTATTACCCAAGGAAGTCCATCATCCCGGTTGGCAAGCGAAACCCAGATTAATGGACTTCCTGATGCAGGGACTTTGTGACCCCATCACCTCTCGAGCAATCCCGCCCGCTGAAGGACATGTTCGCCAGGTTTAATGCCAAACTTGATCTCAGCTTCAGCAATCCGATGCCAAACCCGCTGTTGTTCTTCTGGGGGCAACACCTCATAAATGTCCATTTGCGAAAACCTACTAGCGGCATTTCTCGCATGCTCAGGGGTATCTATCGGCAATGCGTACCACTGTGGGATAGCATACAGATCGCGATCTGTTGGATATCCCTGGGGAGGGCTGCGGTGCGCCCCTGGCGGAAGTTTTTCTTCTGCAGAGGGTGCTTGTTCAGGATTGACCTGGTCCGCCTCCGGCGGCCGCCTTAAGTCATTGTTCATCGTCCACCTCCATCGATTTGGAATGGGATATTACTTGCGGTCATGTTCTTTTGTGGTTGTTGCTTCAACAGGGGGCGGCACCACCATCGTCGGCAAATGACTATGGGTCGCGACCCATCGTGGAAAGCTTCCAAACATGTCCTCCACCAGGCGCGAGCCATGGTGCTGCCCAACGAACAACACTTCGGCACCCCATTTTTTCGCATACTCGACAAAGGCTAGCGCTGCGCCGCCATGCCCGGGTTCGACCGTGAGAATATGCCAGACCACCTCGACGTGATATTCATCCGCGATAGACTTGACTTGCTTTCCCACTTGACGGGCCAACTTATCCCATTCCTTAATGCTGTCATCCGTAGCCCCTCCCCCCTCGTAGGCCTCCGCCGCATACTCGAGGTCAAAAGACATCATGTCTTTGACATCTACACACAACAGGGCAGCGTCCGCTTTCACCAGATCCATGGCGCATTTCAACGCAGCCAAACTGGCAGGCGAACCATCTACTGCAACCGCAACACGATTCATCATCCCAAACACCCTTCCCCTCAACCGTTTTTGTTCAGTCTCATCATACAATGAGGCGCATTATTCTCTTGCAAAATTTACATCTCACTCCGACTATCGTCGACCTAATCGCAACAGAAACAAGAACAGGTTAACGATGTCAACCAACAGCGACACCGCCAACACCACCGCTAAACCATCTGAAGGAAATGTGCGACCACGATAGCGCATAATCGAAAAATCCACCATGAGATATCCGGTGAAAATTACTATCCCTGCGATGTTGTACACATTGGACATCACTAATCCTGTCATGCTGGGAAGAATAAAGGAAAGCAGGCCAGAAATCACTAGAATCACTAACCCAATAAACAGGATTGGTCCGAGTTTGCTAAAATCCCAGGGAACCCAAGCGACGACGGCTGCCGAAAGCAAAAGAGCCAGCAACAGCGCTCCAATGGTAGTCATGAGCATCGGACCCTGGTACAAAATGACGTACCACAGCACCGATGAAATCACCATGCCCAACCCAATGGCGGTCAAAATTCCCCACCCCAGGGCCTTGGAGGCACTTTGCATCCGCCGCGACACCATGATCGTGCCAGCAATCGCGAGAATAAACCCACCCCACAATCCCCATGAACCCATCGTCACCCCAATGACACTGCCTACCATCACAATCGCTAGCAGCAGGACCAAGTAACCTAAAGTCTTGCCCATCAAACGACCGTCTACTCCATCTGCGACCGAATATCCACCCACAGAATTTTGATTGTACATCGTATTCTCCTCCTCAACCCCAACGCCCCACGAATCCTTTCATACTTTGTTAACGGACCTTTGTTGGGCGGCTGTCCCACTACCTTCACTTAATATCATAAGTACCGACCATGGCCGCACGTCATAGCCAATAGATCCGTCTTTCCGCGGTCTGATGGACATATCTGTTCTGCTCTAAAGAACTATCCGCAGTCCTGTGCTAAAAAATTAGCCTCGCCGCACCATGACCTGGCACAGCAAGGCGATTGCCCCGATCGAGCTTCTTCCAAAAGTCCCCTGAGCAAATCCGTCGGTTCTCGATGATACCCTTAAGACGGATGCGGATGCATCCGTCTTTCTCTATATACCATCACCATCACAAACGCCACATAGCTCAATCCACCAAGAACCACTACGAGCGGCCAAGGCCACTGCGCCATCAATCCCACGATTACGGTCAACACCGTCAAAACGCCGCCAAACATTCCATATAACGCCGTCGAGGAAAACCGCATCGCCTCTTTTTTTCCTCCAAACCAATGGATAAACAGCAATGCCGTAAGAAACACGGCGGGAAATCCCGCCAACAGGCCGGATATTCTCGGTGCCCTCGTTTCGATTAGACTAACGGCAGCTACCACCATGCCTCCTACCAGGAATCGTCCTAGAAATAACGTGATGGATCGTGATGCCATAGATGCTCCTCCTCAATGAAACCCTGTCAGAATCAGATAGCCCACTCCCGATACGCCAGCCCAAATCGTCAGCAGCGATGGATATGCCAATCGAAAACGCCAGCGAGACAACATTTTGGGCGCCACCCAAGCCACCAAAACATCCGCTGCCAGTGCCCCAACGCTCGCCCATACCATCTTAGTCAGGCGCGGATCGATCACACGAGAATCGTGGCCCCAAGCTGTCACAGTCAGCGCCATCAAAAAGACCGCAGGAAATCCGGCCAGAAATCCCCCGACCTTTCCTCCGAGCATTTGGGCTACCATCGTCACCACGACAATTCCTAATCCGCCGATAATAAACTTTTCCAATAGGAGCTCCACGCCCATTCACCTCTAAGACCATTGTGCGCATGGCGGGATTTCCTGTCCAAGACGAAATATTTATCACCAATCATAAGGATGGCTTATAATGAATTGAGGAGGTCACCGATGGAATATCGCGCTCTAAAATATTTTCTCGCTATATCGGATTTTGGAAACATGACCCGAGCTGCCCAGGCCATGCATGTGAGCCAACCCGCCTTATCCCAAAGCATCCAAAGCCTCGAGCGTCAAGTGGGCCATCCCCTGTTTCACCGCACGGCGAGCGGCGTGGAACTGACTGAAGACGGTAAACTCTTGCGTTTTCATGCTTTGCGCATTGTCCATGCCATGGAAGACGCCGAACAGGAATTAGGCACTGGACATCATCGTGAAACGGATCTGCGGGTAGGCGTGTTGCCAACCTTGGCGCACGACTATGTGCCTGCCATTTTAAGACAATTGGTCGACAGCACCCCAAGCCCTCCCACAATCAAATTGGTGGAATCCCATACCCAGGGTCTAGTGAAACAGGTGCTAACCGGCGCGCTTCATTTGGCCATATTAGATCTTCCAATAAGCGAACCCGCCGTCAACGTGGCCACGCTATGGCGTGAGCGGTTAGTTATTGTGGCCAGTCCATCTCTACATCTTGCAAGCCCTCTACCGTGGCATCAATTGGTACATACCCCGTTTATTACCATGGAGCCCGGATATGGATTGCGTGATGTTTTGTTTCAAATTGCATTAGCTAATGGATTTCAGCCCCAGATCGTCTTTGAGCTCACCAGTTTCAACGCGCTGCTCGGGTTTGTCCGCGCAGGATTTGGCGTAGCGCTGATCCCTCACCGCTCTGTCCAGTTGGAAATTTCAAATCATCGTGTTGAATTGGTAATCCCTACACCGGAAACCACACGAGACATCGGCATCATCTGGCGGGCAGGCCGACGACTGCCTGACCACGCAGCACAATTTAAAGACCTATTAATCAACTCTGCACGGGCCATATCGGAGCACGAAGCCAAGTCTTCCTCTCCAGACAGGGAATAGAGAACAAGCGGTTTTGCCATCGATCAAACCGCGCTAGCAAATATTTAGAACATTGAGTGGCCGCCATCCACACTAATCACCTGTCCCGTAACGTATCCCGTTTCGGGGCTGGCTAAAAACCGCACCATGTGGGCAATATCCATAGGAGTGCCAAGTCTTCGCACCGGAATCGATTCGACTAATTTTCTCTGCCCTTCCTCTCCCATCGCTTCCCATTGCTTTTCTGTTGCCGGATTGGAGCGCACAAAGCCCGGTGCCACATTGTTCACCGTAATCCCAAAGGGACCCAGTTCGGCCGCCATCTGCCGAGTCAGCCCAATCTGCCCTGCTTTGGCGCTCGTATAGGCTTGAATACCGGTCAAGCTGTGACTGCGCCCAGCTCCCGAGGAGATGTTGATAATCCGTCCATAGTGCTGAGTTTTCATCAATGGGGCAACCGCTCGAATTCCATAGAATGCGCCATAAAGATTAATTTTAATAACTTTATCCCAAAGTCTGTCGTCGACAAATTCTACATCTTGGTGAGTTTGTCCCGCCACCCCCCCGGCATTGTTGACTAAAATCTCCAACCGGGATTCTCTGCTTTTAATTGTCTCTATCCATTGATTCCACGCTTGGGCATCGCATACGTCAAACACCGCCGGTTGAAAGAAGCCTTTCCTTCTTTCAACCAAATCTTTTGTACTCTGCAGTTCGTCCCAAGACAAATCGCCCCCAAATACGCGACATCCCACTTCAGCTAAGGCGAGCGCAATCGCTTGTCCTAACCCATGCCCCGCCCCGGTTACCAGGGCCACTTGGTTTTGCATCATTCACCTGTTCCCCCCTAAGAGATGCGAAAGTTCAATTTCTGATTACGTCACATAATATGACAAAACGGATCCCTGGCCAATTTCTCCGCAAGCACACCATGTCCTGATTCTCCTCAGCCTCTGGAAGGTTACGAAATTAATCTCAAATAAAATATTTTGGCAGAAGGGATAATGTAAAGCCCGTCGAAGATCTCACATGTTCCCCATTTCAAACGCGGAGGTGTACCCAATGAACAAGAAACTACTAGCCCTCGGCTCTTCCTTGCTCTTAGGATCTGCTCTAGGTGGGTGCGGGTCCTCCATAACCCCCGCTTCTTCACCACCGAGCACGGTGGTGATTGCTGAAGCTCCGCAGAGTTCTCCCAATTGGTTCTTTCCGATAATTGGCAGCAGCGCCGCTAGTAATACCAATATCCAAACCGATGCCCTGATGTACAAACCGCTGTTGTTTATCACCAGTCATGATACGGTTGATTACCAGCGTTCGCTGGCTTCCTCGATCTCAGTCAACAGTACTGGCAGCGTGTACACCATTCATTTGAATCCAAAATGGCATTGGTCCAATGGGAGCCAAGTAACCGCTCAAGATATCGTATTTACGTTTAACTTGTTTAAATATGCATCGGCTGCCACCACATCCCTGCCCTGGAGTTATGCCTTTAGCGGTATCGGCGGATTGCCTCAAGATTGGCAAAGCGCCGTGGCCGAAGGTACCGATACCGTAAAGGTCACCCTCTCACAGCCTGTAAACCCAGATTGGTTTATCTTGAACGGCCTTGGTCAAATTAGTCCAGTCCCTGCAGCAATTTGGGACAAGTATCCCAACAATCTCAACTTGGACATGAAACAAATACTGCAGGTGGCCAATTCTCCTGGGGCGTCTCAATATGAGGTAGTCGATGGCCCTTACAAATTTGTCTCTATGAAACCCAATACTGATTGGGTCTTTGAGGCGAATCCTCATTATGACGGCCACAAAGCCACAATTCAAAAACTTATCTTCCAATATCAGACCTCAACCCAGAGCGAATTTCTCGGCCTGAAAACCGGTACTATTAATGTGGGTTACTTGCCTTCTAACCTTTGGGATTCGCAATCACAGCTAACCAACGATGTTCTTTCGACACCCTATATTTTAGGGTTCAACTTTTTGGCACCCAACCTCAGCCCCAAAGCCCCAGGTGGCGTTGGACTGGCGTTTAGCCATGCCTATGTGCGGCAGGCCTTGGAAATGGGAATAGATCAAGCCGGGATAATCAACACCTTGTTTCATGGCCACGGAGTGACGGAAGACTCTCCCGTGCCGGCAGAACCCCCTACTCAATTTTACGACCCAGCCCTAGCCACACCACTTTTCCCATACAATCCTACGGCGGGTCAACACCTTCTCGAAAAACACGGGTGGCAATTGAAAAACGGAGTGTTAAGCCAAAACGGCATTTCGCTAAACTTTACTATGATTTACATGTCAGGAGATCCTACCCTGACCAATATGGTTGAACTGATTAAGAATTCATGGGCCCAAGAGGGCATTCAAGTGACTTTGCAAGCGGAGCCCTTCGCTAATGTCATCGGTACCGCCAGTCAATCTGATCCGACGAAGTGGCAAATGGCATTTTGGGGTGGTGGCTGGACCTATGAACCCGATTTTTACCCTTCGGGCGACGGCCTTTTAAATTCCGGCGGTGGAGCAAATGCCGGAGGATATGCCAATGCCCATATGGACCAACTGATTAATGCCACGACAAACCTTACGGGAACACCAAGCCAAATTCGGCAGGGCATGGATGCGTACTTGGCGTATGCAGCCGAAGAAGTTCCCGTGATTTGGCTTCCGTGGACCTCATCCAGTTACGTGGGCACAGGATTTCCTGAGCACGCGAAAAACATCCACGGTACAATATCCACATTTAATTTAGTCACTGACCTCTATTATCCCAATCGATGGACCATAAGTCCTTAAAACAACAGCGCCGGGGCGGCACACGAGACGCCCCCGGCCTCCCGTGCAGCTGTCGCCGAGCCAGGAATTTCTGGGAACGCATCCAGAAACCCCCACCTCGGCATGGCCACGCGGGGGAGAAGTTCACTAGTCGCAGAAATTCCGGTTGTTGCGATAGATACAATTCTAAAATAGACCGTGGTCTCTTAAAAATATTGTGTTGTCGTCGGTGGAGTGAGGTCCTAACCCGCAGACTGATCTCTCTGTTCGACAACAGCACAGTTGCACCTAGTACCGTGTTTTCGGGGAAGAGAACATGAGTCGCTAGGAATTAATGAAGGCAACAGTGCTGAACCGCCGAGAAAACTGGCCAATCCCTTGAATCAATGAGCGGTCTTGCCATCGTCACATATCCCCAAAAGAAGACACTTGCCCCATTGACCGATGATGTTGGTTGACAAAAAAAGCGTGTGGAGCGAGTTTCAAGACATTTAAATAGGGCAGTTCAGCTCGAGCGTCTGCCCTACAGATTTTTGACATCTAACCGCAACATCTGCGCGGTGGCTGAGAGAGCATGCCATAAAGACGGAGACGCGACCTGGTACAGCGAGCCCTGATAGCTGAATTCTACCGTCGCAACAGGACCTGTTGCGAGCAGTTGAGTAGAAATCCATAAAGTCTTGGACCCTAATTGAACCCAATCGGCAATCGGGGTGTTTAAGGTGCTGCTCTGCACCAAGTCCCGGTAGGACGCTAAGCTTATGGCGGGATGAGTGGTCGGCGCCAGCATTGTGGTGACCAAGTCTCCCGCAGTCACTGTCAAAAACGGTTCCGCACTAGGAGGAGCGTTGTAAGGGAGCGACACCGTGGCCATCGTCTTAAACCATGACACATGATAGCCGCCTGGATTGAATTGATAAGAGACACCCGCATAGAATCGGCTACCAAAAATGGGCCAATCGTCAGGCAGCAGAACCGGGATGCGTGCGGTAATTTTCGGTTTAGGCAACACTACCAATAGCGGATGATGATCTCTTTTCAGCATATCTGGAGTCAGTAGCACATGCGATTCGGACAGGTGCGTGTGATATCCCATTTTGTCCTCCGCGTGGTAAGGAGTGGCAGACACCACCCAGGTATCCAACTGAGCCTTGCCATGCCGGGGCTCCACCAAAGACCGATAGACCAAGGCAAACGCCTCGGGGCGGTGCAGTGTAGTACTAGCCATCGTACGCGCCAACCACACCAATTCGTCTGACGTCACACTTTGGTCGGTCACCACAATGGTATAGGTTACGGTACCCTGAGCCCAACTGATAGCTTGCGCATTGGACACCTGATTGATCCATCCTAAGTCGGCCGCAGTCCAATATCGGCCGCGGAACAAGCCCTGCTTTAGGTTGGTGCCGCCGTCGAACAATTTGCCATGGCTGGCTACCATCACCACCCACGGTTTTTGTTCGGCGATGAGTCGGGCAATCGTGCTCTGATTGCTAATCTGTTCTGCTAAAGGCAGCGAAGCGCCCTGACTGCTAATGGCAATCCAATAAATGGCGTGTCGACCGTCCAATGACGGAGAAGACAATAATTTGGGAAGCGTGCCCGTTCCTGCTCTCACAATGGGAACCATGGCCGGACGGGGCTTTAGGGACGTAGCTACCGTAAATGGCAGGAAGGTAGGTACGTGGATGGCATCGACGTTGTGCTGGGTCAGATAAGGCATCGCCAAATTCACTACGCTGGCCGTCCCGATAAAGCGAGGTCCCATAATGTGGGTTTGCGAATGCGACTGGCTACCCAACCAGAGACCCCCGACCACGGCGGCAGAGGTGAGCGCCAATCCCACCCACCGCGGTCGATTATTCCATCGCCCACGCTGTCTAGAGTCAGCCGGACCCATAGCGCGTGCCATCCACGATTCTCGGTCCGGAACCGGAATGCGGTCTAAATTCCGGTGCAAGGCCTGCTGAATGTCTTCTGGCTTCATTGTCCTCGCTCCCATTCTTTCTTTAGCCGTTTGCGAATGCGTGAGAGTTTAGTTTTCAAAAACGTCTCCGTGGTCCCTAAGATGCTAGCCGCTTCTGCCAGAGGCAAATCTTGGTAGTATACCAACAACATGGTCAAACGGTCTTTTGGTTTTAATTGCATCACCAAGCTAAAAATTTCCTGATCGGCTCCAACTGCTGGGTCATCACATGGCGCGTTTGTCCGCCCCAGGCTGCTCAAGCGTTCCAAAGTTTCTTGACGCCGTCCCCACCGGCGTCCTTCATCCAAACACAGGCGCGCCGTCACGCGCAATAACCAACCGGGGCCTAGATTACGCCCTGGCTCTTTATCCAATTGCCGCCAATAACGGACAAAACATTCCTGCACAACATCATCGGCCGCCTCCTTATTGGTCAACATTGCCCAAGCGAAACGATATAGACGTGGGCCCATTTGCTCCACCATTTGGCGCAACTTGGTTTCATTGTCCTGACGCCAGGCATCGTTGGTCATTCCCATCGGTTCCGATTCCACATCCCACTCATTCCTCAATTAAGCTTCAGATGGCAACCATGTCTTCTCGTCACGACTAGCCGCCCCTCTAAGAGGCCTCGCTTGGATCGCCGACCGTCCGATAAGCCAGGGAGACCATCGAGTACGGGCCAACCATCCAGTCACCCACACGCTTGAGATCACCAAGAGCGAAATCGTCACGGCATCCAACACAATGTGATTAGGTTTCCAGCCCAAAAATTTTACCACCCACAGCCAGCCCGCTAAAATCATCGGATGCATGAGATACATTCCAAACGAACCGTCTGCGATGCGCTTGACAAAGCGAGCGTGCCAGGGCACCTTTGGCCGCTGCCAATATTTTTGGTACCACAAACCCACGCGAACCAAGGCCATGAAGACAGCCAACGATTCTGGCACCATGGCTGGCTGCAGCACCGCATCGGCAAAATTAATGCGGCTGGCCTGTCCCTGCAATTGCCCGAAATAGGCGGTCAACATTAACGCAATACTGACGGCGAGATAAATCGCGACCGACTTAGCATGGCTGTTAAGCCATTCGGATATGGCTGTCCAGTGTGCCGCCATCACGCCACCCACAATGAAATAGAGACCATAAGTCCAGACTTCGGTTCCCGTGTAGGCATTAATGCCCGCGGGATGGCTGCTCAGTCCATATTGATCATAAGCCATAAGCATCACTTCCAACGTCGCAGCCAATCCCAAAAGCCAGCCGGGGTGATCCTGACACTTTCTAATTACCCATAGGAATCCGGGCATCAACAGGTAAAACTGCATTGTAATCAAGAGATAGTATAAATGAAACCAAGCAGCCCCGGTTGGCAAATCCTGGAGCAAGCGTGCCATATAGGGGCCCACAGGCCACACCGATATCGTCAATGTCAAGTAGGCTGCGCTCCAGAGAATATACGGAATAGCAATTAAGCGGTACCGCTTAATCCAAAATTTCCCCCATTTGGGCGTGCGCTCCCAAAGACTGTAGGTTAACACAAATCCGGTAAGCGCCATAAAAGATTCGCGGGTAAAGTGCAAGATGGAAAGGAAGGCTCCGGCCCCAATCGATCCTCCTCCATTAGCAGTAAACCAGGTGCTATGAACCATAATTACGGATACGATGGTGACTGCCCGTACTACATCCAAGGATGCCACAAAGGGACGTGGGTTAGCTGCTGCTCTAATCATGCCAATTGAGAACTCCTTTGCTGCAAATGTTGCCGCATCAATTTGCCGGTAGCGTTACGGGGCAACTGGTCCACCGCAATGTAGGATACGGGCGCCTTGTAGGCACTTAATTGCCCTTGCACGACACCACGCAATTCCGTTTCGATAGCCGAAAGATTGTCGGCCACCACATAGGCCACCACATCTTCTCCGAGCACTGGATTGGGACGCCCTACCACAGCGCACTCTTTGACCATTGGATGACTCAGCAATACGGATTCCACCTCGGCGGGAAACACCTTTTCCCCCCCTCGATTGATGACTTCCTTAATGCGCCCGTCAACATAAAAGTCGCCATCGCGATCCGCATGGCCGAGGTCGCCCGTACGATACCATCCCTCGTAAAATCGTGTTTTAGCCCATCCATTGGGGCCCCACTCCGGGTCAATCACGCGGGCTCCCCGGAGTCCAATTTCCCACGTGCCCCCGGTGCTAGGCAATAAGGCCACCTTTACCCCCTGAGGCTGCCCCACACTATAGGGTTTCAAGCGTGTCTCCGTATTCACCGTGACTGGGCCTGCCGCCTCGGAAATGCCGTAGCTTTGCACGATATCTATCCCCCACGTTTTTTCTGCCCCTGATTTCACGGACCCTGGCAGGGGAGCCGATGCGGTTCTGAGAAATCGAATGCGTTCGGGATGAGTGGGCTGATGCTGTTGATCTTTTAATAATAAGGTGAGCAGCGTCGGCACTAAATTAGCCCAGGTAATCTCCCAGTCGTCGATTTGCTGCCAAAATCGCTCACGGTCCAACTGACCATCCAGCACCAGGCTGGAACCAGCGGCAAGACTACTGAGCAGTGCCACCACTTGCGCATTAACGTGAAATAGCGGCAACGGGCAATATCCGCGGTCAGAACTTTGCAACTGATGGCTAAAAGCTACGTCAAGAGCGGCGCTCCATAACGACTTGAGCGGCAGTCCCACCGGTTTTGGCTCACCCGTAGAGCCCGAGGTAAAGAGCACCACGCCTCCGGTGGGATAGAGATTTGCCTGTTTTCGAAAAGGGCCGGCCCAACATAGTTGTCCAGGTCCCTCTGTGGAGGAGAAAAATTGGCTCCAATCCGACGGCATTTGGTCGCACACACACCATGAAATCTCAAGTTGATCAATGGTTCGCTCCCATTCCGGCACTGGCGATTGAGCGCTCAAAGGGACCGCCACCGCGCCCCAATCCAGTATGGCCAACCACAACAAGGCAAAATGCAAGGGATTTTTCACCGCCAGCAACACCCTTTGACCCGGTACCACCCCTTTGGCGCCAAAAATTTGTCGATATCTGTCTACTATTTGGGCCGCTTCTCCAAATGTCAGTTGCATCGCTGTCCGTCCCTCTGCCAGCCATAACCGATCAGGCGTCTCTCGGCTGCACTGACGCAAACGGTTGTCAATCCAACTCATGTTGCTTCCCCCATTTTATTGTCCGTCTCTAACCGACAGTCGCTTCAATCACCGTCGGGTGCGCCCGCTCTTCGAGTGCCACACCTTTGGTCTCCCGTCCTAAAGTGCCGACCGCCAAAGCACCCGCTCCGGCCACCACCGCCACAAAGTCAAAGCTTTGTCCCACACCGGCGCCAGCCAATACCAAAGCCATGATGTACGGAGCCAAGGCACCGCCTAAAAGACGGCCCACTCCCTCGGTAAAGGCCACTCCTTTGCCCCGCAAGGTGGTCGGGTACTGTTCTGCCGAAAACACTTTAATTGCCGGATCGACCGAAATGCCAAAGAAGGCCAGTGCAATGCCAATCGCCACGATGGAGAATGTGCCATGCACCAGGGGAAAAAGCAGCGCCGCCAGTCCACCGGTCAACGTAAATACCACGATCAAGGCTTTTCTCCCCCAACGTTCCACGAGCCAGCCCTCCAGCAATTTTCCCGGGATGGTGGCCGCCATAATCAAGCTGGAAAACAGATACGCATCACGGCTAGTGAATCCTTCTTTTACCAACACCGAAGGCATGTAGCTCATAATGGCGTAGAACATGAAGAGAATGGCGGGAAACGCAATCCACATCATCACCGTTCGCTTCAAATAAGGTGCGGAAAAGAGCCGTGCTGTCCGGTCGGGCTTTAGAGCCTCCTCGTCATTTCCTAAAGCGGTGACCACAAGCGTAAGATTTAACCCTTTGAGAATCCGCTTCGCCTCATCAACTCTGCCCTGCGACAACAGCCATCGAGGCGATTCAGGCAAATAGCGCCATAGAATGAACGCGTAAAACAAGCCAATCCCAGAAACAAAAAAGAGGGTCCGCCATCCTACATCAATCCCTAAGGAAGGCACTAGCCAAGCCGCCAACAGAGGTGCAGCGAAGTACCCGATGGAAAGAAAAGCATCCAGCGCGCCGGCCACCATGCCCCGCCGATTTTTCGGACTCAATTCCGCCAACAGCGTATATGGAATGGGAAACATGGCGCCTAACCCAATCCCAGCCACCAGACGCAATATGGCAACGTCTTGCCATGATCCTGCCCATCCCGTCAGCACCGAAACTACGGTATAAAAAAGCAAAGAACCCACTAACAAATGTTTCCGACCATATCGATCAATTAGATAGCCCGCGGGAATGACGCCTAGCACAATGCCCACCGTAGAGGCCGCAACCAAAAGACCGGTATCGGATGCCGTAAGATGCCATAAATGGCGCAGGGGCACCAACACCACCCCCATCAGTCCAATATCGTAAGCTTCAATCAGCCAGGCTAAGGCAGCCAACAAGAGCCAAAATGCATGTGTGCGGGTCAATCGAGCGTCATCCAGTGACAGAGGTTCTCCAAAATTCATCAAACCTGTTCCCCTTTCACGTCGCGTTGTTCTTTTAGGTAGAACGAACAAAACTCCCCCTCGGTAATCACCCCTATGGCAAAAAAAAGTTTTGATATCCGTATTCCGTGATTAACCCTGGGTGCTGAGAGCACGGTATTCTCTCAGCGATATTCTGTTGAAATGATGGTGTGATAGATGTTGCGTCTATGAAACGCGTTCAGTTGTTCCCGCATAAACGCGGTGGAGATCCCCGAACGCATTGCATGCCTTGGTCCCTGTTTCGCGACCTAATCGTTACCCATAGAGCGGGATATATTTCCCAAACCGGGGGTAAGCGGCCACGATAAATGAGAAGCCGTCACCGGTTTAAGAAATAAGAGTTGCCGTTTGTTAGGATCGTCGTGACTTAGGATGTAGGTTTTAGGACAGGCCAAAACTAATTCAATCGGTTTCATCTTGTCTGTAAAGATTAGCTTTCTTGCCACGGGTGTCACTTGTCGCACTTCATTCGCGTTATATTATTACCAGAATTTAAGATGTTCCGCCGTGCACAAACCGGGCTCGCAAAGTCACAGGGTCTTTCGTTCTGGACTATCAGGACCGCATAGCCTAACCACCCTATAAGTAGCTTCGTACTCGTTCTGTGGGAATGAGTTATTTCATTTCATGCGATGATCAATGAAGGTTCTTGAATGTCAGGTGGGAGACCTTGTCTTGATAAGTAACCCCTGGGCAACGGGCGGATGCATCCCACCTATCCTATGCCAAACTTCCCCTTGACCGTTCCTTACGCTCAAAATACCAATGCAATCGATACTCAGCTATTTCCTGCGTCCATTCATAAAGTGTTGTTAGCACCCTATCGTCACCAGCAGTCAACTGCACTTGAAATCCTTCGGGATCCAAAGTCACCCACCCGGCACTGTTCGAACTCCATTGGCTCATGGGCATTCGCCGTATCAGGCTGGCCATTTTGGATTCCCGGTAATCCCACAGCTCTCTCGTGGTTTTGTCTGAGAAATCTATCCGTTTGCGATATTGCATGCTGGTAAGATAGCGATGAAAATATGGCGCGGCCTCGGTCGGGGTGATCAATGTCCACCACGTCTTTGATCCCCGGTTGAGCATTGCTTGGAGCAACACCATTTTGTAGCTCTTTACCATCGGAGTTTTTTCCACTTCCCAAATCCATTCGCGATATCGGCTCCATACCTCTTGGTCATGAACAGAAAGATCCCCAGCTGCTTCCAAAACCCCAACAAATGATCCAAATTCTTGCCGGACTAATCGGGAATCGACACCGCTATGCAAATGAAACTCCAAATAGGTGGGACGCCTTCCCCATTCTGTCTTCAATTGGTGATACGCGTTAAGAACCCAAGTCTTTCTGGGAGTGCGTTGGCGAATCATGCGGACTAAGACGTCAATCACTTCGAGTTCTAAATCCATTCGGCATGCTTGGGGCAAATTTGCTCTCACTTCAGTCAATGCATTAGTTGCTGCCGCCCAAGGGCTGGCAACTCCCAGCCATTCCAACTTGGTGTCAGCGTTCCGGTAGTTTCCAATAAGATCGATGACCACGCAATGGGTTTTACCCCAAGACAAGCGAAGTCCGCGTCCGAGTTGCTGAATAAAGATGATCGAAGATTGGGTTGGGCGCACCAACAAAATGGTATCGACCACTGGAATATCGATGCCCTCATTAAATAGATCGACACTAAAGACAATATCCAGTTCTCCTTGCTCCAAATCCCGAATGATCTGACGACGGCTTGCCATACCAGATTCTCCGTCCACCCAGGCACTTCTGATGCCCTTTTGGTGAAATATCTCCGACAAAAATTGCGCATGCCGCACGGAACTGCAAAATCCCAAAGTCCGGGTCACATGATGCGTTTGCCATGCTCGGTAAACCACTTCAGCATGACTGGATTGTGTCTGCATTCGAAGCAGTTCTTCGTCATCATAGTGGGTTTGCCGCCAACGTACTGCGGTATAGTCGATCGGGTCATAAACTCCGTAGTACCAAAATGGAGCCAGCCACTTATGATTGATAGCTTCGGGCAGGGTCAGCTGGTATGCCAAATTTCCCTCACACAAGCCAAAAATGTCTCGCCCATCAGTACGATCAGGTGTAGCCGTCAATCCCAAAAGAAATTTTGGATTGAAATGTTGCAAGATTTTTTGGTATGAACTGGCGGCAGCATGGTGAAATTCATCGATAATCACCAGGTCAAAATCTGATGGGTTGAAGCGATTTCGATGAGCTGCACCGGCCAACGTGTAAACAGAGGCAAAAAGACCGTCCGTATGAAGATCTTCCGGTTTTCCCCCATACCTTGTCATTCGACGCTGGGGCAATACCTGTTGAAAGCTTCGCAGAGCTTGGTTCAATATTTCCTCACGATGGGCTACAAACAAAATGCGTTGGAATTGTTTTGCAAAGAATGCCGCAAGATAGGTTTTTCCCAACCCGGTCGGCAATACCACCAAGGCTTTTTGATATCCTTCGACTTGAGTGGCCTCAAGGGCCTTCAACGCTTCCACCTGCACCGGACGGAGCGTGAGTGGCGTTGTGCCGTTGACAGTGTGGGGTCCGTCGTCTGGGAGTAGATCATCCCACTGGCCGTCGATCATTACCCGGGCGGATTCTGCTCGTGTCCATTCCCTGATCAAATCGGGGGAGCTCGCTCGAAAATGCTGGCGTTCCTCTCGATATCGGGCTAGCGTCAAGCTATTGAGCGGCACCGTGCGATCAGCATAGAACATATGCATGAATCGATTTATACTGTCCAGATCGCTGCCTCGCACCATGAGATTCCATTCCACGCCCCCGGTTAGCGCTGATCGCGACCAGTTGGAGGAACCTACAATACTGGTATGATCGCCCACTTGATGTTCAAACAGGTATGACTTGGCATGGAATGACTGACCTTGGCTCATCCACAAGCGAATTTCAGCCTTGGGTATTTCTTCTAATAACAAAGCCAAGGCTTCAGGTTCGGTAACATAAAGATAGTCACCGGTTAAAATTTTCACATCGGTGCCGTGTTCCATAGCCGTTTTCAGTTGAGGCAACAATAACTCCACTCCCGAAGCCATGGTAAACGCCACCAGCCAATACACCGCCTGGGACTGGGTCAACTGCGCTTGCAACACCTGAACTAAGTTATGGGTCACTAACTTCGGATCAGTCATCGACATCAATAAGAAAGAGTCCTTCGGCAAAGCCACCGCGGGCATCGCGTTTTTCTTGCTGCAAGGCCAGAAGTCGCTCAGGTCCCACCCCATGCACAGTGCCTAACGCAAAAATGACTTCCAATACATCAGCTAATTCTTCGGTCGCCTCTGCATCAGTGAGCGCCCCTAAGTATTCGGCTAGTTCTTCTTGCAGCTTTGCTCGAAGCATGGGCCCAATTTCATCTGGGCTTAGGGAACGAACCCGACACGCCTTTCCGCTTTGGGCAATAATTTCCGGGATCTTATCACGCACCAGCTTATTATAGATTGGCATTTTTGCTTCCTTTCGACATCACACCATCTTTTTATGAGAGAAATTCGCGACAAAGCGCCCATTTCCTGCAAAACATATTAAAAGGAATTCCTGTTCATCGATGTACCCAGATCAGCTCATCGCTGGTGACGTCGCCATGGCAATCCCACTCAAGCAAATCTTCTGGCCAGGCTACATCAGATACCACCACAGATGCGCCAGGTGCCATGCGCATTATTCGGTCCATTAACAGGACACGTGCCTCGGTGTCTAGGCCATTCCACGGTTCCTCCAATATCCACACCTCGGGGTCCATCAGAGAGCTGCCCGCCAGCAGCAGCCTTTGCTGCTCACCCACTGACAAAGTGCCTAAGCGCCGCTCAGCTATCAGGTCCAGCCCCCAATCCGCCATGGCATTCTTGGCCGCGATGGCCGGATCATCGAGTTCCCATAGTGCCGCCCAATACGCTAGCGCCCGGTTTACCCGAATGTGTTCGGGCAATGTATCAACCCGCGGCTTGAATCCGATTTTTCGTTTGTAATGCGCTTGGCGCCGGAGTGTCAGGTCTTGCCATTTTTGGCCGTTGACGAATAATGTGCCGTGTGCAGGAACCCTGGATAGGGACCACCATTTGAGCATTGTGACCAATCCCATGGCATTCGATCCCGAGAGCCAAGTGACTCCCGGATTCAAACGACAAGACACCGGATGCCCAATGCCTAACCCTCGTGCCTTAACCAGCGCGATTTCCATAGGTCCTCTTTGACAGTCCCACAATCACCACAGCTAAGACAGCCGCACCCCATTGCGCTTGACGGAGTATCCCAGGGCCTATAACCGTGGCATACCAGAGGGCGCCCTGCCAGCCGTGAGGCATTGTGTCCATCAGCCTATAAATACCCCACACCGATTGCAATCCCCATATCGCGCCATTTATTGCCAGACCCCACCCAACACCCCATCGCAGGGAGATTCGGATCATTAAGGCTGACGCCAGCAGGTAGGGTCCTATCCAGACAGCCATCATCGTGGTCCTGTCTAGCCCACGAGCGGGGAAAACCCACATCATTACGGTAGCCATCATTAAAACCACGGCCGACAACATGCCCCACTCGGCCAAAACACGGCGATGGCAATTTATGGGCGCCACCGCCTCTATGCGGCGCCACGCCGTGCTAGTCCACCCCATCATCACAAAACTCGCCCCCACCCCGATCCAAGGTGCCACAAGACCCACCAGTGCCACATGGGCTCGGGACAACTCGGTAATCACGACCGAGCCATTAAGGAAAAAAGCCATAATCATCGCAAAACCTATGGTTATAAGTGCTTTCCATGGATATAGGGCATAGGAGTAGCGAAGCACATTGCTGTCTCGCACCCACCATGACGGACCTGTAAGTTCACGTCGCATGTGCATTACTGCCTGGGCACTCAACAAAGGAGTATTATCACGGCCGGCATTGAGCACTTGCCAAAGCCTGGGATCGTCATCCTGGTTCTCATCGGCCCACTCTCTATGCCAGTTCTCATATTCCTTGCCTTTGTCGGACATGATAACCCTCTCCTTCTTCCCATGATGCCAACGCACCTTGCATCAAACGATACGCTCGGGCCAGCCGCGATTTCACCGTACCTAAGGGTATGTCCATCACCTCACTGATGTCCGCCAAAGAAAGATCTTGGTAAAAGTGCAATACCACAATGTGCCGCAGATCGCTGGGTAAACTTGCTAACAATTGCTCGAGGAGAATTCGATCGTCGATATTGCTGTCAATTGTCCCAAGCTCGGCAAGCGATTCATCAAGCAACTCACGATGGCGACTTTGGGGCTTTCGCCAATAATCCGCTAAATTGTTGAGCGCTATCTGCCGAATCCAGGTTGCGAACCGCCGGGGTTGCTGGCCGCGCTCGAGTGCTTTCCATGCCTTGAGAAAGGTCTCTTGCACCAGGTCTTCCACCATCTCAGACGGACTTCCCGACATCCTTATCAGACGAGCCAGAGGTTCAGCATACCGTTCAAACAGAGGGCCCAGTGCTTGTCGGTGGCCTTCGGTCACTTGGCGGCAGAGTTCTTCATCCGTGGGTGACACCATTCGCCCTCCTTATGCATCAGTTTAAGGATACCGCATCCGAGCCTGTTCGAGGACTTGGCCGATCTGAGTTCGCGTCAATGTTCCCCGTTGCAGCAAATGTCTGAAACGTATGGCACTCCAATGAAAACCAGCCGGAGATAGACTCCCCACTGCCCCAATCAAGGGGCCCGACCGATAGTTGTCCGCTAATCCATAGCGTGCCAACATGGCTGACACCAAATGACGAGTCACGGATCCCTCTCTCACCAAGCTTTTTCCCCCGGTAAGCCAAAGATTGAGCAGGCGTCGAGATAGCCCGCTGGCCAGCTGGAGCACCGGCTGATTCACCGTGTTATTTCCCAAAGCGGTGCCCATCCCTGGAGCTGCCGGATAAGGGGAGTCGAGGTTGGCATGAGGCCATGCCGCCCGGGAAAGAGACACAAACGGCGGTTCCCACTCCATCGCGCTATTCCATACCAGCGCTCCGGGATACGGCGGACCTAGATCCCGCATCAACCGTTTAAGAGCCGTGGCCCCGTGCAATGCTTGCAGGACTTGACCCGTTTCATCCCCTGCGGCATAGATAACTGCACCGGAAAATGGTATCGGTGCCAAGTGTCCAAGTACCAGGTTCATCCCCTGCCCATACCCGGTCAATGATCCGGAGCCGTTCAAACTGCCATAGCCACTGACTGCGAGCAGACCTTTCGGCGCCCGAATATGGACTTGCCAGATCTCGTTGCCTTGGGTTGAGGTAAGAGGGTACCAGGTCGCCGCAGACAACAACGCTCCTCCAGGAGAGGCAAACGCGCTGACAGTACTATTATATTCACCCCATAATATTAAACGGCCGCTCCAAGCCAGGCTCACTTTCACGGTCTGACCCTGGCGAATGGGGTGATCTACCCACATCCATCCATGCTGCCGGGCCGGATGCCATGAGACCGACTGGCGACCTATCTCAACTCCCGTGATGTGAAATTCGGGGTTTAAAAAGAGCGGAATGCGGGACAACGCCCGGCCGGTGGTGATCACCAGCACACTTTGGCCGCTAATCCACGAACTGTGTTCCAGACTAAGCGAAATGTGTGATGCGGTAATCGCCACAGGTTCTCTTGGTCCATGGTGAGCCCAGAAAACGACTTGATTTTGCGTGATTCCTTGAGTCTCTTGCCACAACCCATAGCCGAGCGGAAGAGAAATACCAATCATAGCCAAGACCACAAATCCCGCCCAGGTTTTGCTCAGCCCGGTTCGACTAATGCCAGCCCAGATGGCCACCCACCAGGCGAAAGTTAGAAGAATGACCCACCCCGCAATCAGGCCCAAATCCCTCTCAAAAGGCCCAAATCCCCACACCGGGGACACGGTGTCCGTAAGCCAACTAAAGGGGCTAATTTGGAACAGCGGAGCCCATCCGCTGTGCCACCAGGTAGTGGAACCGATGGCCACGGTGGCCACGCCTGCCAATATCGGGATCAGCAACGCAATAACGCTTTTCCAAATACTAAACAGCCACTGCCCCCAAAGATATCCAAAAGAGAGCATGAGAAGATTGCCCAAAAACAATATGCCCATTCCATCTCGTGCGGTGTAAAGGAGCCAAGAACTGCTGGTCCAAAACCCGGCGTCCACGTGCCATAACGTGCACAAAAAAGTGAGGACGGCCCCGCTTAGACCGATGACCAGCAACACCACCACTTGACCTGCGGCACGCACCCACGGACGGACAGGCCAGGCGCCGCTAATCCAACGTGCACGGCCACCCCGTTCAATTTCCGAAAGACGGGTGCCTAAGAGCACATAGAGTAGCGGTGCGATGGGCAGCACGGTCAGATTTAGACATAAAATCAACGGCGCAGTGCCCTGCCCGCCTAGGAAAACCACATAACCCAGAGGCCAAACTCCCGCGGCGACCAGCCAAATCCACCAAGATCTGCTGCGCCATTGGTATCGCCACAATACTTGTGTCTCAGCCCATACTTGCCCACCCATGGTCATTGGTAGCTCCCCTTTCGACGATGCCAATGAAATCCCCATACTGCGAGACCCGCTATCAACACGGACGCAAGAGCGACCACGATCCGGTTTTCTAGCAGCGGCCAAGACCACATTTGATCACGAGCGGCAAACAGCACCAGTTCGTCCCGACGGGGATGGGGAAAGGGCAAATTGCGGACCCCAAGCCCAACGCCCGCCACAAGAACAAGGACGACCAATCCCGCCCATAAATCCGTCGTCCATTCTATCGCTGCCAAAACCGCAAAGGTGATGAATAGGACGTCAGGAATCACTAACAGCACATCGCTCCCTGCATGAAATGAATACCCCATGATCCTCGCGATGATCTCTACCAATAGGATCCAACCCACAGAAAAGCTTAAGCATGAAGCGATTCGCAATAGGAAAAGCCCCAAGCTCGAAATGGGGTAAGTTAAATAAAGAACACGGCGGGAAGCTAGAACATCCGATTCCATGACCAGCACGGGCAGTGAAGACAATAGCGGCACGAGCAACCCCAACAAATTGGCAAAATACCATCCCGATGCCGTCATCCAATAGTGCCGGGAATCTAGCGCACTAGGATAAGGAACCGGCAATTGGCCTTTGCTGATAATGGCCACAATGGCTAATAGAATCACTACTCCAGTGATTATCAATAAAGCGGTTTTGGGGATTCTTGCCCATTCACTCTGCAAACGTTGCATCGGTATCCCTCAGTTCTGGAAAATTCACCAATGCCAGGTATCCATCTTCGAGATCCGGGGATGCCATGGCAGAGTGCTCGTCGGGATCCCTTGTTAAGTAGCGTACCGTAACGGTTTTACCAGATGATGCAATCCGCACCACAACACGCTTAACCGATCGCATGGCATTGGGGCGAATCATCCATCGATCGGCTTCTTGCTCCCAGTCCGCAAGGGAAAAACTCCGCTGAAACACTAAGCCATCAGCTTTACGGACAATGGAAGGCACTGAGCCTTCTGCCAACAACTGCCCATGATCCAAGATTCCCACGGTATCGGCGAGTCCTTCGATATCGGACACAATATGGGTGGACAACACGATGGTGGTGGTAGACGACCACTGCTGCAAGAGGTTTTTTAAATGCACACGCTCACCAGGATCCAATCCTGCAGTCGGCTCATCCAAAATCAAAAGGGGCGGTGTGCCCAAAAGCGCCTGGGCAATGCCCACCCTCTGCTTGGTTCCTCCGGAGAGTTGGGCAATCCGCGTATTAAACCACTCTCCCAATCCCATCCAGGCACTGACCTGCCGGACTACACCCGGATTGTGGACAGTGCCTTTCATAATAGCCGCATAATGCAGGTACTCCTGAATCGTAAGATGTTCTAACAAACCATACTGTTGTGGCACATAGCCCAACATGCGGCGGATCTGGCGATCATCATGGGGCCGCTGCCACTGGTCAACCCGTATTTCACCGTGTGTCGGTTGCATAACCGTCGCCATAATCTTCAACAAGGTGGATTTTCCCGCCCCGTTAGCACCTAATAAGCCAAAAATGCCTCCACTGAGGCAGAGGTTGATATGCTTGAGAATAGTTTTCTTGCCGATACCATAAGATAAATCATTCACCAATAATTCGGGTGCTGACACAGACACCTGCCCCCCTTAGTTCGTCTATGATTAAAGACGTTCCAATGGACAGATTTGGATCACTCTCAATAAAGAGTATGATGCGCGGTGGTTTTCACCATCCACTGCATCAATGGCGCGGAGTCCTCGGATACCACGAGAGTGCCAATTGGCAAGCAAGTTTAGCCAGGCAAAGTAGATCAAAGCATTTGCAGCAGGGTATTCCCATATTTTTACCCTAATTGGGTACGTGTTTCACAGAAAACCCCAATTCATGGCTGCGGGGGAATTCATAATGGATGGCTTCTTTGAGGATATTGCCTACCGCCATGTCGTCTGTCTTTTGCGATACCTGGCGAAACCCATCCTCTACCACTAGTAGCCCGCCATCGGAATCGCGAACAACACGAACACTGCGGTCTTTCTTAAAGTTAACAATCGACAATTGGTTTCCCGGCTTAAGTCTCTTGACCATTGTCTCCGCGGTTTTAACTGCGCTGCGAGATGACACTTTCATGACTCTGCCCTCCAGGTAATGTCAATATTGATTGTAACAATAATCACGTATTTGGCTACTGTAGGATCCTATCCTCAAGTGAGCCAGTTCTTCTACATGCTACTCTAACAGGAGTGTGGCTTGAAACAGCACATTGCCACGTCCCACCGATCCAAGACGCTTTTGTCCCACAAGATGTGCCCCGGCGCATCCACCGCGGTTTCCAACTCCATGGCACCTGATAGGGGAATAGCTGCTGCCAGGCCACTATATCGGGATGCACGGGGCTAAATATTTCTGCGCAATCCCCTGCCATCAACTCTTCACCGGCAACAATATTTAGGTTTGCCGATTCGATGGTGGACTCAGAGTATGTCGGAGAAAATGCATGGCAATGGGAAGTAAGTTTTGTGCTGCGCCAGCTAAGGGCGGCAATGTGAAACAACGGGTCGTGAGGGGCAACGCGTTCGCACGGACAGTATGGAGCACGGCCGCTATCGCCCCGGCGCCATTGCCGTCTTGTCTCTCGGTGGCGGCATGGCGCAGCATGCAGTCAGTGAAACGAATAATGCTGCGGCAATCCCAGCACATAGGTGACGCTTTGAGGGGACACCGGGCAGAGTTGTTTCCATTTATGTCCTTGTCGAGCCGAGAAATTAGGATTTAGCACTTGTCCGGTCACCATATTCATCGCGCCCCCTTCCGCCATCGCCCCGTCTTGCCACAAGAACCAGTTCCCAGTAAAACAAAAGATGTCAGTGACACCCGGAGTTTTCGAGATGACTTTATGGTCGTAGAACAGGGTAAATCCTTGAGCGAAGCCCGCATTCCACATGGCCAGGGTGAACGGTTTGCCGCGAAGATGCCCTACCCACCCATAAAGAATCTGCGCCTTCTGATAGGGGGCTGGCAAGGACGTGGAAAGGTGAGGGACAAAGTATGCGGTGCCAGCAAATGGTTGGACCGTGGTGCGTCCAGAGTGGTTATGCGTCTCGATGGACTGGGAAACGGAGGAGTGGGTCTGCAGGGACGGCGGGGTTGCCAGATGATTGGCCCCACACCCCGCTAGCCCGAGCATGCCGAGAGCCACGCCCACACCGATTAAAAAATGTTGTCTCATCATGATGTCACCTTATCCTCTGAAGCCGTATGATCCCCTCTCTTGAATAACGAC
The DNA here is from genome assembly GCA_021784595.1 of Bacillota bacterium. GTDB lineage: Bacteria > Bacillota > Sulfobacillia > Sulfobacillales > Sulfobacillaceae > Sulfobacillus_C. The sequence continues at coordinate 33,080 of JAJYHT010000031.1, read as the reverse complement.
GGATGGAGCAAGCCAGTTACGCACTGAGAAGGAGTCGACGGCAGACCGACCAGGATCTCCTGGACTTTGCCCGTCCCTTCGCGGACTTCCGGGGTCTACACTCCACTGATCCCCCGCGGCACTTTTAGGACCCCGGTTTTGATGACGTCTTTATCTTTTCGTCACCCTCGTCCGAGGCCCACTGACGTTCAACTCCCGAGCATCCACCTGGTCTCGTCTGACGGAGCCTTTTGCGGTCACGCTCATGCCTGGCCCAAGCCGTGCGTCTTCGCAACACACCTACGGATGCCCAAAAATTTGTTCGCCCTCTAATCCCGTGCGTATAATCGCATTCCCAAACGACCATACCAAGGTTAGGGGGAGGGCCGATTGATGAAAACGCATGCCGTAGTTTTGGGAGCCCGCTTTGGTGGCCTGGCGATTACCAGTTGGCTGCGCCGCCTTTATCCCGCTGAGGAATTGGATATCACCGTGGTGGATCGCTGGCAGGATGCGGTGTATCGACCCGGATTGGTTCACGCTATGGACCAACCGGGTTTAAATGTTGCCAAAAAAGTCACGATGCCTCTTTCAAGTCATTGGAAGAAGCTCCGCATTACCCCAATACAAGACATCATTGTCCAAATCGATCCAGACCAGCAAAAAGTTTACACTGCGACCCTGCCCCCCATATCGTATGATGTCCTCTTTATGGCCACCGGCACCGAACCAGGCTGGGATCGCATTGCTGGGCTTAGTCCGCGCCGAGGCGGGGTTTGCGAGGCCTATCAAGCCCGTCACACCGCATGGCAAAGGCAAAGCTGGTCCCAAGGTCACTTTGTGTTTGCCGCCGGGCCGATTATAGGGTCTCCTCAATGGGAACCCAAAATTTCTGTAGGCTGCGAGTGCCCCTTGCTGGAAAGCGCATTTTTATTCGAGCGATGGCTAGTCAAGCAACAGCTTCGCACCAAAACGCAAATTAGTGTAATGACTGCAGGATCTTCGCTTGCCGAGAACTCAAGTCCACGGGTTCGTCAACAACTAACGCGGCTCATGGCGCAACGCAATATTACCGTGTATACCAACGTCCAGTTTGAACGCGTCACCGATCATGACATCTTTATCAAAGGAGAGCGCGTTCCCTATGACCGTTCGGTGTGGACTGCACCCATGAAGGGCCCCTCCTGGTTGACCAATACCAAGCTCGACGATGGCTACGGTTGGATTCCCACCAACAATTACATGAATCACGTCCGTTATCCCAACATCTATGCGGTCGGCGACGGCACCAGCCATCCTTGGCCCAAGATGGGGCATTCAGCCATGGTCCAGTCACGCGTGGCAGTCCACCATTGGCTGGCCAAACAAAAACACAGAAAGCTCCCAGCCCCTTTTCATCCATACTTGGTATGGATGTTGGAAACGGGCGACTCCCACTCGCTCTTTTCGATAACCAACATGTTCTACGGCGGCACAACCGATATTTTGTATCATGGGTTGTGGCCCGCCTGGATTAAGCGCGCTTTTCAGCGCAGCTATGTCTGGAGCCACGGATCATTGCCCATTATGCCCTAGACGATCAAACTCACCCGATAATCACCCATTTGCTTAACTTATCGGCATCAGCCGTAAAGACACCATATCCTTTTGAACTAAGGTTGTTTGCGCCATTTGGCCGATGTCTCGCGTGCTGCTTAGCGTTATATTTATTGCAGATGCAAATTTATCGCATGAGGAGGACCAATCCAGTGGCTCATATAGTGATTGCGGGAAGCGGATTTGGAGGACTGACAGCAGCCCTGCAACTAAAGAAGCAATTGAAAAATACCGACCATCGCATTACGGTCATTTCTCGGGATCCGGTCTTTATTTACCGTCCCAGTTTGGTTTTGGTGGCTTTTGGAAAAAAGTCGCCGCAATCGATTACTTTCGATTTAGCGCCCATATATCGCAAGGTCGGCATTGACTTTGTGCACACCACCATTGAATCCATCGATCCCGATTCCAAAATGATCGCCACCTCCGATGGCTCCTTAACGTATGATAAGCTAATCGTTGCGTTAGGGGAAAAACTCAACTACGACGAGATCCCCGGTCTTAACCAATATGGTTACAACGTCTGCTCTGTCGACGGCGCCTTAGCTTTGAAATCTGCGCTAGAACATTTTAAAGGCGGGCCGATTGTAGTGGGGTGGTCCCAGTTTGTGCAAACTGGCGGTCCTGCCTTCGAAGTGGCCTTAGAACTCGAAGCTTGGTTGAGACATCATCATCTGGAGGGCAAAATTCAGTTCATCGATCCCCTACCTTCGCTCTGGGCTCCCGCTGGACCTGAGGCCACCAAAGTGCTCACCAGGATTTTCTCCGAACGTGGGATTACTCGGTTTGGTCCGGTCCAAGTGAAAGAGGTGCAGGCTGATCGCGTCATCTTAAAAGACGGGCAAGTTCTGCCTTCAGTGCTCACGGTCGTGACCCCGCCATTTCGCGGCGAAGACGCTCAATCCAGACTCGCGGGAACCGAAAGCCGCGGTTGGCTTCAAACGGAAAAAGACATGCGTTCCGTCCAGTATCCTGATGTCTATGTAACAGGCAGCGCGGTCGCCTTTGAGGGACCAAAACAAGCGCATACCGCCATGTTGCAATCGGAAGTGGCTGCGCACAATCTCGCATTGGAACTTAACGACTCCTCCGCGCCACGACAAGAATATGACCACGAAATGAGTTGTGTGCTGGATCTCGGCAAAGGCCAGGGCTTATTCGTGCGGCGCTCTTTATGGTCCAAACAACACCAAGACCTGCGTGTAGGACGTAAGTGGCCACTGGCCAAGTCTGCCTTGGCCTATGCGTTCGTGCACACCCCGTTGTTTAAGCAGTGGGGCATTTCCATGTCCAAGCTGAATCCTTAGGAAATAACCGGTCGCTCCATCCCAGAGAGCGACCGGGCCAATTGTGCAAGAAGGCCGACATTGCATAAACTGGGTAAATTGGGCAAACCCTATGGTGTGTTGATGCAATGGGGGAATGCGGACGTGTCGCTTTTAGAGGCTTTGGCAGTTGGCGCCATCACAGGCTTGGTAACGGCCCTCACCACTTTACTTTTGGCAACACGATTTCTCATCCCAAACATGAAGCGCCTCGCGGTGTCATGGTCTCGGATCAATTTAAACGATCTTTTGGTTACAGTACACGTCGCCCCATGGCAAACCGAATCCAGAACCCATTTAAAACCCATCAACTCCTTAGTGCCATGGCGGACATTGCTCGACCAAGTGGCTTTTGATCCCGCAACGCTCCATCCCAAAGCCGCTCCTCAGATTCAGGAGATTTCTCTGTCCACCATTATCGGATCACGCGCTCGCCGTCCGCTGGCCCTTAGCTTACCTGCACTGCTTATTGCGCCCTACCATAGCATGGGATCTCCTATCGACGCCAAACTCGCTTTGGCTCAAATCTCCAGCGTTGCAGGGTCCGCCGTCGTTTCGGGGCCAGGCCCCTACCTTCCAGCACAGCGAGCCTATGCCGAACACTGGATCCTGCAATGGCACCTCGGACAGCCTGGACCCAGCCGAGAAATGATTCAACTGGCGGACATGGCCGAGGTCTCCCTAGGTCAAAAAAGTCGTAAGACTACGCCAGCGAAAAATCACAAGCGACTGCCGCTCCGTGTGAAACGCTGGTCAGCCCATCAACGCCCTATTGGCCTGGGTGCCTCTTCCCTGCCACAGTTGTTGTCCCAGTTGCGCCGAGGGAATCCGGACATTCCCGTGGGCGTAAAGATCCTGGCCAGCCAGCATTTGGAAACTGATCTCGCAGCAGTAATCCAATGGGCGCCCGATTTCATTACGGTCACTGGCTCAGAGGCTCAACGCAATTCAGACCTGTCTGACCAGTTTGGCATCCCCACTGCCATCGCTATCAAACGAGCCCGCGACTGGATCGATCAGCACGCCATGTCCCACATTAGCCTTATCGCCTCAGGCGGCATCGTAAGTGCAGCCGACATTGTCAAGCTGTTGGCATTAGGTGCCAACGCCGTCAATATTGGTCCCCACCTGCCCTGGGCGGTGAACCAAGAAAATGAAGCGTCTCTCGACATTGGACAGATGGCGCTACAGGGTTCTCGGTGGTTCGATGCGACTGCCAAGAATATGCGCGTCATCCTGCAATCCTTAGGACTCGAGGACCTTGGGGACCTCGACCGGAGCGTGCTCTATGCGCGAACCAATCAAGCCGCCGGACTATTGGGAATTCCCGCCGCGCAGCCTCCCTCCCAAGGACGCCTGGCCGTCCAATTGACCGCTTTGATCGATGAATATCAACGTCTCATTTCTAGCCTTCAGCGCCAGGTGACTCTGCTGCAACCACAAGCGGTAGACTCACGCCATGCATAAGGTGGTGATTCTCGGTGCGCGTTTTGCCGGCTCGGCCGTATCTTATTGGATCAATAAGCTCTTCTCCCAACATGAGATAACGGTCACGGTCGTAGACCAGTGGACCGTTATGACCTACAGGCCATCGCTGGTAATGGCGGCAGCCGGACATCCTATCATAGCGGACCAATGGCATATTGCTATGAAACGGCGATGCGAGAAGGCAGGACAACACTTTGTCCGCGACAGCATTTTCCGCATCGATCCGCAACAGCAACACGTCTATCTGGCCAGCCATCCTCCACTGCCCTATGACACGCTCTTTGTGGCGACCGGGAGCGATCAGGGTTGGCGGACCATACCTGGACTGGGTCCAGAGCATGGTGGGGTATGCGAGGATTATCTGGCGCGCGAAACCGGGGACCGCGTCCAACAGCCCTTTCATTCGCTGGTGATTGCGATCGGTCCATTGCTACAGTCACCAGCCGATCGTCCGCACCTGGTGGGCTCATTGGACGCACCCGGACTCGAAGTCAGTTTCCTTTTGGATGCCTGGTTCAGAAAACAACGACGGCGCGACCACGTAAGCATAACCGTGGTCACACCCGCACCCGTGCCCGGTGAATTTTTGGGGCCCAAAAGCCAAGAGATTTTGGCTACGGAACTTTGTAAGCGCAAGATTAATCTTGTCACGGATGCACACTATGAGCGGGTTAGTCATTCGGCCATTTACTTTACCGATCGAAAGCCATTGTCATCCGAAAAGATGATTTGGGTTCCGCCCTACCCGGGTTCCCGGTTAGCACGCATCAGCGGAATTGATGACGGATATGGATGGATTCCTGTCGATCAATACGGGGCTCACCGAACCTGGCCCAATATTTATGCGGTGGGTGACATCAGCACCACCGCCCTTCCTAAAATCGGACATATGGCCATGCTGCAGGCCCGTACCGCCGTCCACCATTTTTACGCGGTGCAACAGCGAAAAAGGCCATCCCCATTGCGTCCCTATGTGCTTCACGTGGGCTGGCTGGGCTACGGTCGCGGATTATTAACCCTGAGCGATTGGCTTTATGGAGGGTCGCATGAATTGGTACATGTCGGGATCTCATCCGCGCTGGCTAAAGCCTGCTTTAACCACGCCTATAAAATCTTTTCCGGTTGGCTGCCCCTCATGCCATGAACACCCCGAACACCGACCAAATAAATATACAAGAGCCACCCAAGACATTGGGGGTTGATACAAGCGTTTATCCGCCATGGATCATTGCAATGAGGTCCCGCCAGGAAGGTGGACCACAAATTCCGTCCCGGTGCAATCCGACGCCGCACTAATCGTCCCGCCATACGATTCCACCAAATATCTTACCCAGGCTAAGCCCAAACCGTGGGAAAATGGCGTCGTCGTAAATCCCGGCTCAAAAATTCCTCCAAGCCGGTCGCGCGAGATGGCGCTGCCCGTATTGTGCACCCGCATACTCGCATCGGCACCACCTAACGTCGTATGCACACTAATCGCATCACCGGCGCCCACTTCGCGAAGCGCATTGCCCACCAGGTTTTTCACGATTTGTTCCAGCCCTGACTGATGGGCTTGAACGATGGCATCTGGGCCTTCGGCTAAAAGGCAAATACCTTTGGCTTCGCATAGCGGCCTCAAATGCTGCACCACGGTAGCAATCACCGACTGGAGACTAACGGGACCCATCCGATCTGTTCGAAATCCTCCTGCGCAAAGCATTAAAATATCCCGAATGCGGTCGATTTCATCATCGAGCAACGGCCTTAAGGTTTCTATATTCTCTGGGTTGAACAATTCATTATATCCACTAATAACGGCTAGAGAATTGCACGCTTCGTGTATCGCGGCCGCGAACAAGAAATCACGCGAAGCCCAACCGGTTGTATTCACAGCTTGGATCATCTCATTTTTCACCTCCATAAGCTTTATCTGTATATTCGCTCATCGTTTAAGGAATTCCTTCTACCTCAGCAAAACACTTATGTAGAATTTTGTACTCCTAGTATTACTGGATGGAATCCAGCAGGAGACAGGATAATGAGTTCGGTTAAGCATTTCATTTACTAGAGAATTGTGATGGACCAACGGTTCTGGCGCTAATGTTGGGTTCTCTTCGTGCCATGGTTCGGATTGAGCAGCTAAGCGCCCGGGTGCAAACCCACACACTCGCTTCACATTGCCCCGGTGACTTGTCCTCTTTGTATAAAGTCTAAAAGGCAAATCCCCAATTTTGATGCCGTTTTGTCCTATGAAGGGAAGAACGAGCTTTAGAGAAGCTAAAGCTCTTTTATTGTTCAGCCTATATTTGCGCCTTTGTTCATGGCAGACACTGTCCCGGATTGCGCAGCTCGAAGGTGAAATCTTGACCTCCGCCGTGTTAGCATAGGTTTTTTCTCGATTCCTCAGTCTGGGACAGTCCAATCTGCCGACCAGGATTTTCATCCCCGCTCCCAGCTACCCCTTTACTGACCCCGCCAGCAAGCCACGGACAAAGTATTTGCCTAGAATGATGTAGACCAGCAACGTCGGCAAAGACGCCAACAGTGCACTGGCCATCTGAACATTCCACTGGATGGTCTGGCTGCCGGCAATATTGACCAAGGCCACAGTCACAGGCTGATTTGGGGGATTAGTGAGAGTGACCGCAAATAGAAAGTTGTTCCACACCTGGGTAAACTGCCATATGCCAGCCACCACAAATCCAGAGACTGACAACGGCAACACCATGTAGCGAAAAATTCCCCAATATCCTGTCCCGTCAATTTTCGCGGCTTCCAGCATTTCGTCCGGGATAGAGGCGTAAAAGTTCCGGAAAATTAGGGTCGTAATGGGAATTCCATAAATGGTATGCACCAGAATAAGTCCGGGGATCGAGTTATATAACCCGATCGTATCCATGATCCTTAGCAATGGAATTAGAACACTCTGGTAAGGAATAAAGAGGCCAAACAAAATTAAAAAGAAGATGATGTTGGACCCTTTGAACCGCCATTTTGAGAGCACATAGCCATTCAATGCACCTAAAATCGATGAGAATAGGGTAGCTGGAATGGCAAGATAAAAGCTGTTTCCAAAGTTGGGCGCGAGCTGCGACCAGGCCGCCGCCAAACTGGCAAAACTAGGATGGAGTGGAAAGTTCCACATATGCTGCAGGCTAATAGTGGCATTGGTCTTTAGACTGGTCACTACTACCACGTATATGGGCAGGAGATAAAGTAAGGCCGCGAGGGTCAGTACCACATAGATGAGACCTCGATTAAACCTCCTCAGCGCCATCATCATGCGTCACCCCTTTGTCTGACCATGGAAATCAAATAGGGAATGGTAAAAGCAGCCATGATCAACAGTAAAATGATGGCGATAGCCGCTCCCTGAGCAAACTCGTTGCCTTGAAAGGTCGTTTGGAACATGTTCAAGCTGGGCATATCCGTCACAAAGTCTTGTCCGGGTCCAGTCATCGCATAAATCAAACCAAAAACCTTCATGGATGCTGCCGCTTGAATAATCACGATGGTCGCCGTGGTTCCTTTCAACTGAGGAAAAATTACCGACCAAAAGGCGCGCCACGGACCGGCTCCATCAATGCGCGCCGCCTCCTTTAATTCCTCAGGAATAGCTCGGAGTCCGGCTAAATACACCGCCATGGCAAACCCAGACATCTGCCACACGGCAGCGATTACGACCGCCAACAGCGCTACCGGAATCCCGATCTGTATCGGCCCCAAATGCCAGGCAGGCAGAAATCGGGTGCTTAGAAACCACTGTGGAAGATGTTTTAATCCAAATGCTTTATGCATCAGAGCAAGCCTTGGCTCGCTACTTAAGCGAGCAGGGCGAGATCATTGCCCAACCATTCTTGCCGGACTTTGTGATGACCTGTGTCAAGCGGGCTGGGTCCGGAGAAAAAACCTATCTGGCTGCCTTACGATCGCTAGGAGAGTCGCTAGGCATCGGATTGTCTAATCTGGTAAATACCTTGAATCCTAACACCGTATATCTCGGCGGGACTATTTCGGAAGCCTCTCACATTACCCTTCCAGAAATTCATCGGGTTTTGCGTCACCGGGCCATGTGGATGAACAAAGACATTCCCATTCGACTGTCCTCGCTACGATCAGTGGCGATTGGCGCGGCAGGGCTCGCCCTATCCAAAGCGATTGACATCCTTCCACAAGGGGTTAAGATGTAGGGGCGCTCCTGACCACTAGTCCTTTTAGTTGATCCTTTTAATAGTGAAAAGTATCCTCCAGACTGACTCGCTTACGAAACACCCAATAGCTCCAAATCTGATAGGCAAGCACTATCGGCAATACCGAGAGTGCTACAATGGTCATCACTTTCAGGCTGTAAGGGTTGGACGACGCGTTGTAAATGGTCAGGCTGTAGTGTGGATTCAAAGTCGAGATCATAAGCCGGGGATACAGCGTTAAAAACACACTGATAGTAGACAGCACGATAGTGGAGCCGGTCAGCGCAAATGCCCAGCCGCGAAGTCCGCGTTTTAACACAAAACGAATGGCAATCATGCAAAACCCCGCCAATACGGGGATGGGACCAGGGTCCACACCGAGCCGCACCCGCAAGTTGGCCAAGTAATAGCTCAACACCACAAATCCAAAATAAAACACCGTCGTCAGGCCGCCAATTTTAAAGGCTGCCTCATCAGCACGTTTAGCCAAGGTGTGTGGCGCCTTCAGTGACAAAAACAGCGCCCCATGCAGGGTAAACAGAAGGAGCGAGGCAATCCCCCCAACCACGGCATAGGGATTGAGCAAGTTGAAGAACCCTCCCACATAATTCATCTGGGCATTGATGGGGACTCCATGCAACATATTGCCCATGGCCGCTCCCCACACAAAAGCAGGAGTGGCGCTTCCAAACACCAACAGAGCATCCCAGCGTCCCCTCCATTTGGGTCGATCATCCTTGGAGCGATATTCCAAAGCCACTCCACGAATAATTAAGGCTGCCAAGAGCAGCGCCAGCACCAAATAAAAACCGCTGAACAAGGTAGCGTACCAATTAGGAAAGGCCGCGAATATAGCGCCCCCGGCAGTAATCAGCCAAACTTCATTGGCATCCCATACCGGTCCGATGGTCGCCACCAAGGCACGCCGCTCTTGGTCGGTATGCCCTAAAAACGGCACCAAAATGCCCACTCCGTAATCGAATCCCTCCAAAAAGAGATACCCTACGAACAACACCGCAATCAATCCAAACCATACGCTGGGCAAGTGCATTCACTCATGCCTCCTTTTAATTTTCTCGGTCTCTATACGATCAGTCGACTAGGAATCCGTGGGATTAGTGATATGAAACATCGGGGGTGACGTGACTTCGGGTTCCTCTGCCTGGGGACCAAGCCGTACATATTTCACCAACAATTTGACGTCAATATAGCCTAAAATGCCATACAAACCGCCAAAGCCGATGAGCGTAATCCACACGTCAGCCATAGGAACGGTAGGAGAAACCCCGCGCACGGTTTTCATCAATCCAAACACTATCCAGGGCTGTCGTCCGACTTCCGTCATAATCCATCCCATAATATTGCCCAGCAATGGCAACCCAATAGCCCAGGTCATGACTCTAAGAAAACGGGGCGAGTTCAAAAGAACCCCGCGGTTCTCAAGCCATATCGCCCATAGGGCCAAACCGGCCATAACAAACCCAATCAGGATCATGATGCGAAACGTCCAAAACGTTGACACCACCGGCGGTACGTACCATCCCGGACCATAACGATGCACGTATAGCCGCTGCAGGGCATTTATTCCTAAGACCCGCCCCGATAAACTGTTGTAGGCAAGAATAGACAGCATGTACGGAATTGCAATCACCCAGTGGTTCACTTGACGCACTGGATCAACCCAGGCCACCAAAGTCCACGGCGCATGAAGCGCACTGGTTTGGTATAGAGCCTCAGACGCCGCCATCTTCATAGGTTGCGCCACAATCAAGTGCTGGGCCTGTTCATGCCCTATGATGACCACCAAAATGCTGGTCACCGCTGCCGTTAAAATCGCGACCCGAAAGGATAACCGGAATTCTTCCACGTGTTCGCCCTTTCGTAAAAATACGGCGCTAATCCCAGCCACAAAAAATGCGCCGGTGGCCAAGGCCGCCACTTCGGTATGGGGAAACTCGACCCACAGTTGGGGATTGGCCAGCAGTCCAAAAAAGTTATTCATTTCGGCATGGCCATGCCGCAAGATATAGCCAACGGGTTCTTGCATAAAAGAATTGGCGGTCAGAATCCAAAATGCCGAAAGGCTGGTGCCAACCGCCACGAGCCACATTGACCAGACATGAATCCGAGGAGATACCCAATCCCATCCAAAAATCCACACTGCAATGAAAGTCGATTCCAAAAAGAAAGCAGCCAAGGCTTCTACGGCAAGCGGAGCGCCAAACACATCACCCACAAACCGCGAGTAGTTGGACCAGTTCATTCCGAATTGGAATTCTTGCAAAATACCGGTGACCACGCCGAGCGCAAAGTTAATTAAAAACAGACGTCCAAAAAAGTCAAGCAAGGCCCGCTTCTTGGGCGTCGGATTCTTCCAGTACAGCGTTTCTAGTATCGCGAGTTGCAATGCGGTGCCAATAGTTAGAGGAACAATAAGAAAATGGTAAATGGTCGTAACACCAAACTGTAACCGTGCTAAACCCACATCCGTCATAGGGGTGCCTCCCGATTGGTGATATCTTGTCGCATAGTGTTTCCGGTATATGGATAAGACATACCCTACATCACGTAGTTATTGTAACAACTCCCCATTAGGAGCTAGTTCTTACCGCTACTTACAAGATCCATAAAATTCATGTATTGTGGTCATAATAGGTCTGATTTGGGCGTAGACCTTGCTTGACTGTAAAGGAGTGGATGCAATGAAGCCAAAAGCCCCGCATGTCGTGATATTGGGCGGAAATTTTGCTGGCTTGGAGGTTGCTCAGCAATTGCATGCCCTAGCCGGGGATGCTGTTCGAATCAGTGTAATCGACCAAAAATCGTATCTTTTGTTTGTGCCCAATATTGGGCTGGAAGCGTTAAGTAATCGGGATCCGGCAGCATCGTTGCACATGAGTCTGGCCGGTGTCTTGGATGAGGACAAAACCGACTTCATCTTGGGCCAAGTCCAGGCCGTCGACATCGAAAGCCAGCGAGTCGATTATCTGCCCAATGAAAGACCGGGAGCGGCCCCTACCTCGATTCACTATGACTATCTGGTGGTCGCGTTGGGAAACCGTTTAGCCTTTGACCAGATAGAGGGTTTTGCCGAGTTTGGTCACACCGTGACTGACACCTATTACGGCAATCGTCTGCGCCATTTTCTGTTCCACGACTATAAAGGCGGTCCCGTGGCCGTCGGCTCGGCCCGGTTTCACCAAGGCACCCAAACTACTGACATCGTACCCACCGCCGAAGCGGCGTGCGAGGGACCGCCGGTCGAAATGGGGATGTCAATGGGAAGTTGGCTCAAAGAGCACGGATATCAAGGTCCCGAGCAAGTCACTATTTTCACCCCCGCCGAAATGATTGCTGAGGACGTTGGCGCCGAGGTGGTTGACCAGTTGCTGAGCTTAGCCAGCAAAAAGGGCTATCACTACATGAACCGCACTCATGACATCAAACGCCTGACCGCAGAGGGCGTCGAGTTTGAAAATGGCTCCAGCGTGGAAGCAGAGCTCAAGATTATCTTCCCGGACTGGGTTCCTCATCAATTTTTGAAAGGTTTGCCTATTAGTGACGACCAAGGCTTCATCGTGACCGACCGCAATATGCGCAATCCCAAATATCCGAATGTTCTGTCGGCTGGTGATGCCTCGGCTTTGGCAGTCCCCAAGCTGGGATGGATTGCCCATCTTCAAGCGGCTGTCGTGGCCCGTCAGATTGCCATGGACGTGGGCCAACTATCCAAAGATGAAGGGGCGCTGCCCTTTAAGCCCAGCGTCAACTGCATTGGTGACATGGGTCATCATCAAGCGTTTTACATCAACTCGGATGCTTGGTACGGAGGAAAGAAACAAGTTCTCAAGACCGGAAACCTCCCCTATTTGCTTAAAAACCAGTATAAAGATCTGTTTTTTCGCACTCGCGGGAAAGTTCCCAACTGGGGAATGCCATTGGCGGAATTCGTGGCAGAAAAACTTTAACATACGTCCCCCGGCCTCACAGTCCGGGGGACACTACGTTTGAATTTTTTGCACCACGCGGCCTAAGATATCATTGACTATTTCGTAGTGATCTACCAACTCACCGAGGCTTTCTTTCACCTGTCCCCAATTTACCGGTTCTCCATCGCTGGCGATGTCAAATCGACGGGCAGCTTCAGAAGTGCGTGCCACGAGATGCTGGGGACCAAGATCTTGAATGCAGTCCACACCCAAAGCCTGGCACAACAAAGTCAGTTCGGCTCGCGTCGCCTCAAACCAAGCCGTGACATGTTCGCTGGCTTTATCCAAATTGAGCTGCGGCGGAGAGCTAGCCTGTCCGTGCGCCATCACCACGGCCGTGGGCGGCGAACCCGGCAAATGCTCGGCCACCTGCTCGTGGCTCAAGGCAAATAAGAGGGTCGAGCCGATAGCGGCTGCATCGGCCCCCAATGCCAAGACTTTAGCCACGTCGGCGGCATCATGAATGCCGCCCGAAGCCACCAAACTGACTTGTTGCCGAACGCCCGCTTGAGTGAGCCATCGATGAGCCCTATGAATGGCCAGCGCCACATCCAGCCCAAAATGATCCGAAATGACAGCGGGACTGCCTGCACTGCCAGCAGCTGAACCATCCAATGTGATCACATCCACTCCCCACTGCGTCACCAGATGCAAATCTTGCTCTAAATGCTGGTTGGCCGGAAGTTTTATGCCAATTGGACAACCTGATTTGATATGCCTAATCTTTTCAATCCAACGGGGAACCGATTGAGGTGAAATGGCATGGATAACCACTGGCCCCATTGCTGCATCCGCCACCCGTGCAGGCACGGTTAGTGGATTTTTAACAATGCCAATGCCCACTTCCGATCCCTGGCCCATTTGGATTTCCACCATGTCCGCCAATTGCACCACCGCCTCTTGGTGCGCCCATTCAGCTCGACTCCACTGCAAGACCCATTTGGTCGCAAACGCACGCTCTTCGGGCAAAAAGGGTCCTTCACCGCTAACAATTGCGGTATCCGTTAAACTGGCCGCCTGAGCCAAGGCAATCTTCGCCTCCTCGATTAAGCCCACGCCATATCCCATTGGCGCGATCAGGATCGGCAACGACAACGGCAACGGAGTTGCCGCCTTAGGCCCTAATCGCACCGCCAAATTCACCGGCGTGGTGCGATCTTTGGGCACCGGATGCAACGTGGCGGGATCAAATCCGATGTGGTCCAGCCACATGACATCAGGAGCCGATCCTAGAGGATGTTCGGCAGGCTTTCCCTGTTCCGCCCGCTGCATGGTTAAGGCCAAGTCTGCTCGAGAGTTGGCTCTAAGGCTGAAGAGAAATTCCCACAGCGTGCCTTTGGGATTGTGCCCTAAATCACGTTCTAAACGTATGGCCACCAAACGCCAGGCAAGAATCAGTCCAATCACCATCAGGGCCGCCAATGCCATGTTCACCCCTGTATAGATGACCACCCATTTCCCCGTCATTGCGATTTACTCCTTCGTCTGCGAATCCATGCCACCATGACCGACAACATCAGCACGCCCAATGACCAACTTAAGTCCACCGGATTCATTAATCCAAATAAAAGCTGTTCAGCCTTAATGCTAGAAGGAATCAATACCGCGATTCCAAATACGACAGCGCCTGCCGCGACTACAATCCACCTTCGCGCTCTGAATGATGCATCCACCATGGCTTGGATATTCCAGGAAAAGCAAAAGAGATGTACTGCAAGATAGAGAACTAAGGCACTAGCCCAAGTAATCAGTACAAACATCCCAATTCCTTTAAAAAAAAATGTTCGCACGCTAACCAAAGAAAACACATAAATCATCGGCCACTGTAATTGCGCCACGGCAGGAGCACCTAAGGTGGCCAGCGTTATGGCAAATAAAATTAACAAAATGCTCCCTTGAAATCCAATCGCCAAACCCGTCCAGAGCAAGGGTCTGGCACGCCCAGGCCATCGAACATGCGGCGCTAAACTAGCCACCACTGCCCCATTCGCATATAAAAACCATGTTCCTAGACTTGCCCGTAGCCATTGTGGTACCACCAAGGTTGGTGTAGGTACTATAGAACTGAGGAACCGAATATCGCGGGAACTAAAAAGAAGAATCATCGCCAGGGACACCATAATAATGGGAAACCAAAATTGGATGCTACGTGCAACCGTGCTGAGAGTACGAATGCCAATCCATACTGCAGCCACGTCAATGGTACCAATCATGACAATTTCAGGAGTCATTGGATAAAAAAAGACATGAAGCATAGCGCCAAACAAGAAGAGCAAGATGCCATCAATAATCAGACAAAACAGTCCGGTAACAGGCATTACCACCCACAATCCCACCACGCCCAAAGTATCGCGCACCATGAGAGCATAAGGCGTTTTCTTTGTCATCTTGACCCATAGAACCTGCAAAGTCATGACGCCCAAGGCTAGACCTGTTGTTGTCAACAGCGCCCAGACCCCATTAGTCCCTTCGGCTTTTACCACATACTGCGGCCAAAGATAGACGCCCCCCGCCACCACTGATACGGTAACCATCAAAAAGTATTGTCCTCTAGAAATTGGCTCGACAGGTCCCGTTAGACATTACCTCCACTTGTTCGAATTTGCATCGTCACCGATACTTGCGCATCGATCTGTTCCCAATGCACTTGGGCCATAGATGGGGGCCCATCCTGCTCAAATGACAGCCGCCGCCCATATCCAAACGGATCGGTATGTGTCATGTTGGCCTTATTAATGGCCGCTATACACTCCAACAACACACGGTGTTCAGCCAAAGTTTGGATACGGGACAGAGTGTTGTTGGTCATGGCTGCAGAAGATTCCCACTGAGCCACATCGCTTGTAAGATGAATCTGGACAAACGCCTGCAAATGCTGATTCACCGCTTCAACCCGACTATGAACTGTGCCATGGATGCGCCCTAAAGTAACGGTCCCCACGGGAGAGATGATGCTTAAAGACTCTTTTTTGACCTTTCCCATTAAGTAGGCCCACCCTAAAGTTTCAGTTCGACTAAAAATTACCGGAGATCCCACGCTGCGATATACCGCCAATTGAGCGATTTTATCGAACCCTGCGTAGGGTATCGCTGGTGACATGTCCGGGGTCACGATATCGTCCCAGGCTTTCCAAATGGGGTGCGCCAAAAGTTCCGGCTGACAGTCTTTGCAGTCAAAGTATTTTTCCCAATATACCGCGGGAATGGATACTTGCGGTGTGACAACCGCCATTTTTGACAAAGGAGAGGAAGCCACCAAAATATATGCCGTTTTGGGCAACGTTCCCTCGCGATTATACGCATTGAGAAAACTGGCCAAATCTTTTGTAGTAAGCGTATCGGAAACTATCACGACTTCTAGTTGTCCCAAATATAGATCACGCGCCAAATGCTGCTGCACCTGGGTGTAGGCTTGCTCCAGGGATGGGGCTTGTACTGACGTGGTGTAAAATTCTTCCTCCGGCTTGATTTGAGACAAACTGCTGACCGTAACGGTGGGATTAGGGAAATAAAAGCGCCAATTCCATGATTTTTCACCGGCCTTGTGTGACACCATTAAAATCAGTGCGTTGGCGCGAAGGGTATCGGGCTCATCATCCCAGCAGCCTGCGATGCCAATCAGCAGCAAGCCCATCCCGAGAATCGCCAATAACTGGCTACGTGATTTCATGATGAACGTCTCCGCTTAAGCAAGTGGGGACGCGAGCGAACTTTGGTGGGGTCCCGCCATTGAATCTGAAGCGCGCGGGTACTGTGCCAACGCGTTGTAAAATCAGTCCATGGCACCCGTACTATGCTGTCCTTCCAATCTCTTGGTCGAAACGGTGCCCACGGAGCAAAATAGGGTGCGCCAAAGCTTTGCATGTCAATCAGCACCGCCAAAACCATCATGGTCACAATCACTATACCCAACACACCTAAGAATGCTCCACCCAACAGGAGTCCAAACCCTACTATGCGCCAACTCCCGGTCAATTCATAGACAGGCGTGGAAAAAAGGCTCAGCGCAGTAAGCGTTATGATTACAATGATTTGAGGATCAACTAAGCCCGCCTTGACAACAGATGTGCCCACTACAATCGCTCCTACTGTGCCCAACGTCGTACTTAATGGTTTAGGCAACCGTAAAGCTGCCTCCCTTAAAATCTCAATTATCAAAATCATCAGTACAATTTCAACCGGAGGAGGAAATGGCAGTCCCGCGTGGCTTCCTTGCATGACGATAAAAAGTTCGGACGGTAGGACGCTCGGGTTAACATCAGCTAACGCGATATACATGGCTGGTAGATATAGCCCAAGAATCCAGCCACCAAACCGGATCACGCGCACAAAGCTACTATCTATCCAGGAACTGGAATAGTCCATGGAAGTGCGATAAAAGTCTACCAACGGCGAAGGCGCGATAAGGGCAAACGGATCGCCCTCGGTTAGAATGACCACGGCGCCTTCCAACAGGCGCCAAATGACGATGTCCACGCGCTCGGTAGCGCGCATGGTGGGAAATATGGAGCGGGGATGATCGCGAATGAGTCCCGCAATCGTAGTGGAATTGGCTGCCCCATCAATCACTATCGCTTTCAAACGATGAATCGCCTCGTCCACTAAAGCCGGGTTAGTCACGTCTTCTATATAGGCCACTGACACCGTGGTGTGCTGTATCCGGCCAATGGTAACGTCATGAAACTGCAGGGTAGGACTTAGCAGATGGCGGCGAATTTGGTTTTTTTGGGTCAAGAGAATCTCGTTGAACGCCTCTTCAGTGCCTCGCACCGCCAGCTCAGTTTGTGGCCGCTCAATCGCCCGCTGCTTATATTTCACCGTGTCCACTACCCAAACAAAATTCAATTGAGGGGCAAAAATCATGGTATTGCCAGCCGCCAAATCCTGCAAAATTTTGGGCCAGGACGTCTCTTTGGTGATGTGAACCGGGGTCATGGTATTGCGATCCCAAGTGCTGGGTTCTTTCTCGGTCGCCATCAACGGCTGAATGATATCCTGGTCGACCATTTGAGTATCTGCCATTCCATCGATGCACGCGATCAAAACAGGACTTGCGGGGCATGACGGCACCTCAATTTTTCGCAACAGCACATCCGAACTTTTGCCCATGCCTGCTTTAAGGCGTTGATAAGCGGCCTCCACACCAGGCACATATTGATCGGCGGGGGCCGACGGATCCTGTCCCAATGCCGCCGTCCACCCGTTAATATCTTGATTCAAGCGCTTTAGTAGAGTTTGCAGTTCTTTGCTAAATTCTGGATTCATAGCAGGGCACCTCGCCGGATATGATTCCCAGAATGCCCACAAGATATGTCCGCCATGAGTAAGAACGGCACACAGGGATATACATGCTGAAGAAGGCCAAACACAATGGACCCAATGGTCCCAAATTTCAGGACCTTTTGGACCACGCCGACAAGAGCCCGGCTTCGTATGATAGGACACATCAAACGGGGTCCTTTTCTGCATACGGAGGGATCGTATGGGCCCTGTAGACGGCATCGCCAGTTGGTATAGTGAAATCCAAGAAGACAAACATCACCAGCTGGGAACGGACCAAAAGGAGGCTCCCATGATGGCCTGGCAAACGCTCAGCCATATGAACGCATGGCTTGCCATGGGGCTATGGCAAGTCGGAATTTGGGCACTGGTTATCTGGGGCATCTATCGACTCACCCATCACCATTGATCAATGATCCCTAAGAACGGCGGCGATCCGCTTGGTATCGCGCGAAATGCGCGGCAGCTTCGGAGCGCCGGGTATAACCCAGCTTGCTCAAAATACTACTCACATAATGTTTGATGGTCTTTTCGCTCAGAAACAATTCCTGGCCGATTTCGCGGTTGGTTTTCCCTTGCGACACAAACGACAAGATTTTCTTCTCGTTTTCAGTCAACTCTTCAATCGGATCAGCCGAGCCGTGCATTGAGCGCAACCGTTGGAACAATGCCCCGGTTACTTGCGGACTAAACAACGATCCTCCCTGCGCTACGGTCCGAATGCCTTCAATCACCGTATGCCCGCGGGCTTCTTTCAGCAAATATCCTGATGCGCCCGCATTTATGGCGTCTAGCACCATTTCGTCCTGTCCAAACGAGGTTAACATGATAATTTGGACATTCATGTCCTGTTCCTTGATTTCCCGACACACCTCAAAACCACTCTTGTCCGGCAGGCGCACGTCCAACACCACCACATCGGCGTGATGGGGAACCTTGTCGATGGCCTCTTGTCCCGTCGCATAATCGCCCACTACCGTCAGGTCAGGCTGCAAATCGATAAGGTTTTTCAACCCTACCCGCACGACTTCGTGATCATCTACAATCACTACGCGAATTATTTCTTCAGGCATAAATACGCCTACCCCTTTCTCTCCTACACCGCTACATCAATTGAGCGTCGCCGATTTTAGGAATCCGGAATTCTACCGTGGTTCCCTGCCCAGGCTGGCTTTGCAACCGGACCTCGCCGTGCCACTGTTCGGTACGACGTTGCATATTGGTTAGCCCAAAATGGTTCTCCCGCGGACTGATTGTGGCATCAAACCCTACCCCATTGTCTTTGACCCACACCAAAAAATATGGCCCCTCGGGAGACTTCCAACCGACCGCGATGTGGTCTGCCTGACCATGCCGACGGGCGTTGGACACCGCTTCTTGAATCGACATCACCAGATCATGAATCAATTCAGGGTTGAGCGAAAGATATTCTGAATCAAGGAATTCCAGTTGGATATCCTGCAATCCTCCCGAGCGCTGCAACATATCCTTTACGGCTACTTGAAAGTCCACTGGTGACGATCCTAAACTTTGAATATACATGCGAATATCGGTCATGGTCAGACTTAACGTTTCGGTAATTCGAGTCATTTCGCGCTGTGCGGTATCGCTTAAAGACTGCTCTGAGTCCAAAAGGAAATCCAGAGCCAAATTCAAACCGTACAACGTCTGCAACACTCCATCGTGCAACTCGCGTCCAATCCGTTCCCGCTCTTGTACGGTCGCCCACTCTTCCCGTCCCTGATACAACCGGGCGTTAGAAATCACCACTGCCGCTTGCCGGGCAAACAGTTGAGCCAGCATCTCGTCTTGAGCGGTGAAGCCGCCATGCTTGTTCGTTAGATAAAGATGCCCAACAATGACCCCTCGGTAAAGCAACGGCACGCCTAAAAAACTTGTCATGGCCGGGTGATGAGGCGGAAATCCCGACGATGCGGGATGCAACGCCAAATCGGCCAGACGTAAAACTTGTTTGGTTCGAATCACTTCGCCTAAAAGTCCGTGCCCTTTTGGCAAGTCTCCAATAGCCTTGCGCATTTCTTCCGACAACCCCGATGTAATGAATTGACGAATGCGGGTTGGTTCATCCTCGTTCAAGACCCCCAAGGCAGCGTATTCGGCGCCAAATAATGGCCTGGAGACATCCACAATGCGTTGCAGCACACCATCCATCTCCGGAAGACTAGCCACCACGCCGGTGGCGTCCCACAATCCTTGCAAAATGTCGCGCTGGCGCTGCAGTTCATTGTTGACCTCAGCTAAACGCCGTTGCTGTCCTTCCAATAAACCGAACACTACAAAGGAGAACACGCCGGTGAAAAATATCAACACCACTGCCAAATACAACAGCTTGTCACCATGAATATGATGCAAATTCATAATGTAGTGTTTATAAACCACAATGGTGGCAAGCACTCCGGCCATAGCCAAAACAGTGGCAGTAATCCGGTACCGCCAGCCTCTCGCTGCATTGCTCGGATTGAACATCCATCTACTCCCGCTCGTTGAGTCCTTGCCGACAATTCAAGCCTAACATGATTGGCGACGCATTAAAAGGTTTAGGCCGGGTCCCTCTTCATCCATCTGATCCAATCCAGGGCAATGTGGGTATGGTCAGTCTGGCGACTCGCGAAAAATGAGGAGCGCCGCGTTGGTTGACATCAACGGGGCGCTCGGGCGGTCGAGAGTGCAGTTCAATATTCCATGAAGCTTTTGGTGCCCACTCGCCGACGAAAAATCCAATAAGTCCACACCTGATATGCCAGCACAATCGGCACCATCGTCAAGGCCACAATAGTCATCACCTGCAAGGTATAGCTATTGGATGCCGCATTGTAGATGGTAAGACTCCACTGTGGGTTTAAACTGGAAATCATTACCCGCGGGAACATGGCGGCAAAAAATGACACCGTTAAAAGCGCAATGCCGGCGCCGTGAAGGAAAAACGCCCACCGGATGCGATTTTTTGTCATCGCCACCACCGCTGCCGCTATGAGGATTAGAGCTGCCAAACCGACCAGCGCCGGAACTGCGGCAAGCCGCAAATCTTTTAAAGTCGCGGTCCACAATAACAGCACCAGCACCATGGCCACGGCACCATAGCCCAGCGGTTTAACCACTTGTTTGGCACGATAACTTATCATGCCTCTGGTCTTCATGCTAAGAAAATAGGCTCCGTGGGCCAAGAAGACTACCACCATGGCTAACCCTGACCACAAGGCGTAGGGATTCAACAGCGTCAGCAGGTTGCCAGTAAAGTTCATTTGGCTATTAATCGGCACCCCGCGCACTAAATTGGCTACCGCCACCCCCCACAACAGAGCAGGAATGAAACTGCCTATCGTCAACGCCCAATCCCACATGCGCCGCCACCCCGGGTTGTCGTGGCGGCTGCGATACTCCAACGCCACGCCCCGGGCGATTAAACCCAACAGCATCAGCACTAAAGCCAGATAAAACCCGCTAAATAGGGTGGCATACCATTCTGGAAATGCTGCGAAAATAGCTCCTCCAGCTGTAATCAACCACACCTCATTAGCCCCCCAAGTGGGGCCAATGGCGTTTAAGGCGACACGTCGCTCGGTGTCTGAATGCCCAAGAAATTGATAAATCATTCCGACACCGTAATCGAAACCCTCTAAAAAGAAGTATCCTACAAAAAGTACTCCTATTAGGACAAACCACAACACATTTAGGTTCATGAGGACCCCTCCTCCCTGTATCACGCACATCCTGCTGTTTTCAGCTCACCACGTGCAGATATCCATCTTCGCCCGACTCAACCGGTGCTTTGGCCGGCGTGGCGCCCAAATCGGTATACTTCTTGAAGAGAAATACCGCCGCCACCGCAAGTGCCGTATAGATAGCGGAAAAGAGCACCAACGAAGTCCAGATATCGAAAGCTGGCACAGTGCCGGCGGGCGAGACCCCGCGCGCCGTGGACAAAAGTCCATAAACCACCCATGGCTGGCGCCCCACCTCGGTCATAATCCATCCGGAGGCGTTTGCGATATATGGCATGGGAAGCGTCCAGATCATCACCTTCAACAACCGTCGATTGTCTAAAAATTTCTCTCCCCGCAAGCGAATAGTCGCCCACAAACCGGCCAAAATCATGAGCACACCCATCAAGATCATGACGCGGAAAGCATAAAACGTCGGCGCGACGGGCGGTACATAATTTCCTTGACCATATTGCTGGACATCTTTTGCTTGCAAGGTATTCATCCCTTGCAGGGAGCCTGACAAGTGTTTGTACGCCAAGATAGACAACAGATCCGGTATTTGCACCGCATCCTGAATTTTATGCGTCTTACTGTCTACCACGCCAATCACGGTCCAAGGAGCGTGGTTTGGCGTGTTTTGCCAAATAGCTTCGGCAGCTGCCATCTTCATCGGTTGCGCCGTAACCAAGTGCGTGGCTTGCTGATCACCTATGAGGGCCACTGCAATCCCCGTAACCAAAACTGCGACGGAAGCCAGTTTAAAAGATTTTTTAAACAGTTCGGGATTGCGGTGATGAAGAATTTGATAGGCGGAAATCGCCAACATAAAGACCGCTGCGGTTAAATAGGCGGCAACAATGGTATGGGGAAATTCCACCCACAACTGCGGGTTGACTAACAGATCCCCAAAGCTCTTCATTTCTGCTTTTCCGTTCACCAGCATATAGCCAACAGGCTCTTGCATAAAGGAGTTGGCGGTGAGAATCCAAAATCCTGACAAGGTCGTACCCAGAGCCACCATCCAGATGGCCAACAAGTGCACTCTTTTTGAGACCTGTTCCCAACCAAATTGCCAAATGCCAATAAATGTCGACTCTAAAAAGAATGCGGCCAATGCCTCGATAGCCAAGGGAGCTCCAAAGATGTCGCCCACAAACCGTGAGTAATTAGCCCAATCCAATCCAAACTGAAACTCCTGCAGAATACCGGTAACGACACCGACCGCAAAGTTGATAAGAAACAACTTGCCCCAGAACTTGGTCAATATTTTATAATCTTCGTTTCCGGTCGCTACATACATTGATTCCAGAATGGCCAGCAAAACCGCCAAACCGATGGTTATGGGCACAAAGAAGAAGTGGTAAACCGTTGTGACTCCAAACTGCAATCGCGCTAATCCAAGTTGGCTCATGACTCGGCCTCCTTTTGATGATTCCTGTCACAATCGTCTAACATTCGCTTCACCATTGCATCATTCATTAGGACTGCTTTGGCGTAGCCGTATGACCAAACTTTTGCATAGACCATTGGTCCTTTATAGGGGCCAATAGTCCCAAAATCAAGGGGTCCAAAATTCCTAGAATCTTGGTGGCTTACGGGTTTTTCTGTGTAATATTAAACGCCGTCAAGTTGCACAATATTCAATAGCCCGCTAGCATGAGGGAAAGAGAAGACGAAAGGCGGCGCCCAGGCTATGTATCAACGCTTAATCAAAGAAGTGCGACCGGTTAGGTGGCTATTAGCCACGGTAGCTGGCTATGGCCTGGCATCCGGCATCCTAATCGTTTTAGAAGCGGGTTTTTTGGCTCAAGTGGTCGCAGCCGTCTATATTCACCATGCCAGTTGGCAGACCATTGCACCCTGGATTGCTATTTTGTTGGCGATTTTATTGACCCGATCCGTCATTGCAGGACTTACAGAAACCGCGTCGCTTAATCTTTCAACGGGAGTCGAATCCTCGTTGCGCAGACGATTGTTACAAAAACTAGCAAACACCGGACCGTTGGTATGGACCCAAGACCATATAGGTGAACTGATCAATACGGTCATCCAAGGCGTCGACAACCTAGAAACTTTTTTGGCCCGCTATCTTCCGCAGATGGTGCTGACGGCGATGATTCCCCTCATTATCGGAATCAAAGTAATTTTCACCGACTGGATAACTGCCGCCATCTTACTTGTGACAGTGCCCTTAATCCCCTTCTTTATGATCTTGATTGGACGCCAAGCGCAAAGGGAAACCGAAAAGCGTTGGGCCACTCTTGGGCGTCTAGGCTCTCACTTTTTGGACATCGTTCAGGGACTCGAAACGTTAAAAATTTTTGGTCAAAGCCGACAGCAAGAAACTGCGATTGGCATGGCTGCGGAGTCTTTTCGCAAGAGTACGATGGCGACCTTGCGTTTGGCCTTTTTGTCTGGCCTGGTATTAGAACTTTTGGCTTCCTTAAGCATGGCCATGGTCGCGGTAGGGATCGGACTACGTCTCATCGGCGGTCATATTGGATTTGAGGAATCCTTCTTTTTGTTGGTCTTGGTTCCTGACTTTTATGCACCATGGCGAGCCTTAGGCGCCAAGTTTCATGATGGGTTAAATGGGCTGGCCGCCGCCAGCCGTATTTTTGACATGCTGGACCGCCCCGAGTGGGCCAAAGGCACTGGCCGTTCGATACCCGTCGGCGACGGGCCCTGGCCTCTGTCCTTCGAATCCTGTTCCTTCCGCTATCGTGAGAACGCACCCTACGCCGTAAAAGCCATCAATTTGTCTATACCGCCGCAATCTTCACTGGCGCTGGTAGGACCCACCGGCAGTGGCAAAACTACTTTATTATCGTTATTGCTCGGCTTTGTTCCCGCCACAGAAGGCATTGTCCGGGTAGGCAACATTCCAATAGGCGACTTGGACCGCGACTGGTGGCATAAGCAATTGGCGTATGTGAGCCAAACTCCCTATCTGTTCGCAGGCACTATTTTGGATAATCTGAAGTTGGCCGAGCCCGATGCTACCCCTGCTCACATTGAGGAAGCGATTGCCCGTGCGCGATTTGACGAAGTCATATCGCGCCTGCCTCAGGGATTGCACACTCCCATCGGGGAAAACGGCGTGCGGCTGTCGGGCGGTGAACGGCAACGCTTGGCGCTCGCCCGTGTGTTTTTAAAAAATTCCCCCATCGTGTTGTTGGATGAACCCAGCGCTCACTTGGACGAGGTCAGCGAAGCCTGGTTGACAAAGACTATCGATGCCTTGTGTCAAACACGCACGGTTATTTTGGTAGCGCATCGTTTGAGCACTCTCCATGCCTTATCTCACGTAGCGGTATTAGACCATGGACAGCTAGTCGATTATGGTCCACTAAGTGTCTTGCGCCAACGGGCTGGCTTGTTTTTCGATTTGGACCAAGCGTGGTCCCCTGCTGCAAAGGAGGCCTTGCGATGAAACATTGGGTTCACCGTCTATGGCCCTATCGCCTAGGAGTCGCCTTAGCATTACTGTTTGGCATATTTACCGTGGCCGCCAATTTAGGACTTATGTCGACCTCAGCCTACCTGATAGCCAAGGCGGCGCAGCATCCCCAAACCATCTTGCTACTCTGGGTTCCCATCGTTGGAGTTCGCTTTTTTGGAACTTCACGCGGGGTGTTTCGATATGGAGATCGATATTTTTCTCATGACGTGACGTTTCGGCTACTGAAGAATATTCGCATCAAAATTTATCAGGCCATCGAGCCATTAAGTCCCATTGTGCTTAAAAGACACCTAAGCGGCGACCTATGGACCCGATTTGGCGCGGATGTGGAAACGCTGCAAAACGCCTATCTAGGTCTAGTCACTCCCATACTGGTGGCGGCCGGAAGTCTCGTTATTGCCGCTGGGGTACAGTGGCTAGTGTCTCCCCTTTTGGCAGGATTGCTGCTCGTACTGTTAATAACCATTGGCGTTGGCCTGCCTTTAGCAATGGATAGTGTAACCCAAAAATATGCAGCAGAAATTGTCGGACTTCGTGCCCAACGCTCGGTGCGCTGGATGGATGCCATGTTTGGCCTCTCGGACTTAATCACTTTGGGAGCATTCCAGCGTTTTCAAGTGGCCCAAGAGTTATTGGAAGCGCGGTGGGTTGAGGTAACCCGGCACATCAACCGACTTAAAGGTATTGGAGTAGGGCTGACCGAATTAGGCAATCATGCGGTGCCCTGGACCATTTTAGTGGCTGGGTCACTTCTCGTCATCCGGGGCCGAGTGCCGGGTGTCCTGCTTCCCGTTGCCGTGCTGCTGGCACTCGCCAGTTTTGAGGCCATCCGGCCGCTAGCCGCCGCTTTTCAAATGCGCGGCTCCTTAATTGCCGCCGATGCCCGCATTGTCGCGCTCAGTCAGGACACCCCCCAGCGCCTGGCCATAAAAAAACCGTCGATGCCTCATCGTTATGGCGTAGAATTTATCCAGTGGTCCCATGTGTGGTACCGTTACGACTCGTTTGAGCCATGGATTTTAGAGGACGTATCATTGACTCTCAAACCTGGTGAGCATGCGGCTGTGATGGGGGAAAGTGGGGCCGGCAAATCGACCTTGATTTCGCTCTTATTGCGATTTGCTGACCCCGTTTCAGGATCGTTGGCCTATGGCGCGGAAGATTTGTTAGCGCTAGATGGAGAATCGGTGCGGCAAACCTTTTCTGCGGTGCCGCAGGATCCCCATATTTTTGATACCAGTCTAAAGCAAAACTTGCTACTAGCCAACCCGCTTGCCTCAGAATCCACCCTCTGGACTGCCTTAGAGATGGTCGAGTTAAACGAGTGGGTTCAATCCTACCCACAAGGCCTAGATGTCTTGGTTGGTGAACACGGACAAGGAATGTCAGGCGGCCAGCGAAAGAAATTGGCTTTGGCCCGGGCTCTGATAAAAGATGCGCCGGTGATGCTTTTGGATGAACCCACCGAAGGTTTAGATGCATTGGCGGCTCGTCGCATCATGACCCGCATTATGGCTTCTCTAAGCGGCAAAACCGTACTATGGATTACCCACGACCCCGCGCACTTGGCATTGGTGGATCGTGTGCTCACTTTGCGTAATGGATGCCTGACCGATAATTTCACTAAAGTTCAACATACGGAGATCGTGTAGAGGGCATGTTATACCCCTCGCAGACTACAATTGACGAATAGCTGAAAATTCAGGGTTAATAATGATGCCAGCTTCTGCTTGTATTCGGCATGGAGGGCCGCTAACGTAGAGCACGCGGGCCAAACACCACACATAGCCTACCCAGGGCGCCAATAACGAAATAGGCCGCATCCACAAAAGGCCGTGCCGTGTGCCGGCTTTCGCTTCCTCAAGAACGGGTTCTAGCCGCGCCTCGGGCTCGGCTTTGGCTGGAATGGGCACGGTTTTATCGCTCTTCCTTTAGCACGTCCATATCCTCTCCTTCCGACATTCCTCGTCGCATCTGATGTGAGACCTCCACGTCCCCATCGAGCGTAACCGAGCAAAAAAATTTTGTTTAGTACTTTGAAAGAAACACAGGACGCATTGGCAAAGAAAACCATCAAAAGTGATGGGCGGACAGTATAATTACTGCTATGATTAACGGAGAATCCATAGTCGATGGTAAACTGGCAAGATATCTCCGTTGAACTGATTCGGAGTAAGTAGGAATTTACGAGTTTTAATCTAATAGTATGCAGGGGGGTGTTCGGGGTGGCAATCGCTTCGGTATTCGATGTCGCCGAATATCTATTGGATCACACGGGATCCCTTAGCGCCATGAAACTTCAGAAGCTGATCTATTATTGTCAAGCATGGTCGCTGGTATGGGATGAACGTCCTCTTTTCAACGAGGAGATTCAGGCTTGGAAGAATGGCCCCGTTGTGCGCGCCCTCTACGACAAGCACAGCGGAAGGTTTCTGGTAGAGCCCGGAATGTTTGATGGAAATCCCGATCATCTAGATCAAGATGCCCGCGACACGATTCAGGCAGTAATAGAATATTATGGGTCTCATACTGCCCAATGGTTATCTGACTTAACACATTCGGAGGATCCGTGGCGCGAAGCTCGACGCGGATTAGGACCGGAGGAAACTAGCCAAGAACTTATTAGCTTAGCATCGATGCACAAGTATTATTCGGGCCTTGTTTCGAATGAGTAGTAAGAAGAACAAAAAGCCAAACAGGCAATTTTCTCCTGCCCCTGGCCGAGTTCCCCGCGTTGCAACAGAACTTTCTACAGGAGACGACCTTCCGTTCCAATGGCGAACTGACTATATGGACCATGATGGTCCTTTTGGCTGGGAGGTTCTAACCCTTCGGGAGTTCTGTATTCAAGCCGTTTCTCGGCTCCACAATCTAGAGACCATGGCGTGGGGAGAAGTGTTAGGTATGACACACAATCACTCGCTTGGGTGGTCGAGCGTGTCGCGTAAAGCTATTCAACGTTTTGAGGAGCTAGCGGACAGATTGCCTGGCTGTCCAGACGAGACAGAACTAATGTCTTTGGGATTTACAGGCCACGAGCGCATTGTTGGTATCCGCGACCGGAAATATTTCTATCTCTTGTGGTGGGATCCAGACCACCAAGTGTCTCCCTCGTCTAAAAAACATACGTAGCCGAGAAATTTTGTTTATCACGTTCCTATCGCCACATACCTTGAGTGAATTCCACTACCAATGAATCATGCCTTTTGAGGGCACATGACCAAGGGATAACATGATGCACGTTGTACTTTACGTCCGGGTGTCAACTCAGAAGAAGACCAACACCCCAGCACCCCGCTATTCCGGTTGCCAAATATTGAAAGCCTAGCCGGCTATATAGTACTGCCGTTGTTACGACGCTAACCGAAGTTGGTGTGGTGTCTTGTGTCACAGCTGCTACCAGCATGGGCTATTATCCCATGACCGCGATGGCAAGAGATCCTTAATTAGCGACCGAAGCCTGGTCCCTGCGGGGACTGGGCTTTTTTATGGAACCTGGCCAAAACCGGAGAATGGATCATACCATCAGCGTTTTGAAATCACCTAAAATCGCCCGGATAAGTTGAGAAATGTGGAAGGATGTGAAAAGTATGCGTATCGCGCTCTATGCCCGGGTGTCCACCCGGGACAAAGACCAAAACCTGGAGACCCAGCTGGTGCGCTTGTGGGATTTTATGAAAGCCCACCCGGACTGGCACGTCACGAAACAGTATGTAAACACCGCCAGTGCGAATGACGTGGGCCGCCGCATCGCCTGGCGGCAGCTTTTGGATGACGCGGCCAAGAAGCGGTTTGATGCCGTGCTGATCTTTAAGCTCGATCGGGCCTTCCGGTCGGTCAAGCATATGCCCGACACGTTGGCCGTATGGGATCCGCCGCACGTGAGCTTTCTGAGCTCTCAGGAAGGCTTCGACACCACCACCGCGTTGGGGCGATTGCTGTTGAACTTGCTGGCCAGTTTGGCTGAATTTGAGCTGAAATTGATTCGCGAACGGGTGACGGCCGGCATGGATCGGGCGAAAAGGGAAGGAAAACGCATCGGGCGGCCCATCAAACAAAGTGATGGAATAGTTCGAGAAATAGTCCAAGTGCCGAGCAACTCTTCCAATCTGAATCTCATCGAACGATTATGAAAGCTGGTCAAGGCCGAAAGCCTCCATGGCCGCTAGTATCCGTCGTTTGCTCCATTCAAAAAAGCGATTGTGCAAACCTTGGAAAGCACGTCGCCAGAATACAAGCAGAAGTTGGCATCATTATTAACCCTGAATTTTCAGCTATTCGATAACGCGGCCTAATCGTCAATTATAGCCCGCGAGGGGTATAGCCCTAATAGTCATTTAAAGCAATGATCTTAATTCCCGTCTGCTTCATTGTTTCCAAAATTATGTCATTCCAAGACGCACAGTGCATCGAAACAACCACAATCGCCTCAGCTTCTCCGGCCACCACGGCGTGAATGGCTAATTGCCATCCTTTTCTTGTTTTCAGATAAGAGTGAACATCGGTATATTCAGACACAATCTCAACACTCTGAGCCGCAGCCCATTGACGGATCCTTGTGAGTTGTTTGTATATGATTAGGAGCTGCACATCGACTTGGGGGGGTGCCTAGGCTGTGAGCTCCTTGCGTATCCAACGATCCTCATGTTGCACGCCTCTGATCCATCAATTTCTGGGTGATAACTGTAATTATCCCTGATCCACATCAATTTGGAAAGGTACAAGCAATAGATACCCAAATCCGAATATTCTATCAACAGCCACCTGCTTCGGTGCGGTAGCCAATGTACCCCCGAGCATATGCTGATCTGCATTTTTTGCATCGTTCTCATTCCGGTATCTGGGGGTTGAATGTGTGTAGCCAATCATCGGGCACTGTGAGGCTGCCACTTGTTGCCCGATATTTTAGGGTGGTTGCTCCGCGCATCATCGCCGGCGTCCTATGGATTACCGGCCTCGTGTGATTTTTCTTGATACGCGCCCGGGCAATTACTATTAGGCATCCGTAATGCCAGGGCGGTTATGACGGATATGGTAGATATGGTGGAGAAATTGACCGATAAAGACGAGCCCGCCATCCACGTGCCATGAAGACCCACCGGATTCGGCATGCATAGATTATTCGCCTTGTGGGGGGGAACGGCCCGGCTTCCTGCACGACGCTATCCTACAAGAGGACCCTCGCGCGAAACCAACAAACTCTCAGCCGCCCCCCTACAAAGACAATTTAGAGTCTGCAATTGCCCCGTGTGGATAGGTGGAATATGGGTGTCATGTCAGTTTCCTTATCAATTCCCGCTTCAAAATCTTGCCGGTCGGATTCTTCGGCAAACTATCCATGAAATAAATCGTTTTGGGCACTTCATATCCCGCCAGTCGTGAACGGCAGGCATCTCGCAGGGTTTGATCATTTAGGGAAATGCCAGGAGCCAAAACCACAACGGCTGTTACCGCTTCAATCCAATACGGGTCAGGCAGTCCGACCACGGCCACTTCCAGCACACCAGGCACGGCAGCTATCGCTTCCTCAACTTTTTGGGATGATACATTTTCACCACCGCATTTAATGATGTCTTTTTTCCTATCCACAAAGTGATAAAACCCGTCATCGTCTTGGTAAGCCACATCTCCGGTATGATGCCACCCATGGCGAAACACTTCGGCAGTGCGGACGGGATCCTCAAAATATCCCGTCATCACAGCAGGCGAGCGCACCACAATTTCACCTGCTGTGCCCGGCGGCACATCCTGGTCTTCAGCGCCAACCAATCGCATTTCTACTGGAAGATGGGACAGCCCAATAGGATCTGGTCCATCAGTGCGATCCCAAAACTCTTCAGGCGGCATCGATGCCCCGAGCGGTGTCAGTTCGGACTGCCCCCAATAGGTGCTCCAATGAACGTTTGGCAACCGCTGTTTCCATTGATTAAGAGGCGTGGTGGGGATATATTGAAAGACAATGCACCGTTTGAGAGAAGCCAGGGACGCCTGGTCTAACTCGGGTGCGGACAAAAGCCCAATGTACACCGTAGCCGGAAGACAGAGCCAGGTTAGTTCATAGCGTTCAATGTCATGGATTACGTCGCGCGGTACAATCCGGCGCATCAAAAATCCCCTAGCCCCAGTGCTCAAGGTGCCAAACAACACGTAGAGGCCCGCTACGTGAAACAGTGGAAGCGCCAGCAACACATTGTGATCCCGATTCATCTGCAAGTCAGCCAACATGCTGATCAGCGCAGCGTACCAGTTGGCATGAGAATTCATGACACCTTTGGGGGCAGATTCAGTCCCGCTGGTAAACAGAAGTGTCGCCACTGCGTCGGACGACACCAGACTTTTTACATAGTCTGTGCGAGCTTGGCCTATGGTGTCATCCCACGTCACAAATCCATCATGGCCGGATTCCAGCGCTACACGCAACAATCCGTTTGCGTCCACCGCTTTGCCCGCCGGCAGCATGGCGTCGTCTACAAAAAACACCTGGGCTTTGACTCTTTGTAATGTCGCGGAAATGTCCTTGGGCGGCAAGGAAGGATTGATGGGACAATAGATGGCGCCAATCCGAGCTGCTCCCATCCATAGCGCCACCAGCCGAGGATGGTTGAGCGCCAGCGCTGCCACCACATCATTCGATCTGACTCCTTGGCAAAGCAGCCAATCCGATACCTGGTTCGCCCACTGGTCAAGTGTTTGATATGAAATCGACTCTCCTTCAAACATAAGCGCCGTATTTTTAGGATATCTCAAAGCGCTGCGGTGCAACGCGTCTGCAACGTTAAATCGCCGCAACAAGTTCAACTGCACATCGTCCGTCTCCTCGAGCCGAACATTCTCATCTGTCACCGGCCTATTCCTCCCCATCGGGTTGCTATTGGATTTCACCTATCTCCCAAAAGTTCTCGGGCAATCACAATCCGGCGAATTTCATTAGTTCCTGCGCCGATATCCAACAATTTCGCATCACGGAAAAATCGCTCCACCGGAAAATCCTTGGTATATCCATATCCTCCATGAATTTGCAGAGCGTGGTTGGTAGCACGGTTGGCGGCCTCCGCCGCAAACAATAAGGCGGACGCCGCCAATCGGCTAATCCTCTGTCCCTTCTCAACCAAATCCAATGCCTGCAAAGTCAATAATCGAGCCGCGTCCAAATGCGTGGCCATGTCAGCCAACTTTTCCTGAATCAACTCGAATTGCGCAATCGGTTGGCCGAACTGTTCGCGTTGTTTGGCATAGGTGACCGACTGTTCCAGCATTTCTTCGATAATGCCTACGGCAGTTGCTGAGTAGTAGGCACGCTCCAAGTCAAGTCCCTTCATCACAACGCCCACTCCGCCATTCACCGGGCCTAACACGTTCTCTTCAGGAACAAATACGTGGTCAAAGGCCAATTCCCCCGTAGGAGAGCCCCGCATCCCCAATTTGTTAAGCGATTTTGTCACGCTGAATCCTGACTCCTGAGTTTCCACCACAAAGGCTGTAATGCCGTGCCGCTCTTGCTGTGTCACCGCGTATACCACCAGAAGGTCGGCAATCGGCCCGTTGGTAATAAAGGTCTTGGTTCCCGTTAATGCGTATCCATTAGGAAGACGTTCTGCCCGCATGCGCATGCGTAAGGCATCGGACCCCGCATTGGGCTCGGTAAGTCCCAATCCTCCAATGAAACGCCCCGAGGCTAGAGAAGGCACATATTTTTGCTTAAGCAAGTCGGTGCCGTTGCGCATGATGTTATGCATGCATAGGTTGACATGCGCGCCGAGCGAAAGTGCGATGGCAGGACTGACTCTGGCTATAGCCTGCGAGATTAAAGCCGCCGCCAAATAATCGCCGCCTGTGCCCCCCCACTCTTCAGACACCCCCACCCCTAAAAAGCCCGCTTGCGCCAAATGCTCCCAAACTTCGGAGGGGAACCGGTCTTGCACTTCCATAATCGGCACGTACCCCGCTAAGACATCTCTAGCTAGCTTCAAGGCCGTGTCATAAATCATTTGATGCTCGCTATCCAGTTCTGCACTCAACAATGTGACCTCCGCATTCTCACGTATACTGCATCCGATCAGCAA
>JAJYHT010000055.1 GCA_021784595.1 Bacillota bacterium | reverse complement strand
GGTATGGGTGTTAGGATTCAGCATTGAAGAAGCAGCTCGGGTCAGTGGTCTAAAAGCATCCAGTGTGCGATCGCATCTGTCGCGAGCTCGTCGTCGATTGGACCAATGGCTCTTTGAGGAGGAAGACAAATGACCCCTGACTGGGAACGTCGCTTGCACCACCTAACCGATGGCGCGCCCAAAGATTGGATCTTGCCCGGACCTGATGTCATGAACCGTATTCGCGCACGGGCCGCACATAAAGGGGCATCGCATTCGATTGCTTGGGCTGTGTCGCTCATCGGGGCACTCGCTCTGTCGGCTCTCGCGGTGGCACTTCCCCGACCGATGACATCGACTCCCCCCGCCCACGCGTCCGGGGGAACCATTGCCTGGACTCCTCCCCGCGACAGTGTGCCACAAACGATGGCTATGACGCCCTTGGGTCCGATGGCGATTAGGGGCACCCACCTTTATACCTTTAACCGTCAAGGCCAGCCCCGTGCCATTTTATCGGTTCCCCAAGGAATCCAAATTGCGGCCACTGAACAAAATGGCTTGATATTGGTTAGGTCTATAGTCTCACCGGACCAACAGGGAGTGGACCATATTTACCAATATCTCTGGGGTAGAGATAAAATCCAGACGATTGCGACCTTGCCGAACTTCGGATGGCAATCCGAACATCCATTGGTTGCCGGCGGGCCGTGGTTGTCGGTGTTCCAAGAAGACGCTCTGGGTCGTCCTTATGCGATGGTCATCAACCTGAACACACATCGCACCTACCGCATTTCCCTGTTAAAACCACATGAAGGATATCTGCCTATCGATCCGGTAAAAATCAACGTCAAGACTCTGGGCCCAGGCATGTATCCGCCGCAACCCGTCGCTGTCGGATCCTATGGTCTTATCATAGAGAACCAAGCCCAATGGTATCGCATTCCCATCACCCATCCGTCATGGACTCGCCTGCCGATTCCCGCCACTGTATCCCCCACCGCGCCATGGGGACATTGTGGCCCTACTGTGAGTTTTATTGTCCAGGGATCCGGTTTCCATCCGCTTTCATGGTGGACTTTGAATCCCCTTACCCGGACCATCATCAAACGGCCGATTCCCAACAGTCTAAACCACTCGATAGTGCTTTATAACATACCCAATGGGCCGGGCGCGCCAGACTTGCTCGCCGATACTTTGATGGAGAGCATTACGCCGCTGCCCTATGGCCTTTGGATTCGCATTAGCCAAGGAGCCACTCATCGTACTACCCTGTTGTCGTCTAGCGGCACCATAGTGTCATTACCATCCGTTTCCGGGTTTTGGAGTACGTCTGTCGATCAATGGGGCGCACTATGGACAACCGGTGCGCATACGGTCTATTGGCGAAGATTTTAACCTGATCCCTCTTTCTGTGTACCTCGTGGTCATACAGGGTTACTTTCTTTTACGGTTTCCATCGACCTAATGCAACCCGCCAATCGAGGATGGTATGGTTTTGCCCGTGAGACACCCACACACGGGCCCTTGCTCAGGGCATTGCTAATCTCAACCAGCATCTTGTCAAACGAGGGACTGCCCATACCAAAGTCAGGATGGCATACGAAGGTGAAAAAACAATAATAGCCCAAGCGCCATAGGAATCATGGCCAATAAACCGATTTTAGACGCAAGAACCAATAGTCCCATGGCGTACACAGTTAAGCCAATCCAATATTGAATTCCACGACTCCCTGCGAGGCCCCATGCAATTGCCCCGCCTATCACCAGTCCCAATCCCAGCTCCAAGACTAGTAGAAACATTTTTATTTTTCTCCTTATCCAATGGTAGAGCCGAGATTTTGGTGAGGCGAAATCGTTCCGGACCACTTGCTTCTATTGTACTGCGTCCTATGAATGCATGGTCTGACACGGCTATCCAGTCAACAATTTTCGGGCAAACCATGATGATACTAGAAATGAATGGGTTAAGAGGGTGCATTGCTGGACTGTATACAAAAACTGCAGGAGTTGCGAAAATGTGTCGCATGAGACCGGGGATTCCAAAAGATTGCTGCGAAGTGAGGGAGAGAGTAGAAAAAATCAGTCACACAGAGCCTTAAATGTTGAAGAAGCGGTCCCCTTGGGGCCGCTTCTAAAGGATTTCGGTATCAGGATTACTCGTCCTCTTTAAACCACTCGCGCATCACGTCAAACCATTCTTCACGTCGTTCGTCAGTGGTTTCGAGGTTTTCGCCTTTAGCATCGTTCATGTCGCATACCTCCTAGAAGATCCGGTGGAATTTTTACCATTGTGTGCGACACGGGCTTCAATAGCCATGGAATTTGGGTGAACAGTCATCGTATTGTGGCGAAATGCCATGATCTTGGGGTGAATTGTTAAACGACCTGAACGCACCCGCCAGCGGTGCCTAACCACGCCCATCACCCGGTCTGCCCAAGCAAGGTCCTGGCCCAGTGCCAGCAAAACTAACTGCAATCCCAAACCCAGCCAAGAGCGAATGCCTTTTTTGTCCATAGCCAGCCCCATGCATTCAGTCAAACCCTCGGCCACTAACAGCCGCAATTCGTCTTGCAACCTTGGTTCATCCATCGTCAGCCCGTAAGCCCATCCCATTTCGATGCCCCATTGCAGGCAAAAAACCGATAAACCAGTCAAACTCGCCGCAACACCAAAAGGACCAAGCGCGGCACCGGTTAACGCCTCGCCCACAAGCCACCGGCGCCAATGGCGCCTGAGGCCGCTGACGTAGCGCTCCACCACGGTGTCTGGGACCAAGTGAAGGTTTTGAGGTCCATACACGTCAAATCCCAGTTGGCGATAGAACGCGTAAATCTGGTCAGGACGCGACCTGTGTCCGAGGTATCTTACCGCCCCTTTACCCCACGAATCCAATTTCTGACTGTACCACGGTACACCGTACATTACCTTGGATCACGCTCCCTTTGCCGCTCATCTCCTACCTTATGGAGAAAGTGGGCAAGGGTGCATTGTTTTTAAAGAGCATCATCCGAAATCGGTCCCCGAATCTTTACCAGCAATTTATACAACAGTTCCTGCTCGTCTGGTGTGAGGCGCTCAAATAGCCGCGCCATGCGTTCGCGGCGCAGAGCCTTCATGTCATCGAGCGCCTCTTTCCCTTTGTTGGACAGTTCGATAATTCGTCGTCTTCGATCCTGTGCGGGCACCGTTTGAGTTATCATGCCCAAATCCTCCAGACGCCGAGCCAGTGACGAAACCAAAGATTTCGATATCCCCAAATTTTCGGCCAGCTCCGATTTCTCCAAGGGCCCGTGACGTGCCACCGTCCACAGCGCCCGCATTTCACCCGGTCTAAGCGGCAACGTGGTTCGGGGCGGTCTAAAGCCATGCTGGATCTCTCGTATTAGTTTTTGAAGCTCTACGGCGAGTTCTTCTCGGTCCACCTCGATAGGTCCCTTCGAATAATTTCAGATAAAGTTTAGTTTACAAACTAAACTTGTTTCACTTATCATAAAACCGAAAGATTCTTCTTGTCCATTGTGAAAATCCGTTTGAGGACGATCCCCAAGACAAGGGTACCAAGTAACACAGTATTGTTTAGAGGAGCCTACATGATGAAAAAATGGTCCAAGACCGGCCTGGTTCTTGTTGTTATCATCCTCGTTTTAGGGGCTGGCTATTATGTGCTAAGACACCGCCATACCGCACCAGCGGCATCGTCGACCCCCCCTGCCTACTTGACCAGTCGCGCCCAAGAAGGCGCGTTTACCGGCCAAGTGTCCGCATCCGGCTCCGTGGAGCCCAGCACCCTAGCCGTCGTGCAAAGCCCCGCCTCCGCAACCATCTCCACCTTATCGGTTCAATTGAATCAGACTGTGGCGGTTGGAGCAACCATTGCGACGTTGTCCAGCGGTCAAACTTTAACCAGTCCCATTGCAGGAACCGTCATCGGCCTGCCCGTGACCGCAGGCAGTTATGTGACCGCGGGTGAAACCCTGGCCACAATCGCAAACACTGCGACATTGTACGCCAACGTTCAAATTCCTGAGCAATTTATTCGGGAAGTCGCGGCAGGACAATCGGCCAGCCTTACCTTGCCCGCTCTGCCAGGTCAAAGCTTTTCAGGCATAGTCACGGAAGTCGGGCAGCAGGGCACTGCCGATAGTTCAGGTCTGGTTGAATATCCAGCCACCATCAAAATTACTAATCCATCGCATATTTTGGTGGGCATGAGCGTTGCAGCCGTCGTGACGACGGGAACCACCAGCAACACAGTTTACGTTCCCACCGCAGCTCTCGTCACCTTAAACGGCCAGTTTTATGTTTTGGAACCCGGATCCAACCTGTCATCTCGTCTCAAGAATTTCCCTGGTTTCGGTTCGAGCGGTTTTGGAGGTGCAAGCGGTGGGGGTGCCGGTTCGAGTCACCACGGCTTTGGCCTCTTTAGCCATAGTAGAACGGGGTTTAGTGCCGTCGCAACTACGGTTCCAGTCGAAGCTGCGGTAAAAATTGGGCTGATGAACCTTTCCCAGACCGAAATCATTAGCGGCATCAGTGCTGGCCAAACCGTGTTGATCCCCAATCCTGCCGCCGCTGCCAGCGGTAGCGGACTTGGCGGAGGCGGTTTTGGCGGCGGATTCGGGCGGGGAGGCTAATGTCATGGCCCTCATAGAATTAGACCAGATACGCAAATCATACAAGATGGGCAACGAAGACCTAGAGGTCTTGCAGGGAGTATCGATGACCCTTGATCAAGGGGAATATGTGGCGATCATGGGGCCGTCTGGGTCTGGAAAGTCCACTTTGATGCATATTCTAGGATGCCTTGACGTGCCCAGTGCCGGCCACTATTACCTTTTGGGACAGGACGTCGCCAAATTGCAGGAATCGCGTTTAGCGCCCATCCGTCGCAAACAAATCGGATTTGTGTTCCAAAGCTTCAACCTTTTAGGTGCATTGAACGCTTTGGAGAACGTTGCTTTGCCACTGCTCTATCAAGGGGCTTCCGCCCACGAACAACGTTCCCGCGCAACTGAAGCCCTCAACCAGGTAGGGCTAGGAGATCGTCTGCACCATCGTCCTAATCAACTGTCTGGCGGTCAGCAGCAGCGGGTCGCCATCGCCCGAGCCATAGTGACCAATCCGCCAGTCATCCTGGCCGACGAACCGACTGGAAATTTGGACAGCCATGCGGGCCAAGAAGTGCTAGGCATCTTTTCTCGTCTGCATCTGGCCGGACAGACCGTAATCATGATTACCCATGACGCCCAAGTCGCCCATCATGCCGACCGCATCGTTGAAATTAGGGATGGCAATGTGGTGGCAAGCCAGGAGGTGACTCATGCTTAGTCAAACGTTTAAAATCGCCATGAAGGCGATTTGGGCACAAAAGCTGCGTTCTTTGTTAACCATGCTGGGTGTCATCATTGGAGTATCCGCGGTAATCGCCTTGATTAGCCTAGCTCAAGGAGCTACCGCCTCAATCTCTTCAAAAATCGAGGGCCTGGGGTCGAATTTGATTGTGATCAGCACATCTAGTTCATCATCGACAGCCTTGACTTCGAGCACCGCCACCACTCCCTTGCTTCCTCCCGGTCAACTCACGGCACAAGATGCTTTATCATTGACAAAAGTGCCAGGTGTAGCGCAGGTAGCTCCCATCGTAGCCGGCTCGGCAACATTCGCGGTTGGAGATACCACCAGTTCAGCGGGACTGGTAGGCACCAATGCCAGTTATCAGCACGTCATGAACTACCAACTGGCTGAGGGTCGCTTCTTAAGCCCGCTTGATATTGCCAGCGATGCCAATGTTGCGGTGCTCGGATCACAAGAGGCGACAACGCTGTTCGGGGCAGCCAACGCATTAGGCAATACCATGACGATCAATGGAATTCCCTTTAAGGTGGTTGGTGTGCTAGAGTCCAAAGGATCGTCGTTCGGACAAAGTCAAGATAACTTTGTGGCAATTCCTTGGACTGTAGCAGAAAGTGTGCTGGGACAAACCAGCATCAGCAATATTTACCTCTCAGCCGATGCCACTGCCAACATGACCAATCTGACCAATCGACTGAATCTCAAACTCTTAAATTGGCTAGGCAGCGCATCCAATTTCTCTCTGACCACGCAGTCCCAAATTCTGTCCACGCTCAGTTCGATTACCACGACGATGCAGGATGTGCTAGGCGGTATCGCCGGCATTTCTCTCTTAGTGGGCGGCATCGGCATTATGAATATCATGCTGGTCTCAGTCACCGAACGCACGCGAGAAATCGGGATTAGAAAGGCTATCGGCGCCTCTCACCGGGCGATCATGCTGCAATTTCTCGTAGAGTCGCTGACGCTCGCAGGCCTTGGAGGAATTTTCGGCATTCTGCTCGGCACCACCATTTCGGATGTCCTAGGTAAGGCGCTTGGGGCCAGTACCACATTTTCACCCACCACCGCGCTCTTGGCATTCGGTTTTTCACTAGCCGTCGGCCTGGTATTTGGACTATGGCCAGCCAGCCGGGCGGCCGGTCTGCATCCAGTGGATGCGTTGCGGGTAGAATAGGAGAATAAGATGAAGAAAACAACCTTAACCATCAGTCTGGCATTGGCCGGACTCATCGGACTTGCTGCCATGGCATTGGCTCCGAACATTGACGCCGCATCACCGCCCCACACGGTAAAGGTGACCAACGGCACAGTGACTCGCATTGAACCGTTAGCTGGCACCATCACCAGCACCAGTGAAGCGTCTGTCTCCTATAGTGGCCCCCAAACTACCGTCTCGACCGTTTCGGCCACGGTGGGCCAATCAGTTGTCAGCGGGCAAATCTTGGCGCAAATGACCAACGGAACCACTTTGACTGCCCCTTTTGCTGGCCGCGTGGTCGAGGTCAGCCTCAATGCCGGCGACGTCGTGCCTAACAGCACCGCGCCCACGTCCAGTCAAAATAGTCCTTCATCGGCAGGGTTTGGTGGCGGACGGCGCCCTGTGGCGGGACAAAGCGTCGTCAATTCTATTGGTGCCTCCCTTGCCATTACCATTGCCGATACCACGTCTATCGACGTTACTGCCTCTGTCAGTGAACTGGATGTGCATTGGTTTAAAGCGGGGCAATCCGCCACTTTTATTGTGCCGGGAGAGCCTGGCGTGATCTATGCTGGAAAAGTCCAAGCAGTGAATCAAGATCCGATCACCAACGGCAACGGCACAGCGGTGTCCTATCCGATCATCTTCACCCTCAATGTCCCATCGGGCACGCCCTATCCTTGGCTGGGCATGTCTTGCCAAGTATTCGTTCCCGTGGCTCAAGCCAAGGGTCTAGTCGTGCCCATCGCTGCCATCGAGTCCACCGCCCAAGGCGGATATGAAGTGGTGACTCACGGTCAAAAAACCTCGGTAACCCTAGGATTAATTGGCACCAACCAGGCGATAGTGACCAATGGCCTAACATCCGGTGACCTCGTAGTGTCTCCCCCAGCACTAACCGAACAACCTGTTAGCGTTTCGCTTTTCGGCGGTTAGAGTACAATGAGGCAAGAGGTGAGCGTACGATGGGGTTTGGTCCCAAAGCATCTGATCCGGAATCAGGCGCGCAGGCGGTAGTTGACATTATCAATATGCTTTATCCAGAGCGCAGCACCCCCCGCTCACAGGAGGTGCTGCGCTCACTAGCGTTGGTGATCTTAAAGGCCAAAGCCGCTCTGTCGTTCGATAACATAGCCCGCTTTCTTTCAGATCCTGACTGGCGAGAGGACCTGTTACGCAGAGCTGGCGACCAAAGCCCCAATTGGATTGATTGGCACGGACGAGTCATCCTTGCTCAAGAACTGGATCCTGATTTTGCCTGGTTGCTGAATGATCGTCTAAAAACCCTGCACGATGACACCTAGCGATGTGAGTTGTTACGCTGAAGCTAGTGTGTCTTTTACCGCTGGCGATAAGCTCCGAAAGTCACGCACCTGCAATACGGGCAAGAATTCCGGAGGAAAGTTGGTCGTGACTTCCGGCATGAAGCCAAACGATTTATAAAATTGGGCGGCAATCATCTTCTTCACTTGGTTGGCATCAAACCCGGGCAATGGTTCAAAGCAAATTGTTACCAAGTCCTTTGAACGACCCCGGTCTAGTCGGACATTGCCCCCTATTTTATCTGATGTTCCCTCGCAACTCCATAACGCTTCCACAAACTCTCCGGAATACAAACGGGTGCCAAAAACGGTCGGGGCAGATGCTGCTTTGCCCAAGGTCAATCGATGAGCCCGGGGCCCGCTCCGTCCGCAGTCGCACCCACCGGCAAGCACTTGCACCAAATCGCCGGTGTCATACCGGACCAACGGCTGAACGCGTTCTGCCACATCGGACACCACCACGCGAGCACGGGATCCCGGTTGCGCTGGCGTATCGTCTCCTAACGCCAACAATTCTACAGCCACCCCATCGGTTGCCCAATGCAGCGCGCCCTTATCACACTCCACCGCCAGCGGGGCGGCAAATTCGCTAATGTAATAGAGCTCTTTGACCCTCAAATGAGGATATTTCTGCACAATGCGACGACGCAATGCATCCCCTGCGCCTACAGTTCCCGTCAGCACCAGGAGGTTCAGTCCGCCGAGGCTGTCTTTAAGATTCAACTGGTGGGCAGTGAGTGGTGTAATGATTAAGGTCGAGGGCTCAAACTCCGCCATAGTTCGCTCCAACATTTCGACCCTAACGCTCAGCACTGTACAACCAATATGCGCCAATCCCTCTGCAAACAGAGCGTTGGCGTCGTCATTCTCCAATCCCACAAGCACTCGCGCCGCTTGCGGAATGCCTAAAATTGCTCCGGCAAATTCCCAGATCGGTTTGTCCCGGTCCAGGTCATTTTGTGAGTAAGCCCAATAATGGATCGCATCCAACCGGCGCGATCGCATCAGTCGCACTCCTCCCCCTGCATTGGGCCAGATTGGAAAGTCTTTCCGTGTCACAACGGGAACCGTCGCCATGATTATTCCTGCCTTTCTAAGCATGTATAAACATGTTCAAATTCCTGAGTTTGCACTCAGCACATCGTCCTGCTGAGAAGCAGGATATGGCCCTAGCCGGGCAAGGAACCGGGCTAAAATATTTCGAGCGGAATTGTCATCGCGATCCATCACGAGTCCGCACTGGGGACACCGATAGGTCCGTTTCCACAACGGCATGTCCTGGCGATAGCCACACCCTGAGCAGTCCTTGGAGGTATAGCGTTCGCTGATGAGATACACGTCTTTGCCATAGCGACGGGCTTTGTATTGGATCATCCCGATGAACTGATCGAGACCCCACTCGTTTTGCACGCTCCGATGCAGCCCTTTGGTTCGTTTTGTGGCTTTCCGCGATTTCTGCACCATCTGTGGTTGCGACAGATCGCCCAGCACGATAGCTCTTTCAGCCTGTCGTGTCAGGAAAGCCGAGGCTTTGTGCAAGGAATCGCGTTGTTTGCGCCGTTTTTCTTCGGAAATCCGATGGTAAACCATCGTCCGATAACGATAGCGACGGGAGCCCTTTTGACACTGACTCCGTAATGACCGAATTTTATCGCGTTGTTTGTTGTACCAACGATAGGCGGTAAAGCCTCCAATATGCAGGAAGCGTCCGGTCGTGCTATAGCCCGTGGCGAGCGTCTTAATGCCGAGGTCATAGGCTATAGCACTGCCATCATCCGCTTGCGGAGGTGACGTGGTGGTCTCCGATAGAAACGTGGCGTAATACTGCCCTTGCGCATCTTTCGAAATCGCGACTTCCTGAAATGGTGAGGGGGCCGTTTCGGTGAGTGTGGCATGGATATTGGCTAACCGCTTCGTCTTTCCACAGCCTCCTGTGGGCAGGACGAGGTGTTGACCTTGAACTTGGATATCCATGCCGGGATATTTCAAAGTGAAAAATTTCTGCCGAGGATGGTAGCGTGGGAATCCCGGTGTTTCACCCACTTTTACGCGTCGGACGAAGGCCTGCATGGCCTCATCAAGCCGAAAGCAGACTTCGTGCAATAGCTTTCCGTAAACGGCATTAATCGCGGGATCGACTTGGCGACTCTGTTGACGCGTCTTCTTCGCGTCATAGAGCGACCACTTCGCCCCCGCGTTCAACTGACCCAAATGCCCGTTGTACAGGGCGCGACACTTGGCTTGCATGAACTCCAGCGTTTCCGCGTCGCGGGGAGAAACCTTAATGCGAATCTTTTTCGCTAAGAGCATGTTTCAACGCCTTTCGGAAGGATCGCAAGCCATCCAGGCGCGCACTGAAAACGCGGACTATCGACAGCAAATCGTTGACCATTTCTTGCTCAGGCGATAGCGTTTCTTGGTTCATCACAATGAGTTCGGTCCCATGTCGGGCACAAAACTCTGCGAACCACTCGAATCCAAACCGAACAAGACGGTCTTTGTGGGCCACAATCAGTTGACGCACGGTGCCCACTTCGATGTCTTCAAATAGTTGATTGAAGCCTTTTCGGTGATAATTCAAGCCGCTTCCGATGTCCTGAATCGTGTCGCTAGGGATCATCCCGTGTTGCTGACAATACTGCTCTAACGCAGCGACTTGGTTGCGTAAATCGGGACGTTGATTGCGGGTTGAAACACGCGCATACAGAACCACCCGCCCTTCGGGCTTCGCGACCACCCCGATGTACGCCAGATACTGGTCATGCGTGTAATACCGCCGATTGGTGGGAGAGCGATAAGCGGTCAAAATCCCCTCACGGTCCCATCGCTGCAATGTCGCTACCGATTTCCCAATCAATGCCCCAAAGTTTTTAGGAGAATATGTGTGGACCATACCACTATTATAGCACGTTTACTTATATATTAATCAAAACTGTTCATGCCCTCCATCAACGCAGATTATTGGTTACTTCGTCTCTATAGGGTATTGACCGCCGTCACCAAATTCTCCAAATCTTCTTCCGTATTGAACAGCGCCCACGAGATCCGCATTCCCCGATACTCGGGCACGGGTTTAACAAAAACGTTTTTACGCCAAAGCGCCTCAGCGATCCCCTCCCCCAATTGCTCACTCTGCACCGTCATTAAGGCTGTTTGGTTCATCATCGGATCTAAAGGAGCAATGGGCCTCAACCCGGTCATTGTAGACAGCTGTTCTCTCGCCGAATCCGCCAAACCGAGTTGATAAAGGGCCTGGTGCAAAAATCCTTCTTCCTCGTAGTAATCCCAGGTAATAGCCCAGCCCACTACACGCGGCCAACACCGGCTGCCAAACTCTAATGCGGTTCCTTGCTGAAGTTGTGGTGCATAGGGATGCTCCACAAGCGCCCAAGGATCTAATGCACCTTCATCCGCCCATACTGTGTAGAGATCTTTCAACCGGTTGTGGCGAACCCAAAGGCCTGCCCAACCGGCGGGCGCCATCATCCATTTGTGACCACAGAACACATAAAAATCCGCTCCTGAGAGTTCAGGATTAACGACGATATTCCCTAGTGCTTGAGCCCCATCCACCAAAAAGCGGCAACGCGGGTAGCGGCGAATTTCTTGGGCGATGTCCGCTACTGGAACTTCCCATCCGGTCATATAAGATACGTGGCTAATGACCACCAAACGGGTTCGAGAA
Organism: Bacillota bacterium; assembly: GCA_021784595.1. Taxonomy (GTDB): domain Bacteria; phylum Bacillota; class Sulfobacillia; order Sulfobacillales; family Sulfobacillaceae; genus Sulfobacillus_C. Next base: position 154,908 of record JAJYHT010000055.1, on the reverse strand, counting down.
CTTAAAAGCTCGCGCACTGCCTGCACGATGCCCTTGTCATCCGTCATTCCTGCTATTTTAACTTTAAGGCCAAACCGCCGAGCTACCGCGGACAGCGCATACAGTACGGCCCCATGCTCCTGATCGCTGGTAATAATCTCGTCGCCCGCATGAAAGTCCATGCCCCACAGCACGCGAAGGATGCCCGCACTGTTGTTTTCGGTCAAGGTTACCGTGCCGCCGGGGAAGTTTTGTTCGAGGCGTTGAGCAAATTTCCGCATTTCCTCTCGCGCCCCAAGATAAAACGGGACGTGACCGGGTCCTACTTCCATCCACTCTAGCTCTTGCGCTGCGGCCGCCGCCAACGCGGTAGCAGGGGTAGGCCCTAGGGTTCCCGTATTGAGATAGGTGTGGCTGAGAGCAGCCGGCACCAGCAACTTCAAATCTTTTCCAAACACGTGAACGCTCCTTTTATGTGAACTTTTACACTAATGTGACTGTCGTTGCCACGCTGCCACCCCGCGGCGCCGTAAACGTTATAGTAGCCACGGTTCCTGATTCCGCCTTAACGACCCAATGCGCATATCCGCGTTGGGTGTGAGGAGGACCGTAAGAACCCTGGTCTCCATATCCATCCAAGTGGCCTAATAGCACGGGAGACTGGCCTTCAAGAATTGAAGCTCCGTCAAGACGGGCCTTGACTCCTTCAACACCCAAATCCTTGCCTTTTTCGGTGCTCGAAGTCGGGAGATATCCCTCATTGACCACTTCGGCCACCACACGATAGACGCCAATGCCCTCTTGCGACGCTGACACTTGCCCTATCTTCAATTGCGGCAAGGATAGGCCCAGACGCTCTAAAAACGATGACACTCTCTCGCATTCACGCGGTAAAAATCTCAGTGGCGGATTTTGCACCAAAAACTTTGGATTTAGTCCGCCAATCTCGACCGGTCCCAAGTCTGGATGGTCCACAGAGGTCCAGGGAAAGTATCCATCCTCAATTTCCTCTCGGTCTACAAATGCATATATTTTCCGCAAGTCCTCCCGTTGTTGATCCAAGCTGCGCTTCATTAACTCGGACACTCCGTGTTCAGCATAACCCCTGGCTCCTGCAGCACGCGGCAAGTCCCAAATCTCCACGGTAAACCCCAAAACACCCAAATGGTCATACATCCAGTCGTCAGCCGCCCCTGGCATCAGGACTTTTTCATGTCCGCTGGCAAAGGCGCGATAGTTAGAACGAGCAAAATATCCGCTCACTTTCTCGCCTACTTCCGCCATCCGTGTGAATAGTTCGCGGTCAGTCTCTGATAGCACCGTGTCGGGGCCAATTGAAGGCTGGCGTAAAATCACGCCGCCCGCGGTATGTAATGCCACATACCCCGCAATATTGGGATGCGCTTCGACGAATTTAGCTAACCCATACAGTTCCGGCTCCGACAATGGGAACGGACCCGCGCCTGGTTGGCCGCTTTCTCCCGCCCACCGAATGGGAAAGTTGCGGTTAAAATCCATCCCCTCGCGACGGGAAAGTTTCATATGGGCAAACGGTGGCATAGTTCCCGTCAGAGCGGTGTGATCAATCCTTCCCTCAACAAACACGTGATAATAGGTGCCGCCAATTTCCCCCGGCTCGCGTGGGCGCATCACCCGCGGATCCAGTTCATCGACTACAAACGCGCCATCGGTGGCAGGCATGCGAATCGACAAGATCCAGCCATCCCCATTAATGTCCTGCGGAATCCACCCATGAGGGGGCTCTGAATACGGGTACAGGCGTGGACTCGAACGCAGCCTCTTGGGTGTTGTCAGGTAAAGTTCCGCGCCGTCTACCGATAACCTGGGCACGACATATACCGTTCGGGTACTCAAGACATGCGTCACATCCTGGCGATGTCCAAAACCGCGTAACAAGTTCTCAATGAAAAACATCGCCACCGCATTGCCCGCCACTTCTCCCGCGTGGATATTGGCATCCACCAAGAGTGCAGGTTTAGTCGAATCGTCCCCCGTGCGACGGTCCGTCAGCATAACAACTGGCAAGTCACGACCCTCGCGACTTTTTGTCAGCACATGGACTTGCATGAGTTCCGAGAATTCTTCCTGCCACGCCAGGAGCGCGTCCCACATTTCCTGATAAGTCCAGTATTTCGCTGTCATGTTAAAAAATACCATCCTTCCCGCACTCATTCTGTTCGCTTATACTTCTTCTCTCCGCTAAGGCTAAATTCCTTCCCAATCTCCAAACCTGGTGCCATTGCCTATCGATTCGCACCCATTACTAGTCCTGGCAATAATCCACCAAAACTTGACGCCAATGGGCGAGTCCGGCATCATAAGGACAATGTGAAACCAACGGGGAGATTGTCTTATGCGCATAGGTTGCCACCTCAGTGTGGCCAAGGGATTTCAAAAGACGGTAATGGCGGCACCCGAACTAGGAGCCACCTGTTTTCAGTATTTCACCAAAAATCCTCGAGGTTTTCGCGGTGCGAAGGCTTTGGATCTGAACGACGCTGCCCGAGGCAAGGCCTTGATGGAGGAACTCGACCTGGTAGCCATCGGCCATACACCCTACCTCATCAATTTAGCCAGCCCAGAAGATGAGTTGTTCAATCTTTCAGTAGACGCCTTGGTGCAAGATCTCGTGATTGCCCAGGCTCGCAACACCTACGGTGTCGTAGTCCATTGCGGCAAACACAAGGGCCAAGGTGTAGAATTTGGTATCGAACGGATGCATCAAGCACTCGCTTTGGTACTTGAGAAAAATACCACCGAAGGAGTCATGGTATTAATCGAAAATACTGCAGGGCAGGGCTCGGAAGTAGGCTTCACGCTCGAGCAATTGCTAGCTATCGTAGAACCCTTTTCTTCGGACCAAATAGGATTTTGCTTTGACACCCAACATGCCTATGCGGCCGGCATCTTGTCACCTGACGATCCTAGGGAATTCCCAGGGTTCAGCAATCCCGAGTTCATGGGGAGATTGCGAGCCATTCATTTTAATGACAGCAAAGTGCCATTCAACTCCCGTAAGGACCGCCACCAACTGATTGGACAAGGTGCTATGGGCCTAGAAATGATGGGCGATATTTTGAATGATCCACGGTTGGAAGCGATTCCATTTTATCTGGAAACTCCGGTTAATGACGAACGGGAATACAAAGCAGAAATTGAAGTTTGTCACGACTTGTTAAAATAGCAGGAACTCCCGCCTCAATGTCGAATTTCTCTCACCGGCAACTCAAAGAATCATTTGGGGGAGTCTCTATTAGCACGAAAGCTCTGATTATCTATAATCCGGTAGCCGGCAACGGCAAAGCCGAGCGTGTTTATCACCAGTTAGAGCCCAAGATTTCATCGTTGGGCATTGCAGTAGAACGTACGGACGGACCCGGGCACGCCACTTTGTTGGCCCGCCGAGTGGCGGACCAAGATGATCTAACGGTCATATCACTTGGTGGCGACGGCACCCATCACGAAGTCATCAATGGCTTGATGCCGGCTGGCCGGACCATCTTTGGCGTCATTCCAGCCGGTACCGGCAACGACTTGGTGCGCATTTTAAATTATCCAAGGAATCCATCAGATGCATTGGACACTGCGCTTAACGGTTTTGCCAAACCGTTTGACATCGGCCAGGTCGGCGACCATTACTTTTTGACGGTAGCAGGGGTAGGGTTTGACGCTGAAGTGGCAGGTTGGGTCAATCAACGAAAAAAACAAGGCAACGGCACCTGGGTATTTATTCGCGGGATCTTGTTGAATTTAGTCGGCTATCGCAGCCAGGTCATGAAGATAACGCTGGCTGACGCGTCGCGCACCGAGCGCACTTTTCTTATTGCCGCTGGGAATACGCAATATTATGGGGGCGGAATGAAGATTTGTCCGGAAGCGTCACCGTTTGATGGCAGGTTTCAGGTTGTATGGGTCCAAGCCATCTCCCCTTTGGGTGTCTTGCCACTGTTAGTTCGTGTCTTTCGGGGCACTCACGTTGGACATCCTAAGGTCAGAGTGCTATCCACCCCCGAACTCACAGTTGAGGGGCCGCCACAATTGTGGGTACATGCCGATGGCGAGATTATCGGCCATCTCCCTATTACGATCAGGACCCTGCCCCAGGCGATTCGGGTCCGCATGGGCGCAGGTGGCTAAACAGATGAGTACTTGGCCTGATTCATTACCCCCATTTTTGTGGGGCGCGGCAACGTCCAGCCACCAAATCGAGGGAGATGCCCAAAACGATTGGACCCGATGGGAAGACGCGGGCCACGTTGCCCGCCTGGAACGCTCAGGCCGTAGCACCGGTCATTTCGCGAATCCAGACCCCGACCTTGATTTGTTTTCGAGCCTAGGTTGGAACGCCTATCGGTTATCTATTGAATGGAGCCGCATAGAACCCAAACCCGGACAATTTTCAGGCCAAGCCATGGCAGAGTATCGCCACATCATCGAAAAGATGCGGGAAAATGGTTTGGAGCCACTGGTCACTTTGCATCACTTCACTCTGCCGCAATGGTTTGCTGATCAGGGAGGTTTTTTCGGACCTCGCTCCGCATCTCATTTTCTGTCATACACCGCCTATGTCGTGGACCATCTTAAAGACCTCGTCACACTATGGGTGACCGTTAATGAGCCCATCATTTATGCCGTAATGGGGTATTCCTTCGGCACTTGGCCCCCGGGCGAAACCCATCTCGCAAAAGCTTGGCGCTTAACCAATCGCTTAGTGCGTTTGCACCAAAAAGCCTATCGCCTGATTAAAAGAATCGATCCCAAAGCCATGGTGGGCTTAGCCCACCATGTGGTCTATTTTGCGCCTTACCAGCCGCAGTCTCCCGCGGACCGCATGCTGTGCCGCATAATCGACTATCTTTTTAACTGGCGATTTATCCACAAGGTTGACGCTTATCAGGATTTTCTCGGAATCAATTACTATACTAGGCAGTGGATTTCCGCGTCCCGCGGCTTGGCGCCGATTGCCGCCAAGCCGGGGGCCAAAGTCACCGAGATGGGTTGGGAAATTTATCCTCAAGGCTTGCACCACGTGCTGGGCCGTCTAAAGTCTTACAGAAAGCCCATTTTGATTACCGAAAATGGCATAGCCACCAACATTGATGAAGAACGCCAACAATATCTCATCACGCATTTGGCAGCCATCGCAGCGGTTCAACAAGAAGGCGTCGAGGTCCGCGGCTATTTTCATTGGGCAGCCCTCGACAACTTTGAATGGGCGGAAGGGTTTAAGCCTCGTTTCGGATTAGTCGAGGTAAACTATGACACTTTGGAACGCACTCCTCGCAAAAGCGCCGACCTTTACCGAACCATCATTGAACTAAACAAAGAAAACTCGGGCCGAGAGCCGATCATCGTACCGTCAACATTTCAATGAAAGGCTTGGCGTCTTTAAAGCAACCCTTCCATTCGTCCTCGGTCAGTTTTCCTTGTTGGTGCAAAGCTTCTATATCCCCAACAGCGATGACGGGGCGCTCCCCGATGGCCGCCTCATAATCTTGCAGCAAGACGCTGCGTGTCTCCGGAGGCATCATCTGGCTTGCTAAATCCACTCTTAAGGCATACACCTCTTGTGTGCCTATAATCACCGGGGTCGACTCCAGGAGCGCCAAGAGGCCCTTGTCTAACAATATCTTTACCGCTTGATCGACATCTAACTTCCCGGCCCGTTGCTGCCGGCGAATCTCATATCCCCCCACGCGAATCGGAAACCACTTTGCCGGCCACCCGGCCAAGGCCGCCACCACCTGATTGCGCAACAGCGCTTCTTCCGTTTCCAAATCCTTTAACTGCCGGCGAATACTGCCCAACCGATTGATGGTCTCTGCCAAATCCCGTTCGATGACTGGTCCTTCCATGAGCCGTCCCTCCCTAGTTACATACATAGGACGGGCATGCTCAATTCATGCCTAGAGTTTAATCAGCAAGACCCATTCTTGGAGCGAGACGCTGAGAGGCTATGCCCATCAGGGATTGACGATTTCCATCAACGAAATGCCCGCAGAATGCGTTCTGGCTGCAAGTATTGGGGTCCGTCCCGACGCGCTTCCAACCAGGCCGAGTCTCCGGGCCGCACCACAATCGTGCGCTCTCCATCGAGAGCCAGGCTGCCTCCGGCGTCGGGAATCTCAATCTTCAGCGGTTGATTCAATGCCATTCTCCGATGATCCACCACATAAAACGGCGTCATCAATCCAGGGGCCAATACACCATAATGCGGGCCCAGTCCGGTTTGGACGGCTCCAAGTTTCAACCACACATAGGCATCTTCCACCGGTGTCAGGGGCTCAACATATCCTGCCACATTGGATAGTCCCGGCCTGGTGGGGTCAGCTACCGTTACCGCCAGTGCCACCACATCTTCTGGGTTCCACACTGCGAGCGCCCCGGTAAACGTCTGACGAACCAGCGCCACATCGATCAAAGCTAAATCATCTTGGTTCTTGACGTGAACATGCAAGACCTTGGCGCGCCGCAATTCTCCTGCATAACGCTCCCGCTCTGTGGCATAAAGACCGGCAGCGTATCCTGCCGCAGTTTGATCGCCAATCCAACAAGCTACGTTGTTGGTCCCGCCTGCGATGGGCAAAATCGGAACTTGGGGGCGCGCCTGGGCCACGTTGCGCTGCGTGCCATCACCGCCTATGGCGATAATAACCTCAACCCCAGCCTCTTCTAACTGACGCGTCCACGCTAGTGTGGTATCCGCCGAAGAAGGCGACATAAGTTCCCCTACAACGGACACCTTCATCCCAAACTGCCGCTTCGCTTCACTGGCCACTAGCTCCGACAGCCCTTCGTAGTCTGCCGGAATCAGCACCTGGACCTCATCACGAAACACTGCGAGACCAGAGAGCAGACGACGAATCACCAATAATTTCTCCGGTGTTGACTGCAGTGACGCAAAAGCCACTAACCGGCGGATATCCCGGCCCGCCATCGGATTCAATATCAGTCCTACCAATCCCCGCGTAGTGCATTCCCTCACTCTCGGCGTAGGTTTAGGGGTTATCCTGCGCCACTAATTTTTGCATCAACCGAATCAATTCCTGTTGTTCTACAGAAGTAAGCCGAGAGCCTATTTGCTGCAAATAGGCAATATGCTCTTTGCGCTCACTAGCTAGCAAGCGGCTTCCCTCAGCAGACAATCGCAACCACACAATGCGTCGATCCTGAGGATCCCGGTCCTTCACCACCAAGCCCTTTTGTTCTAGCGCATCGATGGCCCGAGTCGCAGTAGGCCCGGCAACTTTCAGCAAAGAGGCCATTTCCATCAATGTACTTGTCCCGGCATCATGCATGATGGCTAGCGCATGGTACTGAGTCGGCGTAATATTCAAAGGTTCCCGTTCTCTGCGAAAATTGCGGCCTAAGAGTCGCAGCAAGGCGAATGTCGCTTCAAACAAGGCACCGGCATCGGAATTTTCCACGGTCGTCCCCCCACCCTGTATGAATACTCCCAGCATAGCACAGAGCTTCACCAGCTTTTCAGCGCTTCGACGACAAAATTCTTTTCTTATGGTGCCAAAACTGTCATCAACATAGGACAGTCGGGATTTTTTCTGTGTACTATTGTTCGAAAAGTAATACCGACCGCTCGAAAGGTTTTCCTTATCGGGATAAATTAGGTATGATAGGAATTAAACGCTCCAAATCGCTGGGAGGTCCAATTGCTCTTTGTACTCTGATGTTTTATTAGTTCGTCATGGCGAAAGCGAGGCCAATGCAGCCGGGCGATTCGCCTCACATAGTTGGGATCCCCACCTTACCGCCCTCGGACGCCAGCAAGCCGAAACACTGGCCTTTCAGTTGCATAACGCTCCCGTTCGGTATGTGGTGACTAGCCCATTGGCTCGGGCTCGAGAAACTATTGCCCCATTGGCACAAGATCACCACTTAACCCCCGCCATCTTAGGCGACCTTGCCGAGGTTAATTTGGGAAAGTGGGATGGGCAGCATCTAAAAGACCTAGAGCAGGCTGACTCCGACTCTTATAGGGCGTGGCGGCGCGATCCGGAAACCAATCCCCCGCCGGGAGGGGAACGGATCTTAACCGTTGGTCGACGGGTTTTAGTAGCCCTGTCCAAGTTTGTAACCGAGTCTGATCCGCCGGGCCTGACTGTAGCCGCTACACATGCTGACTGTGTCAAAGGGGCCTGTCTAGTCATTATGAATGCCGATGGCCCCGCCACCCGAAAGATTCTTGTGCCCAATGCGGGACAGGTGCTTCTTCGCCGCTGGGAAAATGGGTACTGGTCGATCATTTTGTCTCCTATCTATTGGAGCTGATAAGAGGCAGGTCGGTGACATCCTCCGCCACTGATCCTCGAGACATTGGTTCATGTCATTGAGACGAACAATATCGCATAAAAGATGCCCCGCGGTTTGGGGCCTGCCCCTTTAAATGCAGGGGTCTGGAGGGATTCTCGTCTGACCACACCAACGCAGAGGACGTGAGGATCATCAGTACCCACCTCGCACACGGCACCCGCTTGCCGGTGCAGTCGCTCGCAGAATTTCACCGCCTCAGTCACCGTTATTAAACCCAAGTCGCACAGGTGGCCCAGACGCTGTATGATCGGCAATGTGCTGTGCTGACCTATGAGACGGTGCTGCAACCCACCTACGCCGCGTTTTTAGACACGGTGCGCCGCCTCTATGCCACTGCCCGATCCTCCGCCATTCGATCAGACGGATTTGCGCTGGATTTTGCGGCACATCATCGCGGACCACCAGACAGGTCCACGGTGGCGCCGTTCGAGGCGACTGATTTTGATCAGCGAAGGGATGGGCAGCACGGGTGACTGTTGGTACGTGTCTGTCTTCGTGAGGTGACGGGCAATACAAAGCGTTTGGAGTATTTTTTGTATGGCCTGATTGCAGGAGGGAGTGAGAAACACATCTTCCCAGAATCACCTTGCGGTTCAACCATATGTGGAACACGTTCGCCGGTGCGACTGGGTAGGCACAAAAAAGTTGGCCGTAGTCCGGAACTATTCGATAACGTGGAGCTTAAGGGAGGGATTACAAATAATCGAGGGCATCGTGGGGACTTAAAATCAATTTGTCGCTAGCAACGATTCGGGCTCCGGCTCTATCGTGCGGGGACGACTGATCGTCTTGAGCGCCAATAATTGCTTGTCACCGCGCGGCTACGGCGACTTCCAAAAGACGATTATCGTCCACGTCAGGCAAATCAGGATGAACCATCGTGAAAGCGGGAACGATAGCCATAATGTGAGGCGCATTCAGCAACGACTGGGCCATCGTCACGCGGTCCTTTTCGGTACCGAGGTGTGTGAATTTCGGGCGAACAATAACGAACCAGATTCGCATACCCTCATCCTGTCGCTGGCTATGGCCGTGGAGCTGAGAGCAGTAGACGGTTTAGCCTGCCGGTGGAGGCACTAAGCAGCGTGGACAAGAGAACATTCGTATCGACAACAATTTTCACTTGCCCGCGCGGAAGGCTTGGACCTCGGCCATGATTTCGTCAGAAAAGTTCTGCTCCCGTATGGCCTCGGGTTCTTTGCCCGTAAGGACTTTAACCTCAACGGCCCGCTTGAAGTACTTCATCAAATTCACCTCCAACGCTTTAGATCTTAATTATGTTATAACTCCACAGGGCAAGAATGTTATGCTGGTACGCAATTTTAACGAAGCATCGACCACAACGACGATGGTCAACAGCGTCCTGAGCTTTACCCATGGGCCACTTTCTCATGAAAGCTGTGACTAGAGACGACGAATGTCCCATCTCTATCGGACACTGCGAAAAAAGATGAAGGATGTTGTGTAAGCCGTTGGAGTTCTACCGGGGTGCCCAGTAAATGGACCTGCCACATCTACAAATGCGCCTTTCCCGTATACTCGTCAGGTGCCGTGAGGTCCAACGTTAATCGGATGCGAGATGCGTCGGCACCACAGCGACACCACTATGATCGGGATAATCTTTGCCATTGCTGGTGACAATGGCGAATGTTCAGTCGTTAGTTCAACCGCGCTACCATGCGGCTTTCATGTACTATGCCGAAGCCCTGCCTTAAATGCAAATCCCATTACACCGTTGTGGCAAAATTTGGCCCAGCAAGATGCTGTCATTAAAGCGATCGAACATTATTAACGGGCACCTAAAAAGGAGCCCGTTAACGTGTTGGATAAATTTCTGCCTGTTATTGCACAAGTTTGCGTGCGATATCGACTAAGCGCTTAGCTTGATAACGAGCGGCGGCTAATTCTGCCTGTCCCAACTGCCCATCGGCTGGTTGACTTGCACTTGTGCCGTAGGGATTGCCTCCGGCAGCAAAGACGGTGGGATCGGTGTAGCCCGGAGCAACGACAATGGCACCCCAATGGTACATTGTGACATAAAACGACAACAGGGTGGATTCTTGGCCGCCATGAGCGTTTTGGGCCGAAGTCATGGCAGTAACCGCCTTATTCGCTAGTTTGCCCTGCCCCCAAAGCGGGCCTGCCGTATCCAAGAACTGTTTCATTTGGGCAGCCATATTGCCAAAACGCGTGGGCATGCTGAATATGTATGCATCCGCCCAATCCAGGTCATCGAGTGTTGCTTGCGGCACCGCATCGCGCGTAGCCTCATGGTGCGCTTGCCAAGCGGCATTGGCCGCTATGGCCTCAGCCGGAGCCAATTCTCTAACACGGCGCAATCGCACCTCAGCGCCCGCCTCATGGGCCGCATCTGATGCCGCCTGCGCCAATCCATAATTAGTGCCCATGGCGCTGTAGTAAATCACTGCCACTTTCAAATCTGCCATCGTCGTTTACTCTCCCCGCATTAGTTTGGTAGGTCCTGGCCAATCCTTTTAATCGAAGCATACCCAGTGTAGGAAAATTCATAAGTAACTTTTAGGAAGCTGCTTCCCTATAATAATATAAATAGAAATGGTCTGTGTCAACAACGTTCTGCAAAGTTTCTATGAAGGCATTCTTTCGCTCGTCCACATCATCTATTGGGGAGGCTGCACCCACGGAAAAACATAACCATCGGTCGTTCTCGTGGTATATTTGACGTGTTGCTCTAATTATTGAGACGATTGGCAGGGATTAATCTAAAGTGGCAATAACACCCAACCCACCATAACCAGATTTGGAAATGGACACCACTATGGCGCAATGGGCTTGTCACAAGAAAGGAGTCAATCGAATGGCAGGACCTATGGAGACCAGTACTAAGCTAATGCATCCTCAATTAAGTCGGGCCGAGACAATCCCTTCATCATGGTACTTTGACCCCGCCGTTCTAACTCGGGAAAAACAGGAACTGTTTTGGAGGACCTGGCAATTAGTGGCCAAAATGTCCGACCTGCCTAGCCCCGCAACCTATTTCACCACGGAACTGGTCGGGGAACCCCTTTTGTTAACTCGGGATAGCCAAGGTGTGTTGCATGGCTTTTTCAACGTCTGCCGTCATCGCGCAGGTCCAGTAGCCGTCGGATGCGGCACCCGAAAGGCATTGCAATGCGCTTATCACGGCTGGATTTACGGATTGGACGGACATCTCATCAGTGCACGGGAGATGGAAGGCGTTGATAATTTTGAGCCCCTCTCATTCGGTTTGGTGCCTGTTCAAATAGCCACCTGGGGCCCGTTGATTTTTGTCAATCTCGATGGCCAGGCGCCTTCCTTTGACGAGGTTTTCAGCCCCATAATCCACGAAGTGCACAGCAAAGGATTCGATTTATCTAATATGGTGCCGATTGAACGACGGGACTACGATATTGCATGCAACTGGAAAGTCTATGTTGACAACTACTTGGAGGGGTATCATATCCCCATTGTTCATCCCGGACTGTTTCAAGAACTAGACTACGACCAATATGAGGTCATTACCTATCAAAAATATTCCAAGCAATTTGCTCCAGTCCGCAAACCTGGCGCAACGCCGGCAGACACGCGTCGCTATGCACGATATGTGGGGTCCGAATCCGCGTCTCCTGACGCAGAAGCGCTCTATTACTGGATCTTTCCTAATTTAATGCTGAACATCTATCCCGACAACATCTCTACTAATGTGATTTTACCTACGCAATTGGAGAGAACCCTGACCGTATTCGAATGGTTCGCAGTACCCGAGGCTTCAGCCGATGAAATGAAGGACACCATTGACTTCTCCGAACAGATTCAGCAGGAGGATATCTTTATTTGTGAGCATGTGCAAAAGGGCTTGTCTTCCAAAAGCTATAATCGGGGCCGATACAGTGTGAAAAGAGAAAACGGGGTTCATCACTTTCATCAATTGTTGGACAATGCGTTGAAAAAGTAATTGGCCTCTGAGGTTTTACCCTAGATTCAGGGCCGTGTGCGATTTCTCTTTATATCCATATCGCCTCGTCCGCTGTCTGATGGCGGTGAGCTATGTTGCGTTCGGCCCAAACCCATAGCCTTCCCATTGCCACTTGTGTTTTTTCACCTGAGTGCCTACACTAAACCTATCCGAGTCGCAGGTGCATAACAGGGAATCAGGTGAGAATCCTGAGCGGCACCCGCCACTGTCATCGAGGAGCCGGCATGGGCCACAGATATTGTCTGGAAGGCCATGCCATTAGGCGATGAATCGAGAGTCAGGAGACCTACCTGCGTTAATTCGGGCGAGCCTGCGGGTTGTCGGGTAGCGCCTCATTTTTTATGCGTCCCGGTCCGTAGCTCTCAATCATTTACTGAGAGAAGGACGAGGATTGATGAACCGAATCACACCATGGATGTTAGGCGTTGCAGCAACAGGTCTTCTAATTACCACAGCAGGCTGCGGAAATGCGGCCGCCCCATCGGCATCTTCTGCTAAACCCATCACCGTAGTTGACGACCTAGGTCACAAGGTAACTTTGGACAAACCCGCTACTCGTGTCGTTACCATTGAGCCCAGCAATACCGAGATCATGCTGCAGCTTGGCTTAAAGAAAGATATTGTGGGAATTGACCAACAATCGTTTCAATATACACCATCACCCTGGAAGGGCGAATTGGCGGGTCTGCATAGTGTCGGATCATCCTACCCCGGCATTAGCGACGAAGCTATCGTGGCAGCCAAGCCTAATTTAGTGTTAGCCACCACGGGGGTGAAAGGATTAAGCGGACTGGCGGCATTTCATATCCCGGTAGTCGTGCTCAATCCCCAATCAATTAACGGCGTTTACCACGATATGTTGTTGGTGGGCACCTTAACTGGGCATCTAGCGCAGGCCCAGCACCAGGTATCTGTGATGAAACAGCAGATCGCGGCCATATCGGAAAAAGTTCAGTCTGAAACCAAAACCCGTCCCACCGTGTTCTATGATTTAGGGCAGCTATATACGGCAGGACCCACATCCTTTATCAACAGCCTGATTCAATTGGCTGGAGCAAACAATATCGTTGATAAGTTTTCCCAACAAGCATATCCCCAGGTTAGCGCTGAACAGGTCGTGAAATCTAATCCAGACATCATCATTGTCGATCCCGACGCCACGACCGTGAGCCAGGAAGATGCGCTGCCCGGATTCTCCGCGACGACCGCGGTGAAAACTCACGAGGTGGTGTCTCTACCTAACTCATCCTATGTCAACGAACCTTCTCCGGCGTTAGTGATGGGACTCAAAGAGTTAGTGCGGATTATTCACCCGCACCTAGCCTTATAAGTGCGCCGGCCAGGCTTGACCGCGCTCTTGGGGATACTCCTAGTGTTGCTAGGTCTCTCCATCGTAGTGGGAGTTTTGTGGGGGCCCACGGCAATTCCCCCCCTGCAAGTCGTGGACACGTTGCTGCATCCCAACCAGAGCATCAATAGTGTGATTGTCTGGCAAATCCGTTTGCCGCGCGTGGCAGCCGCCGCCTTAGTGGGCGGCGCGCTGGCCATTGCCGGCACTGTGATGCAAGCACTCTTGAAAAACCCGCTGGCCGATCCCTACATTGTAGGGGCCTCGGCTGGCGCAGGTTTGGGTGCCATTTTGGCCCAAGATTTTTTCCCTGCCTTGGGCTTGGTGGGGCCCAGTGCATTTGTCGGCTCGGTAGCCGCGGTAGGCCTCTCGTATGGCTTAGCGCGCGGAAGAGGGCGCGTGCAAATGCTCACCCTAATTCTGGCGGGATATGCTGTCGGCATTATCTTATCGGCTGTAGGCACCTTTTTGATGCTCTTGAATCGAGAGAACTTATCGACCATATTTGCCTGGGAAATTGGCGGCATCCACGGTATGACCTGGGGACATCTTTTCATGCCTGCTCTCCTGATTATTATAGGATCGTTGGCGATCTGGCCCTTCTCTCCCGATATGAACGCGTTTTTGTTGGGTGACGAGCAGGCTCACCATGTGGGCGTAGCCATCGAACGCGTCCAATTCCTGCTGCTCTTGGCGGCAAGTCTCTTAACTGCAGCGGCCGTGTACCTCAGTGGTCTAATTGGGTTTGTAGGCCTGGTGATCCCTCATGTCATCCGACGTTTGGCTGGACCACAGCACCGCCGATTGCTTCCTTTGTCATTTTTAGCAGGCGCCATTTTTCTGGTGATTGCCGACACTCTGGCAGAACATTTTCCAGGCATCGGCACCATTCCGGTTGGCCTGATCACAGCGTTTTTAGGCGGCCCTTATTTTCTTTACTTGCTGAATCGGCAAAATCAGCGTTCCTTAGGAGGGCTGTGACAATGCCCAGCGCACTCACTCTGCGGGCAGTGGAATTCCGTTGGAACAAAACCGGTCAGAGGTTGGGTCCCATTACCGAAACCATTTCAGTGGGGGACTTCATTGGCCTCATCGGTCCTAACGGAGCCGGAAAATCCACGTTGTTGCGCCTTATCGCCGCCTACCTAAAACCTACTCAGGGCGACATTGATCTGTTTGATCACTCGCTAGGTGTGCTGAGTCCTGCCAAACGGGCTCGTTTGGTCGCCGTGGTCCCCCAAGCACTGTCTACCCACTTTGATTTGTCAGTGTCTGAAGTGGTCGAACTGGGTCGCACTGCCCACTTAAGCTTTCGCCATCGACTCGCTCCATCGAGTGCCGAGCACCGCCAAGCCATCCACCGGGCTATGAAGGCCACCGGTATCCTGGAGTTTCAGCAAAGGCCTTTTAGCGCGCTTTCCGGCGGCGAGGCCCAACGCGTCCTCTTGGCCATGGCTCTAGCTCAAGAGACTCCTATTCTGCTTTTAGACGAACCGACGGCACATCTCGATCCAGGTCATGCCCGCCATTTTCTGGACTTAGTGCAAAATCTCGCGGCGCTGCAGCAGAAGACCATTCTGATGGCATATCATGACTTAACGACCGTAGGGCTATATTGCGATAGCCTATGGCTCATGCACCAAGGACAACTGGTGATGACCGGCACGCCTCAAACCGTGTTGTCGGCGCCACTCATTCGCGAGGTTTATAACACCGGCTTCGTTCAGTTGCAACATCCCCGATCACAAAAACCCATGCTGCTGTTTCCCTAACTCTTAATTCTGGTAATTGACTCCCTCCCTTCGGTATACTGAAAAGCGAGTAAAAAGGGGAAATCGGCGGCGCGCTATGAATAACTTGCTGACACTAGCCATGATTGTCAAAAACGAAGAGCAATTCCTGCCCCAATGTTTGGCCTCGGTGCAGAACGTGGTCGATGACATGGTCATCGTGGATACTGGATCCACTGATCGTACCATTGAAATCGCCCAGTCTTTTGGAGCCCGTGTGATTCAAATCGACTGGCCCAATGACTTTGCCCAGGCCCGCAATGTGGGACTGGGTGCTGTAAAGACGCCCTGGGTTTTGGTAATGGATGCCGATGAGGAACTTGTGGCAGATGACATACCCGTACTAGAGAACGCGATTAAAGCACCGACCGCCGACGCCTATAACGTCCGCATTGTCTCAGTAATGGAGCGAGCCGAGGATATCAGCGAAAGCTATGTGACCAGAATATTTCGTTCACACCCCGCAATACGATTTGAAGGCGCCATTCACGAGCAGGTATTTTATGCCTTGTCCCGCGCCCATCAGAATTTGGTCTCCCTCAACCTGCGGTTGATTCACAAAGGATACCTGTCCTCTGTGTTTGTTGCGCGCAATAAGGCCCAACGCAATTTAAAGCTCTTGGAGCAACATGTCGAGAAGAATCCTCAAGACGGCTATATGCTTTGGCAGTTAAGCCAAAGCTATGATGGCGCTAGCCTTTACGAAGAGGCTCTGCAGGCCATTCAGCGAGCATTAAAAGTCTTGTCTGACGATAATCCGATTCGCGTCTTGGCACTGAACAGCTATGCCCGCATCCTCTTTCATAGTGGGAAGCCCAAAAAAGCCTTGCGTTCACTGGACCAAAGCTTGGGATTTCATCCCACGTATACGGATTTTCGGTATTTAGAAGGCACGATCTTGATGGAATTAAAGCAATGGGCTGAGGCGCATAAAGCCTTTGAGGACTGTCTTCAGTTAGGGGAACCGCAAGGTTTTCTCATGACTGAAACCGGGGTGGGAGGCTTCAAAGCTCTCTATCGTTTGGCGCAAATCGAACTGGCTCAGAACCGCTCAAAACAAGGCTTGGCCTATCTGTTGATGGCCATTCGCATCCAACCCAGCTATCGCAGCGCATGGCATGCCGTGGCCTCCCTGCTGCAAGGCACGCCTATCCCACAATTGTTTCATACCCTTTTGCTGGCTATCCCCGTCAACACCCTCATTGCCACCTTAAAAAGCTGGCCTGCCCTAAACGCCGATGAGCAGCACCTCTTGGAATATGCCGAACAGTATGTACTCACCCCGCAAAATTGATGGATTCGGTGGGAACTGGTGCCATGGCTGCCTGCTGAGCGACATGGCCTTTTAAGCCTTGTATAAAGTTGGCCAACACGTTGATGACAGGATCCAAATCTTCTACGTGATGCTCCATCTGTGCACGAATCGACTGGCGCCAACAATATAAATACAATTGGCGCATCACGTCCGAGGCCGGATTGTCCTTGTTGATGGCATCAGCCAAATTGGCCATGACATCCTGCACAAATCGCCCATGTTGCACGGTTAATGTCCAATTTTGCTCGCGGATCGCTTCTTGGCACTGGCGGGCATGACGTAGTGCCGCCTCAAACAACATCAGTCCCAACTGATCGTCGGACAGCGTGTTGATGGCATCAATTTTATATTGGTTCATCGCCTGATCATCCACTGATGTTACCCTCCGTTATTGTTGTTGCCGGTATTTTGATTGAACATCACGGACACTAAAGATCCCTCTTGAGCGTACTGAGCAACCTGGTTAACCCATTGGCCATATTCGATTACGGCCTGCTGTTCAGCGGCGTTCAGCTGCGTTTGCAATAGGCTGATTTGACTATTAGTGGTGGTTTGTTGGGTTGTTTCATAAGCAATGGCAGCCCCAGTAACACTGTTGCCTCCGGAATAAAAAGCCGATAACGGACCTGTCGTGCCCGTCGGGTTAACCTGGCCATAAAGGCTTTGAAACAAGCTCCCGACAGCCGCAGGGTTTTGGCTTAAAGCGTTGGTTAATGTGCTTTGAGCGACAGTAAGGGTTCCGTTGCCGTTAAAGGTAATGCCAATATCGGCCAATGATTGGTACGTTCCACTGCCAATAATCCCTCCGATCAGTGATTGCACTTGATCCAACACGGCTTGGGGCTGATTGGAGGTAATCACCTGATTGGGATTGCTTTGATACGTATAATTGGCACCGGTCCCGCTGCCGGTGTTTGTTACTGACCCCGCATCAGCAATATTTTGTGTGTCGGTCACCCATTGATTCCAATCTGACACCAACTGCTGCACTGACTGCGCCATGCCCGACGCATTAGGACCGACCGTGATGGTCGCGCTGCCGACACTCGCCACGTTGACCGTCAAACCAGGAACCAAGTTGGTAAAGGTATTGTTAGACGAGGAAATTTCATTGGACGTCGATGCCGTGGAGCCAAAGTTCACTTCGGCATTTTGCGCAATCTGTAATTGTTCTCCAGAGAAATAGGTGGGAGTGGCTAAACTAGTATTCCACAAACCGAGCTGATAAAGCGGAGAAGACGTGCCGGAGGACGGAGAGACCGCGACGTAATGAATATTATTGGCCGCGCCTGTGGTGTTCCCTTGAATGGTGATGGTCCAATCTCCATTAGCCAACTGCTCCGTTGAGGCCGTAACCCCGGTGTTCGCCGCCGTGATCGCGTTGGCAATTTGCTGGAGCGTGTCCGAACTGGAAACCGAGATGTCGGTCGTAGGCGCGGTCGCTCCCGTATAGATTTGAAACGTCCCCGAGAATCCCAAAGCGGTGGTGTCCGACGTAATGGCGGTCGGCGGTTGTCCTTGATCAATCTCGGCTTGTGCCAGTTGATCCACATAGAGACTGTACGATCCCGCCTGGGCAGTGGAGTCCGATGCGGTCATAATGTTACTATTACTCGATGTGGCCGACATTTGCTGGAAAGTCAGTGGATTATTAAGTGTCGTCAAATCGCCATTGACAGCCTGAGCGTCCGATTGTAGGGTGGTCCAGGCAGAAATGAGGGTGCCATCTTGTTTGACGGTACTTTGCAACGCACTTAACTGCGCTTGCGATCCTTCCGTCATCAGTTGAGTAAACGACGCCGGATTAAAGTCGGCCAGAATCGATCCGATGGGACTGTTATATATGGAAGCCCAATTAATGCTCATTGTTTTCACCCCGCTTCTGTCCCGCTGGGCGGGAGAGCTGCTCCCGCCCTAAGGACTAGAGAGAACCTCGATTATCCGAGAAGCTTTAAGACCATCCCGGGCAATGAGTTAGCCGCCTGCAACGACTGCAACCCCGTCTGCAGCAATATCTGCTGTTGAGCGAACTGGCTGGTGACGGTCGCCATATTGGCGTCCATAATTGTGGCTTTAGACGATTGCAAATTAGTGGACTCTGTCTGTAAGTTATTGCTCGCGTAGTTTAATTGGTCCAGTTGGGCACCGACCGCACCTTGAGCATTAGTCAACATCGCTAATGCTGATTGAGCTTGAGTGATGGCATACTGGGCGTTTCCTACGGAAGTAGTCACGTTGATTTGGTCTAACCCTAAGTTCGCTGCGGTAAAGTTCCCAAATTGGGTCGAAATGCTATTGCCGGCCGCATCATTGGGGCCTGTTTGGAATTGATATAAGGTTCCTGCAGTCACCGAAAATGTTGCCGTGGTTATTGCGGTCGAAACATTCGCCTGATTCACGGTCACGGCAAAACTTGTTTTGTAACTGCCATCACTGCTGGTTCCAGCTACCAACTGAAGGTTTAGATTTCCCGTAGCCGCGCCTACCGCAATAACCCCCGAGGCTACAGTACCCGAAGAATTGCTAATGGTAGCGATGTCCTCGATGGTTCCGGCTGACGTGGTCGTATAGCTGACTGCCACAGTATAATTTCCAGCTGCAGAGGCTCCACTATCCGACCCAACCTGTACATTGGTAATCGTTGTCGTTGCGGACAAGGACCCCGTCGTTGGCCCAGCGTTTAACACCGTCTGATTATTGTAGTTTAAGGTTTGGCCAACGTTGTTCAAAGCTGTAAGCAGTTGATTAATTTGCCCTTGAATATCTTGCAGATCTTGCGAGTTGTTCGTAGTGTTTGAAGCTTGCACGGCCAGCTGTTGCAGTTGCTGCACAATCTGTAGATCGGTCTGCATGCCGCCGTTGGCAGTGTTCAACAGGTTAGTGGCCTCAGTGGTATTGTTGATGGCCGAGTTGATACCACCTAGTTCCCCCTGCATTAGGTTAGCAATGGCCAAGCCAGACGGGTTGTCGGCGGGCGAGTTAATCTGATACCCAGTGGACATTTGGTCCTGTAGGTTGGTTAAGGTATTTTGTGTGTTAAGCAGGGAATTTTCCGCAAAAAGCGCAGGTACGTTCGTGTTAATGTACATGATATATCCTCCTTGATTTTAGATCCTCAACATCCTGTCGAGGAGATACTTTTCTGTGATGCACTTTCGGTATATCAGAATGCACCTGAGAAGTCCAAATTTTAATCGGTCTTTTTGTAAAAAATATCTTATCTTCCTGACTTCCGGGCTCCTCATATACCTCAGGCAGCAAATGCAGAGTGTGTAACGATCATCGTCAAAACAAATAGGGCATCCGTATTGCGTGATTGATCACCCGTTAGCTTTTCCAGAACGACCGGAGGCGTTTCCTGTTGATCGAAGCCATGCTGTGGTCTGCCGACAATCGGCCAAAATCGAGCGGGTGCCTTATGCTGACGACGTATTCGCCACCGGTCGTTGGTTAACGGATTCCCATCCAGTTCCCTTACAGAAAATATTTCCAAGACCCACGCCCGGCGAAAGCGTTTCAAGGCTCATGCGTCAACACTGTTGCGGTGGCCTAAAAGCAATCATATTTGCGTAATAATTACCGCAATTTTACTTTGCCGAAGGTCTGCACCTAAACAGTTACAAAGTAGATTCATATGTCGCTTTGATATACCATGGATACGTGCCAATAGTTAAGCTTTTTAATGACGTCTAGATCGAACTGGAGAACGCATGTGCGGATAGTGTGGGAAGGACCCTTGTTTCGACCGCTTAGTTTGGATAAAATTAACCGAAACCTTATAATACAGGCGTTGGGTCAAGGTAATGAAATATTAGCTATACCAACAGATGGTGTTCCTGACGTTCCATTTGACACATCCGACAGTCGTATTAACTCTGTGATAAGCGGATACGAGCCTGCGGATTGCCACGTTCGACATATGTGGCCACCCTATTGGAGCAGTCGATGTGGGCCATTAATTCTAAATCAGCCTTGGGAGTACGGCCCTATCCCCGAAGATTGGGTCGATCCGATTCAAACTTCGGTGCATACTTTGGTTGTGCCTTCCTTGGCAGTACGAGAGATGTATTTAGCGGCCGATGTTTCCGATACTAAAATACGGGTCATCCCGAATGGAATTGACCCAAGCATATATCATCCTTTTGGTCCGGCTATTGGTATTACAGAACGTCCCCGAACAGTCTTTCTATGGATTGGTGGTTTAATCCATCGGAAGGGATTGGACGTCTTGCTAAAGGCTTATCGTCATGCATTTACCCGGCGGGACGACGTTATGCTCATCGTGAAGACTGTCGGACAACATTCTGTATATCCTGCTGAACTACCCGACGATGTGAAGAAGATGCTTGCTGATCCGAAAGCGCCACGGCTTGATGTCATCACTCAAGACCTCAATGAAACTCAGATGGCGGCTCTTTATCGCTGTGCAACCTGCTTAGTTTCTCCATATCGGGGCGAGGGATTTAATTTGCCGGTTTTGGAAGCAATGGCTTCCGGGGTGTTAGTGGCGGCGAGCGATACCAATCCAACCAACGAGTTTGTGCCCGAAGACATTGGCTTTCGCATATCCGGGAAACGACAAGAAGCAATGCACTCGCATAGTCGGACACCCGGATGGTATTTTGAACCGGACATATTCGATTTAGCAAACCTTTTGCAACAGATAGCAACTTTAAAAGATGGTGACATATCGCGACGTGCCGAGATGGGTCGGCGATGGGCACTGCACGAATATTCGTGGCAAAAGATATGGCAGCAATGGGAATCATTGGTTACAAAGATTCCGATAGCTAATAATTGGAGCACAGGAATTCGGGCAGATCATACGATTATTTGGCAGGGACCCATTCGGAATGCCTCGGGATATGCTGCCGATGCGCGTCTGTTTCTGAAAACATTGCCCCAATGCGGAATTATTCCGCGGATTATAGACCAAATTGGAGCTACGCACGGTGCTATCACACCCGCCGAAGAACGATTTTTTTCAGCATTAGAACAAGTACCAGTTACTAGGAATTGCTTAACTTTACAAAGTCTGCCTGTTCATGCAGCAAATATTCGTCGTACAGGGTTCAATCTGATTCGTACCACTTTCGAAGCGGACCGTATTCCCAGCTCGTGGGTAGCCCGCCTGGCAAACTTTCACGCGATTTTAGTGTTTAGCCACTTTGATGTTCGTACCTTTTCAAATTCAGGCGTTCCTCTTGATAAGCTTATACGAGTTCCTAGCCCAGTTAATACCGATTTCTACCGTCCTGGGGAAATCGACAAAACTTATGAACGACTGCGATTTATTTCGGTATTCGATTGGATTGACAGAAAGGGGTGGGATGTTTTAATAACGGCGTGGGCGCAAGCTTTCAAGGCGACAGATCCAGTTACTTTATTTATCAAAACCACCACGATTGCTAATATGTCCGTTAACCCCATGGCGTCTATCGTCCATCTGCTGTCGAAATTGAATCGAAGCCTGTCTGATACGGCACCAATACAAATTATCAATGGGAATTGGAATGAGGAGCAGTTGCGGACGTTTTATCAAGCGGCTGATGTCTTTGTCTTGCCAACCAGGGGTGAAGGATGGGGTCGTCCGGTATTGGAAGCAATGGCGTGCGGACTACCCGCAATGGTGACCAACTGGAGCGGGCCCAGTGACTACATTAGTCCAAACAATGCATTGCCTATCGCAGTAAAGTCCATTGTAGAAGTTCCAAACAATACTGATATGATGATCCTTCATGGACATAGGTGGGCTGAGCCTGATGGTGATCATCTGGTAGAATTATTGCGATGGGCAGCCGACCACAAGGAGGCATTACAGATCATTGGGTTGCAAGCGCGCGAAACGGCATTGCAATATCACCCCGTTAAAGTCGCGCAGCAGCTTAATCAAGTATTCGTTAAGTTCGGCGTTGTAGCTTTAAACCACAGCCACTTATCGACACCCTAATACTGCGTAATCCTGGGGGCCATACAGCCATTTGTTCAGGAATTGCCATTGCGGCGTATCAGCGGGAATTTGCATAACTGGAGGAATGGGGGAAAAATATCGGGTTTCCACCTTGGTAAAACCAGCTTCCTGAACCATAAAAGCGAGTAATTCTGGAGGCAACGGTGAGACATGGGTTGGATCATAGGCAAAATGATTCCACGCCCACACGGAAGAAACATTTACGGTTTCTAGGATGAGAATGCCTCCTGTTCCCAGCCCACGATGGGCCAATTTAATGGCATCCCAAATAAGAGGGCCATTCCAATGCTCCACAACTTGCAAGGCAGTAATTGCAGAGAAACTTCCCGAAGGACTTTGTTGCAGCAATTTCAATGCATCGCCCAAATGAACATCTAAGCCTTGTTCTCGAAGCCGGCTCACTTGAATGGGATTAAGTTCAACCCCAAGGGCAGGAATTTTCGCATTCAGTAACACTCCAAGCCATTCACCACGACCTGAGCCGATGTCTAGAACCGGTTTCATAACTGTATCATATGCTTTTTGAGTGTCGGATAGATATCGCGCCTTCTGCTCGTTGCCAATTACATCTACCGGTCCACGAAATTTGTCGGCCAATCGATCCATGAAATCATCCCATGACAGGTCCATTTACGGTACGCCATCCTCTCTGAAAACTAACCGTGGCTGTAGCTTGCGGATGCAATCGCGTCGATCCATGGAGGCAGGTGCCCTTATTCCCCATGGCACCAACTGCTATGCTCCCAACCCAGTGAACAATAGGAACCATATCAATATTATCTCTTTCCTACAGAATCACGTCTAGGTTCTTTACTCGAACGTTCGGCCACCCAGCAGAGGTTCTAAGCGTCCTGATCTCGCAATCCGCGATACCTCAATGACGAAAACAATTTCTTTTAGAGATGTTGAATCGAAAATCAAGGAGAATACGACATGCATATGAACCGGGAAACCGTGACAGGTATGGTATTTTAACCGACGGATGTTTAAATGGCCCGGCTTTAGTTATTTGTAGGCAGGTGGTCTAACAGGTCCTCCCAGCCGAAGGCTGGTAAGGCCGCATTCCACTCAATCGTTCCGGCACGGAACGCAAGACGTGCCGCCCCGATCGTAGGATGGATCATCGATGCAAGCACATTCATGGACGCGAGGCACCTTTCGGATGGAAGCCGAAGGTCGCCGCCGCCAATTGGATTGCGGTTGGAGAGACCCATGGACGTGGGAAAACCGATCGTCATCATCAGCACGGGAAACCGATCACAACCATTTGGGTGTATGCCTTTCAGAAGAATTTTCGCGCCGTGTTAACGACGCCTCTGCCGGATAACTAAAGCCGGTTTTACCGAATCTGTACCAGTAGTGAGCCTTTAAGCCAATCGGATTGCGGGTCAATTTGTTCCAAGTTGTAAATAATCGTCGACGGTGGCAACTGATAAATCAACTCTGGCCCTAACAAGTTGGCACCAAGCAAAATGGTTTGCGATTCGGTCGAAAGTTGATTTTCCCTTATGATCGCGGCATACCCTAGGCGCCGCAGGCCAAACATCAAGGTCTCGGCTAATTCTTTAAACGCATCAGCGTGAGCATATCCGCTAGGTCTAACAATGCTGATTAAAAAGGATGATCTCATAGAGCTTGAACCCCCTGCATCGCCACCGTACCACGGAGAGCATCAAGTCTCCGACATTTAAGACTCGTTTGCCATCAATCTATGGAAAAATCGTTACCAGTCCCCCGTCCAGCGGCCGCTTAGCCGCCAGATTCAAAGACGTTGTGGTGATGGGTTTGACCAAGGATTCGGCGTAGCCATGCTCCCTCGCTATGCTTATCGTAAGATCGTACCGACTTAACCGCTTTGGTCCCACGATGTGTCGAATGCCTTCATCTCCCCGATGTACCGCCGTGAGCGCACGTTGAACCAAGTCGTCGCTATCCGTCGGTGTATTAATCTGATCAACCGCCGCATTTACGATGTTTCCTGATTTGAGCTGTTCAACGATGCGAAACACGAAGTTTCGCGGGTTGGGATCATTGCTATAGACCCAAGCTGGGCGAATAATTAACGTGGAGGGCACATGCTGAAGCAAAAAAGTTTCCGTTTGCACTTTATGCCTCCCATAAACCTGCAGGGGATTGGGGTCATCGGTTTCTTTATAGGGCCCGGCAGTGCCATCAAATACATAATCGGTAGAAAAAAACACCACCTTGGCCTGGATATCGCGGGCTAGTTCCCCGACCTGACAGGGCGCCTCTACATTAAGTCTATAGCTTAACGCGGGATCTTTCTCACAACGATCCACGTCCGGCATGGCGGCCGGCATCCACAAAACATCGGGTTGGTATCGTTCCAAAAGTTGTCGTACTGCCACCCCATCGGTAAAATCAAGCGCCCGCTGCCCTTCTTCGGGATGGGAAAAATATGTACCCATCACCTCTTCGGTTGCCTGATGGCGCAACCGGCGCCAAAGATGTCCCCCTACCTGACCTGAAGCTCCGATTATCAAGTGTCGCATGGTCGTCGCGATCTCCCCCAAGAAGTTTTCGATTCCAGTGGTCACGTGCATTCTTGTTTTAGGCATTGTAGCATGGATCACTGCTCGCCTAGAACGCTTTCGGCAATCTTAACGATGCCCGGCGCTTAAAGTGCAGGCAACCGTGACGGATTCTAAGCGCATTGAACGTGCCATGCCCATCATCCCACTATGACGGCCGAGTTCTTTTTTTCCAGGGACCGAACCGCCATCGGACCAGCAATGGAGACATGATGGTGGTGATAGCAGTAAGGCCAAGAGCGATCGGGTCAATCCAGTGCACCACCAAGTGGGTCGCCACAAGCGGTGTATCGAGCCCCGACGCGATGACCGCCAAAATAACCACCATAGTCCACACGCTCATAATCCGACCGCACTAGGGAAAAATCCGTCTTGGAGTGATAGGTAAATACATGGACTATTTCAGACATCACTAACGCGATGACCCAGGCGACGATAATCATAGGACAGGGCTTACTGATGAAGATGATGGTCGCATCCTTCGCAAGTGTGGTGGCGTGGTAGTTGTGGAAGAACCCATCAATCGCGACGGAGTAGGACGTGCATCGATTGTGCGATAGTGCAACAGTGTCCATGGAGTGCGGATGGGAACACCGATCCAATCGGCGACAGAAAAAAGCGCAAACGGATCCAAAAGAATCTAAGAAGGGTGTCGGCCCTCCAAATAGTGGCATGAATTATGTCGTAAATTCCAAGCACGGCTGCCAACATTAACATCAGAAAATCCATCAAGCGCCATGTTCCGATCAATTCATAGACGGGCACACTATAAAAGCTCAACGCTGTTAAGGTTATTCATCTGGGGACTCACCAGTCCCGCCTTTACGACCGCTGTGCCGACAACGATGCCGCCCACGGTGCCAATCGTGGGCGAAAGCGCTTTGGGTAGACGAAGGACACTCTCTCTAAGCACCTCAATGACAAATACTATCAAAAGGGCTTCCACAACCAGAGGAACGCGCGGCCTGCGCGATCGCCTCCCATCACAATAAGAAGCGACGCTGGCACCATTTGATATTGGCCTCGGTAAAAGGAGGTATCATGCCACGCATCCGATCAATCCACGGCTGTCCGATAAAAGTCAATGAGTGAAGCGGATGGTGGGGAAAATCGTCCGCGGATGATCGCGAATCAATCCACCTATCACGGTGGCATTGGGATTGTCGTCGATCCGAACCCTCTCTGTCGCAGTTTCACTACATCAACGAGCGACGTATTAGTGAAGCCTTCGATACAGGCAATCAGCACCCGATGGGGTTGGCAGGCCGGGACATGAAAGTATCGCAAGACCTCTTCGGTACAAGACCCCATCTCGGCTTTGATGCGTTGATAGGCGGACTCCATATCCGGAACGTATTGCTCGTGATGCGGCATCGTCATGGCATCAATGATCTTGCCCTTGGATCGTCGCCTCACCACCGGCCATCGCTAACCCGCATGCCTTAATACCCTGGATCCGTCCGGACACCGAGCCTGACGGTGTCCCCCAGAAACGCCGATGTCATAGACCCGGTGCCAAAAGCAGGGACCCCAGGAGAACGCCATAAAACGGGGAGCCCCGGGGGAATAACACCCCGAGGCTCGTCCAGGCTCCTGTCTCAATTCGGGATCAATGCGCTGTGTGGCAGAGCTAAAAACAACAACTCGCGCCGGCCTCTGGTATTAAAAGGCCATATCTGTCCTTCACTGCTCCCTTTTATTTCTCAACCCACCTGTTCAACTGCGCTCCGAGCATCCCCATGCACCCCAAGATGGAGATTGAGCCGCATGCTTTGAATCATTCGCTCCATACCAGGTCCCATATGTTCAGCGGCCACGTCGGTCACCTGATGATCCATCAAAAATCGGGCAATCCGGGCATGGTGTTGCCCCTCCCCATTTTCATCATGAAGGACATCCCAACCAACTGCAAATTCCTCCCACGTGTCAATCTGACCCTGATCGTTAAGCTTGGCTACGGCGACTTTAGGGGCTTTGCCCCATCGGGGTTCTACTTGCCCGCTATCATCCACCGGAATGCAGACTGTACGCATATTCAACACCTCCACAAACAATTTAACTTCCCCGGCTAAAGAAGCATCCCTTCTTAAAGCTTCCCGGCCTTCTTCTTTTGCATGTATACGATAATCCCCTGGGCGTTTAGGTTGATATCCAGTCCTAATTCAGAAAAATCCTCCACCGGATGCGCCAGATGGGCAACCTCATGTTTCATATGCTCTAAAAGCTGTTGTTCAACCAATGAAGGGTCCGCATCATCCTTAAGCCCAGCAATGATGTTTTGGATGGCGTAAACGCCCCGCCGACTGAAATCAAACGCTTGGGCGGCTGGACGTGTAGGTCCAAAGTGTGTGTGGTACACCACTTCGGGATTTAAGCGCTCAAGCTTATCCAATGAGGCCAACATGACATCTGGATCAAAGTCCGATGGCGAGGTCGTGGGAAATCCAAAGAAAAAATCCCATCCGGTGCGTTGGGGCCAATACCTGATCCCCACGGTGTCACCCGAAAAAATTCCCCGGGTCACATTGTCAAACACACACATATGATGTTTGGCATGTCCCGGTG
Organism: Bacillota bacterium; assembly: GCA_021784595.1. Taxonomy (GTDB): domain Bacteria; phylum Bacillota; class Sulfobacillia; order Sulfobacillales; family Sulfobacillaceae; genus Sulfobacillus_C. Next base: position 127,063 of record JAJYHT010000055.1, on the reverse strand, counting down.
TATCGTAAAACGTCAGGTTTCGTCCATTGCCTAATTCAAGCACTGAACCGTCTTCTTGAACGACTACGCGATCCGATGGCACAGGGAGCAGCGGCCCATACAACGCATCCATGGCGTTGCCATAAACAGCGCGGGTCCCTGCATCAAGACGGCTGGGGTCAATCAAATGGCGCGCGGCCCTGGGATGGGCATGCAAAACGGCATCAGGCGCCGATCGCATCATCAGGCCTGCACCTCCTGCATGATCCAAATGCGCATGAGTCACCACGATGTGCTTAAGATCTTGGGGTGTGTAGCCCAGTTCCTTCAAACCATCGATGAGATATGTATGGCCATTGCTTGATCCCGTCTCAATCAGAGTGGGCTCAGGGCCTCGAATAAAGTAGGCGGAACTTCTAAACGGTCTGGCGCCCTCAAACAAATCCACCACAAACAGATTCTCTCCCACTTCAAATACTGCCATCCGAAGCAGCACCTCCTTTCTCCATTTTCTCTTCCCATGCGCATCATGACAAGCGCAGACTTAGAGGTCTCATCGGCTTGCCCCCGGCAACGCCTGTTTCACACGCGGTCTTCAGGCCTAGCCCGACCGATACAGCACATACCCGTTGCCGCCTCGTCCTTTGGCTCGGTACATGGCAATATCGGCGTGCTTAAGCAACGTGTCAGGGTTGGCGCCATCATCGGGATAAATGGCGATCCCAATACTGCCCGGACATAAAAATACTTTTCCGCCAACCTCCCATGGCTGGCCTAATCGGTCTAAAACCCGTTGCGCCACCGTATTCACTTCTGGTATCGCAGTGACCAATGGCAGCACAATAATAAATTCATCGCCTCCCATTCTGGCCACTAAGGCTTCCTTGCGCAGCGCGGCTTGAAGTCTTTGCGCCACAGCCTTTAGCATCTGGTCCCCCGCTACATGACCCATCGTGTCATTAACATACTTAAAGCGATCCAAGTCAATGAAAAAAACGGCTGCCATCATGTCCTGCGCAGCCGCTGCCATTATCGCACTATTCAGATACTCCACCACGACAGAGCGGTTTGGCAGATTGGTTAAAATATCATGGTGAGCCAAATAGTGCAGCTGCAGCTCCATCGTTTTACGGTCCGTTATATCCCGAGCAATCCCACGAAACCCCACAGGATCTCCTGCCTCATTTTTCACAAGAGATACCGAAGCGTCCAAATAGCGGCGAGCCTGGTCTTTGCGAATAATCTGCCATTCCGCCGCGACTGGCTGTCCCGTGCGAAACACCTGATTGAAAGCATGATATAGCGCTTTAGCATTGTCTTCATCCGTATATTGGCGATCGTTTAGTCCATACATCTCATCTTCTGGATATCCCAAAATTTCTGTCAAGGCCGGATTGAAAAATGTCAAATTGCCTGCAAGGTCGGTTTCAAAGTATCCATCTTTTATTTCGTTGACGATAGTTCGGTACCGCTCTTCATCAGCCCGCAACTTATCCTCACGCTTTTCTCTTTCGGTCATATCACGCACATACACAATGGTCGAGGATCCATGGTAGGGCACTCTATCCACCTCCACCGTCAGAACCTGGCCATTGGGCAAAATCCACTGCTCCAACGACGGCGGCGGGCGGAGATGTGATTGAAGTTTCGGGTCGTCTGTCTCATTGCATGACAGTAGCTCTCTCTGAACCATCACCTCTTCCTGGTGTCCGACAATATCCCTGCTGTCCCTGCCCAGAAGGTTTGATGCAGCTCGATTGGCCCATAAAATGCGTTGTTCCCCATCTTTGCACCATATAGCGGTCCGCGCCTGGTCAAGGGCAAACTGCAACATTCTAGATTGCCGCGAGGAGTCCATGGAATTGGGCAAAACAGCTTTGAGAACTATCAACAAACACTGCGGAGCACCTCGAGCAGCAGAGACAGCGAGTTTGGTAACTGCCAGTGTTGACGGAGGGTTTTGTAATCGAATGTATTCTCGCGCTTTTTGCTTATTTTGCCAGACGTAGGTGTCACTGGCCGCGATTTGAGCCAGTGCCTGACAGAAATCCGGATGCTGTTGCAGCCAGTCGGGGTCCGATAAAGCCTCCAGGCTGAGTTGTTCATCCATTCCCAACAGTCTTCGGGCATGACGATTAACCTGGCGCCATTTGCCCCCGGCATCTTTTCGCATTACACCTAACGGCCAATCCCGGGCCGACAAACTGCAACCTGACCCCAAAGAGGGTTGTCTCAACCTCCTTGGTTTCTCCCAACCATTTTTGGCAAGCACTTTCAAAATCGCTCCTTCACGGTTCCTGTTCGCGTGAAAGAAATCTAGTGTTACTGTAGCAATGTTTTTCTCGTGACGCCAATTTTACACGAGGTTTTTCAATAAGCCTCAGAGTCCAATGGAAAGCAAGCAAGATGAGGGACCGCAGATGTACTGAAGTTTTGCCGATACGCATCTCTTATCATATAATGACCCCGTCAGTATGGCAATCAAGCTACTTGCGGAGTCAATTCCCCGACGACGACGTGGAGGTCGAGGTTGATGTGGGTTGGCTTGACGGCGTTGAACCGCCAGTACTGGTCGGATTGCTAGCAAAGGCACCAGGCTTGGCGGGAGCCGGCGCTACCCCGACGGGAGAAACTGTCACCAAAGTGCCATAATGCACATCGTGATAGACAATAGGGGCAATATTTAAGGGCAGTTCAACACACCCTAGACTTTGTGGGAATCCATAGGAGGATCGAAAGAATCCATGAACTGCGTCACTGCCGGCGAAGTAGTTGATCCAATAGACAGGATCGGCATACGGGGTCCCATTAGGATTATTCCCCCGCATGATTTGAAACGGCAACCTCTCATATATGGGATAGGTGCCAAGATAAGTTGGAGTCACAGAAATTCCCGTATTGGCATCCGATGACAGCCGAAGTTGACCATTGACCCATAATTGCATGGTTTCTGGCGCATTTTCGGTCACTGAAATGTATGTGTAGCCGTCAGGACTGGTCTTGCCAGCCAGCCGATCGCTTAACAGGGCACGCCATACCGCGGGACCGGCGATGCCGTCCACGGTCAAACCATTAGCGCGCTCAAACTGCATGATCGCCCCCTTGGTCATCACAGTCATCTGCCCTGGGGCCCAAAGCAACTTCAAACTCGCGGGCAAATTGGGATATTCCCATTGAAATGTGCCCAGCGGCGGATTATAGATAGTTTGTGCCTGCTCTTGCATGGTCTCTTGCCCCGAGGCCGGGCTGCTCCTCTGCCAAGTAACCGGAAGATACCCCTCTTCTGCTAACAATTGCTGCAAACGCAACACAGAGCCTGGCACAGTAGTCCAGGTGAGATTTAAGGTCTGGGCAAGGTATGAGCCAGACCGCGCCAGAGGTCCGGTGCGACCTCCCGGAATGCTGAGCGACACCAATGCCCCCGGCCCAAAACCCATGACATGGGAGGGAGTATAGGTAAAGGTCTCAGAGTTTGTTTGATGCCAAGCCCCTGGCGTTTGGGGTGTAAAGATCCATTGACGGAGATTGGGCCGAGCAATTGGTTGGCTAAACGTTACCGTCAGCACCCCATTGGGGGACATCTCCACGGTTGGGGACGCAAATGCGTGGATATAGGGAATAGTAGTCCACCGCACTTCCTGCCAAGCGCTCGGGGTTTCCCAACTTCTGGCTCCTGCCTGAAGACGCATGGATCCTTCTGAACCAGGATGTCCCACCGCCATTGGCAAATTTACCACGAGCTTTGGCGTCAGCCACCGCATTGTTTTTGTTGTTCCCTCCCAGTCATACTTCACCATGTCCACCGGCTGGCCAAAGGCTACCGAAAGGTATGGCTCCAAAAGACGGTCAATGTAGTGGCTCTTTAAGACAGGACTAGTCGGTGTATCCACTGCAAACGACAGTGTTTTCGTTTCGCCAAAAATCCCACGCAAAAAGGGATCGCCATCAATCACCAAGTGAACCGTGCCCAAAACTCCCGAAGGCAGTGGTCGTGTCGGTTTCAACAGATCTCCTTGGAGCGCTAGCGGAGCTGTTTTGCCAGCGTACACGAATGTGGCCGACTGCACGGAAGCATTCCATCCCCCGAGCGACACCTTGACAAGTCCGCGTTGACTCTTGGCAATCGTGGCCCGCGGCATTGAGAGCCAAAATGCAATGCCTATCATCATGATCACAGCGACAATAAGAATTCCCGCCCATGACCTGGGTCCTTTAATGAGAGCGCCACGATTCGTTTGTTGTCGCTGGGCAACCATTCTAGTCCTTCTTTCTCAAATCTCACAGCATCCAAAACAATGTCTAAAGTTTACACCATGCTTATTTTAAAAACGCCACCAAATGTCGCTAGGTTTCATTTAGTTATTACATAGGATGAGCAATCAATCGATTTACAAGTAACGGCGCCACAATGTCTCCAACTGGAGTGGTCCTAAAAGGGCCCTATAGACTGCGATGACTACGCTTTGTCCTCACGCCCCGCGGCAACGATGTTTTATTTTAGTACTTAAACACTATAATATCCTCTATGTCGGAGTCGATTTCAGCAGGATATATTTTACCTTGACTCTTTGTAAAGAACTTCTTTTTGCAATCTGCTCGCACGCGTTATCCCGCTTCTTGGCACAATCGGTCAGCATGAGTCTCCCTGCGATGCCGTGTAGATACCGGACCACATGCCTCCTTTGACTCTAGGGATTTATCGTGGGATCTTTTCTAGTAAAATGAAGGGACGAGCTCCGGAAAGGATGACTTTTGGACGTGTCGACCGATATCCATGACGCCCAGGCTGTTAAGATGAATAGCGAACTCATTGTGTGGATAGAGCCAGAAGGATTTGTGCTGGACTGGCAACAAACCGGCGGCTCCCCCAACCCTAGGTTGCTGTCGCTTCAAAACGAAATGTACGCGCAGTTTCAGCACGACCCCTACCCAACGCTCTTTCATCTGGGATTCTCCGAGCCATCCGAGACGCTCTCCGAATCGGTCCGCTTTCTCTATTTGATTGCTGCCGCGTTTTTAAAGGCGCTGGCCCGCACTCCGGATATCGAGTTGCTTCGGGAGCGGACCGTGGTTGAGCCAGAAGTCGAGGAAATAACCCGTGTTTTGCACAGCGCACCCTACATGCAGGGCGCGGAGCATCTGAATTTTGATTGGCTGCTGCGCATCTGGGACAGACTGAACGATGTTTTTGCTGGAGAAATCGCGGCTTTCAGTGGATCTGCAGCAGATTTCTTTGCTTCGCGCAATGCAGTTGTCCATCCCATAGGCCGAATTTTCTTCCATCTGGTTGAGAGCAAACAAAATGAATACCCTTTTGCGTTTTTAGCCACCTACTCAGCAGGCTTAACCAAAGATGGCAAAGCAAAGCACCTTCCCCTGAAAAATGCACTGGTCGAATACCACCAAGACCACAAAAAGTTGTTGGATCTTTTGGCGACAGTGAATAAGGCTTCCGAAGAGAGCCCTTTTATCGCGGGCCTCGTGGAGTCTGGAGAAATTTTTCACCCTTTGCGGTTATCGGCTGGGGAAGCCTACACATTTCTTAAAGAAGTGCCGCTATATGAAAGAGCGGGCATTTTGTGCCGCATCCCCAAATGGTGGAAGAGTTCGAGCAATGCTTTGCGAATGTCTATCAGCATTGGCAACAAACCTCCATCCCATCTGGGTTTTGATGCCCTGGTCGATTTCAATGCCCAAATATCTCTAGGCGGAGAACCCCTCGACGTTGAGGAATTGAGGCAACTGCTCCGCGAAGCAGAGGGACTGGCCTTCCTCAAGGGAAAATGGGTTGAGGTAGACCACAAAAAGCTGGAGGATACCTTAAAGGCTTATGAGCAGGCACAAAAAATGATGGGTAATACGGATATGAACATTATAGACGCCATGCGTTTTCAATGGAATGCGTCCAAAATGATCAATCTACCCCAAGAGGCCTGCGACCTGAGCATAACCCACGGAGAATGGCTCAACACGGTAGTCGCACGGTTGACGCACCCTGATGAAATTACAGCCATTTCCGGCGGCTCGGATTTTCATGCCGAGCTGAGGGAATACCAGGAAAAAGGCTTGGCGTGGCTCTATTTCATGAAAACCCTGGGTCTCGGAGCCTGCCTGGCCGATGACATGGGTCTTGGAAAAACACTGCAGGTCATTGCTCTTCTGAATTATATCCGTGGACAACGGGATGAAAAAACCCTGTTGGTAATCCCCGCGTCGCTGATCGGCAATTGGTTGAGTGAAATAAAGAAATTTGCCCCCTCTTTGAGATGCCTGGTTTTACACCCTTCGCAAACAAACTCTGGTTTAAAAGATGGCATCAAAACCGTTCCGCACTATGATATATTCCTGACCACCTACGCAATGATGTCGAAATACCCATGGCTGACAGAGGTGGTTTGGGACACGTTGGTACTAGATGAAGCCCAGGCCATTAAGAACCCGGTGACCAAACAGGCAAAAGCAGTGAAACAAATCAGGGCATCGTACAAAATTGCCATGACCGGCACCCCGGTTGAAAATCGTCTTTCGGACCTGTGGTCTTTGTTTGACTTCCTCAACCAAGGATTGTTGGGGAATGCCCGTGAGTTTACCGACTTCACCAAACAATTGCGCGATGACCCCGCTGGCTATGCTCCTTTAAAGCGCGTAGTGAGTCCCTTTATATTACGTAGACTAAAGACGGATAAAGCGGTAATTAGGGATTTGCCTGACAAAATCGAAATGAAGACTTTTGCCACCCTGTCAAAAAAGCAGGTGGCGCTTTACACCGCCTTAGTCCATGAACTGAAAGCCAAACTGGAATCAAGCGAAGACGGAATTCAAAGAAAGGGACTGATTTTATCATCCTTGATGAAGTTCAAACAAATCTGCAATCATCCCGACCAATATTTGGGGCAAGAGATCTACGACCCCAGTGAAAGCGGAAAATTTGACAGACTGGGCGAGATTTGCGAGACCATTTATGCCAAAAGGGAACGCATGTTGGTTTTTACCCAATTCAAAGAAATCACCGCACCGCTGCAAGAATTTCTGGAGAGTGTATTTCATCATCCCGGGCTCGTGTTGCACGGACAAACCCCGGTATCCAAAAGGCAAGAGATTGTGGCAAAGTTCCAAGGTACCCAATACATCCCATTCATTGTGCTATCCATTAAGGCAGGCGGCGTGGGGTTGAACTTAACGTCGGCCAATCATGTAGTGCACTTTGATCGCTGGTGGAATCCAGCGGTAGAAAATCAAGCCACCGATCGCGCTTTTCGCATTGGACAAAACAAAAATGTTATTGTCCATAAGTTTCTCACGCGCGGTACAATTGAAGAGAAAATTGATCGCCTGATAGAAGAAAAAACTAAATTGGCGCAAGAAATCATTCCGAGCGTTCAGGAAAACTGGCTGACTGAAATGGACAATCATCAATTGATGGACTTGTTTCGATTGTCCTTATAACAAATGCGAGGTTGAACCCGATGCCATACGAGTATGGTTTCCCCAAATATGTATCCGTCGCGGAAAAACGGGCACGCGCCGAACGAAGCCTGGCAAATCTCCGAAAGAGGAACCCGGATATAGCTCCTGTCGTCGTAATAGGCCGAAAACTGACCAACACCTGGTGGGGCAAGGCATGGAATGACAATTTGGAAAGATATTCCGATTATGCCTACCGCATCGGGCGTGGAAAGAGTTATGTCCGCCACGGGGCCGTACTGGATTTGCAGATTGCCCCGGGCACAGTATCAGCGCTTGTGCAAGGCAGCGAGGACAAACCCTATCGCATTCAAATCACCATTCAGCCGTTAAGCAACAACACCTGGGAGAAAACCAAGAGATCCTGCGAGGGTGCCATCGAATCCTTGCAAGAACTACTTAATGGACAGTTCCCCAAATCCTTATCAGACTTGTTTACCGCACAAGGTACGGGACTTTTCCCCATGCCCAAGGAAATTGCCCTTCAATGCAGTTGCCCCGACTGGGCTTCGATGTGTAAGCATGTAGCTGCCGCATTGTATGGAGTGGGAACGCGTTTGGACGAAAATCCCGCGCTGTTTTTTGTCTTGCGAAATGTCAACATTGATGACCTGATATCAAAGACTATCACACAGAAATCAGAGACACTGCTTAAAAAATCAAGCCACAAAAGCGACCGTGTGATGGATAGCGATGATATCTCGGCAATGTTTGGGATTGACTTGGAAGAAGACAATGAAACAGCCACCGCAGAGGACGCCACGCGCAAGCCCATCAGACCGCGGTCTAAAAAGAAACCTTGACCATTCGAGAGATTGGAGATATCCCGCCACCATGCAAACAGGGCGCTAGCTGGCCGCGTGGCCGTTATTAGTGAATCCCCACCAAAATCCCCACTGTGACCACCACTAAACCGATCAAATAGACAAAATCCCATCCCGTTACTGGCGTATCGAGATAATAGGTGCGGGATTGGGGATTATCCGCCACCGCGCCGCGGAATCCGCGGCTTTCCATCGCAATCGAAACTCTTTCCCCGATGCGGATGGCCTTTATCATCAGCGGCAGAGCATAGGTCACTATCCGGGTCAGACGTGAACGATGCACATCTTTTCCCCGCAGCGCCCGTGCTTGGCGAATCTTGCCCCATTCTTCCTCAAACAAGGGAAACACCCGGATTCCCGCCAGCGTGCCATAACTGAAACGAGGTGGAACCCGAAAGTTTTGCGTCAGACTCACCACCAACTGGGTGACATCGGTAGTGGACACGTACAAGACGCCAAAAGCGACCGAGGCCAGCATCCGAAAAGCCAACACCAAACCGTTGTGCAGTCCCACCCAACTGAGCCGAAACCACAAAATCCAAAGCGTTGGCGTGTGAGGTCCCACTCGGGAATAGGCAGTAAGGGTCCATGTATAGAGAGCAAAAAAGAGAATAAAGGGGGCCATCCGCTTGGCTATTTGCCAAGGTGTGAGCCGGGCTCCGAGCCATAGCAATAAAATGGGAACGATGCCCAGCGCTATCCCTTGATCAATGTGTCGAGCAAACATGGCGATACCCATCACCAGAATCGTGGTGATCAGTTTCCATCCCGGGTTCAGCCGGCCAATCGGAGATTGGGCCTGGCGTTTATCCACCTGAATAAAGCGGTGCGTTCCGGCTTGTTGCACAACAGGCGGGATGTTCGCGGGCTGCTCTTTGCTCTGCACTAAAAGGCGAGCCTGGGCCATCAGATCGGGCTTTTCAAACAGTGATTGCGGAGTACCGTCAAACACGATCCTGCCCTCTACTAGCACAATCACTCGAGTGGCATAGCGCCAAACCAAATCCATGTCGTGCGTGGTCATCACGACCGCTCTTTCGGCTCTCTGCAAGCCCGCTAGCCGTTGCATAATATATCGCTCGGTCCGGGCATCCTGGCCGAATGTGGGTTCGTCCAGCAGGTAGGCCTGGTGCGGATCCCGCACCATCACTGCGACGGACAACCGCCGTTTTTGCCCTTGGCTCAATGCGAACGGGCTCTGATCCTCGTGCCCTGCCAAGTCAAAGTCCAACAGGAGTTGGCTCACGTCTTTGGGTATCGCTTGGTCGACGTAGCGGTTTGCCAATTCATCGCCTACACGCTCAAAAATAAATTGGTGTTCTGGGTTTTGAAACCCAAACGCCACCGGCACCGGCATCTCGGCGGTCGGCAGGGGAATTTCGAGGCGGCCTCGACTAGGTTTTCGCAATCCGGCCAAAAGACTTAAAAGCGTCGATTTGCCTGAACCGTTCGGCCCTACGATAGCGACCAATTCTCCTTGGCGAATTGTCAACGAGACATCCTCTAGAGCAAACCCCACTGGCTGATGTCGTTTTTGCAGACGTTTTTGCATGCGCCGGTTGACATATGTAAAGCTTAGGTGTTCGGCCGCGATCACTTCCGTGCCTGGGGTTAAGTTTTTTTCCGAGTTATTGGCTACCAGCGATTTCCGATTAAATCCTCTGGTTACCCCGTCAGGGATCAGGCCTTCGGCTAACAGCCACTCCCATTCCTTGTCGAGCACGTCTTCAGTTGGTCCCGACTGATGAATGGTGCCATCCCGATTAAAGAGCACCACCCGCGGAACCACATCTAGCAATCCTTCAAATTTGTGTTCAATAATCAATAAAGTCTTTTTCGCATGAATCAACTCACGAATTTGTCCAAACACCTGGGTAGTGGACTCTGGATCCAAGTTCGCTGTAGGTTCATCGAAAATCAAAAGCTTAGCTTGCATCGCCAATGCTGATGCCAGGGCCAATTTCTGCTTCATACCCCCGGAAAGTGCATAATTGGGAGCGTTGGCATCCACCTGGAGTCCTGCCGTCCCCAGCGCGCGCAGAATCACCGGGTCCATGTCCTCACGGACCATGCCAATGTTCTCCAAACCAAATGCCACTTCTTGCCCGACGGTAAGTTGGCAAAACTGCGCTTCAGGATCTTGAAACACATACCCGATAGCACCGGGTTGTTCCAAAATCTCGGTGCGTATCACCTGACCGGTGACAGTGGCTTCCACAGATTCAGGAATAAGACCCGCCACAACCATGGCTAATGTCGACTTGCCACATCCGCTTGGCCCAATCAGCAGCACCGCTTCTCCCTCATAGAGGGAGAAGTCGATGCTGTTCAGGGCAGGCCGGGTTTGGCCTGGATAGGTTACGCACAGATTGGAAAGGTCAACCCACGGCTCTTCTAATGCCAATTGGGTTCTCGTGGTAACAACACTCATGAAGCCTTCCCCACTTGCCGAGAAATTTCAAAATTCCGCAGTGCCCCGGTACGCTTGACCGCATCGCCCACCCATTTGGATAGAAGACCGGACAAAATCGCACCACTTAACATGGTCACCACCAGATATCCAATTTGGGTCAACACAGTGTAGTCATTGACTCCGTAATAGAAGTAGGAGTAAATGTAATTGCCAACGCCGCCTAAACCGGTGGCCAACAACATCCATGCCGTGTTGTACTTTTTGTAGCCCCCAAGCGCAAATCCCAGTTCAACACCTAATCCCTGAGCGATGCCAATGGTGAATGCTTGAATGCCGTAGGGACTTCCCAAAGCAAATTCTACAAATCCACCGATCGCTTCCGCTAAAACGGCCGCTCCGGGACGCCGGATGATGTAGGGCACAATGCCTGCGGCAATCCACCACAAGCCGTTAAACCCAGCCGCCACGACCGGATTGATACTAGATGGAAGGAATTTGTAAAGCAAATCCCAGCCCAGATAAATGGCACCACAGGCGGTAGCTAAAACCGCTGTGACCACTATATCGCGCAACTTCCACTTCATCGTCCCACTCTCCTTATTTCGTTTTGAAAGGAGTGTGAGGGGTGTGAAGACAGAAAAATCCCCGTCGCGCCACCTGACGCAAACGAGGCTGATTTCCCGTCATGGCACTTTCCTCCCGCTGGCATTACCCAGATCGAGTTGAAAGGGTTAGTAGCCGCTATGGACTACTTCTCAGCCTCTTGGCACCCCTAGCACCGTCATAGACAAAGGTCTATACCCAAATTATAGCGCATTGAAAGATTTCTGAACATCCCCCGCAATCCCGATCCGAAAGGTTGGCCAATGCGAGCAACACATTGGCCAACTTCCTGGACCTAAAGGCATCAAATAAGAACCTATATCACCGATTATTCTAATAATAAACCACACGAATTCGACTGCTCAAGCGGCTTTTGATACACTCGAAATAAACCAAGACATCTGGAGGCAGCTTAATGAAATCCCGATTTGTGATGGATACTGATTATTTGACTGGGCAGCCCACCGATTCCGCGGCCATGATGCGCTGGCTGGTAGCCACCAGCCCTCATCGAACGCTCTATGTGGTGCAAGGAGAAAACCAGTTGGTAGGAGTCGTAAGATTGGAGCAGGTTCCCCACGGCGGTGGGGGTCCCAAATTATCCGATATTATGTTGCCCGTGAGTCATATTGCCACAATCGCACCAGAGGACGAGGTAGATACGTTAATCCCGGTATTTCGCGACCACTCCGACTGGTCATCGGTGCCAGTGGTAGAAAACGGAAAACTTCTCGGTATTATTCCATGCGAGTTAATCGTATCGGGCATGCCAAAAGAGCAGTACGACAGTGCAGATCTCGCAATCGAGCGTCTCCAGCATCATATTCTTGGAGCTATGTATTCAGGACTAATCGTGGTGGATGGCCAAGGCATCACCAGATTATTGAATCCAGCCGGAGCAGATATTTTGGGAATCAACCCCGCCGCTGTGGTGAACCGCCCGTATGAAGAACTGGCGCAATATCTATTCCCACACATGCGAGACTATTTAGAGGGGAGTGCGGTACCCCTAGTGTTGTCTGGACACGCGACGCAGGGGGAGCGCGAACTGCGCATCGGCAATGGCCGTACCATATTGTTTAAATTTGGCTCGGTACGCGAAGAGGAACGGCTCATGGCCATATTGATCACTTTTATGGACGTATCGCCCCTCCATACAGCGCAAGACCTGGTCAACCACCAGAATCGCGAACTGGAAGTGGCTTTTGGCCTCACTTTGCCCAACAGTAAGGTCGAGACGAAGCTTAAAACATCGCCCGAATACCAGGACATCTATGATCCGAAAACCGGAACAGCAACGGTGACTGGAGTGTTGTCCGACGGCACCTATTGGCATGTCATAAACGGGTTGCGCATTATGGGCGAATTGAAGGTTCTCGGTGTCTTTCAACTGGTGGGAATCGATAAAGATACGATGGTCCAGGCCTTCATTTTTCATGATATAGGAAAAGCTCAGCCCCATTTGGCGTTAGGGGAGACATTTGTCCCTAAAGACACGTTTGAGCCCGGATATCTTCATGCTGCTCGCAGTGCCGACTGGGCCAGCAAGGATTATCACGTTGCCCCGGATGTTGAGTGGCTCGTGCGTTACCACCACACGGCGGAGGGGCAGCTGCCGCCATCGTTCCCCAAGGCATTGCTGCCCATGTTGCGGTTGTTTCAACTGGTCGACGGACTTTCGGCTGGAATGACACGGCGACAGGCGACCATTGCGCCCTTACGGTTGTACGGCAGCACGCTTGAGATCCAAGAAACGAATATAGACGCCCGATACCATCGACACTATACCCTATCGATCTATACCGGGGAAGAACGGGATCTGTCTAACCAAAATCGCATAGGATACGATCAAAAGTAGAAAACTGTTAAGTACGTCCGGTCGCTCCAACCTGGTACTGGTTCATCCGGATTCTCTGCCTAAAGCCTTTGTTACAATTCTGTTTCGTCCGCTAGCCTTAGCCTCATACAACGCGCGATCTGCCTGGCGAACAACATCGAGCAACTGAGGCAGACTGCTTGACGTGTTGCTTGCTATGCCTATCGAAATGGTAGCCGCAAGGCCCGGATCAGCAAATGGCAAGTTTTCGACGCTCATACGCCATCGTTCAGCAATTGCCCTGATGGTGGGTTCTGGAACCCCAATCCAAATAGCCCCAAACTCTTCGCCTCCAATCCGCCCCGCAATATCTCCTGCCCGAATGTTTTGACGTAGTGTTCCCCCTATGTGAGCCAAAACTTGATCGCCTACCAGGTGACCCCAGGTATCGTTGATTGTCTTAAAGTGATCAACATCTGCCACCATCACGGTGACGGAGTCTGCTCGCGGCAACTTCAACTGACGAACGGTCTCCCAGAAGGTTCCCTGATTCAGCAGTCCGGTCAACGCATCGTGCTGTGCGGCCCAACGCAAGGGGCGCACCAAGAACCTATGCTGCAATAGGTAAATCGAAACCACCAGTCCCAGGGTAGCGGCTCCTTGCGCGCTGTTGAACACGACAACGGCATGTGTGTTATGTACAAAATGAGCTGCCAGAGCGAGTTGTCCCAGCCATTGAGACAAACCCAAATACACTACCAAAGCGATGCCTGTGCCCAGCAGTGTGACCCATTCAGCACGGGACAGTGCGCTCGACATATCGTCCGGAGGTGCCAATGTCCGAATCAGCTTGCTGCTTATTATGCTTCATGGGCTATGCCTCTTTCGACCAAAGAGCATGATCCGCACCCGATGCGCCTATGTTTGGTAATCCACAGATTCTGGTGCATCCTGTAGTCCACCACACCATACCATCAATCAGCTTCTTATTACTATATTATTACAACTAATATAAATCAATACTTCTCTGCCTTAGGCTTCAACACCCTTGTGCCTCGGGATTCTTTTTTTTCACCTCTTAGCGATATTTTTAGGCTATGATATGAAATGTCCCCATCCTCCCCCATCCTTAATGAGGAGCAGGATCGTATGGCCCTATCAAACCAGCGATTTGTCCGCCATACTGATATTAGGGTCCAGAGAGGGTCATGATTTTTTCATAGTGTTGATCTGTTGTGCCTATGAGGAGTGATCCTCTTCATACTTTAAAAACTCCATGAGATGGAACGGAGGATCGTGATGACAAAAACTGTGTGGCCTCCAATTATACAAGGAGGTATGGGAGTAGCCGTTTCCACCTGGACATTGGCGCGCGCGGTATCCCAAGCCGGGCAGATCGGGGTGGTGTCTGGAACCGGTATCGACACGGTATTGGTGCGCCGATTGCAGGATGGCGATCCGGGAGGCCATGTTCGGCGGGCTCTAGCCGCCTCTCCATGGCCCGACCTAGTAAATGCGCTGCTCAAGCGATTCTATCGCGATCAAGGTCGGCATTCGGGTCAACCGTATACTCGACTACCCCTATGGACTATTGACTCTAGTCGGTGGAGAACCAGTTTCGCGCTGTTAGGCGGGTTTGTCGAAGTCTGGCTCGCCAAAGCCGAGCATCGAGGCTTAGTTGGCATTAACCTGCTTACCAAGGTTGCATTGCCTAATCTGGCAGTCCTTTATGGTGCCATGCAGGCGGGTGTTGATATAGTTCTTATGGGGGCTGGCATACCACGGGAAATCCCTGGTGCTTTAGATAATTTAGCGCGGCATGAACCTGCCCGGATACGGTGCGACGTCATCGGCATCCCCTCCAGCGAGTCTCCCTGGATTCAGTTCAACCCTGATGACTTTGACTCCTCCTCTACATCCTCGCTAAAACGGCCGGCCTTCTTCCCTATCATTTCCGGCAACAGTTTAGCGACCATGATGGACAAAAAGGCCAACGGCTCCATTGAAGGATTTGTGGTTGAAGGGCCCACCGCCGGTGGCCACAATGCACCGCCACGCGGTCCCAAACATTACGATGCGTTGGGTCAGCCTCTTTACACCGCGCGCGATGAGGTGGACTGGAACGCCCTCGGTAAAATGGGCTATCCTTTTTGGATGGCAGGCGGATTGGGCTCACGCAACGGACTGAAAGAGGCTCAAGAACATGGCGCCACAGGGATCCAAGTAGGGACCTTGTTCGCTTATTGTCAAGAATCCGGATTGAGCCCCCATCTTAAAACAGCGGTCTTAAACCGCCTGCGCACCGGACCTGTTGGCGTAAGAACTGACCCTTTAGCATCGCCCACCGGATTTCCCTTCAAAGTGGTGGATGTGCCCAATACCTTATCAGATGCTAGTGCATATGCTGCCCGCACCCGCATTTGTGATCTCGGCTACCTGAGAGAAGCGTTTCGCGATCCAAACGGCCAAGTAAAATTTCGGTGTGCCTCGGAACCGGTCAGCCATTATGTGAAAAAGGGTGGCCAACTCGACGACACGTTAGGCCGCAAATGTTTATGCAACGGACTAATGGCCGCAGCTGGCTTCCCTCAAATCCAACGTGCAGAAGAAGAATTGCCCATTGTGACCAGCGGCGATGCACTCGACGAAATCCGCCCTCTGCTACCACCCGCAGATTCTCTCTATTGTGCCCAGGACGTCATCAACTATCTCACCAGCTAGCTCTCGCCCAAGGGTGTGCCGATGAATATCAACTTTGCCAAGGAATGGCCTTTGGGGTTATGACCAATTGGTTACAGACACCGAGAAATGCATGGAGAGTCAGGATCCACCGCTGAAAATATGGCTATGTGCAAAATGTGGTGGGATTTCCTCGTTTCTTGGCTCAATCTTCCGTTCTCAGCACGAGCGACCAAGGTTGGAATATGCGGTTCGTATTGACGGCATGCTACCCTGCCGCTGGTTGAAAGCCGCCGACGACGGGCCCTACGAACCATGGTCGAGCGCAGACGCTACTGCGTTATCGCCCCGAGTGTCCGCCATTCGCTGCATTAAGTAATTCACCGGTCGAGCAACAGGCGTTCCTGTCTGCGGTGGACCATGGGGGGTTCAGCGGCTTGCATATTTGGCGGAATCCAAGAGACGGGGCCACAAACGTTACTCGTTTATCATGGCTACGACTTGCCCAATCCACCAGGTTTTGCACAAAACAGTCCAAAGCCGTCGAGATGAAGCAGAAGACCATCCAACCGTAGATTTGGCCCACAAGGCGGCAAAGTAATCGAGCGACTGTTGAACGCGGGGTCCATTGGGGAACCATTGATGGCGAAGGTTGGGAAGAAAGCCGAGCATGCGCCGAAAGGATCCGCCCGCCACTGGGCGGCCGTTCCAGAGTACGGTACCCGTCTCTGATCGTTCAATGGAGGCTAGCATACGCATTAGCCGATGAACGCCCAACTCGGGTCCATCGAGCCAGATAATGCCCTCCCGCACAAATGCGATTCGATTTGTCTGTTTCCCCTCCGGGAGATACGCCCCCGTTACCCGGCTAGTTATTCTGTGAAGTATCGGCCGAGGGCGGATGACCTGTCGGCGGGTCCCGGTCTACCCACACGGTACCGAAGTCACGCCGCCCATGAACTAGGGCGAGCACCCAAATGGCATCCATGTCGACACGGTAAATAAGACGGTAAGGCGAGTTTACTTGTCGGTCCATTTGGCCATCCGCCGCTCAACCTCTTCGTGGCTCAGCACCCGGCCGGCGCGCATATCCGCAAGACCCCGCTCCACCTTCTGCTGCACGTACAGGTGATACTGGACATCCTCCACGGTGCAGTCATCCGGCAGACGCTCAATCAATTCACGCAGCTGTTCTTTGGTGCTCGCCATCGCCCAAATCCCTCCTAACATGCCCGCAATTTTTACTCTCAGTGTATATCGACAAACTCAACGGTCATAGAGGTCATCGCGTGTCCCATATGGCCGTTCGTCATGCAGTCCGAAGTCGTAGCCCTCGGACAGGCGTGCGATTAAACGAGCCGCCGCCGAACACTCGGCGGTCCAACGCTTTAAGGTCTCCTGAATGAAAGGCAACGCTTCATCGGGCATGCGATCGATGAGCTGCTTCAACTCTTCGCGGGTCGCCACCGCCCATCCCTCCTTTCCCACATTATAGTGGATGGACTTGTCATCACGACCCAAGCAACAAGAAATGTCGAATAATTATGCTAAATCGCTATCCGGCCCGAATGTGCATTAAGGACCCCCAACTCAGAGACCGCTAGTCCAACCATGTCTTGCACAATACAGAGGATTATTCCGAAGGCACCTGATGAAGCCGACCCCAGGGCATGGATGTTACGGCCAAGTATAAAATCTCCAATAACGACAACAACACTTCGTCAAAATGGCCAACGTGATTTCGTCAAAACGGCCAAACCAAGATCACTGTTCGGTCTCACCTCGATCGCCGCGACCCTGCTAATCCGAAAAGTGGGGATCCTCTGGTCGGTGCTGACGACGTCTGCCTTCTGGGGTCTTCAATTAATCATTGGGACGGCCATGTCCCTAAGGAGTCATATGGCCAAGATGAGGCCGATGGCCAGGCAGGCCCACTCCGGCCAGAAGGGACTTCCCGCGTTGGCGAACCAGAGAGTCCAGACCTGCAAATAGCCGAAAATATAGGGCGTCGCCTCCTTATTATGGAAACTCCGTCGACGCGAGGTCGGTGATGAGGGTTTCGATTTCCCCTGTCGGCTTCTTGTCGTGCCCAATTTTAGCAATCACTTGTATAGCTCAACATTCGTTATTTGGTTAACGCAAGCCCAGACGCACCTCGATGGTATCCGAGCAGCAAAACGTGTGCCGCCTGTGGATGCACAATGCCGAAAATGCCGTCTCGGTGCGGGAGTGGACGTGCCCACAGTGTCCCACACACCATGACCGAAATGTGAATGCGGCGATCCATTTACGTACTGTGGCCGAAAGTGATGCTCATCATCAACGTGCTTACGCTCAAAACCCGCTCTGTCACTCGGAGGCAATGACCCCGAACGGTCCGACTTGTCCCACTGAGACGGTGGTAGTAACACCTACGCTGTCCCCCCGGGAGAGACTGGGCACGGTCCGAGCATCCTGCCCCTGTCAGGAGGATGACACCAGATGTCGTCGAGGGAGTAATCGCAGCGAGCCGGAGAAGGCGACGCCGTCCCGGTGTTGGCGCTAATGCTAATTGGCATCGCTCCGACTCACTCGGCTGTCATCAGATCCGAGGAACTCTACTGACGAAATACCCTACGGGATTCAGTCCTGTGGACTGGGATTCGCGTTTGGCGTGCGGCCAAACCTCACGGCCTACACCAAACGCGAATGAAAGGGTAAGGCCGGATCGTGTTCCGACTATTCTCTTCAATCTGACGAGAACGATGACAACACTGTTAGTCAAACCGATGACAAAAAGAATTAGCCAAAACACCCGGATATTTTCCCTCGCCTATACCTGCATGTTCATAGAGAATTATCCGCCAAAATACCCCAGGTTGACCCCGCGGGAGCAGTCAAAATGCCCACAAAAATTCCCCACAAAAACGAGGATTTCCTGATGCTTCTAATGGGAACAAACACACTTGACAACACAGGAAACCCTCACGCCCATTGGCGCGCACAAGAACCCGGCGGGAATTTGCCATGAAAGCAGGCGAATGCGCCGAGAAAGGTCGGAGGTATGATTGATGGCCTGCAGCCACGGAGCGGTACCCGCCTGCGGCTCGATGAGGAACATGGCGGAGGCCCCGTAAGGCAAGACAGGAACCAGAGAAACCGGCGGCGACGAGGGCGTGGAGGTGGGCAGCTTGACGCCGCACCCCGTGAGCAATAGCATCTCTAGGAAAGGGGTAATCCAAGCGACGCGACTAATTGACCTTGACCATTTGATTTGACATGGAAACAAATTGAGATACCGTATAGATATCGCCAGGTTAGATTTTCGGGGATTGCTGTGGCACGGTGATCACCTGACCTGAGGTGAGCTGGATCAACGCCACGCTGGTTTGAAATTCCAATCGCGATTGCGTAACGCTAAATGCCCATGTAGGATTGTTCCATTGAGTTTCATAGTAGAGATATTGATGAGCCCCAATTCGAATCGCGGTTAACGATGGCTGAAAGCCGCGTACCATGATATTAAAAGGGGTATGCCGTACGATGCCTGTAAGACTAATCTGTTGAACCAGCGGAGGATTGTTCCCCCTGTATGTAAGAACTCAGCTGCCAGCTACCCCCGCAGTCGCGGAATTCTGTCCACGGACAATTGACGCTATTGTGACGCTGTGGAAACCACTCTGTGTTCCCTGATAAGTGACCGCATTTGGATAAGCGCTCGCAGGCGGGATTTGTTGCCAGGCCTTAATCGCCCGCGCTTCTTTCACAGCTTGAGCGCGGTGCGCCCATCCTAACTGAACCGCCGCCACACCAACAAGCGCTAGGATACCAACGGTAAATTGAAGGCGCTTATTTGTCACAGGTTATCCACTTCTTTCCATTGTTTGGTATCTGTCGGTTACATATTACGCGGTCGATTTTTTCCAAAATATAGACTATTGAGGAACGCCTCGCAACGGTGGGTTTCTCCAGAAGGAGTTTCCAAGTTAGCAAGGGTAAAATCTGTGAAAGCCAATTACAGCAGTAACGGATTCCTCGCGTATTATACAACTGACAGTAGCACAAACGATCATCATAACCGGGAGCAATTATTGCCCCGACGCGTTGCCTCTTTACGGATTGCACCGTGTTGAAGCCGAGACGAGTGGGTCCTAAACTGCGGCCACGGACACCGTAACCAAGAAACTCTCCTTGCTAGTAGGACTAACCGTCATCGCTGCGGTGTCGTACCCCACGGTGAAGATGGAGTCAACCCGGTCCGCGTTTGGGTGTAATAGCAACCTAAATCACCCGCATCGAGACCGTTGGGACTTAAGTTCGGATTCGCAACAGTAACCCCCCAATCAACTTGGCTCAAGTCGTTCATATTAACTCCGACGGCACGATGTGTAGTCGTGCCGGTTTGAGATGCGTCGTTAGACCACCAGGTTAAGTTGGCGCAATCGGTATATCCTTGCACCGTATCATAGCTACTCCATAGAGGCCTGTCCATCACACGTATAATTGATGCTGGGGCTAGAACTTTGGGTAATCCACACCTCCAGTGACAACTGATTGTTATCGTACATTCCTGATATCCCATCACCACCGCCGGGCCCGGTCACGCCGAGCGGGTGCCGTGTAGTGCAATATAGGTGAATACCGATGGCATCCATGGCCTTGGATTGAGTTCCGGATATTTTTGCACTTCGAATCAGCGGCGACATAATGACGTTGTATTGACCCGGGATTAAGGGGTTTAATTGTTCCCACTGAGCTAGAGACGTCGGAACCATCTTTGTCCCTTGTAGAGCAAAGAAGAAGTGGCGAATCGATACCCCGATGAGGCGCTGGCCATGCGCGAGGTGTGCCGCCACATTCTGCGGCATGACAGAAGCCAATGCAGGCGTCACCGGGATCCCTTGGGTGTTGAATTCCTTAAATGACGCCTGGTTGGCGGCAGGAGAGACATTGATGGTGGTTTGGGGATGAGAAACCGCGGCGGCTTCCACAGGGCTACCGCTAGCCATGGCGGTAGACCGTTCCGCAACGGACTCCGGAAGATGCATCAACGCATGGAAATCAGTAATCCGGCCACCCGGCGACACTTGGACGGGCGCTGTGGAGAGCCGTCATCATTGAACAATATCGCAAAGCGAATTGATGATGCGGTAGGGCGTGATATCAGAATCGCTTGGCAGCCCCCCACCGCGAACATCTACCCATATTCCGCGAATGCCCAGCCTTTGAGGGGCGGCTACCTCCCATTCCAGATTATCGCCAATCATCCACACGTCTTGTGGAGGCAGGCCCAATGCCCTTAAAGCATGGCGATACACGCGCTCATCGGGTTTGCCAAAACCGCACTCCTCTTCGATGATAATGTCTTGAAAGAATTGCTGGAGTTGAAACCGCTCGATTTTTTCCCGTTGTCCCCGGGTTGCCCCATTCGTCACAAGTATGAGGGAAATGCCGTATTCGCGCAAAGCCCGCAGAGTTTCCACTGCACCAGGGACGGGTTGCATGAGTTGCGTGCGGACGAGGTCATAGGCGCGCACAATTTTCGTCGTCAGATCGGCGTTCACCGGCATCTGTAGAGCACTCATAGCCGCAGAGACAATCTGTTCTCGCGCCGCTTCCAAATTTACCCGGCCTTCTCGGTGGCGCGCAGGATCGCTCCAAAAAATCTTGGCGGCCGCTTTAATGGATCGGTGCAGATGTTGCGGGTCTATGGGATTGTATTCCGCGCGGAAAGTATTTAGTATTTGTGCCCAACTCCGGTCAGACACCGCGTCAAAGACTAAAATGGTGTCATCCAAATCCAACAGTAGGCCTTTGGGTAGCTTCGGCACCTCATCACCTCGTTCCGTTTAGGATACGGCCGGTGCCGGACGGGGAGCCCCCAGTCACGCATGCGGCACTAAATCCATCGAACTCCGAACACCAAGCAGGCTTGCGATCATTGTCCCACGTGTGGTTCCTATAGAAATGACGTTATCAGGCCACGCAGCCAAGGGAACCTACCGCAAGTCATCACATGGGTGGGATTCCGTCAAGAAGGGAGCGCGGACCAAAAGACATCAATGCGTTCGTTGCGGGATCGTCGATGCATGACGCCCACAACTTCCACAGCCGGCAGATTAATGTCGATGCCGCACTCCTCTTTAGCCCATGGATTGCGAATGAAGTCAAACCGCTCCACCGTGCATTCTTCTTTACGCCATTCCAGAGTACCATGAAAAACTTCACCTCGATCGTGAAAACAAACTGGCCGTTAGTCCATCCATAACTATCCCATTATAGTGTACACGGCAGCTGTCAGCTACGCTCCAATCACCGCAGAACCCCCCTAAGGGCGTGGCGGTCAATCACACAATACGGTTTGACATACGCTTGACGATCACGTTGGATCAATCACAGAATACGAGATTTTTCATCGGCATGGCGACAACGCTGAAAACCGTCTGATCAATCACGAAATATGGATGCCCAAAATTACTCCATGCACCACGACCATGCGGCTGCCAAACTGGACTTGAACACACAGTACCCGCGGAACGCAGGTCTGGCTGCCAAGTGCTTTGTCCGTGAGATCGCAAGGAATTAAGCCAACGTTCAGGGGATATTTAGGGAATCTTGAACCGCGTTCGATAAAGTAGTCCTCATAGTTCATGATGTGCTTTTTAAAATCACACCATCATCAGAAAGTGAGGTTATAGGGTGGCTATCCCTCCCGTAAAAATCAACAAACGGCTCATGCCATTTCCTAGAGTCCTGCTTCTAGCCAGCGGCACCACCATTTTATTAGCGGCGGTGGTCTATGGCGCAATGCGCTTAGCCAGTCCCCCTGCACCAGTCCAATATTTATCGGCGGCTGTTACCCGCGGCAACGCCTCGTTGACTGATTCCGAGACCGGCGAAGTGGTGGCGGCCCAAACGACTACTGCCGTTGTTCCCTCGGGCGCCACCATTGCTCAGATGCCCGTCGAGCTTGGGCAGTCGGTCACTGCGGGACAAACGCTGGCTGTTTTTAACGATCCCGCCTTGTTGAGTCAACTAGCCACAGCTGATGCAGCAGTATTGAGTGACCAACAACAAGTTTCCCTATATAGTTCTACCGCCTATCAAAACACCCAAAATGCAACACTTGCAGCTGCCCAAGATAGTCTTTTGGCTGCCGAAAACACGCTACAAACGGATCAGAACCAAGGTCGCGTGTTCGCAACACTATCGGGTTCGGTCACCTTGGCTGTGAAAAATGGTGCATTCGTCACCGCAGGGCAGACGGTGGCCCAAGTGGGCTCCCAATCCTTCACCTCCCCCATCTCCGGCCAAGTGGCTCAAGTTGCCGTTAGTGATGGACAAACCGTTTCTAACGGAACACTGCTCATGACCCTCACCTCTCCCAGTCAATCTGCCAAAATCTACAGCGACCAAAGTCAGGTAGACAGCCTGCAAGCCCAATTTGATAAACTGCAAGCGGCAATGGGGCAGGCCTCACCCAACTTAGCACAGGCCAAAGCACAACTTTTACGCGATCAGCAAACCTATCAAGCCGATCAACAAGCAGTTGCGGGATTGACCGTCACGGCCCCCTATGCAGGCCAAATTACCGCGCTCAATGCTTCCGCTGGCCCGGGCGGAAAGGTAATGACTGTATCCAGTGATAGTCTCGTGGTGACGGTGCCAGTGCCGGAAACCCAAATTCCCGAGATTCATGTAGGACAGCCCGTGACCATCACAGTGCCCGCGCTGCCTACCACGACGTTTCAGGGCACAGTCCAGAATATTGCTCCCGTAGGCAATTATACCAATGGTGTCTCTTCTTTCCCGATCACCATTTCAATTGATCACCCGGAAAACATCCGCTATGGCATGAGTGCAAACGTCAATATTGTTCTCCAAACAGTACATCAAGCCCTCCTCATCCCATTGGCCGCACTGCATACCAAAGGGTCTCACACCTTTGTCGAGGTGTTAAACAACCAGCAGCGGCAACGAATACCTGTGCACGTTCTGCTAGAAAATGCTACTGCCGCCGCCGTGAAATCTCCACGGCTTTCTGTCGGTGCCCGCGTGATTACCGCTGTGCTGGCTCCCGCGACGGGACCCCTGCACCTCAAAACTCGTGGCCGAGCTTTGCATCATAGCCGCGGAGGACATAAGGGAGGCAAAGCAAAGCCATGATCCGCGTCGAGTCCCTGACCAAAGACTATTTATTAGGGTCGGAAACCTTCCGAGCGCTCCACACAGTCTCTTTTGAAATCCCCAACGGGATGTTGGCGGCTATCGTCGGGCAATCTGGGTCGGGCAAATCGACCTTGTTGAACATTTTAGGGGGACTGGATCGCCCAACGGTTGGCCAGTATTGGTTAAATGGCACCGATGTCAGTCAATTGAATCGCGATGCCTGGGCGCACGAGCGAAATCACACTCTGGGCTTCGTGTTTCAGTCGTTTCAGCTCATTCCCACACTCACCGCCTGGGACAACGTGGCTCTGCCCCTGGTATATCGCAGAATTCCGCTCAAAGAGCGGCGGCTGCGCGCTCGCCAGGCGCTGAATGATGTCGGCTTAGAACACCGCCTCGGGCACAAGCCTGCACAATTGTCAGGCGGACAACAGCAACGCGTGGCCATTGCCCGCGCTCTGATTGGAGACCCTCCTTTACTCCTGGCCGATGAACCGACCGGCAACCTCGACACCCAAACCGGTGAGGAAATCATCGCGCTCCTGCAAAATCTCAACCAACGGGGACATACCGTAGTCATCGTGACTCATAGTCCAGACGTCGCGGCTCGATGCCGTCAAATTATTCAACTTCGGGACGGCCGCGTTGTCTCCAATCAGATCTCTGAGAAGAGCGCAAGCGAGGTGCCATCATGACCTGGAAAGACAGTGTCCGCATCGCCATGGCAGGAATGTGGGCCAACAAATTGCGCGCCCTATTGACCATGTTGGGGGTCATTATCGGGGTATCAGCAGTGATTGTACTAGTGGCCATCGGACAAGGCGCCTCCGCGTCGGTCACCTCTCGCATAGAAACCTTAGGAACCAATGTGCTGTTTGTCACGCCGGCCGGCGGTACCCCATTCAGCCAAAATCAAATTGCTGAAATTCAAAGAGCTGTGCCTTTTCCGGTCACCGCGGTGGGTATCATGAACACCCCGGCCAAAGTAGCCACCCTTCAAACCACTAGCGCTGCCCAAGTTATCGGCACCGATGCCTCCTATATCGACCTGGGAGCGCTCACGATGGCAGCAGGTCATTTTTTAACCCCAACTGAGGCGGACCAGGGGCAGCATGTCGCTGTGGTGGGTGCTAACCTGGTCGCTTCCCTGTTCAATGGCAACAGTCCGATTGGCCAACCCATCATGGTGATGGGCCAGCAATTCACCGTAGTGGGCGTTTTGAATCCGGTTGGGCAGGGTCCCGGAGCAAGTCAAGACAACGCCTTATTTATTCCCATGACGACTGCCCAATATCTTTTAGGTACCAATCAATTGAGCGAAATTATGATCAAAACCGCCACCCCTAACCAAGCCGACTTAACGGATAATCTGCTCACCAACTGGTATACCAATCGGTTTGGCGCCAATGCAGTGACCATCGCATCCGAGGACCAGGTGCTGCAAACCCTGCAGGCCACCCGTGCGACTCTGACAGAACTCTTAGCAGGCACCGCCGCCATCGCCCTCATTGTTGGTGGCATAGGAATCATGAACATTATGTTAGTCTCCGTTACCGAACGCACCCGGGAAATTGGAATCCGCCAAGCCCTCGGCGCAACTCGGGAAGACATTGTGTTGCAGTTTCTTTTGGAAGCCATGGCGATTAGTTTAACGGGCGGCGTCCTAGGTATCGCGATGGGCACGGGCCTGGTTAGTTTGGCCCCCCTCTTCCTCAAGACCCCGGTGTCGTTCTCCTGGTTTGCGGTGGCTTTGGCATTTGTTTTTAGTTCTGCCGTGGGTTTGATATTTGGCCTTTATCCGGCCATTAAAGCCTCGGGTCTCGAACCCATCCATGCCTTGCGGTATGATGGGTAAAGTTCGGCCACGCCGCAACGATGTTTATGAGACTAAAACCAGCAACAACACTTTTAATTTAAACTGGGGTGTGCGCATCAGGAGTAAACTTGCCCGCCCAGCGGTCAAACGTTGCGATCACACCGAAATATCGGCAACTTCGCCGATCCCTTGCATCTTGCGTGGTGCGACACGATTTTTTCATTGCTAGAACGTCTTAGAAAGAAAAGAAGCCACGAATGGATATGGCAGTTTTAGGGATAGTAGGTCTCCTATCGGGATTCTTGCTGGGAAGTGTATACGTCAGTGGCAGCATTATACTAAGCCTCTTGCTGTTTTACATTCCCCCATGGCTCATGGGAACACATGTGCCTATGGTAGACATCACGATCATTGTGGGATTTCAGGCGGTGATCGCCGCTCTCATTGTGTTGCCGTTTCGATGGTTCGACATGCACTGGAGCCTTTTGCGAATCATTCTGGTTCCAGCCGTCTTGGCCAGCCTGGGCGGGGGGCTGTGGCTTCGGATCATTCCCACGGATGTTATTGTTGGTCTTTTGGGCGCCGTTACATTGGGCGCGGTATTTTTAACCATATGGCCGCCGCACTTTTACGATTTTGGGGGCCATAGCACGTCCCGTCTCCTACTGTTGGCATTCATGGGGGTCCTGGTTGGATTCTTCGGAGGCACATTAGGCCTGGGCGGCGGCTTTATTCTGGTCCCCGTACTGAGGAGCTACGGGGTGTCCCTTCACCACTCCATCAGCAATGCGCTGATAGCAGGCGGGCTGATCACCTTCGTCGGCCTGATAGCCAAACTTCCCCACCACCTAGTCCCCTGGCCGATTATTCTGGTGGTGGGACTATCATCTGCCTTAGGAACCTTTTTGGGCAGCTATAGCGCCCAACGGATCCCTACCGTCTGGTTACGATACCTCGTGTTGGGGGGCATGTGCATCGCCTCAGTAAAAATTTGGATAGGATTCCTATAAGCGACTGAATACGGCGTCCACGTAGCTTTGGGCGCAGGACTCGCCGATATCGATCCTAAACCATCATGGGGAGTGATGCCAGACGGTCCTGGACAATCGCTTAATTAGCTCGCTTGGGGGGCCGCCAACCGTGCTTATTCAGCATTATTTCAGCCACGACTCAGGCTTAATTCAGCTTTTTTCGATAGACTGATAGGGTAAAGAACTGCACCGAGAAGGGAGCACTGCCATGCCCTATGCCTCACCGCACAGAAAAACCATAGCAATGGCACTGCTAGCTTGTGGTTTAACCATAGGGTTGGCAGGTTGCGGAAATGCCGCCTCGCCAACAGCATCGGCCTCGTCGGCGCCCACGACCCAGGGCCAGCATCACAAGAGAAAACACCGGCATAAACTGATGCATATGCGAGGCACCGTGATCTCGCTTTCTACCACCAGCCTAACCATTAGCAATAAAAAGGGACATCACCTGACATTTGGATTAACGGCCAAAACAAAGTACCGGCAAAAGAAGGCTCAGATATCCCTCTCCAGCATCAAATCAGGGGAGACCGTGGTGGTCATAGGGCATCACACCGGGAGCAGCCAGCCTACGGCATTAGTGGTGCGACTCCCCTAACCAAGACATCAACCACCATGGATCCTATGATCGCTTTCGCCACTGGCGTCGAATGGAAATCAGATGCCGCCAAGACTGACGAAGATCCGACAGCACTTCTCGGGCCTCGAGAAGTGCCTGGGGGCGGCGACGCGAGCCCGACGCCGCATGCAAGAGATAATATGACAGTTCCCTCACACAGGTGGTCAGCGGGTAATATTTCACCAGCAGCCGGAAGCGCGCCTTCTCCGCTTGCAAATGACGCGCCTCGCGGCTGCGAGGATCAGAATGTCCTGGATCATGCAATACTCGGCTTGGGGCCCAAAAAACAGTTCGGTAGCCCAGTCGGCGAATGCGAATTCCGATTTCTGTGTCATCATGCCATTTAAGCAGATCCTCATCGAGCGGCCACAACGATTCCAGACCATCGCGGCGAATCACCATCCCGCATCCCATCGCATAGTCGCAATCTTCTCCCGATAATCCTACCAGCTCGGGTTCCAAAGATGCCACGGTCTCTCCCCAAAATCGATCCCGACCATGCCCGCTGCGGTCTAGAAACGATCCCGCTCCATTGATGAGGTGCCCATCATCCATTAACACCAACGGTGCCACCGCACCTATCGACTGATCGCCATTCAAAACTTTGAGCGCTTCGGCAAGCCAGTCGGGGAGCGCTCGACCATCGGCGTCGAGAAAGGCCCATATTTCTCCCGTAGCCACTTCCACTCCCACGTTGCGCCCTCCCGCCACGCCTAGATTGGAGCCTAACGCGATCAGCCGGATTTTAGGGTCATTGGAGGCAAACTCTTTGATCAAATCCACGCTGTGATCGCTCGATCCGTTGTCTACCACCACCACTTCCAGGGGAGACTCCGCCAAATCTTTTAGACTGGACAGTGCCTTGGGCAGCACGTTCTCCCCGTTGTAGTTCACGATGATGACAGACACCTGTTCCACCGTCAGCGCGGTCATGGGCGCACCACTTCCCGATATAGGGCGACATGGTCCAGCCACACCTGCTGCCAAGTTCTGACTTGAGATTGGGGTGAAAGGGGCTGCGTCAGCAGACTATGCATGTTGTCCGCCCACTCGTTGGGATCATTCGGAGCAACACATCGAACCGCCGGATCCGCCCTAAGATCCCGAATCCCGCCGGTGGGGCTGGCTAGTACTGGCACACCAAACCAGGCGGCTTCCAGGGCGCCGAGTCCAAACCCCTCATACAATGAAGGCATCACATAGAGCGCAGCATTGCGATAGTAGGCAGCCATCGTCCCGTCGTCCACATAGCCCATGACGTGGACCCGCGCAGCTTGCGGCATTGTGTTTAGGATGTCGTAGAACTGCTGGTTCTTCCAGCCCACCCCCCCCAATAGCACGAGGTGGTGCGGTACCTCGTAGCGCGTTATGAGCATCTCAAACGCCCGAAGCAAAAAATGAAGATTTTTTCGTGGTTCCACAGTGCCCACGTGCAGCAGATAGGGGTGATCCATCTCAATATGGGATTGGCTGTTAGCGGCGCGCAGACGATCGGCTCCCAGCGGAACGACCCGAATATGGCTTTCGTTAGTGTTGGGAAAGTACGTCATCAGGTCGTCCCGCACTTCAGACGATGGCACAATGATGCGTGCTGCCCGATGCAACGCTTGGGGCACGACCCGTCTCAGATATTGCCGAGTGTCGGCATTAACAGTTTCGGGATAGCGGATAAATGCGAGATCGTGGATAGTCGCTATGGTAGGAATTCGTGTAAATGGCGGCACACTAAACGCGGGTCCGTGGAACAGAGAATAGCCAGCGCCTCGCAAATGCCAAGGCAAAGCAAATGATTGCCATGGCAATCGTCCCATTTGGGCCACCTGCACCACGCCGGCTCGGTGGGCACGAAATGATAGCGGAACCAACTGAACGGGCACGCTTGCCGATTCGTCTGCGGCTTTCAAAAGCTGGTCAATGTACTGCCCTACCCCGGCAATCTCTTGTTGCACGGTAAGAACCCGCACGTCAATCGCCACCCGCAAGGTCTGGGTCATCTGCCTCCCGCCTCCTTTAGCGCCTTTAGATACACCTTGTGGGTCAACGCCGCAGTATGCTGCCAAGAAAATTGACGAGCCCGTTCTAAACTTTTTAGACTCTGAGCATGGCGCAAGTCCCTATCGGCCAACAGCTGCTCGAGATGTTGGGCAATGCTTTGCGCATCATCCGCATCCACTGGTATTCCGCTTTGGCAAGCCACCTCGGGCAGCGAGGAGTCGCGGGCAAAAATCACCGGGCAACCTTGACTCATTGCTTCAAGCAGGGGAAGTCCAAATCCTTCATAACGGCTTAAATATAAAAATGCCGCCGCATTCTGATATAACCGTTTGAGTTCATCATCCGATACCATGGTCCGAATTTCAACTCTTTGAACCATTCCCAGCGATTGCGCCATGGCTTTGATTTTACCCACACCCTGTGGCTCGACCCCAACCACCTTCAGCGTGACTGCACGATCACGGACCCTCGCAAACGCCTTTAAAGCACTTACCAGGTTTTTTCGTGGATCCAGGGCGCCCAAAACCAATATGTAGGAACCTTCCTTGGTGGGATAGGGAGGAACCTCATCTAACACTGCATACTTTCCTGCCAGGGGAGTCACGTGCACTCGATCGGATGACACCCCTAAGGTCTGTATCAAATCGGCTTTGGCATGCTCGGATACCGTCATAATGCGCAATGCGCGCGGCGCTAAATATTTCAAGGCATTCATGCGGTAAAATCGGCTCACATGATGCCTAAAAGGAATCTCGCCGGGAAAGTCTCGCCCGCGGTGCCATTCAATAACATCGTGCACAGTCAAGATTTGCGGTATCGAGGCCCTAAGCGGCCCGATATTGGCGGTGCCATGCAGAATCTTAGCCTTTTTGGCGGCTTGGGGCCAAATCCATTGCTCCCAGAGAAAAAAGTTGGGTGCGTTTAAAATATGCACGGGATAAATCGTTCGAAAAAATTCTACGGTCTTGGGGTTAGAGGATTGATCGCCATACAAAATCAAGTCATAAGGGTTCTCTTGCCGTGCCAGCTGAACGAGCACTTGATGCACATATTCGCCCACTCCACGCCGTGGGCTGCGAAGACCATAGCGGGCGTCGACCGCTATTTTCGGTTTCATTTCACCTGCCACTGATGCGGCAGCACCAAAAGCCCAGGCGTGCGTTGCATTGCTTGCACTGTAAATCGAATTAAGGCCTTCCATTCGGCTAAACGCCGACCGTTGCCGTCATATACGGCGGCATCGACTTCATATTGTCCACTGGTCAGATAAAGCTCCGGCAGTGCCGCGCGAATGTGCCCTAATCCTTGGCTAAACAATACAGGCACGCCATCCAGCATGGTCGACAAACTGAGAATTTCAAGCCCATCTGGACGGCGTACAGTAAAGGAGAAGTGTCCAGCAATCGCTTCACTGCCCAGATTTTCATATTCGGCCACCAGGTTTATGCTATCTCCCGACTGAATACTGTCCGAACGGTGGCCAGCCGTTTCGATGTACGCTTCCCCCATGTGCAGTGCAATATTGGGGGTGTCAGGAGCCTGGGCCCCCTCTTCTGCGCTTTTCCCGGCATTTTGATCAATCATGCTCTGCCGATAGGCAAAAACCACATCTCGAGGCGCCCCTATCACCTGCATCTCGCCCCGATTAATCCATACCGCCTGATCCATCAATCGCTCGATCGAGCCCAAGTCGTGGGATACCAGCAATATGTTGGTGCCTAGCCGCTTCATGGTAAAGATGCGGTCCATGCACCGCTGTTGAAATGCTTCATCGCCCACAGCGAGCACCTCGTCCACAATCAAAATTTCGGGATCCACGCTGGTGGCCACGGCAAACCCAAGCCTGGCCTGCATCCCCGACGAGTAATATTTGACCGAGGTGTCGATGAAGGGACGAATATCCGAAAACTCGATAATCTCCTCCATTTTGGCGTCAATCGCCCGACGCCCCATACCTAAGATGGACCCATTCAAATACACGTTCTCCCGCCCGGTAAAGTCAGGGTGAAATCCCGCCCCGAGCTCAATCAAAGCGGATACCCTGCCCGTCACCCGGATCGAGCCGCGAGTAGGTGTCATGGTCTGCGTCAATATTTTTAATAGGGTGCTCTTGCCCGATCCATTGTTGCCGACAATGCCAAAACTAATCCCGTGCGGCATATCAATGGCGATGTCGCGCAATGCCCAAAAAGGCTCGCTCTTAGGACGTTTTCGCTGTGTTTGGGGAATCATTCTTAGCAGCAGATGCCCCACACTGTCAGCGCGGTCTTTCTTTAACAGAAACTGTTTCCATACATGGTCCACATGAATTTCAGCCATTGTTACATCACCTCGGCGAACAGCGGTTCAACCCGCTTAAACAGAGCGATGCCAGCTAAGAACACAAACCCGGTCCATGCCACAGCCACCCACAAGTATTCGGGGTGCAGCACGTGCCCGGTGAAAATCACGTTGCGCTCCAATTCGATCATGGTCCCCACCGGATTAATGAGTAAAATGGTTTGCAAATTTTGGTGCACGCCAGAGAGTCGATACATTACGGGGGAAAAATAAAGCCACACCATTAACAAAAGTCCCATCAACTGGGTCACGTCCCGGTATAGCACGTTTAGCGCTGCTACCATGTAGCCGATGCCCATCGTAAAGAAAATCTGCATCACCAAAATCACGGGCAACCAAAGGCTTGTCCAATGCACCGGCACTTGATAAATGATGATGAACACAATGAGGACCATCAGCGAAAACAAAAAATCGATAAACCGTGCTAAAACCGCGGCCGTGGGCAAGACGACCCGCGGGAAATAGATTTTTGCCAGCAACGCGGCGTTGCCGGACACGCTGCCCACCGCCGACATCACCCCGTTGGCGAAAAAATTCCAAAAGGTTAGGCCTGCTAAGTAAAACACCACATAAGGGATGGGCTTGGTCGACACATGAAAAATCACGCCAAAGACGAAGCCAAAAATGGCGGCGGTCACCAATGGGTTAATAATCGCCCAATACAATCCGAGCAAAGAGTGCTTATAGCGCGTCTCTACGTCGCGCGATGCGAGATTACGGGTCAATTCGACCCATAGACCCACCCCCGCTAAGCGTCGGACCACCCGTTGCCGCACCCCCCAAGGTGCCGAAGCATTATGCACCGCGCTCCCTCTTTTCTTTGAACCTTTGCATCCGGCAAATTCAACTCATTGTACTCAATGGATTGACACCGCTCAACCACCCGTCATCGCTTTCTCTCCGAGGGAAGCACCGACCGGTTGAGTACAAACAGCCAAACCCCCGCCTTGTGATATAAAAGGCGGCTTTTACCCGGCGACTTCGCAATATTTAGCCATTGTGTCAACACAGCAGACGAACTATATCCATCACTCACTTTGGGATTGAGCAGCACGTACGTGCCCGCAGGAATCGGGACCCCAAAGAGTGCTGTAGTAGGAAAGTCCCGGTCCGTTACTCCACGATGAGGCAGTATATAACTTTGGCTGACCAAGAAGGCCGTAGGAGGCACTTTGGCCAAGGCCAATGACAGTTCCACCACATTGGCCGGTCGAGGACGCCAGGTAGAATGATAAAGATATCCCCCCATCAGCACCACCCATCCCAGAGACCAAATCAATGCCACCTTGCCCAATTTGGCGCCCAGCTCGCCCGTGGCTAAAATGGCCAATGCAAAAAATGGGCCGATGAGCGCGCTGTGATCGGTAAACGGTGAGGTATCGGACACGGTGCCCCGCGCAATATTAAAGACGACAATGGCTGCAGTCGGAACCCACCAGCCATTGACAATGTTGTTGCGTTTGCGAATAATAACCCCCGCAATCGCCGCTAGCAAGGGCAAAATCACCCACAACAGATATAGGCCCACGCGCAGAGACAAATGTCCTTGCCATGCCCATGCCGGGATCACCAGACCTCTATGGATGAGACTCCAGTATGCCAAGGCAAACAGCACGGCCACTAGACCAAAACGCCATACCTCACGCCGCAATAAAAGGCCTATTCCAGTCAATACGAGCGCTCCCGTAACGGATATGCCAAGGCCGGTGCCGATCAGCAGCAATATCCCAAATCCCAGCCAACGTCCTCGCACAGCAAACCACACGAGCCATAAAATCAACGGTACGGCCCAAGTCGTCAAGTGAAAATCGTAAACATTAGCGGCTATCAAAGGAGGGTACAATAAATAGAGGCTGCTTAAAGCGGCAGCCGTTCGGGAACTTCGACCCCAAACCCGGCCAATCCCATAAAGCGCTAGACCTCCACTTCCTATCACCATCGCACTCAAAAAGAACAAGAAAGCAATGCCTAAGTTCTGGACGAGCGGTGCTAAAACCCAGAGTCCCCAAGCTTGTTGGTGAAAAAGAAATGCGGTTAGGCTATGGGCCGCCAAGTCGGTGGCGCGTCCCTGCATGATTAAACTAAACGCTGTCAGGTACCCGCTCAGACTAAACCCATGAGTAACAAACAAGCTGTAACGAACCACTGCCATTGTGGTCACGATGGCAGCGTACGCCCATATCCAAGCCCAACGCGCAAAGCGTTCCGGTTGCAGTAAAGCACCCTGTCCGACTGGCTGTGTAATGCCTGAATTCTCTTTTGAAATCATAGCGCCTCATATCATTGCACAAAAATCTTGACCCATTGATCCTGCCACAAGTCGAAGACTGTCGCAACCTGCTGTCATCATGAGAAAAGTGGGCTAGAATTGACCCGAAACCCGAAGCTTGGTATCGTGTGAGAAGTTTACATCAGAGCAGGAGGCCTTCTTGGTGAACAATCCCATGGTCAGCATAGTCATCCCGTGCTACAACCAAGGATCCTTTCTTCATGAATGTCTAGACTCGCTAAAATCTCAAACCATCGATGCTGAGCGCATGGAGATTATTGTCGTGGACGACGGCTCGGGTCCCGACACCAAGGCCACGTTGCGGCGGTTGCAAGACCAATATTCATTTCAGCTCGTCACCCAGGACAACGGGGGATTAAGCCACGCCCGCAACACCGGGGTTCAACAATCCCGCGGGCAGTACATCCTTCCGTTGGATGCTGACAATTATTTATCGGACGACGCCATCGCACGATTGGTCAGTGCGTTGCAGGAAGCCCAACATCATGACCCGCTGGTGATGTTCGTCTATCAGGACAAAGTGCTGTTTGGAGCCGATGAAACTTATGTGCCTCATCAACCTTACAACCTGTACCGACTTTTAACGGATAACTTTGCTGATGCCTGCAGCCTTATTGATCGGCGGGTCTTTCAGTGGGGTCTGGCATACAATGAAACGATGCGCCGGGGTTACGAGGACTGGGAATTTCACCTGCGCATAGGGCTGTATGGTTTTAAGGGACAACGGCTCGCAGGCAAAACGTTCTTTTATCGCCGATGGGGATACTCCATGGTCAACAGCGCCGATCAGAACAAAACCCAGTTGCTGGAAAAAATCCGCGACGAACTGGCCACCTTGTACCTCCTGCCTTGCCAGAAAGCCATCAAGCGGCAATGGGCACCCGGCCTGTCGATAGTATGCTCGGGCTACCTCGCCGACCAAACTTTAACGGATGCGGCCGTGGTGCATGATGTTGACCCTAAACGCCCATTTACTCATCCATCCCTCTTGCGGGGCAAATATCTGCTGTTTTGGGATGCTCCCCCAGACCTTAGGATAGAAGATAGAGCGTTTGCTGAAAAGCTTGTACTGACCATGGAATTGCGCCCGTCATTGCATGCCATATTTCTACAATCCGAGGGACAACTCGTGGGTCGCCTATTGCGTGGTCAATTTACCTTTAGTGAACTGCCGACAAGCCAGGCCGACATAGGGTGGGAGCAGCTCGATCCAATTATTTTGGCTAAAACCGATGTGCAGGTGTGGGATCTCCATACACAATCGCTGACTCATCGCCAGACCATGAGTCAGACTCCCGAACGGCGGCTCTCGCGATCCATAAAAAACTTCGGCAAACGGCACATTGCGCCACGCATCGGATTTGATACCGCTTATGAGTTGTTCTATCACAGTTACCGTGTTTTCGCTTTATCCAAGCGCGCCTTAAGAGGACGGCGCATGATGGTCCAGCCGGAGTCAAGTGCCGGCCTAGAACCCGGCCAGGCTATCGATCAAGCCTTTCGCCATGCAACCGACATATTGTTTTAGAAGGAGCATCCTTATCTCGTGAACAAACGGCTATGGTTTCCTGAAGATCCCAATTTACCCACCAATAGTCCTTGGGCCGAGGCCCATCAACTTCGCCACGGACGGGTCCGCCCAAGCCAGCCAGATGATTCCGCGGACTATCTCCGGCAGGTAATTTCCTGGCTAAAGTGCTTCCAAGGCAAAAGAATTGGCTTTTTAGACGTTGACGACCTCTGTGCGCTAGAGTCGGGAGAGCTCGCGGGCAACCATGTCATCCTTTATCTTTGGAACCGCGAGCTCGAGCCAACCGCACAAACCGCTGAACTTCTCGACTTGGCTTTTCAACCGATTCCTCACGGAGCGTTTGACGTGTTGGTCTTAGGACATCATCTCTATCACGCTCTCCCTGACCTCCCTGATCTTGCCATGCCTGGTTTGGCCCCTCATGGCATTTTAGTCACACCGTCCGAGGTGGATCTCTCCGCTGTCGATATGGCGCCAATATTCTCGGACACCATACCCGTCAAGATTAAGGCATGGCGGAAAACTCGGGTTCGCGTTTTGCTGGTGGCTCCGGGTCTAGTGCGAGGCGGGGCTGACCGAGCTCTTTTAGAACTCATCCAAGGGCTTGACGAGCGTCAGTTTTCGATATATTTAGCGACCACCGAGCCCCTGACCAACGAATGGGTGCCCAAGATCTTGGGCGATGTAGAAGAGTATTGGGATTTAGGTTCCTTAGGAACGGACGACTTGATACGTCAGCGCATGTTGCAGCATTTAGTGTCGGTCAAGCGGATTGACCTCATGTACATTATGCACTCTCAAGTCGGATTCGATGCCTTGCCGTGGATCAAGTCACACTCTAGGATCCGCACCATCGTACAATTCCATTTGGAGGAGCCGGGAGGCGGCTGGATTCGCTATGCCACCTCCCGCTACCAAAACCTTATTGACCACTACGTGGTGATTAGTGAAGATTTGAAGCAGCAATTGATACAAAAATATTACGTAGAACCCCATAAAATCTCCGTGGTGTATTTGGGCGTTCCCGTGCCTCCTGCACCGACTCCCATGCCGCCTCTAGACGCGGGGCTGCAATTGTTGTACCCGGCGCGTCTCGATGCGCAAAAAGCGCCTCTGCGCTTACTTGAGATTGGCACATCTCTTAAAAAAATGAAAATCCGAGCCACCATCCACGTGGTGGGGACAGGTCCGCTGCTGGGCGAGCTGCAGCAAGGCATAAAGCGTGCCCGCTTGGAATCTGCAATTGTGCTGCATGGCGCAGCGGATCCAGAAGCGATGAGCCTTTGGTATCAAAAAAGCCATGCTATCTTGTTGACTAGCAATTACGAGGGCCTTCCGCTGGTCGTTTTGGAAGCAATGGCCCAAGGCCGCACCGTGATAGCCCCAGATCTTGGCGCAACAAAAGAGGTGGTCACCTCATCCACTGGATTTCTTATCGCGGATCCCTCCGACATAAACTCATACTTAAAAGCCTTGGGACAATTGGATGAAAACCCTCTGTTGCTTACCACTCTGGGACATGCTGCCTACTTACGGGTTGCGTGGCAATTCGACATGACCCGAACAATGAACTTGTACCACCAAATATTCCTTGAGGCAGCAGGAATGCCTTTTCAGTCTGCATAGAATATCCCTTATGGTTCTGCCGGCCTATGGACAAGCGTTGTATAATTATTATGTAAAGTGTTGAACTAGAATGAGGCGAATCTGATGACGCGCAAGGCCGTTGGCGCAACCACCTTAGTGTGGTTGATTTTAATTTTGACGTTTTTAGCTCGTGCCGATTCCTCCATGATGCAATCCAACAACCCGCTGTTCGCGCACACATTGGGAGCGCGTTTAACGGAAATCGGCTTGGTCACTTCGGTGTATGCCATTGTCACCTTATTGGTGCGGTTCGGTTATAGTGCCAGTGTGCCTTTATCAAAGGTGCCGCGGATTATGACGATAGGTTTTGTTTTGCTGACAATATCCGTGGTGATTATGCTGTTCAGCCATAATTTTGCAGAATTTCTCTTTGCGGTCGCATTTTCTGGCGTGTCGACCGCATTAGTGATGCCCCATCTGTTGTCGCTAATGGGAGGTCTGTCCACGCCAGATCAGCGGGAACGCAACTTGAGCTATTACTCCCTATCCCTGTCTTCCAGCCTGGTGGTGGCTCCAGTGATTGGCACCTTGATTCTTACCCACTTCCCACTACGGGGCTTATACGTCTTGTTGCTGGTCTTTTCCATACTCGGGCTGCTCGCGATGATCCGGTATCAAGCAGTTATTGCCCGTCGTCTGACGGAGGGCAAGGAAACATCTCGCCGAATCGATCTGTTGCCTACGATGAAAGCTTTGTGGCGCAATCGAATTTACATGAACAGCTTTTGGTCGCTGTTCTTGTTCAACTTGTCATTTGCGGCGGCCATGACCTATGGCGGTATTGACATCAAAGAACATTTTCATTTGCCCTATGTTGGCGTCGAATTGGTATTAACCAGCTTTTTTGTGGTGTCATTGTTGGGACGCTTGGTGATTTCCCGCTTTGCTCGCAAACAACAACTGAGCAAAAAAGCCACCTGGATTTTTTGGGCCTTGGGCATCGGGGCAGTGGGACTCGTTTTGATGGGTTGGGCGCCTAATCTACTGGTATTCACGCTAGGATTTTGGCTCTTAGGCTGGCCTCATGCGGTTTTGTTTCCACTGGTCACAATGCGCATAGCGGCCAATGTGGATAAATCGCAACTGGTGCCGGCCAATACGTTGGCGCAATCGTCGTTTGATCTTTCAGGCACCTTTGGTCCTATGCTATTGGGCGTAGTGGCAGGCTACGGATCTTTAGGCTTAGGCTTTTGGATTATTGCCGTCTTGCAGGTAGTCGCCATGGGAGTGGTCTATTGGGAGACTCGTGAAGAACGATCCGTAGAGTCAAACAAAGAACAAGCCAGTTGATCCCAAGCCGCCCCTGGTGTGTCAATCCATTGACAATTGCGGATGATTACCGATATCCTAATTACAATTACATACAAACTCTTATCGAGACAGGTGGAGGGAACGGCCCGATGACACCTGGGCAACCGACTTGCATTAGCAGTGCGGTGCCAATTCCGCCGGCCAAGTGCCGGGAGATGGGAGAGACCTTGATTCTGCAGTCTCTCTGGTTGCAGTTTTTTTAATTGGAGGGCCACTATGAACAATCCAGTTGTTGTCGCTACTTACGAAGTGCCTTGGGCTGAAAATTTAGCAGAACGCGCCCACTCTATCGCAATCGGGATGACGATTGGATCTTGGAATGACATCAATCCCGCGCGGCAAAAGTCATTGCTGGAATTTCGGGGAGAAGTCGGCGATATTTCCTGCGAGAGGCAGGACGTTGGCCGTTTTAGCATCAAATATCCTGTAAGAAATCTAAAACCCTCGATGGCTTCCTTGCTGACGGTAGTTTTTGGCAAATTGTCTTTAGATGGACAAATTCGGCTGGTCAACTTGGAATTGCCAGACGAGTATGCTCGGCAGTTTCCTGGCCCGAGCCATGGAGTGCCAGGACTGCGGGCAAAATTTGGCGTGCACCATCGTCCTTTTGTGATGTCAATTTTCAAAAGAGAAAATGGGGCCACACTGGAGGAGTTTCAAGAGGCTTTTCAGCAGCAAATTGACGGCGGCGTAGATTGGGTGAAGGATGATGAAATTTACTTCAATGACGAACAGGCGCCATTGTTGGAGCGTATTCGTCTAACCCGCCAAATATTGGCTGAACGTGCCCAACGAACGGGTCAGTTAGGGCTATATGCGCCAAATCTTACCGGCACTCCCGCACAGATGCGGGACAACGCCAAACGCGCATTAGAGGCCGGGGCTGATAGCTTTCTCATAGCACCCTTTGTCACCGGACTAGATATCCTAGTCGAATTGCGGCGAGAAAAAATTGACGTTCCCTTTATCGCCCATCCCGCCTTTTCCGGTGGCATCATAGGCCCCCATGCTTGGGGAGTCTCTCCTGACATTTTGTTAGGTCTTTTGCCGCGTCTGGCGGGAGCCGACATTGTGCTATTCCCCTCCCCCTATGGTAGCGTGGCTATAGCGCGGCCGGATGCTCTTGCCATCCATCGCCGCCTTCAAGAGCCTGGTCGCTTCCCTGAAGTGATCTCCGGTCCTTCGGCCGGCATCCATGCGGGACTGGTCTCTCAGCTAATCGAAGATTTTGGTTATGACATCGTGATCAACGCTGGAAGCGCCGTGCACAGTCACCCTAACGGGACTACGGCTGGGGCTCGCGTACTGATGGACGCCGTTTTGGAGGTCTGTCACGGCAATGCTTAAATATCCCCTGCTGGTAGTCTCAGACTTTGACGGCACGATCTCCACAGAAGATCTGGTCGTGCTTTTAACCACCGCGTTTGCACCCGGTAATCAAGATCTGGTCGATGCCATCAATCGCCAAGAGATTTCCCTAGGGGAAGGCTTGGCCGCGTTGTTTCGCGCCTTGCCCACTGGGCAAGAAGCGCTCTATCGCCGTTTTATTCACAACCACAGCGGCACTCGCCCAGGATTTGACGCGTTTGCCGCCAACTTGGCAAACGCTAATATACCTCTGTTTATTGCCAGCAATGGGCTGGATATGATTCTCCATATGGTGTTGGAGGGCCGCGTACCAGCCGATCACATCTATGCCAATCACGCAGACTTGAGCGGGACCACTATCGAAGTACAGTGGACTTACCCCTGCCCCCCTGACGATCCACATGGGTGCGGACTTTGTAAACCGTCACTGATCGAAGCTTTGCGAGGGCAATTTGGGGCCCCGGTGGTGTTTGTAGGCGACGGGGTCACCGACTTTCTTGGCGCTGAAGCCGCAGACTACGTCATTGCGCGCTCCCGACTGGCCGAATGGTTGCAGCAACAAAGCCAGCCTTTTCGGTTTTTCGAAGATTTTTATCAAGTGGACCAACATGTCAAAGATATTCTGCGGGAGGTGTCATCCCGGTGACGTTTATAACAGCCCAACAGGCTCTAATCGATAGTGGCCACCGTTTGGGAGCTAGAGGATGGCTGCGCGCCACTTCTGGCAACCTGTCCGTAAAGATTGACAACGATCCGTTGACACTGGCCATTACCTGCAGCGGATCAGATAAACAACAATTGGACGCGTCACAAATTATTGGGGTCTCCTCCGCTCGGGTCATATGGGGCGAGGGGCGCCCATCGGCCGAAACGGGAATTCACCAAGCCATCTACAAAAGAACTTCAGCCAATGCGGTGCTTCATGTGCACACCGTCTACAATAATCTCGTATCGCAATGGGCGGATTCCCAATGGTTAATACTGCACGGCAATGAAATGTTAAAGGCGTTGGGACTTTGGCAGGAAGATGCCGTCCTTGCCCTGCCGGTATTGCCTAATTACGCAGACTTGGGCCGTTTGGCCGACGAAGTCTATCGGGTCTTGGACCCGGCCATTCCCGGGATCCTGATCCGGGGTCATGGAATCTACGCTTTTGGCGTCACGCTTGAGCAAGCAACAACCCACTTGGAAGCATTTGAGTATCTATTCGAATGGTTTTACTATCAACAGTTAGCGCATTTGACTGTTCCGCGCCGGGCGGCGTGGGAGATCCACCATTAAACGCGAAGGAGCATGCAAAGATGGCATACATTACACGGGAGTCAGGCTCGGTGCTGCGCGACCCCGGCGCAATCAAAAACTTTTTGGCTGACCATGGAGTGCTATGGGAATATTGGGCCCCTGAGATCTTGCCAGATCGCTTACGTACCGGACTAGACCTGAACGATTCGGAAAAAGAGGAGCTATTGCGCCAATTTCAAAACGAATTGGATCGATTGGCGCACGAGTTTGGATACATATCCCATGACATCATCATTCTTCATGCGGATACCACGCCTAATCTAGACGACCTTTTGACCAATTTTCAAAAAGAACATCACCACAGTGAAGACGAAGTGCGCTTTATCGTCGATGGTGAGGGGATTTTTACTCTTACCCGCAATGGTGAGCGGTTTGCTGTTACCGTCATGCCAGGTGATTTAATCAGTGTACCGCGTGGTACAAGGCATTGCTTCACGTTGACCAATAGCCGTTATGTCAAAGCCGTAAGGCTGTTCCAGACCAAAGAAGGATGGGTCGCCATTTATGACGCTTCCCAACAAGTCTCTTGAAAGGATATGACGATGAAACCAGCAGACCGTCTTTCAAACTTGCCCCGCCAGTTTTTTGCCCAATTGGTGTCACGGGCTGAAGCATTGCGTCGGGCAGGCCATGATGTAATCAACTTGGGGCAAGGCAATCCTGATCAAAGCACACCCCCCCATATTGTGCGCGCCTTGCAGAATGCTGCCGAGGATGCGGCCTTTCATCGCTACATCTCTTTTACTGGACTCTTTGAATTAAAGTCCGCGGTAGCTAACTGGTACCAATCGCGCTATGGTGTTAAGCTCGATCCGGTGCGTCAAGTCGCGGTCTTGATTGGCAGTAAAATTGGATTGCAAGAAATTTCCTTAGCCCTGTTAAATCCCGGCGACCGGGCCATGGTGCCGGATCCCGGATATCCCGATTACTGGTCGGGTATCAGCCTGGCTGGAGCCCAAATGGTCCCCTGGCCACTGTCTGCCGATTTGAATTTTATGCCTGACTTGGAGGCGTGGGATCCCACCGCCAAACTAGCGTTTTTAAATTATCCGAACAATCCAACCGGACGATTGGCTTCACCTGCTCTCTTTGATGAAATTATAGGTTTAGCCCATCGTGACGGCGTGGTTCTGGCCCATGACCTAGCCTATGGAGATATTACGTTTGATGGCAAAAAATCCGTAAGTTTGCTTTCTCGTCCTGGTGGCATCGAGGTGGGAATCGAATTTACCACCCTCTCCAAATCCTACAACATGGCGGGCTGGCGGCTCGGATTTGCCGCTGGCAACGCGGACCTGATTCAGTATCTGGAGCAATTGCAGGACCATTTGCATTGCAGTCAATTTGGCGCCATCCAAGCCGCCGGCATTGAGGCACTCACCGGTTCCCAAGAATCCGTGACCGCCTTGGTGCAGCATTACCAAACTCGACGGGACTCCTTCATTGACGAGGCGTATAAATTTGGATGGCAAATTCCTCCCTCGGAAGGCAGCATTTTCGTGTGGTGTCCGGTGCCGACCGAGGAGACGTCCGTTCAATTCGCCGAGAGAGCATTAGCCGACCACGATGTGGTGTTGGCTCCGGGCACAGGATTTGGGTCTGGAGGAGAAGGCTTTGTGCGCATCTCGCTCACGGCATCTGAATCGCAATTAATCGAAGCCGCGCAACGTATCGGGCGGATGATCCGGTAGCGGCACTGAGGTAGGCGAGACTGTTCCCATTTCGGCGCATTCTTGTCAATGTCACCTTTCACGAATTAGGTGGAGAACGCTTCATTTTCTTTGCCCATGGCAGGTCTTCCATGGCTGCACTGCAATGAGCCGCACAGGTAATTCCGGAGGTCTTCCACGACCATGGAGAACCTCCGGGTCATCTCAAGGTGTTTTGGTTCATTCTTTTTGTCATCGGCTTGACTCATGCTGTGGTCATCGCTGCTTTCGGTTTGAGGAAGATGGTCGGAACACGATGCAGCCCTACCCTTGTCATTCGCGTTGGGTGTAGGCCGTCCGTTTGGGCCGTACGTCCAACGCGAATCTCAGCCCATCAGGCTGCTTGGCGCCCGATTTTTTCGTCCTAGGGTCCCTCGAATCTGATGACAGCCGAGTGAGCCGAAGTGATGACATAGCGTTAGCGCCAGCACGGTGGCCACAATGACCTTGTAGAGAATATCGAGATCCGATCCGGGGGAAATGACGATCTCGTCCATGTGGCACCCCTCCGTTAAGATTTTTTCCCCCGACAGCCACAAAGAATTCCCCCGGTGGCGAAGCCGCTGGTCAATTGCAACAGTGCTGGGTGCTGACCACCACGCAAAAACAGCAATAGTTAGTTCGACTGGATGATGAACACCATATTTCGCGGGTGACATGGTTCTTTCTTAAAGACGATGATAATTGTCCCCCCTGGCCTTTCGTCGGGAACTGTTGGGAAATCTGGATCAAGGCTATTCGTGCGCGTCCCCCCTATCGGTATTCTACTTTGTCCGCAATGGCGGCCAACCCTTAGTTTTTTGGTCATCGCCTTTGAGAAAGAGCCGTGCACACCCACACCGATATCACGTCTTTTGATATACTTAATCTGGTGGTTAAAGTGACAAGGAATCAGTCTGTCGCGCTTTACATTGTGGTGTTGATAGCCGTTGTCGTTACTGTAGACTTACTTCTCTTTAAAAATCACTTCTGGGAACGGCTGATCGTGAACATCGGCATTGTCTTGGTGTTTGCAGCCTTCTATTTGAGATTCCTAAAGAAGCCGTAAGCTACTCGCCGCGGCACCAACTGGTTGCCTGACACCCACATGGATGCCGACGGTTTAGCCTTCCGCAACCACTCCCCCCAACAATTGCCCATCCGTTCACGACCCGACCAATAAAGCTGCTAAATATACCGGAGCTAATATGGTAAATGTTACCATATTAGCATATATACTACCCTCTCATTACTTTTTATGGTTTTCTTTGCCAATGCGTCCTGTCACTTAGCTCAGGGCCTCCAATTATCCGAATGACTTCTTCTCGCTCTAAAAAACATCAGCCGGTACCATGAGACCATTTAAACGCTGCGTTTACGCCGGACCCATATCCCTATTCCCGCACCTACTACACCAACCACGGGCAAAAGACCCGCATAAGGGACCTCGGGGAGTTGACCTGTGGGAATCGAGGAAGCGGGCAGATTGGGCCACGAAGTATATTGGCCCATCCAAACAAGATCGTCGGACCAGGAACCGTCTGCAGTAGGGGGTTGACCTCCTTGAGTATATGGCGGGCCCATTCGAAAAGCGTACTGCTGATCATTGGAGGAAGGCGATGGACCAGTGTAACTTCCCGGTTGATATATTTTAAGGGTATACGATCCAGATTGGCTAAGTGTCGACGGAAAGCGAACGCTATATTCGACAGTG
Organism: Bacillota bacterium; assembly: GCA_021784595.1. Taxonomy (GTDB): domain Bacteria; phylum Bacillota; class Sulfobacillia; order Sulfobacillales; family Sulfobacillaceae; genus Sulfobacillus_C. The sequence goes on along the minus strand of JAJYHT010000055.1, from coordinate 82,485 downwards.
GCAGCTACAGGACCCTTTCCTGATTTGTTATAGCTAATCCCGACACCCTTATCGGAGGAAAAAATGGTTGCCGGGTAGTATGTGGAGGATCCAGTATTTCCGGACCCGTCGAAGCTAACATAAATAGTGTTGGGAAAGGCATGAAACTCGGTATTAGACGTGCCAAAATCACTGCCATCGGGACTAGTTTGATCCACGGTCACAGAGAAATCCACTTGGCCCTGAACTTGCGATGCCAGGGTTAGGGATGTCAACTGAAAATTTGTAGGATTTGATGGGCCTGTGGGTGCAGGATTGGGTGGTGCCGCAAAAACGGGCACTGAAACCAACAGGATTGATCCTAGCAATACGGGGATAGCGGCTGAATATTTCTGGAATCGCTTAAACATGCGTTTGCCTCTTTCTGTTTGATATTGTTTTGAGTTTTATAGTCCCTGTGTACGAACCACACGAATCGGTCCGTCGCGGTCCAACCCCGCTGATTCGGATAGGCTATGTTGTAGCAGACCGCATACATGCCACTTTAGGCTACAGCGAGTTAGTCGGTTTGCCAGTCTCTGGGCTTGTATCAACCTTCGTATCAAAAGGGGAAAAGTGTCGGCGTCATCTTGCGTAGTGTCCCCTGGGCGCAGACCTAGTGGACCGTTCCAGGAAACCTGTTACCATGACCGTGAGTTCGTCGATGTGAAAATTCCGCAAAGTCCACGGACGCGTGCCACGCATTTTGTGACTAATGGGGCAGCTGATGCGACAAATTCAAGATAAAGGCGTAAGATAAGGGCAACGAGGAGGGAGCGCCATGAACCGTCTCATTATTGTTATCGGGATAATTGTTAATCTGTTTGTGCCCGGACTGGGCACCTTGATGATGGGCAAGTGGGCATCAGGATTTATCCAGCTATCCCTTATCGCCCTTATCTGGTTGGTTGGTTTTCTCACCTTCGGATTGGCAGGGTTTATCATTTTCCCGCTCCACACATTGGTTTTGCTATGGGCCCTGGGCAGTGGAATTTTAGCCCTAATCAAGACTCCGAAGAGGGAATTGCAACAGAGCCGTTGACAGAAATGCAAAGAGTTAGGGCGTCGTACGAGACGCCCCAGTCTTTGTTGATGACTAATGGCCTTTAGTTGTCAAAGGATACTTTGCATCCCACACCAGTTCACGAAATAGAGCAGGATCCGTTATCCCTTCGGTGTTAAATAGCAGGATCCGCGACGTGTTATCTAGCTGCAATTCGTCGCGCAAGTCTTTGTACTCCGGATGGTCCAGTAGAGTAACCAGGAGCCCTAAGGGCATACTGCCCGATTCGCCAGCCAAAATAACTGGGTCGGGGGGTAGCGGGTTGGCTAAAATACGTGTGCCGCGTGCCGCGACTGCATCATCACAAATCAAAAAACCAGTCGCCGACTGGCGGATAATTTCCCAGGCTGTGGGATTGGGCTGTCCGCACGCCAGTCCCGCCATGATAGTGTGGTCGATTGCTACTTTGACTGGCTGACCTTGTGGGGAGGCTGCCGATCGCCACAAGGCTGGAGCCGCGGTGGGCTCGGCAATAATAATAGCAGGCGTCGACTTTGAGTGCGCGAACCATCCCGTCACGGCCCCAGCCAGAGAGCCCACCCCAGCCTGCAGAATGATGTGGGTAGGAGGCGCGTTTTGGATTTGATTCCATTGCCTTTGGGCCTCCATCACCATTGTCATATATCCTTGCATGACCCATAGCGGAATATCGTGATATCCTTGCCAGGCGGTGTCCTGAATCATTACCCAGTCATTATGTTGGCACAGTTTGCTAACATATTCCACGGTATCGTCGTAATTCCAGGGAGTGACTTCCGCCATAGCTCCCGTGCTCCTGATCCTGTCAACCCGAGAGTCTACCGTGCCCGCGGGCAGGTAAATCATCGCGCGCTGACCCAACTCCCTTGCCGTCCAGGCCACGCCTAGCCCGTGATTGCCATCGCTGGCGGCGGCAAATGTCAGCGGTTGATGCTCACGTGCCCTGCCTTGAAGTTGTGCAAATGTGATCTGTTCAGAAGGCAGTCCCCATTTTAAGGCCAGATAGTGGCCCATCGCCCAGGACGACCCTAAAACTTTAAACGAGCGAATGCCAAAGCGTTGCGATTCATCCTTAACGCAGATTGCGGCCACATCCACATACTGAGCCAGCTCTGGTAAATGACGGAGCGGGGTAGCCCGATATTGTGGCCAGGTTCGGTGGAAGCGAATAATTTGGGGAGCCTCTGCCACTCCCAACACATCGTCGTTCGGTAAGTTATGAAGAAAGGGGTTGCGGCAATACTGAATGTTCGGCTGCACCTGGGCATCTCCTGACCAAATATTTTACGGTCAATTGCTTGACCTGACCGCGTCTGATGTGTAGTATATCACATATCAACATAAAAGAGAGGGGTTGCCGTGTCGACGGAAGGCATTGAACGCCGTTTCGTGTCACAAGAAATTTACCAATTGCTACGACAGCAAATTCTTACCGGTGAGCTTGCGGCTGGCACTGCGCTTAAAGATCAGCATTTAGCTTCACGCTATCGGGTTAGTAGAACACCTGTGCGTGAAGCCTTATTAAAACTAGAAGCGGAAAATCTCGTCGAGACGAAACCCAACCGGTGGACCCAAGTAACCACACTGGACCTAGTCGCCGCGGCGCAAAGGTATCCCATTATCTGGTCTTTGGAAGTTTTGTCAGTAAAGCTCTTACCTGCCCGTCTTACCGATGAGCAATTGCATACCATGCAATCGGCTAACCAGGGCCTAGCTCGTGCACTGGCCGATCGCCATCCTATCGAGGCTGCTGAAATGGATCAGAATTTTCACCAGGTTATCGTCAAAGCGTCGCAGAATCCTGAGTTGGATAAGATCGTAACCCAATTGAAGACACCGCTGCAGAGAATTGAAATTGCCTACTTTGATCACCTTTTATTGTCTGACCCCTCACTGACCGAACATCGAGCCATAATGGCAGCCTTTAGGAACGGTCAATCCGACCGTGCCATCGAAGCGATTGAGGCCAATTGGAAAAACAGCTTGAATCGCTTGTTCCAGCTCATAGACTCTGAGAAAAGGACGTGACAGCATGACCATCCGCGCGGGATTACTGCAATTGCGCCATGATTTACCAGGAGACTCTCCGATAAACGAGCATAAGGGCGTGGCCATTGCCAAGCATACAGAATGGATAAGCAAAGCCGCTGACCAAGGGGTGCAAGTCTTGTGTCTGCAAGAATTGTTTTTCGGACCCTATTTCGCCGCAGAGCAGCACCGTCGATGGTATGCTGCGGCAGAACCTGTCCCCAATGGCCCGACTGTTCAAGCAATGCAAGAGGTAGCCAAAAAACACCGCATGGTGTTGATCGTTCCCGTGTATGAAATGGAAATGCCTGGCGTGTATTACAACACGGCGGCTGTAATAGACCAAGATGGCACCTATCTAGGTAAAACGCGCAAGATGCATATCCCCCAGGTCCATGGCTACCCAGCCGATGGCCCGTATGGGTTTTGGGAAAAGTTCTATTTTCGGCCAGGCAATTTAGGATATCCAGTGTTCGAAACCGCAGTAGGCAAAATAGGCGTCTATATTTGCTATGACCGTCATTTCCCGGAGGGGGCACGCATTTTGGGTCTACATGGAGCCGAAATCGTCTTCAACCCATCGGCCACCACGGCTGGGCATTCGGATAACTTATGGTTTGTAGAGCAACCAGCAATGGCCGTGGCCAATGGATATTTTGTCGGAGCCTTAAACCGCGTGGGCGTTGAGCATCCTTGGGACATCGGAGAATTCTATGGCCAAAGCTACTTTTGCAGCCCCGAGGGAAATCTCTTGGCCACCGGTCCGCGTAATCAAGAAGCTCTGGTCATCGCTGATTTGGACCTCGACCTGGTCCGAACGGTGCGTGAACACTGGCAGTTCTACCGCGATCGTCGGGTTGATACTTACCAGGATCTGCTCAAAGACTTGCCTTAAACGAACGGGATTATGTGGCGAGGACCCCTGCCCCCTGGCTCGGGTCCTCGCCATTGTCTAGTGTGTATAGACACTGCGTGCGTTCCAGATCTTTTTGGGATATGCTAGATGAGTCTTGTCATATCCCGTTTGCACTGAGGAGGTAGTATAGTGGCACCAAGCTTTCACTTTACCGTAAGTTTTTTGGAACCCGGCTACCATGTCTACCAGATCACCCTACATATCGACGATTTGCCTTTAGGCCGACATTCCCTAAATCTTCCGGTATGGACTCCGGGAGCTTATGAAATTCAGGATTTTGCCCGCCACATATTTGATCTGCATGCCATGGCCAATGAGACTTCTCTCGAACTAAGCCATACAGGCAAAAATTCGTGGGAATTTGAAACATTTGCCGCTGAACAAGCCGTTACCGTGCAATATAAAGTCTATGCCTTTGAACTCGGAGTCGACACCAGTCACTTAGACGCGAGCCACGCCTATTGGAATGGAGCCCAATTGTTCTTTTGGCTCGATGAATACAAGCATCAGCCTTTCACGGTCCGGATCGAAGCTCCTGCTGGCTGGAAAGTGGCCACTGGACTTGATCCCGATCCGGTTCATGCCAACCAATTTGTCGCGCGCGATTATGACGTCCTCATCGATTCGCCCGTAGAATGCGGCACCCATCGCACGCTGGAATTTACTGTCGATGACAAACCACATACCTTAGCCCTATGGGGACACGGAAACGAAAATGCTCCAGAACTCAATAAGGATATTGAGCAAATCGTCAAGGCACAGCGAGACATTTTTGGAGAATTGCCATACCATCACTATACATTCATCTTGCACCTTGCTGACCGCGGCACCGGCGGCTTGGAGCATCTCAATTCCACCACTTGCGGAGTTGAGCGATTCTCTTTTAAACCGCGCAAAAAATACAGACGAGTGCTGGGCTTGATAGCCCATGAGTTTTTTCATTTGTGGAATGTGAAACGAATCCACCCGGATATGTTAGGGCCATTTGACTATAGCCACGAGGTCTACACCCACTTGCTGTGGGCTATGGAAGGGTTTACCGATTATTACGCGGGGATTAGTTTGCGGCGCGCCAACTTATTTTCTGTCGCAGAATATCTCAACAGCGTAGCTGAAAACGTCATGGCATACGAACAGCAACCCGGACGCTATGTGCAAAGCCTGGCCGAGTCTAGTTTTGACACATGGATCAAATTGTACAAACCAGACGAGGATTCCCGCAACCGAACCATCTCTTATTATCTCAAAGGCGACCTCGTCGGCACCTGTCTCGATTTAGAAATCCGCCACCGCACCCAAAATCACTATTCTCTTGACGAGGTTTTGCGCCGATTGTATCAGCGATATGCCGCCCACGGCATTGGCTTCCCGGAGTCGGTCTACCAGGAGACAGTCGAGGAAGTGGCTCAATCATCTTTCCAAGATTTTTTTGACCGCTACATCCGTGGCACCGATGAGATCCCGCTGGCAACTTGCCTGCGATATGTAGGACTGGAAATTTCCCGGCGGTATAAAAATCCGGACCGTGATGAGGAAAACGACTCTTTTGACAGTTTGGAAAGTACGGACTCTACGGTCGCCAAACCTTGGCTCGGCATCGAAACGAAAGCTTCGGAGGCTGGAATTCAAATCTCGGGGTCTTATACCAGCGGTCCGGCCGCGGCCGCCCTTTACGCGGGCGATCAGATCGTGGCATTGAACGGATTCCAGGTAAAAAAGCCCGAAGATTTGTCCCATCGCGTTGAACGTGATTGCCAGATCGGCGACACCGTCACCATTGCCCTATTCCGTCGGGGGCAGCTGCTCACGGTTCCGATTGTGCTCGGGCAAGCACCCTATGATAAAGTGGAGATCAAACCGATGGCCGATCCCACGGAGGAGCAAAAGATCGCATTTGAATCCTGGCTGTCAGCGCCGCTTTCTTCGGCCAAATCTCACTAGATGCGCCGGTTCATCTAACCCGGGATCTAAAATAGCGGATAGTCTTTATAAGCCCCTCGGGCAAATCGACCACGGGCCGCCATCCCAACAACTGTTCTGCCTTTTGGATGTCCGGCCTCCGTTGGGTCGGATCATCTTGGGGCAGAGGACGATATTCGATCTGGAGAGGAACCTCAATAGCGGCTGAGACCGCTTGAGCAAATTCTCTAATCGTCATTTCCCAAGGATTGCCTATATTTATCACGTGACCGGCTAGTTTTGAACCAGTCATCATGCGATAAATGGCCTCTACAGTGTCGGAGACGTAACAAAAGCTGCGTGTTTGAGACCCGTCTCCGTACACTGTTAAAGGTTCGCCAAGCAATGCTTGCCGGATGAAATTGGGCACCACCCGGCCGTCATCGAGTTGCATGCGTGGACCATAACAATTGAAAAAGCGGATGATGCGAGCATCTATTGCAGTTCTTCTCCAATACTCCATGGTTAAGGCCTCGCCATAACGTTTACTTTCGTCATAACAGGCGCGAGGTCCGACCGGGTTGACCCGTCCCCAATAGGTTTCCGGTTGAGGCGAGACTTCAGGATCTCCATAGGTTTCCGAGGTCGAGCCATAAACAAAGCGCGCCCCATCGCGCAGCGCAGCCTCAATCGCATTTTCCGTGCCCCGCGAGTTGACGCGCAGGGTCTCCAAAGACAAACGCTGATAATGGATGGGCGATGCAGGCGATGCTAAATGCACGACCACATCCCACTTGATGTCGAACTTCTCTGTCGGCCACGGCACGCTGACATCCCAGGTCTTGGCGATCAGACTCGGCCCCTGGGCAAGATCGAGGTTGTCCCACGATCCCGTGGAAAGATTGTCCAACACGCCCACGGTCCAGCCTTCTTTAATCAATCGTTCCACTAAATGGCTACCGATAAAACCAGCGCCTCCTGTAATCAACGCGTTCGCCATTACAAGCCCCTTCCCATTACCCAATCATCGGCAGTTCCTCGTCGCCCAATGCCATAATATAAAAGCCCGTTTTCTCGCGCCTTCTCTTCGTTAAGCACATTGCGTCCGTCAATTATCACAGGTCTAAGGAGCCCTTTTCGGATCTGTGCGTAGTCAACGTGCTCGAACTCTGGCCACTCGGTCACAACAATCAGCGCCTCGGCCCCTTCCAATGCAGACTCTGGTGTGACGCCATATTGTATCGGCAAGTCGGGACGCATCCGCTGCACGGTTGGCATCGCCACCGGATCATAGGCGGTAATGCGCATCCCCATACGCAGCAATTCCTCCATCACGGTTAAGGACGGTGCATCACGAATATCATCCGTTCCCGGTTTGAAAGCTAACCCCCATATGGCGACCCGACGGCCCTTAACCGGCCGCAGAATCTCTTGGACGCGCTTGACAATCAACAGTCGCTGCGCAACGTTTACATTCACAGTGGCTTCTAGCAACTTGGGCTGGTATCCATATTCTCGTGCAGTAAAGGTAAGCGAGGCCAAATCCTTTCCAAAGCAACTGCCACCCCAGCCCGCGCCGGGATTTAAGAAACGGGATCCAATGCGCGTATCAAGACCAATTCCGGCCATCACAGCCATGGCATCAGCGCCCACCCGCTCACAAATGTTGGCAATTTCGTTGGCAAACGAAATTTTGGTAGCCAAAAAGGCATTAGCCGCATACTTAATCATCTCACTGGACACCGCATCGACCATCACCACCGGCACTTCGTGGTGGCCGCTGGGTCGCGCGAACTCCGGCGGTGGAGTAAAACTCTGCTCAATAATTGGGCGGTACAGCGCGGAGAGGGTGTCGAGAACCCATCCCTCATCAGATCCCAAGACAATGCGGTCTGGATACAAGGTATCAAAAATGGCTGACCCTTCACGTAAAAATTCCGGGTTGGACGCCACCCTAAAGTCAGGTAACCGCTCTCCAGGGTGTTTTTCCCTAAACCCTTCTTCAATCCAAACAGAGACTAAATGCGCAGAACCAATCGGGACGGTTGCTTTATTTACCACCACGGTTTGACCGCCGACTATTAGATGCTGTCCGATAGCACGGGCGGCTGCTTCAACTTGAGACAATTCCGGTTCGCCATGGGGTCCCGGAGGAGTCCCCACCGCAATAAACACCACCTTGGCTGATTGCAGCCCTTGGGCCGGGTCAACCGTTGCTCTCAATTGGTCTTTAGCTCTAACGCGAGCCAGTGCGGATTCCAATCCTTCCTCAAAAATAGGGGAGATCCCTGCCATGATACGCGAGACCTTGTCCTTAGACACCTCAATCAATTGCACGTGATGCCCAATATCGGCCAAAACAGTACCGGTCACCAGGCCAACATATCCTGCGCCAAAAATCGCCACATTCATTTGTGTCACCATGCCTATTCTTTTAACTAAGCCTTTGCTTGGCTTGATCCCGTCGTTTCGATATTATGGAACTATCTCTGCTATAGGAGAAGGCCCATGCGTATGTTCCTGATTAGCAGGGTGGGTGCCACTAAAGCCAATCGTACCAAAATTCTGTTCATCATGGCATTTTTCAGACTCATTTAACGGGAACGGCTCTTAGCAACTCCCCCAGGGAGTTCGTTGGGGCGCCTAGGGAAGGAATGCGGCTGACGCCCGACACAGATTGGCTGATCTTCCAACAAGTACACAGGAGGCGTTTTTAACGCGTGTATTATGGATTTCAAAAGCCTCGGTGACATCTTCCTATCGAGCTAAGTTGCGATGCTTGGCAGACAGGGCGGACATCGAGATTGGCGTCGTAATAGGCCCCGCTTGGGGTCCTTGGGCCTTTGAGGAAGATCCCGCCGACGCCAATCTCTCAATATTTGTCTTATCGCAGGTATTTAATGGACGTAATCATTTTCATTGGTATCGTGGATTAACTCAGGTTATTGACACCTTTAAGCCAGATCTCCTTCACATCGACGAAGAGCACTATAGCGTGGTAACCGCGCAAGCGGTATACATCGCATCCAGGCGTGGGATTCCCGCCATATTTCAATCGTGGCAAAACATCTATAAGCGTTATCCTTGGCCATTTTCGGGAATTGAGCGCTTCGTCTTCAATCGTGTAGTGGCTGGCATTGCAGGCACCGAGAGCATAGCCCAGGTACTGCGCCAAAAGGGCTTTGCCAAACCCATTGCCATTATCCCCTTGGGCACTGATACCGAATTATTTTATCACGATCCGAACCCCGGATATCGCACGCGATGGGGCTTGGAAAACCGATATGCAGTCGGCTTCGTGGGACGACTCGTCGAATCTAAAGGTTTAGAGGATTTGTTGCACGCGGCAGCACCCTTATTCTCACAATATCCGGATCTTGCGCTCGTGGTGGCGGGCCAAGGTCCCTATCGCGACGCCGCCCAAGCCTGGTTGGCCACCCAGGGCTGGTCAGATAAAGTCATATGGATTCCCTGGCTGGCATCACACGAAATGCCCAAACTCATGAACTCTTTAGATGTTTTAGTAGTTCCATCACGCACCACACCACGATGGAAGGAACAATTCGGACGAGTTATCACGGAGGCGATGGCCGTGGGCTTGCCGGTTATCGGCTCTAGCAGTGGAGAAATTCCACAGGTGATAGGCGATGCTGGCTTAGTGTTTCCAGAAGGCGACGCGACAAAGCTGTCTGAGCAAATATCCCGCCTTTATCACGATGCCGCATTAAGACAAAGGCTATCATCTGATGGACAGACTCGGGTGGCCGCCCATTTTTCCCAAGAAGTTATCGCCACCCGGCTCTATGCCCTCTACCAAGAACTTTTAGATGCTAGCTCCACTCTCCTGCCAGACGCGTAACATCCGGTGTCCCCCACCCCGTTACCGCATCCCAGCCCGTGGTGCAAAAGTAGCCCGTTAAACCGCCGTAACTGTTATTTCCCGACACAATGTCGCGGAACACGGGGGTTCCTCCCATGTCGTACAAGGTGGGATGCGCATATCCAATAGCACTTCTCCCTTTGTCCCGCCGTGCTTGAATCACCACGGCCAGTACCGCCGCCCATACCGGAGCAGCTGCCGATGTACCCCCAACCACGGTAAATGAGCCTTGAAACAAGATGGCGTAGCCTGTGTCTGGGTCGGCATTCAATGCCACGTCAGGCACTCCCCGCCCCAGATGATATTCTGGCTTAACCGGCAGTTCTAAATGACTTTGATAGCTGGGCGGCGCAAACACCTGGCTGATGCCGCCGCCTGATGCCCCGTTGTTGTCCACATCAGTCCATCCAGTTTCTTCAGCGATGCTGCCATCGGGATTAAGAATCAAATGCGTGCCCCCCACCGCAAGCGCGTGCGGACAAGATGCCGGCCCGTCGACATGCAGGCGGGTGCCGCCCGGACCTCGGCGACCATAGGCTCCTTGGTCTCCAGACGCTACCAACGTGGTCACTCCGACCATAGCACCTTGAGCGATAATGCTGTCCCATGCTCTAAGCACCGCAGGCGCAAAGTGAAATTCCGCCACCCCATAACTTATCGACAGCACGTCGGGATGGTTGGCGGTGTCATACATGGCGTATTCCAAAGCATTCAATACCGATACCGCAAACGAGCGATCCGAGGTCTGTGCCGAGGCCTCATAGACGACAAACTGGGCTCTGGGAGCCATTGCCGACGCCCATTCAATATCAAGCGTCGCTTCCATGTCGTAAGGCTCAATCCCGCCGTCGTTAGGCGTTCCGTCGACAGAGACAAAGGTCACTTCAGGTGCGGCCATATTAAAGGTCTGCCAAAATCCTTGCAGGTCTTGCAGACTGTACCCATTGGAAAATTCCAGGATTCCTACGGTCACACCCGCACCCGTCAAACCCGGAGGGAAATGGTAAGCGGTTTTCAGGTCTTGGGGGAAAAATCCTTGTCCTTCATTGGCCAGCAATTCCGTGTGATGCGCCAAACGCACACTGGGATAAAGGCTGGCCACGTTATCCAATCCCACAATTCCGGCAATCCAAGGAGCCGCGAAATCCGGCACGAGCGGTTCTTTAGCTGGAGCATGCCGATTGCCATTTTCCAAGAACTCAATGTCAAACGTTTTGGCCGCGGTTTCAAAATCCCCTCGCAGCCAAAACACAAAGGCGGTTTCACGTTCTAGGAGCAAGCCTTCTCGGGTTACCCAGTCACGAAAGAGACGCCACACATCCTGCGGCACTCCATGTTCTTGGAGAAAATCTTCTCTCTCCATAGGCTCGGACCTCGCTTCGGCAGCACCTAAGTTCCAGGGATGAAAGACTACTGCTACGGTCACGGAACGGCTTTGATCCAGCATAGGAAGAAAATCACTTTGCAAACTTTCTGGCAAGGTATGCCCTGACAATTTAACCAATTTCCTACCACCCCCTAAATGAATTCCATTTTATGGTATGTATAATGTTCTTTTCGGTGTTAGTCCAATAGTTCCCATGGCGTCATCCGATGCGGTGTCTGAATTTGACATGTTGGGCACAAAACTTTAATTTCGATTTCTCCCCGTGAATTCGGTGGCAATGCATTGCCAAGACCCTCCAACACTTCACCCGGAGGCACCATCTTCCCACACTGCTGGCATACCCTTAATGCCGTATACCACAAGACAGCTTCAGACTCGTCGACGTCAGCTAGCTCGATCAGCACTGGACCCACCAACGGTCCTATATTGCGCCGCCTTTCAATGGCCTGGATGCCCACTCTTTCCATAATCGCAATGTCACTGGAAAACGGATCTCGCCGGGTCAGACGCAGCCATAAGGAACGCGGAACCAACACCGATACCATCCCGGATCCGTCTCCATCCGGAAGGGAAAATATCGCCCAGGGTCCCTCCGGTGCCTCCCCTAACATATGCAGCAGCTCAATTCTTTGGGACAAATCCCTCATCCTTCCCCCCAAGTTCGTTCACGAACCCAGCCTCTTCTATTGTAATCGATGTTCTCTCTTAAGAGCCACCCTCCCCGCCGAGAAATATCCGTTATTTCCCAATTATGGCAGTTATAGTATAATTTAGTATGGCTCGATATCTGAAACAACATAAACAGTGGTTGGCTATCCTCATCCTTGTCGCACTATGTGTTGCCATGGTGCCTTTTTACCGCAATATCCCGTGGATATGGCTTCAGATTGTCTGGCTCATCGGAATTTATATGGGACTGCATGAATTGTCCCATGCCATGGTGGCTTCTATGCTGGGAATTCCCATTGATTCGATCACCTTTGGCGGCGCCCGCCACCCAAAGGTGTTAGGGATTTTTTTGGGTATGACCGTGAAGATGTCATGGGTGCCCGTCGGTTTGCGTCTCTCTTTTGGCTGGGCGCCGTTAACGCGTTTTCTACAAGTGGCGCTCGGTCTGTCGGGAGCATTAATTCCCTTGCTAGTCTGGCCATTGGGGAATTGGATGTGGCATGTCATCCTGCTTACCGGGCTTTTCTCCTGGATGCCAGGCATGCCGGACGCTCGACTAGTGTACCCCATCCGCAACCGCAACTGGCGACTGGATGTTTTGCGCAGTGATACCCACTCATATCCCATTGTCAGATCTACTTCCTCAGAGAAATTTGTTCGTCTTACTTTAAAGCCCGCTGACGAACTGGTGTTGACTCGCACTGCTTGGGTGGAACATGTGGGCGCTCAGGTGCGCACGCAAGTGGCAGCCGAAATTATCCGGGTCGACATTTTTGAACCAGCCGTGTGGGTGCGGTATTGTGGCCAGCCTTATCGGCTTGAGCAACGCAGCCACCCACGCTATCGCATAACTTGGAGAGGGCTTATCGAATACGGTGGGATGCTGCTCCCCTGCACCAGCCAAGATCTCTCTCTCTTTTCGGCACGTCTCTTGATAGCTGAACCGATTTCCACTCTGTGTGTTTGTACTGTAAGACTCGGGATATGGGGAATTATCGTTAATCGGCGCGCACACTTTATAAGGCAACGTCAGTTGCAGGATGGCCGGTGGGAAGTGGTTGCCGTTTGGCATCGAACCTAGGCAGGAAATCTCGCGAATGTGGCGAAGTAAGAAGTATCCTCATGGATCGGGTGGATAATGTGGCGCGCAACACTGAGAACCCCAAGCGAGTAGTGCCCATGGCGGAATTGCCGCCCGTCAAGGCAGCAATTGAAATTGAGCATTGGACTAACGGCGAGGGAAGCGAAATCGAGCGATACTCGTCGCGCATTGTAATGCGCGACGACTCCTACGATTATCTTGATGCCCTGCGCTCGTCGGCAGGAGATGTGGTGCTGGGTTGGACCCTGGTTGGGACCGAAGTTCAGTTGTTGTGGGGACGAGACAGCTATCTTTACCGTTATAAGATCCTCATCGACGATGTTCTGGATCCCCTGCCCGCACTGCGGGTCACCTATGTGGCTCCTCCGAGGCGCCACAACCGGCGGCACGAATGGCGCAGCAATACCAAACTCCCCGGAAAGTTCACAATAGTGGCCGAAGACAACGCAGAAGAAGAGAAACCACGCCAATTTTCCACTATAACCCGCAACATCTCCTATTCAGCCATACGGTTTTTTTCCCGTCACCGCCTAAAACCGGAAACACGCGTTGCTGTAGAGTGGAAACTTCCCGATGGCAGTTCGTTTAAGGGACAAATCGAGATTTTGCGTACTTTGCCAGACATTACTGTCTATCAAGGCGTGGAAGGCCACGATGTGGTCGGCTTTTGGAACCCAGTCTTGGATGGGCCCCTGCTGCAACAATGGAAAACTTTCTGCGACCGGCACCGCTATGATTAATGGGCACCGCGCTGCTGCAACACGGCCGGGATAGTTTTAGCCATAATTTTCAGATCCAACAGCAAAGACCATGATTCGATATATTCCATATCAAGCTTCATCCATTCTTGAAAATCGATATCGTTGCGCCCGGAAATTTGCCATAAACAAGTAATCCCAGGTCGCACGGAAAGCCGACGCCGGTAATCTTCACCATATTGACGCACCTCGGAAGGTAAAGCTGGGCGAGGCCCCACCAGACTCATCTGGCCCAGCAGCACGTTAAACAACTGGGGCAATTCATCCAAACTGGCCTTACGCAAAATTTTCCCGACTTTGGTCACCCGGGGATCATTTTCAATCTTGAACACGGGCCCCGACATAATGTTTAAATGCGCATATTGGTCCTTTAGCTCTTCCGCATTAGGCACCATGGTGCGGAACTTATAGCAAGAAAATTGACGGCCATTGAGACCCACCCGTCGCTGAATGAAGAAAATTGGCGCCTTTGGCTCATCCCATTTCATCGCTAACACGATAGCCAGCATCACAGGCGAGGTAATCACGATGCCCAGTAAGGCGCCGAGAATATCGACCGCACGCTTGACTAGCTTGCGCGATGTTTGATGGGCGCGCGAAGAATCCACCACCAAGACCGAGTTGCCATAAAAATCGTAGAGTCTAGAGCGATGCGCCAACGCTCCAACCTCGTCGAGCACCATGCGTACTTCCTTTCCCTCGCTGCGGGCTAAACGAATGGCTTCCATCATGACATCGTCGGCCATCGGCAACGCTAACACCACGGTATCCACCACCGTGTCGTGAACGAGCTGATATAATCCTTCAATGGCATTTTTGCCGGCCTCCCGGTCCCCCAACGGCACAGACCAACGTGCCGCCACCGTAAGTCCAGCTTCGGGCACCGCAGCCACCGTGTCGGAAAAGATTCCCACGCGCCTGGGATAGCCAATAACGGCCACATGTCGCAAGTCACGACCAGATAACCTAAATTTCCCCACTCCGATTTTTATGGTTCCATGCACCATGGTCTGCAGAATCAACGACACTACCGGCAAAATTAAAAAGATAAGCCGCGAAAACCAAGTCGCCTTGACGATGAAAATCAACATCGCCAAACCCAAATTGATTTCTAGGTTTGACAACAGTAGAATGCCCATTTCTGCCGGCAACTGATTCCATCGACGCGAGTATCCGCGAAAATTCAATTTCAGCACGAGCCACGACAAGCCAAGAACGACAACCGAAAAAGAATAGTAAAAGGTGGCCAATTGCACTGTGGCCACACGGGGATTAATCCATGTCATATATACATGGACCGCAACCATATAGGCGATGTAAGCCGCGCCGGTATCTACCAAGACCGCTAACTCATCCCATCGATTGGTGCGATGCCGAAACACGACCATCCCCCCCTTTAATCCTATCCCATTCATACGGCAATCTTTCTTAAAATACCTCGCTTATTATATCAGCTTAGACAGTAATTGGAGAGTGGTGAATCTAGGGTGAACCGCAGCATATGGCGATTCACCCTAGATTCACCTTCACCAGTCTTTATTGTGCCAACGTCAAATGAAATGGATTGACCGCCGACTGGCTATTAGGGACCACTTCAATCCAGGTTTGTCCTGGATCAAACGCCGCTTCTTTACCATTAGCCAAATAAAAGTGGGTAGGGGTGCCCGATCCATTGTTCTTCCATTCCCCCTGATAAAATCGGTGGCCCAGGAACAACAGCGCTTTGCCTTCGCCTCGTGTCTGTACGCTAATCCACCCAGTTCCTGCAGGATCGTACATATACTTCTCAGTGGTGTATTCGATCACTACGTTGGAGGCCACGACCGGCTGCCCAGAGTTCAAACCCATGACCTGCACATACCCCGTGTTTTGGCCCGGATCGTTGACCCATCTGGTCCACCCTTGTGCACTGGCATCCCAGCGCCACTGTTCCAAAGTGTTTCGGGGATTCCACTCCAGAGTAATGGTTTGGTAGGGTGGAGTGCCACTGCTGACATGGTTGGCAAAGGGCCAATGCGCGGTGACCGCTGGATTGCCCCAATTGCTTTGTGCGGCCTGCATCACATTGCTGATATTGGTAAAGAGGTTGTGTGGGGCTGGTCTGCTTGATGATCGGTAACCCAGATTAGAGGCGCTGGCATCTAAATCCAAATTGTGGATATTGTCCTGAGCGATGCTGGTGTAACCCGGGTTGGAAGCGCCGGCATGCGCATAGGCCGCGGGCCATTCATGCACCAAACTGACGAAATATGGGCGAGCCGAGCGCACTGGCCCTACTTGAGCGGGAGCGTGCCCCCAAAACAGCAGAACATAGCGCGAGTAGTAGAAAAACTCGGTATATGCTTCATAAACAATGTCTGCCGACGAGAGCCCATATTGGGGGCGACCATACTCGCTGTTTTCCACCATAACGGCCACTAAAGGTCCATGCTGCGGCGTATTCAATCCAGTTAAAGGATCCTTCTCTGAAGGTGGCGAGGTGATAAGGCCCGTAGATGTGGAACTTGCAGGAGCCGCGGCGTTTTTGCTTTTAGAGGCCGCAGGGGGCTGGCTCGCCTGGTGGCCGCAACCCGCCAAAATCCCGGTCAGCAAAATACTTGCAGCCATCGCAGGTACAAATGAACGATAGGGTTTCAAATATTTTCAACACTCCTTAGGGCATTTTTTCCATCATACCATTGGACGGTAACAAAATTCACGTATCAATACTGAAATCGACACGGGGCGATGGTTTTAAAAGCCGGCATCAACCAACGGCAAACAGAATGTTCTTGTTTTATGGAATTCCTACCACCGAATCGTCTTGAGGCAGGAATATCTAGCCTTGGTAGCGAATTTTGCAAAATGCATTAAAGCGGGCAAACGCAGCGGGATACCCGACTTTTGTGTATTTTGAACGAAAAACCTGAAGTACCCAATATGTCGCATCGCGGCATGTCCTAAATACGAACCATCCATCATACCTACAAAAGGAGTTGTCCGATGAACCAACTAAAACGCGGATTATCCCTATGGGACTTAATCATTCTTGGAGTGGCGGGCGCAGTCGGCACCGGCGTGCTCTTTAGCACGGCGGGAATGACTGCTTTGGCGGGTCCGGGAGCGATTATCGCATGGCTGATTGGCGCCATTATGTATGCTTTTGTCGGATTTACCTACGTTGAGCTAGGCCAACTGTATCCGGAAGCCGGCGGTCCCTCTCGATATAGCTTATATAGCTACGGGCGCGCCACCAACATGATAAACGCATTTTCGGACCTTATCTGGTATCTGTTTATTCCGCCTATCGAAGCATTAGCAACCGTCGAGGGCATTAACTATTTTTGGCCGCACTTGGTTAGCGCCCATGGCAATCCCACTACCCTAGGAGGCATTGCCGGAGTTATTCTGATGATCTTATTCCTACCATTCAACTATTACGGGATTAAGTCGTTTGCCCGATCGACCAACATTCTTGGCGTTGTCAAACTTGTGCTGTACGTTTTGGCGGCCATCGGATTTCTGTCTTTCGCACGGTTCGCCAACTTTAGTCACTACGGTGGATTGACGCCATTTGGTTTTAACGGCATTTGGGCAGCAATTCCGCTGGGGATGTTTGCCTTTGGCAGCATACGGGTCATCCCCGACTACGCCGAAGAAGTGGAAAAACCCGAGTATATCGGCCGATCCATCATTTGGGTGGTTTTGGGGCAAACCATCATCTACCTCTTGTTTGCCATAGCGTTTATCGCCGCCATCAATTGGACCGTACTTAAACTACACATCGGATCTTGGAGTAGCGTGTCCAGTATTCCCGGCAACCCATTTTTGACCATTGCCAGTTCGGCTAATATTGGGTGGCTTATTGGCCTGACAGCCGTCATTGCCATTATCGGCCCGTTTGTTACGGGCTACATCTATCAGGGAGCGGGCAGCCGCATCTTGTTTGCCATGAGTCGCACGGGACTTGTCAGTGCCCGGCTTAAGGAGATCAATAAAGAATATGCCATCCCGGTATGGTCCCTGGTGGTCTTTACCGTGATTGGCGCCATCGTGGCCTATATTGCCGCACCACTGCCCTCCATTTACAACTTGATTAGCGACGCGGTAGTCGCAGGCTATATTGGCTTTGCAGTTAATCCGGTCGTTATGCTGGCGTTGCGCCGAAACGGGAATAAAGGCGGTCTTAAGGCGGGGCCGTTTGTGGCGGTTATGGCATTTGCCGCGGCGTCTCTCATCGTCTATTGGAGTGGATGGCCATCAGTGCCCTACGCCGTGGTCTTGCTAACTGCCGCCGCCGCGGTATTTGGCGTAGCCTATCGGGTTAAAGAAGGGTACGCGCAAGCACTCTGGTATATCTGCTATATTCTCTTTTTGACGGCCATGACCTATTTTGGCGGAGTCGGCGCCAAGAGTGCTTTCAATATTGATATTGGCAGCATCATTGTGGTTGCTGTGGCGGTGCTGGTCTTCTTGCCCTGGGGTGTTGCCTCGCGCATTAAATCAAACCCATCGGAAACATCCAAAGCATCATAGGTTGGTTACCTAGCTTTCAGGGGCTAAAGGCAAAGCAAGCCATTAGCCCCTGTCTAATTTATTTAAGCCATCATCATCCAACCTGGCGCGAGATTTTGCCTCGCTCCTATTGGATCCCTATTGAAGTGGCCAGCCAAAACCTTCATGCTTAATACATTGGATTAGTCATATCACTGCCAGGAGGCTTTATCCGTGCCCATTAAAATCCCCGATCACTTGCCTGCCAAGGAGATACTGCAAGCAGAAAATGTCTTTGTCATGGGAGAAGATCGAGCTTTTCACCAAGACATCCGCCCTTTAAAAATTGTGATTCTCAACCTGATGCCGGTGAAAGAAACCACAGAGACCCAACTCTTACGCTTGTTGGGCAATTCTCCCCTTCAGGTGGATGTGCGCCTTTTACGGCCACAGACCCACCAATCGAAGAATACGTCCTTAGAGCACCTTACTGCCTTTTACCACACATTCCAAGAAATTGCCCATGAATATTTTGATGGAATGATCGTGACCGGCGCTCCCATTGAACATTTAGCCTTTGAAGACGTCCACTACTGGCAGGAATTTCAACATATTATGGATTGGAAACTGACCCACGTAACCTCCACCTTGCATATTTGTTGGGGAGCTCAAGCGGCTTTGTATCATCATTTTGGCATTCCCAAATATACTCTCCCTCAAAAGATGTTTGGCGTGTTTTCACACTCCATTGTCAAGCACACCAGCTTAGTGCGTGGTTTTGACGATGAATTCATGGTACCCCACTCGCGATATACCGAAGTGCGCACCCGCGATATCGAACGGATTCCGGAATTGGAGTTGATTGCACAGTCCCCGACTGCGGGCGTGTATTTGGCAGGCACCCGCGATGGCCGTCAAATTTTTGCGACAGGGCATTCAGAATATGATCGAGATACCCTGCAACGGGAATATGAGCGGGACCGTGAACGCGGGCTGGAAATTGCCTGTCCCACCAACTACTTCTTGCATGACGATCCGCGCCAACCCCCTGTGCAAAACTGGCGTGCGCATGCCAACCTACTCTTTGCCAATTGGTTGAACTACTATGTATATCAGCAAACTCCGTATGATCTAGAACGCGGCATAAATCCACAGCCAGCAAAAATCGGGTTGGCTAAAGGGGAATGAAGAACTCGATCGATCAATTCCTCCCCGTGGCAACATGTGGATCTAGTTAATTGGTTTTCGAATTTTCCGCTCTCCCACAGATGCCACCAACTACTGCTCGCAGGACCCCTTGACAATTGAAGAAGGCCGCAAAGTGCGACTGACCATGTCATAATCTTGCAGATTGCCATTTCCTCAACCATGCGATGGTTGTTGTCCATCGACCGTAATGACGGTGTGTTTGAGCTCACTGGAAAACCTCAACCATCCGGGCGGGAGACTGGGTTGAAGGCTTCCATTCGGGACGGATACGGCCCATGAAAGTCACGGGTCCTGCGCATAAGGTCCATTTAAGCGCTGATAAAAATTTCGTCAGCGGTTCCATGCGAATATATGCCCTCTGCTCACGCCGCGCAATAACAAGTGGTCGGACAGCCCTAACCCCGCATCACATTGCATTGTCTCCTAAAATGGAGCGCAGTCTAGAGTCACGGTTGTCTTCTCATAAACTCTGGAATGCCATCGGCCAGTATCGGCCGTGAGATGAGATACCCTTGAGCCACGTCACACGATAAGGAATTCAGTGCATCCCATATTTCTTGAGTCTCGACACCTTCGGCCACGACGACTAGAGACAAATTATGTGCTAACGCGATAATGGACCGCACGATAATGGCATTGGTTGGGTTGGATAACATGGTGAGTACGAAGGACTTATCAATCTTAATTTCATGGACGGGTAATTGACTGAGATAGGCAAAGGAAGAATATCCCGTGCCAAAATCATCAATGGACACTTTGATACCCAGTTGTCCCAAGCGAGTCAAGACTTTCATGGCCTGTGCAGGGTCTTGCATGATAGCGCTTTCAGTAATTTCTACTGAGAGGTTGGCGGGCGCTAGTTGGTATTGGCGCAACCCGCTGGCTAGGCGGTTCGGCAAATTCGCATCTTTCAAATCCCAGGCCGATAAGTTCACGGCCACACAGAGAGCGAGCCCTGCACGGACCCACTCCTGGCATTGCGTCATGGCTTCATTCAAAACCCATGTGGTGAGTTGAGATATGACCCCCATTTGTTCGGCCCACGGAATAAAGAGATCCGGGGCAATCGCACCTAATTGAGGGTGGTTCCATCGCAAAAGCGCCTCGACCGACCGGGTGGTACCATGGTTCATATGCACTTTAGGTTGATAGACCAAATGAAATTCGCCGGATTTAATGGCCTGTCTGAGAGATTGCGCCATCACGACAACTTGTTCTTGTTCTTCGGCAAATGCCACATAGCCCCTCTGAGTGCGTTTCGCTTCATACATAGCCATATCCGCGCGTCGAATCAAGGTATCCCCATCATAGCCATGCCGGGGAAAGCTCACGATCCCAATGCTGGGACGCACTACAAACGTGTGTTCAGCAGTGACAAACGGCGTGTCCAAAAGCTCGAGGATGGCCTGTGCCAAAGGTAGCACATCCTCAAAGTGTTGCCCGGGCACCACAACAGCAAATTCGTCACCACCCAACCGCACGACCAGTCCGTTGTCATTGATAAACTCCTGTAAACGCTGGCCCACGACTTTTAAAAGGCAATCCCCTACCGCATGACCCATGGTGTCATTAATCGCTTTGAAATGATCGAGGTCAAGGAGAAGCAGCGCAAAAGGATGCGCCTCAGGAGGCTGTTGACGAACAGCCTGGGTGATGCGTTGGAACAAGAATGTGCGGTTCGGTAAACCCGTGAGGTCATCATGCAACACCTGATGTTCCAAGATCTCGAGATGTTGTTTCCTCTCGGTGATGTCACGAACGGTGCATGCATAAACAACCTCCCCCTGCACCAAGGTTGTGCCAATATGGACTTCTGAGACAAAAGTGCTGGCATCATTGCGCACCGCCGTCGCTTCGAATGCGACAGGCGACGGCGACCCCGCTTGCCCCATAATGTCGGGGATAATGGTTGCGACCGGTCTCCCCACGAGTTCTCTGGACTGATATCCAAACATAGATTCTACGGCGGGGTTGACCGAGAGCAGGCTGCCGTCGGGGCTGAAAGTGGCCATGGTGTCGCGTGCCGTGTCAGCAATCACACTAGCCAAAGCTTCGGTGCGTCTTAATTCGGCAGTGGTGCGGGAGAGTTCCTCATAAGCATGTTCCAACTCTCGCGTCTTACGTTTGAGTTGTTCAGCCTGTTGCGCAATCTTTTTTTGATTGCTGAATAGACTGACGAAGGCGTCCACTTTGCTTCTCAGAATATCCGCATCAAAGGGTTTAAAGATGTAATCAATGGCCCCTACGGAGTATCCTTCATTCACATGGTCCCGTTCTTGGCTAATCGCCGTAATAAAAATAATCGGAATGTCTTTGGACTTTTCGCGTGCTTTAATCATCTTGGCGGCTTCAAAACCATTCATGCCCGGCATTTGCACATCTAAAAGAATGACCGCAAAATCCTGGTGCAAAAGACTTTTGAGAGCCATTTCCGCCGATGTTGCCTTTACTAAACGATAATCTCGGGGAGAGAGCACGGCTTCTAACACCCCGAGATTTTCTGGCCGGTCATCAACCAATAAGATATTGATGCGTTCATCCACTGCCCAGGTGTCTATGCCGCGGGCTTCCATTTCACATGCCTCCCCTGGTTTTTGCACTTTGTCATTTTATCCGACGGTACCACTTTTGTAGGGGATCGGCCCGTTCGTAGTTGTAGCGAATGTCGGAAATAGAGATCGACTCAGCATCCCCTAGGCCTAAGAATCCTCCCGTTACCAAGCTTTGGTGGAATAAATCGAACACTTCTTTTTGCAGCACCCCATTAAAATAAATCAAGACATTGCGGCAAAGAATCAAGTGAAAAGTGTGAAAAGCGCGGTCGGTGGCCAAATTGTGTTGGGCAAATACAACATGTTCGATTAATTCGGGGCGGAAAGCTGCACCCCGTGACGAAGCGGTGTAGTAGTCTGAAAATACATGACGCCCTCCAGATCGAAGGTAATTACTGGTGTATGTCTGCATAACATCTAGTGAATAGACCCCATTCTGGGCTTTCTGCAACCCATCGGGGTTCATGTCAGTCGCATAAATTTCGGTTCGGTTAGCCAGTCCTTCTTCCCTCAGTAAAATAGAGACTGAATAGACTTCTTCTCCCGACGAACAGCCCGCGACCCATACTCGGATTGCTTCCCATGCGTGTAAGCGTGGCAGGATGCGTTGGCGCAGACTCAGAAAAAAATGCGGATCACGAAACATCTCGGTCACCGCTATGGAGAAGTCAGAAACCAAACGTTTTACGCAACTCGGGTCATGCAACACTTTTTCTTGGAGTCCCGAAATGGTCTCTAGTCGTTCGGCTTGGATCCTGTGCCACACCCGCCTCCGTATCACCGGGTACGCGTAATTTCTAAAGTCATACCCATACTGCGCATAAATTCCTTGAAGTAACAAGCCGACTTCAATTCGCTCTAGGTTTTCATCCATTGGAGACCTCATTCTTCCCCGACCGCGCTCTCAGATGTCGGTGGAGCCACACACTCATCAGCGACAGTAATTGATCGGGTTGAGTGGGCTTAATCAAATAGTCAGACGCTCCCGCTTCAAGGCCTCCAACGCGGTCAGTTGTCATCGCTTTTGCCGTAACGACAATAATCGGTACACTACCATAGGTTTGCGTCGATCGAATGCGGGTGATGGTCTCGATACCATCCATCTTCGGCATCATAATGTCCATCAATATTAAGTCAATGTCTGCCGTGGTCTCTAAAATCTCCAAACATTCTTCCCCATTTTCCGCAAACACAATGTCCATCCCATAACGTTCGAGCACACTGGTTAGCGCAAAGACATTTCGAATATCATCATCCACCAGGAGAATTTTTTTGCCGGCAAATTCTGTGGATGACAGGGGTCTCGCAGTAACCGGTTCACCTGCTGCGACAGGCTGTGAACCTGCGAGAAATTGGTCAATCGCCTCATCAAGACGCTTAAGCGATTGACGGCCTTGGATGATAATCGACGAAGCATATCGACGGAATTGGTCCTCTTCGTGATCGGACAGCTCACGCTCCGTATAGATGAAGAGCGTCAACCCATCTAAGGCTCCTCGCGTGTGTAACGCATGCAACAGACTCGTGCCCGGTAGACTGGATTTCCCTACAACCCACACCAGTCCGTCATATTGGTCCATCGCCAATCGATTCATGGCCTGGGAAGCCGTAGACACGGCCGTGATGACCAACTTTTTGTGGCCAATGAGGGTGATGACACTATCTTGTGGGGCCTCCTCATCCTCCACAATCAGAATTTTTTTGGCAGACGGCGATGACAGAGCCAAGCTGACGTCCTGAAGGACCTCTGCGGGATCAGGTGCTGGGGGCAGGACCGCATGCGCTGCATCCGGGGTCAGCGGGTGTGAGGGATCGAGCGGCACGGTAAATGTAAACGTGCTCCCTTCTCCCTCTTGGCTGGTTACCGTCAGGTGTCCCCCTAAAAGAGTCACCATTTGCCGACTCACGGAGAGTCCGAGGCCTGTTCCCCCATATTGGCGACTGGTGGTCCCATCGACCTGCTGAAACGCCTCAAAGATCACCTCCTGCTTATCCTGAGGAATCCCGATCCCCGAATCCGAGACGGAAAAGATGACGCATGGATCAGGTTTAAAACCCTCGTCGATGGCGAGGGACACCCTGCCGTATTCGGTAAACTTAAAGGCATTAGAGAGGAGATTTTGGAGGACTTGTTGCACGCGTTGACTATCAGTGTAGAGAGTCTGGGGCAATTGTGGGTTCATGGTGACATGAAAGTCTAGGTGTTTTTGCTGCGCCACGGGAGCAAACTGCTGTTCCACAAACGTCTTCAGTTCCACTAATCTCAATGGACCCAGGTTGATCGACATTTTCCCGGCTTCTATTTTGGCAAGATCCAGCACATCGTTGATTAACGCCAAGAGCCCTTGCCCAGACGAATAGATAGTGTGGGCAAATTCTACCTGTTTCTCTGTCAAGTTGCCTTCGGAGTTATCGGCTAACAATTTGGATAAGATGAGCAGGCTGTTCAAGGGCGTGCGCAATTCGTGGGACATGTTGGCAAGAAATTCCGATTTGTACTGCGAACTGACTTCAAGTTGTCGAGTCCGATCCTTCAGAGTTCGTTGAGTGTGGTCCATTGCGAGATTCTTTTCTACCAACAACTGAGCTTTTTCTTGTAATTCCGCATTAATCTTTTCCAACTCCACTTGTTGGGCCTGTAATGCTTCTTCAGACTGTCGGAGCGCTTGGGTTTGCTCTTCCAATTCTTCGTTGGTCGCCCGCAGTTCTTCTTGTTGCGACTGCAGTTCTTCTGATTGTGCTTGTAATTCTTCGGTCATGGTTTGCGATTCCGACAACAACTGTGCCAGGCGCATCCGACTTGCAATACTATCCAGGACAATACCGACAGCGCGGGCCAGTTCATCTAAAAACGCGAGTTGGAGCGGACTGAAAGACTCGAAGGACGCAAGTTCCAGCACGCCTCGCGTGATCCCCTCAAAATTAATGGGCAGCACGAGGACCTGTCGCGGCGCGGCTTCTCCTAATCCCGAAGTAATTTTGATATAGTCCGCGGGCACATCCGTCAGCAAAATCGGGGTGTTTTCAAGAGCAGATTGCCCCACCAGTCCTTCTCCCAACTCAAAGACATTAGACAAGTTTTTGCGTTGTTTATACGCGTAGGAGCCCACTAACCTGAATTGGATTTTGGCACTGTCCTCGTCGCGTACATAAAAAGCACCGTATTGGGCTTGAACCAGGGGACTTATCACCGTCAACAATTTTTTGCCAAACTCACTGGTGTTCTGAAGGCCGCTGAGCAGAGTGGTTGTGTTCGCGATGTTGGATTGCACCCAGGCTTGGTCTTCCTTACTTTGGCTAACGTGGCGCACGCGGTCGGCCTGCGCTTGGAGAGCGTCGGCCATCTCATTAAATGAAGCCGCCACCGTACCAATTTCATCCCGCAATTGCGCATCAATCCGAACCGACTCCTCGTCTCCTTTAGCAAAGCGGGTCATCACATGGGACAGACGGTTGAGCCGACGAGTCATTTGCCACGCGATCCGAAAGACGGTGGCGATTCCTATGGCCAACGCTGCCAAAAATAACGTAATCATTAACGTAAATTGAGTTTTGAATATCGCGCTCAGCGCACCTAATCCCAACAACGCTTGGCTCTCCTCGTACGCGTTGAATTGAAAGGACTCTTGAGAGAGTTGGCTTTGCAGTTGAGGTTCCTTGGCTAACAGTAAGCCCATCGCTTGAGTCCGTTGTCCATGTTGAGCCAACGCCACAATTTGGGATGAGAGCGCGTCGTACTGACTATTGGTTTGAGTAATTTGGTGAAGCAGTTGTTGTTCGCGACCGGCGTTTACCATCGTTTTCAAGCTATTGATCGCAGTGGTGGTCATGGTCATATTCGCGTTCATGAGGCTAACCGAAGCGGCATTAGCGGTGGCGTTGTAATTCAGTAACACATCTCGCACGTCAATCGCTTCGTTTTTGACGGCTCGTTGAATATCCGAAGTCAATTGGATTTTTTTGAAATTCGATTGAAGGATAGCTTCCGATCCTTGAATGCGATTGAGTTGAATCCAGCCATGCACACCAACAATCAACACAACGATGGCGATCCAACCAAATCCGAGGAGTAACTTCGTTCTGAGTGTCATGCTCTAGCTCCTTACAGTCTGGATCTCCCCCCCCACGGGAAGCGGATGTGATACTCTTGCCACTTTATGATTTATCTGAATTCACTACCATGATTTAACCTTACCATAGACCGTGAACGCGTACCTAGTTTTAATGAAGTCTTCGATCACACTAGAGCGGAAACCGGTCATCCCTGGAAGGCTAGCTAATGCACCAGAGACTCTGGATGAGCCCCGACATCCATGTGTCGAATAACACTCCGGGAGTTACCCACAGATGCCCGAAAGATTCACGTTGGTGAAATTACCTATATGACTGGGTAAGTCGCGACGCCCCGATGAACCCATGGGCTGATCCGCGTCGTTACGTTCAACAATGATCGCTCCTCGGGTTTGGGATGGGAGAGCAGCCTATACACCAACCTCATGTCGATGAAGAAGGAAAACGCAACCCACCTGTCGAATATTGTTGTGACATAAGATATAAATCCTAATCGGTGCGAGGTAGCCGCAGTCCAAGCGACAAGGCAGAATGATGCCTTCTTGGTGAAAAGCCGTGTCTCATGGGGGAAAAACAGCTCCATTCCTCGCACACATGCAAGTCTATGTTGGGATTGCAGCGGTCTGTCATCATAAAGACTATACGTAGCACACTATATGCAATAATCCGACATAAATAAAAGACTCAGAGATTTAGCGCGACGACCCAGAGGGCCCGGGGGAGCCATTCAGATTTCCATGCTGTGCTTGGAAATCTAAGTAATGGGGATGTCTGGGAAATACTTGTCAAAGAAAGTGAACAATGATGGGAAACCTCACGAATAAGTTCTGGGTGGTCTATCAGCCAGTATGGGATCGACACCAAAACCATAGTCGCCATGTCGAGGCGTTTGTGCGCTGGTACGTAGAGACTCAAGGCATGATTTCTCCCCATCAAATAGTATCCATTTTAACCCGTCAAGGACGGGCGGCAGCGCTGGATAAATGGGTTGCCCAACAGAGCATTGCCGCCATCTCTGCACTCCGGCGTGTTCACTCCGGTATGACACTGGGATTGCGCCTATCGTTGGCCTTGCTGGGTGACTTGCAATGGGTTCCCCTGGTGCGGGAATGGTTAGAATTGGCGGGGATGACGGAACGCGATGTGTTGTGGGAAGTGCACGAAACTGTCGCGGCAGATCCTGATCATTGGCTAGCCCTTCAAACCCTTAAAGATGAGGGTTTTCCCTTAGCACTGGATCACTTTGGCAGTGGGATGTCATTTCAAGCACTAGAAGCCACATCATTTGATGTATTGAAGATTGATCGACGGTTTGTGAGCCCGCAGTGCCTCGCGACCACGCGTGGTCTGGTTCGGGAAATGATTGATCTGGGTCACCGCCTAGGATGCCGTGTTTGGGCTGAAGGCGTGGAATCAGTCGAAACATGGGTTACATTAGCGCAAGACCATATCGACGGGGTTCAAGGTTATGCCATCTCACCGCCTGTGGAACAAGAAGCCGTAAGCGATTTTCTAGCCCATTTTCCGGAGTTTTCTCTACCCACGTAATTACGGATTATCGATGCGGTCGTCCGAACAGGAGGTTGATGCCATGCATGCCTGGGCCAATTGGATAAAGAATGCCGTCACCGCAATCACTCGCCCAGTTCAGGCCTCCCTCCACCATATGGGTCATCTCACGACGTCTTTCCAGAAGCGGACGGAAGCATCGGGCCGAGTTTGGATGGACGCAGAGGGTGTTGTGCATGTGCAAAATCCGCTAAACCTGCATGGCCTGTATCCGGTCATTGTGGTCCCTCCCCCGGACAGCGGTATTACAGTAGAAGTAAACGGCATCGTCGCCTCCACTGGAGACGTCGTCGTCCAACAGTCAGACCAAATTGTCATCCAGGCCCCTCTTCAAGACCCTCGTTCACAATTTACCATTGATGTCGACGAGTTTGGGATGCGAGCCGTATTAACTGTGACATACCAGCCCGGTGTTAAACGGACCTTGTTGGCAACCGAGCCGCAATCGCGGTTGGTGGTGCAAGCAGACGCCACCATCATACCGACCGTACAGGTGGCTCCTAACGATGTCGATCAACAGTTAGATGCGTTACGTATCCAGTTTGGGCGTACTCCAAAGAGCACTCTGGAAGCTTTTTTAGCCCGTCACGAAAATGGGTCAATAGTAGTCGCCGAAGGGGTCATGCCCGTAACAGGTTCGGTGGACACCTACCTCCCGTTACCGATGGAGATTCGCACACGGTCTTACCCTGGAGGAACGGTGGATCAGCCCGGCTATGTTGCGATGGGGGAAATTATCGGCGTTTTACTATCCGGGGAGCCATCGCGCCCCGGTACTACGGTCTGGAACACGGTGGTCCCACCTTCTCCCCCGGCACCCGCAGATCTGCGCATAGGGGAAGGTATACAAGTGATGGATCACGGTCTGCATCTCGTGGCTGCGCGGCCCGGGCGTATTCGTTGGATGGCCCAGTCGGTTTCCTTAATTCCTGAGTACATTCATTCGGGAGTTCTCACCGTGCACCACAGCCCCTTCTCCTACACCGGAGATCTCTTAATTGACGGCCATGTGCGAGGAAATGTGACCATCGTCGTCTCCGGGAGCATCATTGTTTCCGGAGACGTGTTTGATGCGGAATTAGTGGCCGGAGCTGATGTCTGGATTTTAGGGGACGTCCATCATACTAAAATCTTCGCAGGCGGCACTTCCCCGCTAGGAGGTGAAGTAAGCCGACATTTACAGCATTTGCACGATATACTATTCAGCCTAGAACAAGCTTACCACCAAGTCCGTACGCGTGCGCCAGATCAAGTCCTTCCCGCAGGCCCTGTGTTACAATGGTTGGTGCGTACAAAATTCCCGGAGTTTGATTCTCTCGTGCAGTGGATGCAAAGGGCACGAACACGGCCCCCTTATTGCTACAATCCCGACCTGCGCGCATTGGTGGAAGAAGCGGTGCCGATACTGGATGGCAATCAGTTCGCTCAGACAACACATATCGAGGCGTTGGAAGTGATCCGTGAACGGATACAGCACTACACCGAATCTACGCACACTGGAGAATCCGCAGAGGCCCATGAACCCCAAGGAGTTCATCTACGGCGCCTCATCCGTAGCCGAGTCGTTGGTCGTGGACCTGTGATATTGCAGGAGGCGCAATCCTGTGACATTACGTCGGAGGAATGGGTAGAAATTAGAGACCGCGTGGTTGGGGGACATGTACGAGCCCAACAACATGTGTGGGCAAAAGTGATCGGATCTGAAGAAGGCACCGACACCCGAATAGATGTCATCAATGATGATGGTTGGATTCAAAGTAAGGTGATTTATCCGAATGCGGTGGTGCGTGTAGGCCACTTGACTCAACAAATCACAACTGAAATGACCGATATGATTATTGATAGTGCGTAATGACAGGCACCGCCTGAACAAAAACCAGACGCCCTTGAAAATCACCAACTATGGGGTAAGGCATATCTAAGATTTAACTGATGTTTTTGCGGGGTGGTAGTGCCCAGATAAACACGGTTGTGGCAAGGAGGCACTCATATGGCAATAAACGATAATCACGGCCCGCTCTCTCAAGAGGACATCGACGCGTTGATAGCGGCTGTGACGGAGACGGTACAACCCAGTGTGGAAGTCTCCCCACTCGATCCCCCACCCGTTACCGAGTCAACGGTTTCACCAACCGAAACACCCCTCCTGGTCTCGCCGCAAAAGATAGAAGCGCCCGCATCGCCGCCTCAGGATCCCCGCTTGGCGCGCTTGGGCGATCTACCGCTCCGCTTGGCCGCGAATTTGGGCAAGGGGGTGCTTAGTGTGCAACAAGTGTTGAACATCGGCATTGGCACCCGCATCACATTAGATGGGCAATGGCTCGATTCGATTGCGCTCACCCTTAATGGGTTGGCGGTAGGCAGTGGACGCGTTGTGTTGGTGGGAAACCGATTTGGGGTGGAAGTTGTACGATGGGGACCTCAACAATCTGACCCAGCGCCCGGATCTGAAACACGATCATGAGTTCAGCGCCCTTAAAAGCGTGTCACTCATGCCGGCTGCAAGTAGAGTTCGGTCCCCCCTGCGCTTTCCACCAAAATCAATCATCAAGACCGCTTCGACACTAGTTCTTCTTTAGTTAACAGCCTCAATGAAAATTGGCCGTTAGGATAAAGTTCTTCGACAACGGCAAATTGGCTTCCTTCTTTAAGACGTTGCACGCTAAATTGCAAGTGGTTTCGGCTAAGTCCCCGAACAACATACCGGTGGCCTTCAGGAATGTTGTGGTGAACATTTGTCGCATCGTTATGTGACGAAAACAACGGCACGATAATCTGCGAACCCCGCGGGATCGTCCACAATTCCCCTGTTAAGTGATCGTCAGCCCACGCCATAATTGCCCAATAGGGATCTCCTATAACGGTTTCGTCAGGCAATATCGTGGACAAGAGCCGAGCGATGTGGTCGTGCTGAGAAGCCAAGGCGAAGTCCTCCTTATAATCACGTCTCGCGCTGCATAATGAGACCCAATACGACAAGACTTGACCGTCGTAAGGCCATCACCAGCTCGCACGCCCCAAACAGCCCACGGTCTCTACATGGAGGCAAACACGATAGAACATCGCCCTGCATTTCTCCTGGCGTGGCCATGGTTTTCTCCAGTTCCGGTGATCGGAGTCCTTGAATCCAAATAATAGCAAAACTTCTTCGTAATAAAAAGCCCGTACACCCAAAACAACTGGGATCCGGTATAGGGCCGGTCGAGGACATCCTAGCAAAAACTGCGTCGAATGGCTCAGAAGTCTGGATACCATTCGACACAAGACCCCCTTCCGAGTCGGCAGATCTCCCCGCTTACATTGATACAATCGGTTGAATGTTTGATGACACCCAGTCCACGGCCATTCGGCGGTGCGTCGGAGCCCATGCGGAAACGAAAAATCCATGGATCATCCCGTTGACGCATAGAGTCTGCACCACAATTCCATCGCGGCGCAGGCAGTCGATCAATTGTTGCCCCTCGTCGCGAAGAGGGTCGTACTCTGCCGTAATTATTAGGCTAGGGGGGAGCCCCGTAAACTGACTTCGTATCAACGGCACTGCATAAGGATTGCCCGCATCACCAGGGTGTGCTAAATACTGCGACCAGAACCATTGCATGTCTTTTCGCGTCAAGCCATACCCCGCTCCGTATGCTTGGTATGATGCCGTATCAAAAGTCGGTCGACAAACCGGATACGCGAGAATCATGGCCTTTAATCGAGGCCCTTGCCGATCGGTGGCCATAAGGCCCGTACCGATTGCCAGGTTCGCACCCGAACTGTCTCCAGCCACTACCAGACGGGTACCGTCACCACCAAAAGCGTGGACATGCTGTGTTGCCCACTCTAAGACACGATAGGCTTCGTTTACGGCAATAGGAAATCGATACTCCGGAGACAAATGGTAGTCCACCGAAATTACAATCGATTTCGTTGCGTTGCACAGCATACGACACACTGAGTCGACCTGGTCCAGATCACCCAATACCCATCCGCCACCATGAAGATAGACGATTACAGGAAATGGCGACGCACCTTCTGGGATATACATGCGGAGAGCAATGCGCCCAACAGGGCCTGTAATCGATAAGTCCCTCGTTTGAGATACCGGCTCAGGCGTCTCGGCCCATGCGGCGGTTCGTGCCGCACGCCGGTTTCTTGCGTTTTCAATTCCTAACTCAGACCAAGGAGGTTCCAGTGCTACACCCGTTAAATATCTCCGAGCGTCAGCATGTACGGGCACGATGTTCGCCTCCCACCAAGATTTTGATTACTTCCAATCCTAAAACAAAACAATCTGCATTACCACCAATGTCGCCTTTTGTGGGAACTATACGCTTTGTCACCACTCTTACTAACAGGACCGCCTGTAGTTCCCTAAAGAGCCGAAAGTAGTCCATGCCACTTAGGTGACCTGAGATAAGATAGGTTCTGGTGTCTCCAAATCCAAGGGCTTTGTAACGGAATTTCGGCTGGCTATACCCCAAAAATATGCGATAAGGCTCCCAACAACAATCAGTAAGACATCCCAAGGGGCGTGAATCCAGTGTTTGCCACCGAAAGATCCCATGAACGAGATGACCAATTCGAACACCACCCAAGAGACGAGCCAGAGGGCAGAACCTATGTCACGCTTCACCGAAAACGCTCCTTGGCTTGCATAATAGACATAAAGAAGAAGTCCGACCCCTACCGGAATCATCACTTGTCCAGTAAGCGGCCAGCCATTGAAATACATGATGAGCGAACCCACGACAAAGGCTATCGGCGCGACCACCTGGAGAGCTCCCACTTGGTAGGGTCGACGCATATTAGGGAACTCTGCGCGCAACACCACCGCAGACACGGGGGCAATGGTATACGTAAACAACGTCAAGGAAGCAATGATATCAGCCAACGTCTGCCAACTATGAATCGGCAATAGAAAGAATACGCCTATGATGAAACTGGCAACTAAAGCCAGTGAGGGAACATGGAACCGCACACTAATCCGACCCATCCATTCAGGAAAATAACCGTTTTTCTGCATCGCATACGCAACCCGCGGTCCGGAGGCGGCAAACGCTAAACCAGCTCCTGATGGTGAAATGACCGCATCAATTAGAATAATGATTGCAAGCCACTGCAATCCGCCGATGTGCGCCAAGGTTGCCAGGGGGGACTTAAGCAATAGGCCTGCCCACCCGTGCGAGAGTAACCTCGGTGGGACCGCGCCGAGAAAAGCAACTTGCAAGAGAATATAAAGAACACTGACGGTGGCCAACACTGCAAATAGCACGCGGGGTAATGACCGACCTGGGTTCTTTACTTCCCCGGCAAGGTCTACGACTTGGCGAAAACCAAGAAAGGCAAAAATGACGCCGGCGGACGCAAGAGCGGTAAAGGGTCCTTTAACGCCCGACGGAAACCATCCACCTGCCTGTGAAGATGAAAAGTTCCCGCTGTGAAAATCCACCAATAAAAACACAGCGATAGCTAGCATTGGGGTCACGAGTTTCGCTATGGTGAGCACGGAGTTGACCCACCCGTAAAAGCTTATGCCGAATCCGTTAATGATGTAGAATAGCGCTAACAGAACTATGCCTACTATGGTTCCCAAGGGCGTGAGACCGGACGGCCCCGCGAGGGAGTGGATGTAGTAACTGGCATAGTTGGTGGCTGCGCTAGCCTCTATAGCCGCCGTGGCCGCGTACGTTAGATAGTTGGCCCAAGCGACTACGAAACTCGCTAAGCTGCCATGGCTGTAGTGTGGAAACCGCACAACCCCGCCCGCTTCCGGCATAGACGCCGAGAGTTCTGCATACACCATGCCAATAAGAAATATCGCAATCGCTCCCATCACCCAGGCCAATATGGACGAGGGACCCGCCATCTGAGCCGCATACATGGAACCGAAAAGCCATCCCGATCCGATAATGCCGCCAATACCGACTAAATAGAGTTGCCACGGCTCCATTGCTCGGACCAACTGAAGAGGATTCTCCGCGGGGTTCTGATTCATCTTGTGACTCCTTTCTGTTTATCTCAATTCTCTGTTTATGAATTCATCGTCCACTACAGCAAGGGCATCTTTGCAATTCAAGAAGCCGATATTGTGTGTAGTTGTGCGCGCACAGGAATCATTAGACCCAGGGTGGTGGCATAGGGGGATCATGAAAAACATTGTCGTCGAAACAGTCGATCTCGGTGTGATCAGTGTTTTGAGAAAGCGCTATTCCTCGGTCTGTTAAGAGTCCAATTTAAACCGTCTAACCACAGGCCTTTAATACAAGATTTCGCAATTGATGCGTTCTCCCGATTATTAATGTAATAAACAGAGACGCAAGTTGTCAACCAATATTTGCAGTTTTTGCAATTTCTAATATAATAGTTGTATATTAAGCAATGTGGACCAACATTTTCAGAACGGAATACGCCCTGGGGAACCATGTGTGGTTGCACACCACACCTTTGGATAGATACGATAAGAGGAAACGAGAGGAGCCGGTGCATGGACGACAGTACGATTCGATTGCGTGTGGCCGCTAAACTGCAGGAGCAACGCAAAAAAAAAGGCTACACGCTAGCCGATGTCGGGTCCCAACTGGGCATTTCCCCCAGCCAACTCAGCCGGATAGAAAATGGCAATCAGGATGTGTCCGTCGTAGAAATGATGCGATTTGCCCATCTGTATGACATGAATGTAGTCGAGTTCTTTCTCGAAGCGGAGGACGATGAGGTGGTGGTAACTCGGCGCCATGATCGCCCGCGCGTAGTACGTAACGTCTCTCCACACGGCCCCGTGATCCAGGAATTGCTGACCCACGTCGGCACGGTGGCGATGGAACCATCTTTGCTGTTGATTCCGCCGCTCGCGGATAGCGGCGAGCCCCTAGTCCATTCGGGCGAAGAGTTTATTACCGTGCTGGACGGAAGTGTGCGCTTTTGGGTAGGGACCCGAATGGAGGACTTGGATTACGGGGACACCATTTACTACCCGTGCACCATCCCTCATCAGTGGGCGAACCTCGCCAACCGGCCCGCCGTATTGTTAGCGGTGTCTACCCCGCCATCCTATTAAGCCGAAGGGAGCCCTGCCATTATTATGATACAGCCTACCCCCGATGATTCGAGGAATGCGCTACAGACACTATTTGATTGGATTGCCCAGAGCGAACACTGGGTAGACGAGGACTCACTTAATCTCTATGCCGGCACGAATCGCCAAAGTCCCGCGGTGCAACGGGCTATGGCGTCCACACTCAATGCGCGGCCCAGTTTAGGTCCTCCGGGCGACAAATATGAAACGGGACTGGCGTTTAGCGATCTTATTGAGGAGTGGGTGGAGCACCAACTCTGTACTCTCTTAGGGGCCCGCCGCGTGGAATATCGCGTCTTGAGTGGTTCCCTGGCAAATCTTTACGCTTATATGGCGACCACTAAACCGGGAGATACGATTTATGCCTTACCGGAGGCACTAGCCGGACATGCCACGCACCACACGCAGGGAGCCGCCGGTTTGTACGGCTTGAGAGTTCAGCCCATACCGTATCATCCGGGCACGCATTGCATTGAATGGACCACGTGGGAAGATGAAATCCGCCATATCCGTCCCACACTCATTATACTGGGGACCAGTTTACCGCTAATTCCGGTGGACATTGGACGCGCCCGGGCGCTAGCCGACATGGTAGGAGCACGGGTGATGTATGATGCTGCGCATGTCGCGGGGCTGGTGGCAGCAGGCCTCTTCCAACAACCGTTGGCCGAAGGTGCCGACCTGATGACCATGTCGACCTATAAGACGTTTGGCGGACCAGCCGGCGGGTTGGTCGCGACAGGTGATGAAGAGCTTGCGCAACGCCTCGACCGCATTGCGTATCCCGGGCTGACGGCAAACTTTGATATGGCACGCGTGGCAGGACTCGGGGTCGCAGCATTGGAACTGGCCACATTTGGTCAATCCTATGCGCAACAATGTCTCAAGAATGCCCAGCGGCTCGCCGACGAATTATTACGCCTCGGGGTCCCGGTGTGGGCACCCAACGGAGGGCCCCCGACCCGATCGCATTTAGTGGCGATAGACGCCGCACGGTTCGGTGGCGGCACCCACGCTGCGCGTCTTGCAGAAGCGAGCAACGTGCTGTTTAGTGGCATTCCGCTGCCCATGGCCGTCATTGCAGGGGATTATAACGGGATACGCTTAGGCGTCCATGAAATGACCCGGCTCGGAATGGGAGAAAGCGACATGGCCGTTGTCGCTACATTCGTTAAACGAGCTTTGACGCAACCAGACCGGGCAGAAGCCACTCGCGCGGAAGTACGGGAATTTCGTCAGGATTTTCACACGGTTCAGTTTGGATTTGCTGAGTAATTTCAAAGATATCCAGATCCAGATAGTGGGTGATAGGGGGTGGAGGACCACGCATGGGGGAGAAATAGCGCACAACCCTTTCGCGGCGTTTAGCGCAAGTGAACTATGGGTTTTGCGATTATTTCTCCAACTCGCGTCAACACTCAGCCACCAAATGCTGTATGTATGATGAATCGTCCTGAAACAGGCGGGTGAATTCTGGTCTCCCGGAAACGCCGGTATCCCGATAGGTGATACTATAGGTTCTCAAGAAGGATGGACTCTCACGACACCCCCCTTCTTTTATTAGGATAACCATTCAGTTTTTGCTTCTGCAGGGGTCCGTCTTCGAGGCAAATTTCGCTGGGCGGAATACCCAAGATAGATCAGTCCTACCGGCTGAGATGGATCGGGTACGTGCAGAAAGCTTCGCACCGCCAAGGTATCCAGTGTGTCGGCAGTCCGCCAAATAGCACCCAAACCCAGGTTGTGGGCGACCAACAATATGTTTTGAATGGCAACCGCGGTGCTCGCGTAGTTTTCTTGTGTCGTTTTAGGAGAAGTGATATCGATGTGGGCGTATACGGCGATCAACACGGGGGCAGATAAAAGTTTTCTCTTTTCTTTCAGTGCTTTGTCCGAGCCTAAACGGCTGACCGACAAAATGTGATACACGACATCAGAAAACTGTACTAACGAGGTGCCTTGAATCACCGTAAATGTCCATGGTTCAGTCAAGTGATGATTAGGGGCCCAAACTGCGAGATCTAGACAATGGGCAATTAGCGTGGAGTCTACGGGATCAGCGGCGAAGACTTTCACGCTGTGGCGGGTCCGAATGGCTTCTTCAACGTCCATCAGATACGGCTCCTTCATATCATATTGAGCTGCCTGTAGCATATGGGGGGCCAAAGGTCCGCCTTTGACCCCTATGAACCGACATTACAGGGCAGAACTGCCGTTTAAGTAATTATTGGCCTGAGTTTGCAACGTATTGAGCGCTGACTGGACCGAGGTGCGTCCCGTGACGGCATTGTAAAACGCGGTGTCAAGCACGGCCTGCACCTCTTTATATGCCGTCGGAATGGGACGGGAAATCGTGTAGGGCGATTCTAGCGTTTGAAGGGCGACCGAGATGCCCGGATGTGAAGACAAGTAGCTTTGCGGGATATCAGGTAATGCAAGGCGATCGACTGGAGGATAGCCAGAGTGGGTTCCCCAATAGGCTTGAGGCCGGGCACTAAACCACCAGTTTAGAAAAGTCATGGCGGCTTGGTCTTGGGCTTTGGTGTGGTTGATCATAAGAACAAACCCCAAACCTTGCACAAGATTCGCGGTATGCCCCGTACTTCCGGCAGGATAGGCGAACACACCCACAGGAAATTGGCCATGCGCGGCATCCAGAATTTTCTGGTACCCGGCTGAGGTGCCATCCGCGATAGCGAGTTTCCCTGCTCCAAAATCCGCCCGAATACTACTCCCGTGAGCCAAGATCATTTCGCCCTTCTGATAAAGATTTCGAAAATAAGTAAAGGTGTTCACCGCTGAGGGCGTCAGGAAGTCTGCTTTCGTGCTGTGAGAACCCGGTTGGAAAATCTTTCCGCCATTGGACATAAATGGGGGCAGAATATGCGCTGAGGAATCTTTCCATGCTAGAGGGATGACTCCAGGCAGTTTTTGTTTTAAGATGGCCACATCTGTCGCCAATTCGGACCACGTGGCCGGAGGTGCGGCAATGCCAGCTTTGGCGAAGAGTGCCTTATTGTAAGTTAATTGGGACACTTTGGCATCAACTTCCAAACGATAATGCTGTCCATTCACTTCTCCGTTGTGCCACACAACCGGGAATATAGCAGAACGTTCCGTCGCACTCAATCCATAGGGCCCGTGAATCCATGGATTCAGGTTGATCAAGGCATGCGCCGATAAAAAGTTTCCGTCATAATGGCTAATCCAGGCAGCTACTGGCGCATCTCCAGCCGCCAATGCCGCCAACCCCTTGTGGCTAGCCTTAGTGACCGTGAGTATTACCTGGATGTGTGGGTGCGTATGGTTAAATTGTTGGACTAGGGCCGCTACCGCCAAACCCGGGGGCCCTCCTGCAGAGTGGGATTCCCATAGCGTAATCGTCTGATTGCTGGGACTCGGGTTTGGGGAACTGGCAGCACTCGTCGTCCCGCAGCCAGCCAAAACGAGCGCTCCCAAAGCTGCTAGCGACATGCCGATGCGAGCTGTCACGACTTTTGGTGTAATCAATTGTGTTCCTCCTTAGAGTAATCTTAGCGTCAACTCGGACCCATTGTTGTCTTGCCAACCAAAGCACCCCTTGGGATTACATGTTCCTCACCTCCTTGACATAGGGCATTCTGCGGATTATTCCTTTTGAGCCATTTCTCCCCCTGCTACCGCATTGACGATGTGTTGTTGGGTAAGTGCAAACACCAGCACAATGGGCGCCAAGGCAATCAACGCAGCCGAGGTCAATTCCCGCCAATTAGCTTGATATGCCTGCATATAGTGGCTCAGCGCCAGTTCGATGGGTTGAATGGAAGCGCTGTTGGTCATGATTAGGGGCCATTGAAACTGGTTCCATGATGCGATGAATGTCAGCAATACGGTGGTTGCGACGGCAGGACGGGCCAAAGGCACCGCAACCCCCCAGATGTATCTCAATGTGTTCACGCCTTCGAGTCGCGCAATTTCGCGGTAACTCACAGGCAATTTCTTAAAAAATTGTCGAAATAGAAAAATGCCCGACGTACTGGCCCCAAAAGGTATAATGAGCCCCGTATAACTGTTCAACAGGTGAAGATGGTACATCACCACATATTGCGGAACTAAAAGCGCTTGCTGGGGGAGCATCATGACACCCAGAACGGCATAGAAGTAGAGCGAGTTGCCCGGAAAACGAAGTTCCGCCAACGCATATCCTGCCAGCGCACTGGTGATCACGACCAGAATGATGGTCATGGCGGAGATGAAGACGCTGTTTAGCACGTAGCGCGACCAGTGCGTATGGGTGAGCACATAGATTAAAGGTTCCCAATGAAAGAGCGGAATCCAGACCGGGGGTAAGGCATAAGCAGCTCCATGATAGCCAGTTGCAATCACCAAGACCCAGTAAATCGGTATCACAAAGACTATCCCAATGAGGGCGCGGGAGCCATATAATAGGAGTCGTTGCCACATCAATATTTTGCCTCCCTGTGGGCTGAGTCTGGAGTGTCGGGGATGCATTATCCCCCGAGAAGGCGGGTTCGTCTTCATCTTTCCTGTTATCGATAGAAGACGAACCGGTCAGCGAGAAGTTTTTGTCCCAGCGTCAGGCCCAATATAAGTAAGAATAAAATCACGCTCATGGCAGATGCCAAAGAAAAATGCAAATACAAAAAGGCAGTTTGGTAAATTAATAGGGAGTCGGTGGTTGTGGAAAAAGCGGGGCCACCCGCTCCACCATGAGGACCACCAGTCAAAGTGTAAATTTGAGAGAACGTTTGCATGGTGTTAATGGATACCAATACCACCACAAAGAACGTAATAGGACCAATCAGAGGCCATAGGATCCGGCGAAACGTAAACCAGCCCCGTGCACCATCCATTTGGGCCGCTTCAAGAACTTGACGGGGAATGGTTGACAGTCCCGCCAAAAACAGAATGGTGTATAGCCCCACCGAATGCCATACGGTATAGATCATCACGGACGGCAACGCCCAGTGCACACTAGCTAGCCACTGGAGCTGCGGCAAATGAAGAAACCGTAGCGCCGTATTAGCCAGACCGAAGTTGGGATCAAAGATCCAGACCCAGATAATGGAGGTCGCGACAACAGGCGTCACGTGAGGTAGAAATACCATGGCCCGGGCGATGCCGCCGCCACGAATCCGTGCAGCCTCTCGCAACAGTAAAGCCAGCCCCAGTGCCAATAGCGTGGTAACAGGAACGACTAGCACTACATAATACGCCGTGTTCAACAGTGACTGCCAAAAAATTGGCTGATGCACCAATACCACAAAATTGTGAAGCCCCACAAAGGTACTGTGGCTTGCGAAAATGTTCCAGTGGAAAAAAGCAATATAAAGGAGGAACAATGCAGGGCCATAGTAAAACACCAGAAACACCCAAAGGCTGGGCAAGATCAATCCGTAACCTACCAACGTCTCTTGCCATCGCGTCAGCATGGCTAGTCTCTTAGAATCATACTGTGGACTACCAATGGCCTGAACCCTTAATGGTTCGCTCATTCTCTATGCCCTCCTGAGGTTCTCTTTCCCGTTGGAACACCAATCCTGATTCTTGTCGCCAATGTGGATTAGGCTAGAGAGGATTCATAATTCGCCTCTTTGGTTTCCTCCATGGTAGGTCCCGGCCATGGCTCAGCCATCATAGACAAACCGGTTTCACTGTCAAAGACGTGCAGGGCTCTGGGCGTAATATACCCTGTCAATTGATTGAGCTGGTTGCGGTCGAAATGATCCGTGATAATGCTTAGTGGTTGATCAATCCACCGGGCGTGAATGTGATAGTGGGCTCCCAACAATTCCACACCATCCACCGTGAGGGGGAGAGAAATGGCATCATTCGTTTGGGGCGGGTGCAGTCGAATCAACTCAGGACGAATACCCAACCATAATGCTGAAGGCAGGGAATGCCTCGTCAAACATAAAGCAGGCATCCAAAAACCCGGGCTCTTATCTTCTAGACTGAGCGGTTTAATATGCCATTGATTTCCCTGAACAACCGGCACCACTTTGAAGAGATTCATGGCGGGAGACCCTATGAAACTGGCCACAAACGTCGACGCGGGATGATTGTAGACTTCCTCAGGCGTGCCGATCTGCTCGATATCGCCATCCTTCAATACTACGATACGATCCGCCATCGTCATCGCTTCCACTTGGTCATGGGTTACATAGATAGTGGTAATTCCTACCTTTTCGTGAAGAGATCGTAGTTCAGTGCGCATCTTGTCGCGGAGTTTTGCGTCCAAATTGGACAGAGGTTCATCCATCAGAAAGATACGCGGTTGGCGCACGAGGGCCCTTCCCAGCGCCACACGTTGCTTTTGCCCTCCTGATAATTCCTTAGGTTTTTTATCGAGCAGGAGGCCCAGTTCCAACAGCTCAGAGACGATGGCGACACGACGTTTCGTTTCCTCGTGGGGCGAACGGTGAGCTTTTAGACCAAACGCCAGGTTATCGAACACTGAGAGATGGGGATATAACGCATAGTTTTGAAAGACCATTCCCACGTTTCGCTCGTACGGCGTCCGATACTCCGAACGGACCCCGTCTAATAGTATGTGACCTTGATCGGGTTTTTCCAGACCAGCAATCAGTCGAAGCAGGGTAGACTTACCACATCCGGAAGGGCCCACTACCACAACAAATTCCCCATCTTGAACTGACAATGAGAGATCCTTGATGATACGATGCTTGCCAAACTCTTTGGACACATTTGTCAACTGCAACGCCGCCATAATCATACCTCCTATCGATTTTCGTGTGACTCTTGACGAACGTCAGCGTGGTTGTGGCCTTACATCTTTACTGTAGGACTCGCTAGTGAGAGCTCTCTGAGAGTCCCGTTATCATTGGGTTAACACCGATTACCATTGTGTTAAGATTGACAATGGCATCCGGGCAATCGTGCGCCGATTGCCCTCGCCCGAGCGGCCGTCCCTTGTTTGTTGACCCGGACTGAACATTGGCGTAAGCACGCAAGATATAGCGAAGGATGATCGTATCGATAATCAGCGACCAGGCGCGACTTTGGGTGTTGTCACCGATCTGGTACGATCCACGGAATGAAGATAACAACCGCCTTCGGTATATAGTTAGCGATCTAGACGATATACGGCCCATATTCTCCAACGTTGCCCAACATCGTGTTCTGTGTAGTCGTCACCGTTTACAAACCATTAGCGGGCCGTATATGGGCAGAACCGACAAAATCCTTCCGTAAGTGTTTTCCATGCCGAATCCCTGACAAGAGATCCATCTCAAGCAGGAGTTATCGCTCATCAACGCGAATTATGGGGTACGACTAGGGGAATTTTCTCGGAATGGCAACACACGTGATTTTCTGGGGGTGCTAACCATGGCGGAAGAACGTCAAGGGGATCTATTCATCACGGCGCAAGTACCGTACCAAAAAACTCGTCGGACGTTCCAGCACGAGGATTTGATATCAAACGATTTAGGCGCCAATGGGATTGTAGGTCAAGAGCGAGCGCGCCGTGCCATTGATTTTGGCTTGCAAATGAACGCTCATATGGTTCTAGTAGGACCCGTGGGTACCGGCAAAACCACTTATGTCATGGAAAGGGTCAAAGAGTGGGCCAAGTCTAAGCCGGCATCCAATGACTGGTGCTACATTCCAAATTTTCACAAGCCCGACCAGCCTCTACGCCTATCTATG
Organism: Bacillota bacterium; assembly: GCA_021784595.1. Lineage (GTDB taxonomy): Bacteria > Bacillota > Sulfobacillia > Sulfobacillales > Sulfobacillaceae > Sulfobacillus_C. The sequence continues at coordinate 40,181 of JAJYHT010000055.1, read as the reverse complement.
GCGCCGGGTATGGCACGCAAATTTCAATCGGATGTAGACGATTTTGTCACCACAGCGCAACAGCAACTGCGTCAAGCTTTTGATACAGATTCTTACGCTCATCACCGTCAAAACCTTTTGCGCCAATTCCAGGCTGAACAGCAATCACTGTGGAGCGAGGCGACGCAGAAAGCTAAAGCCCTAGGCTTTTTGCTGCAAACCACTCCCACAGGATCCTTAGTAACGGTTCCTTTGAAACCTGATGGTCAACCGTATCATCCACAAGAATTTGCCGAACTGCCTGAAACTACCCGTAAAGAGATTCAAGAACACCAAGACCAGTTGGAAGAGCCTGTTGAGGCGTCAACCCGGCGAATTCGTGCACTAGAACGTGAAGCAAAAGAAGCTCTGGCCAAAGATGACCGCGAGGTGGCGGCAAATTCCGCCCAACATTTACTGGATCCATTGTCGGATCAATATCGCGATCATCCGGCAGTATTGCAATATTTCCATGATATTTTGGAGGATTTGTTTGCCCATTTGGACAATCTGCGTGCTGAAGAGGGCGATGCCGCAGCCATGGCCGTTGGGATCAAAGGATGGCTGGCACGATACCGAGTGCAAGTCTTAGTCGAACACCAACCGGACGGCGGAGCGCCAGTGGTGGTAGAAACCAACCCGACATATGCCAATCTCTTCGGACACGTCGACTATCAGCAGATTCAGGGGATGTTGGTGGCGACCATTGAGGGAATTAAGGCGGGGAGTTTGCTGCGCGCCAACGGCGGCTACCTGATTCTCTCCGCGGCCGATTTGCTGAGGGAAAATTTTTCCTATCCGTCATTAAAACGGATGTTAAAGCAGGGCTGGACCCGCATCGAAAATGCCCCGGAAGCGATTGGCTGGCTGCATCCCACGTTGTTTCAGCCCCAACCGATTCCCATTGAGGTGACCGTGATCCTGATCGGCACTCCCGACCTGTATTATGCCCTTTATGCCTATGACGACGATTTTCGCAGGCTGTTCAAAATCAAAGCCGATTTCGTGGCCGACATGCCGGCCACTCGGGAAAATCTTGGAGCCTTTCGCAATCTCTTAAATGCGGTGGTAGAACGCGATCATTTATTGCCGCTTACTGATGGTGGAGCGGCGGCTCTGGCGGAATTTGGCTCTGCTCTGGCTGAAGACCAAGATCGCATTTCGGTCCGGATGGGGGACATTCTAGGGGTATTGGCTGAATCCCAAGTCTGGGCCTTGAGCGAAGGGGCACCGCAAATCGAAGCAGTGCATATCAAAAAAGCACTGGCGGAACGACGCTACCGTTCCGCCGGGCCCGAAGAAACCATGCAACGACTAGTATCCGACGGCACTTTGCTGTTAGAGACTGAGGGTCGTGTCACCGGGCAAATTAATGGTCTGGCCGTTATGAGTGCAGGAGATTTACCCTTTGGCCATCCGTCCCGAATTACCGTGGCCACATGGGCCGGAGAACGAGGAATTCTGAACATTGAGCGCCAAACCAGGCAGTCCGGGACTACACATACCAAAGGGGTGCTAACTTTGGCGGGATTTTTTGCTGGGCGATTTGCGCAAGGGTCCGCGCTGACGATGGCAGCCAGCATTGGTTTTGAGCAAATGTACGACGAGATCGATGGCGACAGCGCCTCTAGCGCCGAACTTTATGCGTTGCTGTCGGAATTGGCGGGACTTGGAATCGACCAAGGGATCGCCGTGACAGGGTCGGTAGATCAAAAGGGATCGGTGCAGCCGATTGGCGGGGTGAATCATAAAATTGAAGGTTTTTACCGCACCTGTTTGGCCAAGGGCCTCTCCGGCAAACAAGGCGTCATTATCCCTACCCGTAATTTGCGAAATCTGATGGTGTCCGATGACGTCTACGATGCCGTGCGAGAAGGCCGTTTTCACATTTGGGCCGTGGACCATATTGACCAAGGCATTGACATTTTAACCGGGGTGAAAGCCGGGACTCCGGATGATGGACCCAACACCGTAATGGGCCGTGTCGCCGCCCGACTTCGAGAATATTCCCAGATTCTTGGCAATCAGTCGCGGAATCGAAACAAGGTTCAAAAGACCAACGGGGACGACATTGAAAGGTAATCGCGAGTGAAAGCATGAAAGGTTAAAGCATAGTCGTCGGCTTACGGCCGAGCAGTGCCACCGAACGCCTCATGAGGGATTGGTTCCCCTTGTCACCTTATCCTGAATTCAGGATAAGCCGACCGATCGAGTCGGGAAAGCCGCCTACGGAAGCGGTGAAACGCCTCAACATTCAGCATAATTCCAGCGCCAACTTCTGGGTGATTCCCAACTTTGCAGTGACATCATGGTCCGTAAAACCTAGTGTGGATCTCTACGCACTGTCGCCTTTTTTCGTTTCAGGTAGAGGTTCTCTTCGATGCGCCCCGTCAATGATCCGTAGTATCCACATCTGATACTAACTCCGTACCATTTCTTGCTAAGTTTAAGGGTGATGAAAAAACATCCATACCTGTCGATTCGTGGCGAAAACACCTGCCTGTGGCTGTTATAATATGCATAGCGACGACGACTATCAGATATGTTTTTATGATGCGACAGGCACACCAAGAGCCTAAAAATCTCCAGAGGATCTTCGGGATACCGATGGGTTCATCCCATGGGTCAGATCCCCTCCACAGGTGATGATACTGTATGGTTTATCCTATGTCGCGAATCCGCAATTGGAGTCGCATGGTGTATGCACGGAACTGGGCGTGGATCGCACGGTACAGGACTCGGGCGGTCGACGAGACGGGACAAGCATTGGTCGAATATGCATTGATCTTATCTCTTATTGCGGTGGTGGCGATCGCTGCCCTGAGTTTTCTGGGCGACTCGATAAAAAGTCAGTTGAATCATGTCGCCCAGACCATCGTCAATGGGTAAAGAGATGGCGAGATTAGCAGGAGGAGCGGGCCGCCCAGTGATATGGCGGCCTGTTCAAAAATCACCATGAAGGAGTTTGTTTGCACCCGCTGGACCGGCCTTCCCCAATCGACCAACGATCTGTAAAAAAACCGGGACCATCGTCGTCTTCATCGATTTACACCAAGTGTCGGTGAATACCGGACAAGGCCTCCCATCACCAAAAGATTACCAGGGCTGTATCTCCAGAAAATCGAATGGGAGATGCTGGGTTTCACGGACACGTGCCACCGTCGAAATTCGTCGGTCCAAGGCCCTGTGCCACCCCCTTTGATCTTCTTGACTCACACTAAGTCACTTAATGTCTAGGGAACGGTCTGATCCTCTGGTAACTTCTTTCAACATTAGGAACGACAGCAACGTATGAGATAAGGGACGTGCTCGCCTCTTGACTTTAGGTTCACTGCACGCAATGATGGCTCGAGACCGAGATAGAGACCCATTAAAATCGAGCTAAGATGGTAGCTTGCGTGATATTATGCAATCAATAACCAAGTTTTTGGAGGTACTCCGGATGCGGCAATGGGTTTTGATGCATTATCGGATTCCTAACCAACCCAGCGCCGGACGCGTTTACATATGGCGCAAAATGAAAAGTCTAGGAGCCAAATTATTACACGATTCGGTGTGGGTCCTGCCGTATACCCCACGGACCTATGAACAATTTCAGTGGCTTGCCACGGAAATCTCGGATCTTAAAGGGGAGGCGATGCTCTGGCAGGCCTCACTAACCTTGCGTGAGCAAGAAGACCAGTTAATCGAACAATTCTCGGCCACAGTATTAGGCGAATACGAGGACATTTTGGCTGACCTGCAGGCCAGCCAAGCTAATCTTGCAGAATTGGCCCGACGGTATCACCAGGTGAAAATTAAGGACTACTTTGGTTGTGCCCTCGGCCAGCAAGTCTATGAAATCTTGCTTCAAAAGCGGGAGGAATCACAGGAATGAAATGGATGACGTGGGAAAACGTCGGTATCGATCGCATGGCGTGTGCATGGTTGATTCGCCGGTTTATTGATACGGAACCAGAGTTTTTATTCATACCCAGGGGATTAAAGCCAGAAACCCAACCCGACACCCAACCTTTTGACATTCCGGGCGTTCTCTTGTCCCATCACCGCGGTCACTGTACATTTCATACGATGATGCGTGAATACCACTTGGATGATCCGGTGCTGCTCCGCATCGCGCGCATCATCGATGAGGCGGACATCGTACAGGACGCGTTACTAGAACCGATTGCCTTGGGCTTGGACGCCGTTTGCCGAGGCATCCGCATGGTCAGTCAAGACGACTATGCGGCATTTAAAACCAGTTATCCGTTGTTTGAAGGACTCTACGCCTACCTCAAATCAGATTGACAAGGAACCAAAAGGCATCATCTGTTGTACTGACACATTCTGGCTGACATATCGAGAATTGCAGCTCTCCATGATAGGATGATAATAGTCGTCAAGCATTTAAGGGGGATCATCATGGCGCGTGAACGCGATCTTCGGCAAAAACGCATATTAGATCTATTAGGCAAGAGCGGGGAACCCGTTCGCGGAGATGATTTGGCAGCCGAGTGCCATGTCACCCGCCAAGTGGTGGTCCACGAGATTGCTCTGTTGCGGGCGCAAGGGGTGCCACTGGTAGCCACCCCGCGTGGATATTATCTTGCGGCTGATTCTGACAAGACCCACCAAGCCATTTTATCAGTGCGCCATACCCCGGTGCAGACCCGCGACGAACTCTATACGCTGGTCGACCATGGCATCATCGTCCACAACGTAACCGTAGAGCACCCACTCTATGGCGAATTGACGGGAACTCTGCATTTGCGGTCTCGCATCGATGTGGATCAATTTTTAGAGCAGGTTGCACAAACTCGAACTACACTGCTGTCCATGCTTACAGATGGTTTTCACATGCACTCCGTCGAATTTAAGCAAAATCGTGATTTAGAACGGGCCATTGATGCGTTGCGTGCCCAAAACATCCAAGTATTCTCCTGAGTCAATTTAGGGGTTGTCTTTTCATCGAAACTCCTGTATATACAGATGTATTAACTGTTTTAGGGAAAGCGAGGCGTTTTATGTGATACCGAAGGCTCAAGTACGCTACGGAGAAGCGGTTCTTAAAGTGGAACCCTATGGAATTGACCCGGTTCCCCCCGCAGATCGTCATGGCCGTGCACGGAGTCAATTCACTCTTTGGCTGGGTAGTAATCTTACCATCGCGGATTATGCCCTGGGATTCTTCCCCATCGCGTTGGGAATGCCATGGGGATGGACCATCGCCGCAATTTTGGCGGGAAATCTGCTCGGCGCATGGGCATTATCCTTATGTGCAGCAATGGGACCAGCCTATGGAGTTCCCCAGCTTATCATTAGCCAGCGTATATTTGGGCGTTGGGGTGGCTATGTGCCGGCGCTTCTCAACTATGTCAGCACCATTGGATGGTTTTCGGTCAACAATATACTCGGATCCTTTGGATTACGTGTACTCTGGCCCAGTTTGGCCTTTTGGCAAGCTGCCCTGCTTCTCGTCTTAATTCAGGGAGTCATTGCGGTCTATGGCCACAACCTCATTCACACGTACGAGCGCATCATGTCAGTCGTTTTAGGAGTGCTCTTTCTCGTAGTGACACTGTCCTTAGTCCACCGTCCGCAACTCGCGGCCTATCATCCGATTGTCCACAATCCATGGATTCTGTTCGCCATTATGCTCGCGGCCGCCTTTTCCTATGTCGGCAGTTGGGGTCCATATGCCTCCGACTATAGTCGTTATCTGCCCATAAAAACCCCACGTCGTGCGATTTTGGTCTGGAGCTTTTTCGGCTCTTTTATCGCCTCGGTCTGGCTGGAACTGGTAGGGGCGCTGGTAGCCGTAGTCGCAGGTGCCAATGCATCCAATCCCATTGCTGCGCTGCATTCGGTGACCGGACCTCTGGGCGATGTCGCGGTGCTGGCCATCATTCTCGGAGGCACTGCGGCTGACGCCTTAAACCTCTACTCCAACGCCCTTTCGGCAGGTGCCCTTGATATTCGATTGCCACGCTGGAGTTTAGCTGTCATCGCCAGTCTCATCGGATTTTCCCTCAGCATGGCTGGATCCGGCGGCTTTGAGCAATATTATGACAACTTTTTACTGTTGCTGGGATATTGGATGACGCCGTGGATGGGTGTCTTGTTTGCCGATTTCTATCTTCGTCACCGCCAATCCAGTGCGCGTCTTCATTCCCAAAAACCAATCCTGTGGCCGGCATTGCTCAGCTTTCTCATTGGCCTTTTGGTTTCTATACCCTTTATGAGTTCCACTCTTTATACCGGGCCAGTGGCCCATGCCTTAGGAGGCGCTGATTTAACCTTTTACGTGGGATTTGGGGTAGCTTTAATCGTTTACCTCGGATGGTCTCGTACCCGGACTCAAACATCCCTTACCAGTTAGGGGTCAAAATCCACTTCGGTTGGCCCAAAACGGCGAAGAGAGCCCACGCGGTATTTGCAAAGACAAGTTTACCGCGTCCGCCTTAAAATTCCGTGCACACCCGGTATCAACGCCGTCAGTGAAAAAACCGCACTAGACGGCGTCGGGTTGGCCAAAAGATTTCAAGGTGCAGACTGCCAACCAGCCGACATCTCGCGTACGCTGTTGCACCCATAAGGTTTTTTGTGCTGATGGTCACTCGGTGCTGCCCTCTCTCCCGCCCTGTACTCGCAGGGCGGGAGTTCATTTACCGGTTTGATGCCATTCCGTCAATCGAACGGCAAGGCTGCGCGAGCCTCCCCAGAATCGCTCCTATGACATATTCCTCAGCCTCACCTACTAAGAGGACACAGCCTGCAATACTGCAAGGCTTGAACAACCAAAAGGTGGCGGGACGAGAATCCGCCGATTTAAAAGTGCAGGTATTGTGAAGTAGTTCACAAAGACTAGGCCTACAACCACTGCACCGCTGTGGCAATCAAATGCGCTATGGCCCCGATAGGTCCTAAATTCGCCAAGGCGTCTATGTTATACCAAGCATATCAGTTTTGAGCGAGCATGAGCGATCAGGTTCATCTCACCGAGGTCGGTGCGCGATATGCGCAGGGGGGACAAAAATGACGCAACTAGGATGGGCTGAATTGCAATTTGGGGTCACCACCGTCTTCCACTACTTTTTCGTTCCCGTGACCATTGGGCTGTCATTTCTCATCGCCATCATGGAAACAGTGTACGTCCGGACAAAAGATACCGTGTATCGTGACATGGCCAAATTTTGGGGCCACTTATTTTTAATAAATTTCGCGGTCGGTGTTGTTACAGGGCTTTTGCAGGAATTCCAATTTGGGCTGGACTGGGCAAATTATTCCAAATATGTCGGCGATATCTTTGGAGCACCGCTCGCGATTGAAGCATTAGCAGCATTTTTTCTCGAATCTACGTTTATTGGAGCGTGGACATTCGGTTGGGACAGGCTATCGGCTAGGGCTCACGCCGTGACAATTTGGTTGGTGGCATTAGGGACAACCTTGTCCGCATTTTGGATTCTTACCGCAAACGCCTGGATGCAAGAGCCCGTAGGCTACGCACTTCACAATGGGCAGGCCGTCATGACAAGTTTTAGCGCTGTGCTTGCCAACCCTCAGCTATGGGTCGAATTCCCCCACACCGAACTTGCAGCGTTATTAAGCGGAGCGTTTTTTATGATGGCGATTAGCTCGTATCAACTACTCCGCAAGAAAAACGTCACGGCTTTTGCAAGATCGTTTAAAATCTCAACCATTGTGGCGGTGATTACCAGTGTTCTCGTCATTTTCGTGGGGGACTCCCAAGCTGCCCACTTGGTGCAAGCCCAACCCATGAAACTGGCCGCAGCCGAGTCTTTGTGGAATACCAGTTCTGTGCACGCTCCGTGGAGTGTTGTAGCCGTTATCGACGCCAAAAATCATACCGACCCGTTTCAAATTCAGATTCCCGAACTCTTGACGATTTTGGCCTACAAAAAGCTCTCCGGCAGGATTCAAGGCATCAATCAAGTTCAGTCCCAAATGGTTCACCAATATGGCCCCGGAAATTACATCCCACCCGTTGCCATCACATTTTATTCATTTCGCATCATGATCTTCGCCGGGACTGCCATGCTGCTTTTAGCGTACTATGCGCTGTACCTATTTAGAAAGAACCGGTTCCTGGAACGCCGTGTGTTTCTGAAAATCATGAGTTGGTCCATCGCCCTACCCTATCTGGCTAATTCCATGGGATGGATAATGACCGAAGTGGGACGCCAGCCATGGGTCGTGTACGGCCTGCAACTGACTAAAGACGGGGTCTCGCCTCTGGCATCGGTCCCTTCCCTGGATATTGAACTGTCCTTGCTGGCCTTTTCCCTCTTCTACGGGGCTATAGCCTATGCAGCGGTACATTTGTGGAAAAAGGTCATTGGGCGCGGGCTCGATGCTGATCCTGAACGGATCAAAGACCCCTCGGATGTTGACAGTCTGTTTTTAGGGACGGGCGGTGATGCCGCGGGCTAACCGATGGTGTTCGTGAAATTGAACCAAGCGGTTATGTAGGACAGGAGGTTGAGTGCGATGGCGTTGCGTGAATTATGGTTTGTGCTCGTAGGTGTGTTGACCACAGGCTACTTTATTTTAGAAGGTTTCGATTACGGCGTAGGGATGCTGCACCCCTGGTTGAACCACACCGATACCGAGCGGCGCGCCTCATTAAGTTCCATTGCTCCTATTTGGGCCGCTAATGAGGTGTGGCTGGTAGCAGCCGGCGGCGCCTTATTCGCCGCCTTCCCCAATTGGTACGCAACAATGTTCAGCGGGTTTTACCTGGCATTGATTTTAGTTCTGCTAGGCCTTATCGTACGCGGCGTGGGTATGGAATTCCGGAGTCAAGACCGCCGCCGTGGATGGCGTGGGCTATGGGACTGGTTAATCTTTTCAGGCTCGCTAGTGGTGACTATTATTTGGGGAATGGCCTTCTCCAATCTCCTGCGAGGTGTGCCAATCAATCGCCACATGATTTACGTGGGCACGTTTGGCACCTTGTTTAATGGCTTCAGCCTTTGGGGCGCATTAACCTTTGTGCTGCTGTTCATCGTGCACGGCGGGGGTTACCTCGCCATAAAAGGCGATGCCTATTCGCGTAAAATGGGACGCCTGGTAGAGTCCAAAATGATATGGCCCGCTACAGGGGCCATGGTTGTGTGGTTTATATGGATGGACCATTTGCCGAGTTCCCAGGGCCACGTCGGCGACCTAGCCATCATATTGCAAGGAGTCGTCGTGTTAGGGCTTCTCATGGCGCGATTAGCAGGATATTTGACCAAATATCGCTGGGCATTTGCGTTCAATAGCCTCAGCATAGCGGCCACCATCATCGCGATTTTTCGCATTTTGTTCCCTCGGGTAATGGTGTCAAGCCTCAATGCGGCGTGGAATTTGACCATAAACAATACGGCCTCCACCGCCTACACGCTGGGCATTATGTCTGTAACCGCCATTGTCATTCTGCCGATTATCATTGGTTATCAGAGTTGGCTCTACTGGACCTTTCGGCGGCCGGTGAATGATCAGGAGATGAAATACTAATGCATCACGGATGCCAAGGCAGCAATCAAAACGACTGCCTACAAGAGATTGTTCTCTGAATGACGCAGCAGTTGGCCACTTTGACGCGGATGGTGCACAGAATCCCCAACTTTATCGTCCAATCGACGGGAGATTTAGGCCTGGTCATGGATGTTGACATGACCCAACACAGACTCTAGACCAGCGTGGACCCAGTCGGCGGGCAGGTGGTCATGGGCATAGAAGTAGTAGCTGTCAAATGCCCATTTCATCAAATGGGCGCTGATTCCATGAAATGCCACATCAGTTTTTCCTCCATACATTACATCTGACCAGATTAGCATCGCTTCGTTGTCCCGTTCATGCATAATGCAAAAAATTTCCGGCTTGTATAACGGCACCTCACCGACATTGGTCAATTCCCGAATGACCGTGGCCGCGGCGATGTCTGCCTGAATAATGGCCAGATGTCCGAGCTTGGGCATGGAAAGAGCATTAACATCCCCCGCCGCAAAGATGCTGGGATACACGACATGGCGCATAGCATGGTCAGTGGCTACAAAGCCTTTGTCGTCCCCCAGGCCAGAATGTTTGATCGCGGCTGGGCCCCCATAGGGCGGAATGATAATCGTTAGGGCGCTTGATAGTTCAGTGCCATCGGAAAATATCACCGAGTCATCGGTAAGGCAGACCACATTCTTTTGTGGCAGAACCTGCACCGCGCGCGCTGAGAATCGCTCAGCCAGCACCTGATGGACGGTATCGCCCACGTCATCGAGAAATTCGCGGCCGGGCGTGAAGAGTGAGATTGTGCTAATATCCCGGATATTTCGGCGCCGAAGCTGATGGTCCAACATAAAGCTCACTTCACCCATGGGCCCTTCACAAGCCGCGTCAAGATGGGGAAGGGAGACGTCGTGGCTCCATTCAGTTCTAGCTGTCCCGACAACCACCGGGCCACCCTTGAACTGCCTTAGCGCTTGGTAGAGGCGCGGAGCTTCTTCATCATCGCAGATGGAATAGCCATGTTTTCGGTACCCTTCGATGACGTCGTAGTTTTTCTCAATTCCCATGGTGATGAAAAGATAGTCATATGGAAGTTTTCGTCCGTTGGACAATTCCACTCTTTGTTTGACCGGGTCAATAAACAGTACGGCCGCCTGAATGAAACGGGCACCAGCTCGGTCAGCTATGGGCTGGAGTTCGTGTCGATATCTGTCGACCGCCTGCCCAGTCAGTGCGATGTCCGGCAAAGCAGGCTTTTGCAATGTTGTCGAACGAGGATCTAGCAAAATAATGTCCGCATCGCGACCTAGAGCATTATGCAAACGATAAAGAACGCGAAGGCCAGCAAATCCTCCACCAATAATAACCATTCGGGTGCGTGACAACCTAGCCATTTCGTTGATTCCTCAATTCCATCGTCTCTAACCAAGCCCGCCTCTACCAGTGTCCCTGAAATTTTCTTCACCAACAGAGGTTTGTCGCCACTCGCTGAAAGTCGACCGCCATCAACATTAGGATATCTGGTTGGGTGAGACGCTGATCGTATTCTAACGCATTGGGCGACAATTTCATGTGCCAAACCGACACACCGGATGCCATTGTCCGCAGTGCAATATGGGTATCGCCTCCGGGATAGTCGTCTGGTAGACTGAAGATGGAGGTGGGCATAGTTGACGATGGATGACGTGATTGTTGTTGGGGCCGGACCCTCCGGAGCCACTGCCGGGCGTCTTTTGGCCATGGCGGGTTTGAACGTTCGCATATTGGAGGCTAAGACCCTGCCGCGCATTAAACCCTGTGGAGGCGCCTTGACTACCCGGGCTCTGGGACTGTTGCCGGACGGCTATCAGGCCTTTACTAAGTCGCATCCCACCCAATGGACTTTTAGCAACGGCAACCGCCAAGTCACCATTGAATCACCTACCGCCTACTGCCACACGGTAGAGCGCCAGTACTTCGATCAATGGTTAGCCGAAGAGGCGTCGGCCAGAGGCGCTCAGCTCATGCAAGCAAGTCCGGTCGCCTCTATTTCCTCTACGGATTATGGCTATAGAGTTGCCACCCAGGATGGAGCCCAATATGCCACTCGATACTTGGTTGGCGCCGACGGCGGTCATGGTCTGTCCGCCCGCTTGCTGGGATTTCCCCGTGCCAAAAACGGGGCCGCCATAGAGGTCGAAATTGCCGTATCCGATGCCGTTTTTGCGCTGTGGGAGAAACGGGTGGAAGTGGACATTGCCCGATATCCTTGGGGATATGCCTGGGTTATTCCCCGATATCCCATTTTGAATATTGGCGTGGGGTCGTTTCGCCCTCAAAAACTTGGGCTGAAGTCTTTGCTTCAAGACTATCTGTCGACCAAACTGAGCGGCTTTCCCCTCAACAGCCCCCTTAAACCCTTAGCCCATCCCCTGCCCTACCGCACTCACTTTAGCACTTTAGCCCACGGCCGGGCCTTATTGGTGGGTGATGCCGCAGGACTAATGGATGCCTTTTCTGCTGAAGGCATCTATTCAGCGCTGCGCACTGGGCATTTGGCCGCTGAGACCATAATCGCCGCCGCTGAGCATGATACAAGCGTGGAGAATTATCAGCGCCTTGTCAAAACCGAATTCTGGCCCAACCTCAGTTCGGCGATTAAGATGGCCTATCTATTTTATCCTTTAGCCAAGTTTTGGTCAGAAATTTTTCTCCGCGACCCGCACCTCTTGGAGCACTATCTCCGCGTCGCCCAGGGAAAGGCCAAGTACCAAGACCTTTTACAAGATACAAAAGCCTCGTTTTTAGCACACGCTAAAATTCGTCTACCCAAAGCCCACCCTAATTAACCAACGCATCGATCCATGTCTGTTTGACTCGCTCGCGGTCTAAGGCTCTTGCCCTCTGCTTGCCGTGCAGCGCAAAGGTGCTGCGGATGCGGTCATTGCTCAGCCACTTTTGGATTGCATCCGCCAACGCCCCGGGTTCTCCAATGCTGACAATCTTTCCTAGAGTACCTTTGGCCAATATTTCTTGGGAGACATGCGGCCCATTGGTGGCAATCACTGGAACTCCCACGCTCATGGCGGCATATAAATCCCATCCCGCTCCATCAAAATACTGCGGTGCTACAAAAATGCGGGCTTTGCTCAACCACGCTCCCGGATGTTGCACCCAGCCCGGGAACAATGCCTCTATCCCTAACGACTTGGCCAAAGTTTCTTCTGATTGGCGCATCGGTCCATCGCCCAAAACCAAAAGCCGCACATAAAAACCCTGGTCGTAAAGCAGCCGCACGGCATGAATCAGCACTTCCATGCCCTTTAACGTTTCCAGATATCCATAAGCGGCGATGACGGGCACAGAGGAATCCAAAAATGGATCCGGCACTTCGCTGTCTGCCTCAGATTGCCACTGGCGAAACGGCAACGGCAGACTCACCTTAAAGACGCGGGCTTTTTGCACACCGTGATATTCCATCAAATCGGTGGTGGCAGCGTCAGAAAGTGTCACCACGCGGTCGATTTTAGGATAGACTCCATCAATCAGGCGGCGCAGGCGGCCGATGTTGTGCTCGCCGCGGGCCGCCAAAAACTCGGTCAGGGGAATATGGGAAATCAGAATCATGGGAGCCCTTCCCATCACGGCTCCCATGGCCGTGACCGCTTTGAGCTCGGTGTCCAAATTTTGGTCGACAATGACCCGTTGATAACGACTATAAGCACGGCGTAAAATGCCGGACATCTGAATTTTTGCCGTTATCCGCCCTTGAATCGGGGCGTCCAGAATCGCGGCACCAGCCACTTCTGTGATGGCTCCGGGGCACGTCGCCGGAAAGAGGGGCAAAATATCCACCGCTACCCCAGCCTCAACCAGAATCGGGGCCACCCACTCCATGATGGTGGTGCCGGTATTACGGTCCATCGATGGCACAACCCAAACCACGCGCATTGTCATTGGCGATTCTGTCCCATTTCTTTGAAATATTGCCAGGTTTCATCCAGACCCCGCGTTAAATCGGTGCGGGCATGAAATCCCCACTTTTGAGCCTGGTCGATGGACAACACACTGTCATGAATGTCGCCTGGGCGAGGTTCGGTCATCACATAGCGACCCGGCTGTTCTGACACTTGACGCAGCTTGTCAATCAATTCTAAGACACTAATGCGGGTGCCTGTGCTGACATTGTAGATTGCACTGGGGCCCGGGGTTCCCAATCTATGCGTAAATGCCTGGGCTACATCAGACGCGGCGATGAAGTCACGCGTCTGCGATCCGTCCCCATGCACTGAGAGCGGGCGATCTTGGGCCAATGCTTCGCAGAACAGCGCCACCACGCCCCCTTCCCCCGCGGTGCGCTGCCGTGGTCCGTAGACATTGGCCAACCGCAGCGCTATCCCTGTCAAATCGTGTGTTTCAGCCCAATGCATGACATACTGTTCAGCAGCCCACTTATTTAATCCATAAAACGAGATCGGGTGCGCGGGGCCGCTTTCCTGCAGCGGCAACTCTGCCACATCACCATATACGGCCGCCGAGGATGCCAGCCGAAATTCCTTGGCTCCCAATTGAGTGGCCACTTCCAACATTTTGAGAGTGCCCGCAAGATTCGTATGCAAATCGTTGCCAGGATCGGATTCCGACAGCGGTACGCTAATTTGCGCCGCGAGGTGAATCACCGCGTCAATGTGCCCGACCTGCTTTTGCCAGGCATGCGGGGCCAAAATGTCCCCTTCGATAAAGGTCGCGCCTTGAGGAACAAAATCCCGGCGACCGCTGGATAAATTGTCTAACACCACTAATTGATGTCCTTGAGCCATAATACTGGGACACACGTGCGAACCGATGAATCCGGCCCCGCCAGTTACCAAAATTCTCATAGGATCTGCCTTTCTACCGCACTAAGCGGCCATACAGCTTTTGATATTGCAACGCAACCCTCTCCCAAGCAAAATCCTCGGCCCGGGCTTTACCCCGCGCCACCATTTTTTGAGACAGCGCAGGACTTTCCAACACCCGCTGCAATGCCTGTACCCACTCTTGCACTGATCGCGGGGACACTAATATACCGGCTTCTCCCACCACCTCAGACACTGCGGGGATATTGCTGGCTACCACTGGCACTCCCGCAGCCAGAGCTTGGGCTGGACCCAAGCCAAATCCTTCATAAGTGCTGGGGAAGGCAAAGATATCGGACGCCTGGTACAAGGCCGCCAGCGACAGCCGACTGACCGACGGTGTCAAGACACTATGGCGTTCCATTCCCAGCTCCGAAACCAGCCGCACCATCTGCGGTTGGTGCAGTGCGCCGACCAGCACCAGCTCTCCGTCCCGACGGCGATCGAACACTTCTTGCGCCGCTTTTACCAGAGTTTGGACATTTTTTCTCTCGTCGTATCCACCCACATACAGTATCCGTGGCCTTTTGATCAAGCGCAATTCTCTGAGCAGCGCATCCATTTGCTCGACCCTCACGGGTTGAAAAAAGGTCGGGTGCACGCCATTGGGAATCACGGTGACTTTGGATGCTAAGCCGGGAAAAAAGTCGTCTACATCTTGCAATGTAGCCTGGGAAATCGCCACTAAAGCCGTGGCTTGAGGTAGTCGTCGACGCACCATATCGAAATACATGCGTTCTCGAAGCCGATGATGGTAGGAGGCCAGACGAAACGGGATCAAGTCATGTACCGTGACCACTACCGGAACCGCAAGTGGCCGCGGAGGATGCGCCATATACGGAATATGAATCAAATCCACATTCCGTGGCGCCATCATAATGCCCAAATTCTCCCACCACCATTTACGCCACCAGGCGCGATGACTGCGGTGATTAAGCCCCAGGCACGGCTGATTGGGTAATATCGCCGCACCCGGGCGTCCCATGCCAACCACCGAGGTCCCCACTCGGTGCAGTCCCCAGACCAGACCTTCTGTATATTCTTCCGTTCCCGTCCGGCAGCTTTCCATGATGGAGATATCCATCGCGATTTTCATTCCGCTATTTTCCGAACTCCTTCGTCCATTTCTGCTAATCATAGCGCATTCTCAGTCATTTGGATCGAGGCTATGACTCGCTAATGCCTGGTTCACCAAATCTCGAAATTGGCTGCGAAATCGTTCAGGGCCAAATTGGAGGGCGTGTTGGCGGATTGCCTGGCTATCCCAAGCGATCGTCTCCGCTTCCAAGATTGCGGCGACCAGGGCCTCAAGTGTTTGTTCTAAAAAAAGTACGCCCGTTTTGGCATGCTGGACCGTGTCCATCACACCACCCCGGCCATAGGCGATGACGGGACGGCCAGCCGCTTGCGCCTCGACTGGTGCAATGCCGAAGTCCTCTTCCCCAGGAAATATGAGCGCTCGAGCTTGGGACATCAATATCCCTAGTTGATCGTCGCTCACAGTCCCCAAAAATTTCACCGTTGGACCCGCCAGACGTTCTAGATGCTTTCTCTCAGGACCGTCACCAGCCACGATCAAGGGACGCTTCAACGCATTGGCCGCTTGGATGGCCAAATCAAACCGTTTGTAGGACACCAGCCGCGAGAGCACCAGATAATAGTCTGCCACCTGATCCGCCACCCTAAAATGATCTACCGCCACAGGAGGATGAATAACAGTGGCCGGACGACGATAATGCTTTTTGATGCGGGCCCGCACCGTAGTAGAATTGGCTACCAGCACATCTACGCGGTCGGTCGACACCCGATCCCATAGACGCATATAGTGAAATACGGGGCCCATCAGCTTTCTTGTCAATCCGTGAGCTTCTCTCGTATGATACTGGTGGTACAAATCCCAAGCATACCGCATCGGCGTGTGCACATAGGCAATATGGCACGTTTTAGCCGGGGTCACCACACCTTTGGCCACCGCTGCAGATGAAGAAATCACCAAATCATACGACGAAAGGTCAAACTGCTCGAAACCATACGCCAACAACGGCAAATAACGGTTGTACCAGCGGATGGCCAAAGGCCATCGCTGCACCAGGCTGGGCACTATGCGGCGCGTCCTCAAATAGGGCGAAAGCCTGCTCCTATCGACCACACCGGTATAAATTGGGGCGTCAGGAAACATGCGTGCCAATTCTTCCAGTACGCGTTCCGCGCCTCCCATATTGATAAGCCAATCATGCACCAATGCTACCCGCATGGATCCCCCTTAGGATTTTTCTGCCCGCACTTGGGTGGCGATCGCTGCCACAATGCCTAGTGCTAGCAGCAATGGAACGATGACACCATGATCAATCATGAAGTCTACCCAGTCATGCACAATGAATGCCACAAACGTCCCAAAGCCCCCCAGCACCCATGCATAAAGATCTGTCGACAAACGCTGGCTCTTGGCCCGCAGCAGAGTCAGCGCAGTCTTAATCCAACGCCATTCGTACCATAGTCCTGCAATAATGCCCCCAACCCCTAAGTCAGCTCCCCACTCTAAATATAAGTTGTGAGCCATGGGAGGAATGGCGCCCAGACCTTTGGGCGGAAACTTTTGGATGTACAAATGAAAGTTCCCCAGTCCGACACCCAGCCAAGGGTGAGTCTTGATCGCATCAATAGCAGCTTTCCAAATTAACAGTCTCTGGTTGGTGTCATAATGCCCGGCGGGATTGAACAACGCTGTGAGCGACGTCCTCAGCCGCTCCAAGGTGTTCTTTTGGTAGGCCATGGAAATCGCGGTATGGCTCAAATCCAGTTTCCCCAATACCATGACAACAAAAAACATAAAAATCGGAATTCCGATACCTAAAACAGAAAACTTTTTTAAGACCTGGCGGCCTTTAGTGCTCCATACCACGACCCCCATAAAAAATACCGCCGCTGCGTCCGCCACCCAGGAACCGCGGGAATACGAAATAACCACCCCCAGGGCAGAAATGGCCAACGCCGCAGTCAGCCAACGCTTAGGCAGTTGGTCGGAACCAAATGCAATAAGGGCCAGCAGCATGGGAAACGTCATGTCGTTAAAGGCGCCAAATACGTTGGGCTGTCCAAAAAATGCGGTCGCTCGAACGTGGTGCACATCGACCGTATTCGCCGCCGGTCCCAGTTGAAACATAAATTGGTACAAACCATACAATGTCACCAGGGACACGGTGAGTGCCAAGACGATGACGTAGAAATTTCGGACTTTGGGTGAGTTGAACGAGGTATATCGAAACAAGGCGGCCATCACCACGAAGAACTCAACATACTCCAAGATTTTTATCGTCGTGCCGACGCGGCTCCAAGACACCGCAAGAGACAAGACTGACAACCCCAGCAGCAATATCAGAGGGTTTTGATAATCCCGCACCATAAAGGTGCTCCACACTGATTGCAACCCCTGTCTCCAGCTTTTTGCCAAAAGCCACACTGCCAGTACGATAGCCATCAGGTCGGAAATATAGAACTTGTGGTGATGCAGCACGACCCCCAAGGGAAACGGCGCCAAGAGAATATATAGCGCCAATGCCACTGGAGGTGAGACCACGGCTATACCTATGTAACCTAACATAAAAATCCCGCCCCCGGCAAAAGGCGAAAACAGTGCCACTGCTCCTCCAATGGCGGTCAAAACCAAATACGGCCAAATGCGGGCTGGAAACAATTTTGATTCGGATTCTCCCATAATTACTCCTTTCCTAGCACACTCAGATACACCCGCCGGGTTGACCGAGCTGCCTTATCCCATGTCATCTGGCGCATGCGCTCCGATCCCGCTCGCGCTCTTTGTTGCCATTCTCGCGGATGTTTCCACAAGACTTCCAAACCCTGCGCAATAGATGCCACACTCTGGGGATCCACCAGCAGGGCATCGGGGCCAGCCACTTCTTGCAATGCTCCTCCTCGGGAACACAACAGCGGTTTTCCCAACCACAGGGCCTCCGCCGCAGGAAATCCGAATCCTTCATAGAGACTGGGGTAGGTGACCGCCAGGCAGTCGCGATAGAGTACTTGAAGACGACTGTCCTCAACATGCCCCAAAAATTTGACCCTCCCCCCAATTCCTAGCCGTTGGGGAGATTCCACGGTACTACGATAAAGCCATCCAGGCTTGCCTGCAATCAATAAATCAGGACCATCCGACATCGGCCCAAACACACGGGCAAACGCTTCAATCAAGCGTTCAAAGTTTTTTCTGGGCTCTATTGTGCCCACGGCTAAAAAATAGGGACGAGCATATGCCGGGCCCATTGCCGCCGGAGCACATTCGAGAGGAGTCACGCCATGAGGCACAACAGAAATCTTTTCAGCGGGGGTCTTTAAGATGGTTTGCAGGTCTTCTGCCGTAGCCACACTAGGCACAATCACATGGCTCGCGCGCAAAACCGACTGCCGCATCAAAAAGCGCTTGACCCTTCCCATATTGGAAGGAAACAATTCGGGAAATCGAAATGCCACCAAATCATGCACAGTAACCAGAGCTCGCGGCAAGCGCTGAAGGATGGGCATTTGATAGTCCGCAAAGTGCATGACGTCATAATTTTGGCACCGCGCCCAAGGCGCCAATCGCCATTGTTCATACAGAAGACGCTGACGACTATTGCGTAGAGTTGCAACTGGTTCCAAGTTTTTGGCGCCTGCCAACCATTGGCCCGGCGGCACCAAAGCCGTCAGCATATCGTCGGGAAATGCCAGCGTATATGCGCCAAACAATTGCTCGATGTACCGCCCGATGCCTGCCGCTTGCGATTGGTACAATAGAGCGTCCACCAAAATGTTCATGAGATCCGTCCTCGCGTCGGATTCCAAGGCAATTCCCGGGCTATGTCCAGCATTCCTCTGACAAAGGCGTGGTGGCGTTGAGTCCCTTGGCCGCGTAGGAGCCCGGCCTTTATGACGCGCGATCCATAAATCCGCGCTAGCCAGGCCAGTTTTGAAAACCCTGCCAAATTACGCATGGCAAACCGAATGTCGTTAAGGATCAAATCAAAATCCACGGCAATGCTCTGGTCTCGCGTTCCTCCTTCGGGCGCCCCCAAATGATAGAGCCAAGCATCGGCGGAAAACCAAAGCGCATACCCATGCCGGCGCAACCGATATGAGATGTCGGTATCCTCGCGAAACGCCGAGCGCGTGTAGCGTTCATCAAACCCGCCCACCTCATTAAGCGCCGCCTTTTTAAACGACATATTGCACCCTCTCAGGGTTGCCGTCGGTCCGTTCCAATCGCTGCCAAATCCCGGCTCGCGCCATCCGAAATATCCTAGATTGCCAATATCCCTAGACACCGTCAAAGGTGGTTGTCCGGGCACCAAAATTCGGCCCACGGCAGCCCCTACCCCGACTTTTTGCAATGCCGCCACATGTGCGCCAATAAATCCGGCATTTTCAATGCGTACATCATCGTCAACAAATATCACCCAATCGCCCTGACTAGCGGCCAGACCGATGTTGCGCGCGCGGGTCAATCCCGGCGGGGCGGTGCGCATCCAGCGGATGACACCCGATTGATCCCAGTGCAGAAGTTGCTGGGAAGTTGCGTCTTGGTGTGACGTCGATTGATCCACCACTAATATTTCCGCAGCACCTTCTCGGACCCCGGTCAACCGCAGGAGATCTTGTACCGTATCCAGGAGAAGCCGCTCCCGATTGTAGGTCGCTACTATCAATGTCACATCCGGCTTTTGCACTCCGCACCTCACACCAATCCTTGAGCCTTGTGCCGCCGCCTAAATTGCACGGCCGCATTGAATGCCCACGGATCCCGGATTCCTTGTCCCATCGATTGTAGCATGAGTGACCAGTTATGCGCTCGCAATCCCTCCACTAGCCCATCAAAAGCTACCCGTCCATAAAAACGCCGTTGATCGGCTTGGGCAAATCCCAACTTTAAAAACCATTGGTCCACCACATGTCGTTCGCTCTGAATCATCTTATGCCTGTCATTATGGGCGCCGCTCGCGTGAATGCGGTAATCCAACAGCAGCTCTTTCGCATACTGGGCTCGGTAACCTTTGGCCAAGATGGCCAGCCACATCAACCAGTCGTCCGCCCCGCCCCGTACCTCTCCGGCTAGGCCAGCGGCCTTCCAAGCCACCGTGCGAAGCAATGCTTGGCTGGGCGAAATGATTTGGTTGGCAACCTTTAGGTCGTCAAGCAAAAGGCTCGGGATCCTTTTGTCATAGAGAGTCTGTCCATGGCCATCTTCAATCAAGCGGGCGTTGCAGACAACCAAGCCGAGTGCAGGATCTTCATCTAAATACTCAGTCATTCGACTTAAAAAATTTCTTTGCCATTGATCGTCCTGATCTAAAAACGCGAGATATTCTGAGTCGGATAATAAGTTGGCGCCTTCCAAGCGAGAGGCCATCACCCCTCGATTTTCCGATCGGTACACATAGGAAACGGGAAAATCCCGACAAATGTCTTCGGAGCAATCAGACAAGGGGGTACCGTCCTCAACAACAACCACGGAGAAGGAACGCGGGAAATCTTGCCCAAAAATGCTTTCCAGAGTTTGTCTAAGATACCGTCGGCCATAATAGACTGGCACCACGATGCCTACCACGTTGTCCATCTCACGCAAGCCACACGCTCGCGTCGTTGGGCGCCTCAATCACCCGCTCCATTCTTTCGAACGTTCGTTCCCAGACGTGCTGACGGGAATCTAGATAGGCTTGACGGCTTAGCGCCCAGGCCTTATCCCGGTCGCGCAGCAGCGAAAGCATGCTGTGGGCCAGCACCAGCGGCTCGTCTTTGGCATATAAAAAGCCATTAGCACCGTCATGAAGAAACTCTGGAATGGCCATGCGCTGTGGGCCGATAGCCGGCACGCCGCAAGACATCGCTTCAAGAAAAGCGATGCCATAAGGCTCCCACTGTGTGGGTAAAACAAACCCCGTACTGTGTTTCAAAAGTTCGACCAGGTTAGTGCTGTCAACCTCTCCAAACGCCTCAATGCGCCGACTAGGGTCGGCATATTGTTCCCCTGGCCCCACGATTTGCAAGCGAGCTTGGGGCATCAACCGATGAACCTCATCCCAAGCCGAAAGCAGCAAAGGTCCCCCCTTGCGTTCGAAATCGCGTCCAACGAAAAGAAGGGTCTGGGAATCCAAGTTCTGTTCCGTATAGGGATTGCGTTTGAATTCTCGCCCCAGGTTGGATCCCGCGCCCACCACATGCACTCGATTGGAAGAAATCGCCCCAGTCGCTAAAATCGCATCCTTAATCCATCGGCTCATGACAAACACCGCGCTGGCCTGGCTGTACCGCTCAGCCTGAGCTCTAACCTGAGCTGCCAAAATCCTCAACGGCACGGCGTCATACATGAACGTTTTCCGGCCTGCCTGACGATCATCCAAAATGGTCTGATAATTTAGGTCTTGGTAAAAAAAGTGGGGAGCGTCCGATAGGATGATGTCGCCAAACACAAACACTGGAATGGCTTGGAGTTCTGATGGAACCTTTAAGTGGTGGTAGGTCCAAGGATGGACGGACGAAAATGCTTTTAGGCGGCCGTCCTGCCATCGAAGGCTAGCGACAATAGATGGGAGTTTTTTCCATCTTGGCACCATCATGGAAAAACGCTCCAGTACGTACCCATGCTCTTCAAAGGTTTCGCCTAGATTGCTAATGGTTCGATTCACATGTCTGCCAAAAGCCCACACGAGACGCTTCACCGGAGTCCCCCTGTACTGTCTGTCCCCATGTTTTCCAAAGTATAACGCGCGTGTAAAAATTCTTCCCTATGATTCAGCCAAATTTAAGCCACTCTTCAGTTCTAAATTCCATATTTTGGATCTCGATCCAGGAAAATAATCTCGAGCAAAAAAGAGGAAATCAGACACCGTTCGACTAATTACTGAAAGGCATGTTTCTTTGGCTTGTGGCCCTCGTTTTAGATGCTAGGAGGATACGAATGACACGTAACAAACCTCACCAACACACCCGCCGCCGAATTGTCTCCGCGCTCGCTGTAACTTCAGCGGCACTATTATGGAATATGATGTCGGGGTTGCCGGCACTTGCTTCAACCGGACCCACGATAAATGACTATACCATCTCTACTACCAATGGCACCACGATAGTAACCATCAACGGGCAAAACTTGGGTACCGATGCCACTGGCGCTGCGGTGACCTTTGGCAACATCTCCGCCCCGATTGACAGTTGGTCCGACACCAGCATAGAAGTAACTCTGCCACAAAATGCAGGGCCTGGTCCCCTTGTCGTGACAACCTCATTGGGGACCAGCAACAGCATTGCATTTTCTGGCATTCAGCGCGGGTATTACACGCTGTCGTCCAACGGTACGGTCACCGCAACCGGGGATGTGCAGTTTTACGGCGACTTGAGTACCATTAATGTTGTTCCAACAACTCCCGCTATCGAACTGGTACCAACTCCCTCATACCAGGGTTATTGGATTTTGACCCAAAATGGGCAAGTCTATTCGTTTGGCGATGCCGCCTCATTTAACAACTTGCCCAGCGGAATCACCGCCGTCGGCATGGCCCCGACTCCCTCTGGCCAGGGAGCTTTTCTGCTCAGCAACACAGGATCGGTTTATGCCTTGGGCAGTGCGGTCAACTACGGAAATGCCCCGAGCGGGACTACCGTGGCCTCAATTGCCGCCACACCAGATGGTCTTGGCTATTGGATATTGGGAATCAACGGCACCGTATACCCTTTTGGCGACGCCCAAAACTATGGCAATCAGCCTGAAGCCAACAGCATGCCCACAACAACCTATCCCAGCGGCAGTCTGCTTCAGGTATCGGGCAATTCCGCTGTGTTCTATCTGGCTAATGGCACTTTGCACCACATTCCCGACGCCCCGCTATTTTTAAACATGGGCTTTTCGTGGAGCCAAATCCAGACCGTGCCAAGTCTAGCCAACTATAGCGTGGGCTCTCCATTGGTAGCGCCTTTTCCTTCAGGCTCATTGATCCAACCTGCCGGCCATCGCGCCGTCTACCTGGTCATGCAAGGAGTGCTGCGCCACATCCAAAGCCCCTCGGTCCTCTACGGCATGGGATATACGTTTAGCCAAGTACAGTCCGTGCCCAGCTTAAGTGTCAATTGGCCCATGGGGCCTGCGCTGTCCAGTCCGGTTCCCTACGAGCCAAGCGGCAGTCTGTTCCAACAAGCCGGCAGCTCCGCTGTTTATATGGTTATTAATGGGCAATTGTGCCACATCGCTTCAGGCAGCGTGTTCCTGGCCATGGGCTATCAGTGGAACCAAATTCACGTCGTCTCGAGCTTGCCTAATCTAGCGCAAGGCCCCGCCGTAACGAGCCCCATGCGCACCTACCCGACCGGCACCTTGGTCCAGTTAGATGGCACCAATCCCGTATACTTGGTGCAAAATGGCATCTTGAGACACATTGACAGCCCAGCCATTTTGTATGCACTAGGGTATAATTTTTCCGAAGTCCTGCACGTCTTGACACTAGGAAATTTACCTTTCGGTCCTGACGTTGGCAGCACCCAACTCCCTCCTGCACCGCCGCCGGTAACTGCCGTGGGCCTGGTGCCTACCAACGATGGCCACGGCTACTGGATTTTAAACTCGCAAGGGCAAGTCTCCAATTTTGGAGACGCCACCGCCCTGGGCAGTCCCACCGCACAACAAATGACCGGCCAGACCGCGGTGGGACTAGCTATGACGCCTGATCTCCAAGGGTATGACATCATGACCAGCGGAGGACAAACCCTCGCCTTCGGCGACGCAGCAGTTGGCACCCAAGCCTCAAATGCCACCTCATTAGTACTCAGCCCAGAACCCGCAGGACGCATGCTCTCAATGGGCTATGGTTTTTTTACCGATCCCCCGGTTAATGGTCAGCAAAGTTCCTCCTATCAAGACTTGCTGCAAAATGGTTCGCAATTATCGGTAATCCAGCCAGCTTGGTTTTATGTCAATCAGAACACGGATGGTTCGTGGTCGGTCAACCTGTGGGCCAGCGCATCCAATGTCAGTGCTGTTACCGATGCCGCCCACCAGCAAAACGTTCTCATCATGCCGTCTATCGGCAGCTATTACAACCCGGCCAGCGGACCTATCACCACCTCCGCCGATGTCCAGTCCATGGTCACTCAAATCGTGCAATTGGTGACCCAAAACAATTGGGACGGGATTACCATCGACTTTGAGAACTCGGGAGCCTACACCTCGTCGGGCATGACCAAAGCCCAGGCTTCGCAACAATACACCAATTTCGTTATGGCATTGGGGCAAGCCCTCCATGCCCTCAACAAAAAACTGATGGTAGCCGTCTACCCTTCGCCTTATCCCAACACGATTTACAACTATGCTGCACTGGCGCCCTACGTTGATTGGATCAACATTATGACCTATCCTGAGCATAACTCGTCGACATGGCCCGGACCCACCGCGGGATACCCTTGGGTGCAAAGTCTGGCAAGCCAAGCCTTGGCTACCGGAGTCAACCCCCAGCAACTCATCTTGGGCGTCGCGCCTTATGGTCATTATTGGGTCGTGAACAACCAGGGGGTTAACGCCGGGCTTTCGAACCCACCGGGCTACCAAACCAACCGTTCCGTGCAGGCTTTGCTGCAAACCGACAACATTACCCCCATTTGGGATCCGGTTGAGAAAGAAATCACCTTTACTACCGGCCCTTTGGAAGTTGCGCCTACCCAAGCTCTCTCCGTGGCCGACGTAGGTACCTTTAATCCCCAAGTACAAAACTTGCAGGCGCTGTTAAACTATATCTTGTTGCGCTACGCCGTCACAAACGGACAGACGCCGCCCCCTTTGCTATGGATCGACGGATATTACGGCACAGCCACCCAAAGTGACGTGCAAGCGTTCCAAGAAGATTTCAATGTAGCCGGAGCAAGCCCGGGGGTGTATGATCAAGCCACCCAAACCGCCTTGCAGCAAGTGATCAACACATGGCAAATCGGTCAAAATCAGTGGTGGGATGAAACATCCCGGTCATTCAAAGATCGCTTGGAACTCGCCATTCAAGATGGATTGGGCGGAGTGGCCTCCTGGCGCATGCCGTTTGAAACCCAAGGCTACTGGACGGCGTTAGCAACACAGACAACGGTGACCCATTTCTCCACCGGAGCCAATTCCCAGTGAAACGAGGTGCACGCGGTATGACATCAAGACGGTCTCGGCGGTTTCTCTCCATTTTAGCATTAGGCTCGTTCATTTTGACGGGTTGCGGTGCCACGGCGTCCCCTAAGTCTATGCCTTCCAAGTCCACAACGCCTTTTACGACCAGTTCTTCGAACCCGTCGCCAAGCGCTTCTTCTCCATCTCCTAGCTCCAGCAGTCCCAGCCCGACCGTGGCGCCCGCGACCAGCTCTGCGCCGACAACCACAGAGTCGGCACCCGTACCGCCTGGAGCTGGGCCGTATACCGATTTAGGCATTCATGTCACCAGCGTCGTCAACGAAGGGCACGCGACATCGTCGGGCGCCAGTCTTTCTCTGTATCGCATAGGGCTGTCGGTGTACAACCCTACCAGTTCTGTGGTTTCACTTGCTCTTAACGATTTCACCGTGGTCGTGCCCGGCTCCACCGCATACTCCTGGAATGACTATGCAACCAACGGCCTATCTGCGGGTACGTCGTTCTTTCCTTATCCAATTGACGCCTCAGCTCCCGGATCCGATGTGGTTCACGTTTTTCCTGACCAAACCCATACCGGCGAGGTGACCATTCAGGTGCCGAGCGCCAGCCAATATGTTCTGATTTGGAACACGGGTGCTACATCACCCGTACCAGAAGCCACGTTTAAGCCTTAGTCTCACAGGGGACCATCCGGGCAAAGCGTCTTCAAGACGGTGTCCGCCCGGTGGTCCCACAAGTTTTGCGAAAGAATAAACGCATAGGCTCTTTGGGACATTGCGTCACGCAGATTCTCGTCGGACAATATCCGCAATAAACCGGCCGCCAACGCCTCAGGATGGTGTCCCACCACCAGTCCCACTTCAGCCTCGGCCACCACCCGCGCCGCTTCTGAGCCCGCTGTCACTACCACTGGCAGTCCTTGGGACAAATAATCCATGAGTTTAACCGGCAGCGCCAAGCGATTGTAGGCAGTGTCTGCGCGTGGTATCACCGCAATCGACGCTTGTTGCATCAAGGATTGAAGCCTAGTGCCCGACGCCTCTAATAGAACTGCCCCAGCAGGCATTGCTCTGTCTTTGGGCCGGTCCTTTGGCCTCATCACCAGCCACAACTCCACTTGAGGCATCGTGCGGACCAGAGCGGCGTATGCGTCCAGCAGCAACTCAATCCCATCATGAGGACCGCCCGCTCCCACATACACGATGCGAGGCACTCCCCCCCGCCGGGTAACGCGTGGCGCCCAATAGCCGGCGGGAGGAAGCAATATATGCCGTTTTCCTGGCACCACCGCCCCTAGTCCTGCCGTAGGAACAAACAGCGCGGTAGCCCAGGCCGCATAGAACCGTAATGTCATCTTATATAGCCCGCTCAAAATGCGACCTTTCGCACCGTTAGCAGGATACAGGTCTGGGAACATTTGATACGCGTCACGTACAAATATTCCCAAGGGAATTTGTCGTAGGTGCGCTTGATGCAAAAACCATAAATCGGCAAAGGTCGCCGTTGAACTGCCGCTCTCTAGATAGATGGCATCGATGTGTTCGAGCAGCCCGCCAGCCTGCCGCAGGCTGGCTCCCCGTTCAGATCGTGTGCCAGTGACCACCGTCACCAAAGCCTTTTTAGCCAATGCTTCTATCATGCGGTAGGTTCGGACCTTAGGCGCCCGGTCCAAAACATCCAATGGATAGTGTCCCAACACCAAAATTCGCGGCTTCATGGGGTTGAAACCCCTCCCCGCACTAAGCGCCGCCATTCGCGGACTCGCGGGACAAAAAGAGCTTCCCAACCCATTCCCTCTGCTGAATGGACGCGGAGAAATCCCCATACCATGATGCCAGTGGCCACCGCATAAGATGCGCTTTGGGCACTGGCCATCCACACTACCTGACGGTTCGCCACCGCGGCCAATCCTCCCAAGAGCAGCACGCCAAACCCCGCTAACGACGACCAGGTCCCCCATTGCGGATAGCCTTGACCAGCCAAATCCCCGCTTAAGACCTTGGACCAGGCAAAAACGGCGGCACCGGGCAACAGCACCCACAAGATAGGCACAGCCCCGGCGAACGGTTTGCCCCAAATGGCGGGCACCAGCCATGGGGCGACTAGAGCCATCGCCGAGGCTGTCACCCAGGATGCCCATCCTGCCAAATTAGCCAGCAACGCGGTGTCGCGACCCGACTTCAGCCCCTTGGCAACTCGAGGCAGCAGCACTCCCGCCAATGCGCCGGGACCATACCACAGCAGTTCGGATACGGTTACGGCCAGCCAATAAAAACCGACTTGCCGCGGCATCAGCATTAAACCCGTAAAGTATAGCCCTAATCGATAGTTGAGAAACTGCGCCACGTTGCCCAAGTGTCCCCGAATCCCAAACGAGAGCGCTTGCCTGATGACGGCACCGCGATATCTCGGCATGGCTTGCCGTCTTAACGTTGTTACGGCGATAGTGATGGCTACAAGCGGCATCAGTACATAGACCATCGCCGCGGTAAAAACGGTTAGCCCAGGGTAGGCGGTGAACACCAGCAATGCGGCCAACTGTCCGAGGCGGGGCGCTATGCCTGCCCAAAACACTTGCACCATCTGATTTTTCGCGACCAAAATAGCCACTGCGCCGTTGGCCACAATTTGCAGCGGCACATAGCCCAAAAGCCATAGGCGAAGGTGCGCAGCGATGGCCTCCCGTACCAATTGCGGCCATAACACAGGAAATATCGTAAGCAGAGTCGCCGCCAAAAGGGTCGATCCCGCCGCTAAAACTAAAATCCAGCCCATAATGTCTGGTATTGACTCCCCTCGAGCCACTAAAAAACTTGGGGCAGCACTGCCTCCAATCGCCACCATCAAGGTCAAAGCCACAGGGACCAAAATTGTCAATTGGTACAAGCCTTGTCCGTGCGCTCCCAGGTAGCGGCTCAACAGCACCCCGACCCCAAGAGCAACCAGCACCCCCGCCACTTGGGTAGCAAACAGCCAGCCCATGGCCTTAAACACGCCGTTTTACTCCCTTTATCCATCGGTCGGCAATGCCTTGCCAGGTATAGTGCTCCAAGACATAATCTCTTCCCGCCCCAGCCATAACACGCCACTCATGGTCGGTAATGCGAGATAGAAAATCCACCGCCATGCTGAGTCCAAAGTCGTCCTCTGGAGGGGTCACCATCCCCCCGCCAGCCACTTCAATCAGCTCGGCCATCTCGCCCTCTCCGACAAATATCACCGGAACGCCTGCTGCCCAAGCCGGAAAAACCTTACTCGGTCTAGCCCCGGCAAAAAGTTTGTGCTTTCGCAAGGGGACCACCACAGCCCGCGCCAGTGCAAAGTAGAGGGACATTCGTTCGACGGGCTGCAGTGCCTCGAACTTGACGTTGGTAAGGTTCTTTTGTTCGACTTGTTTCATTAACGAGGCTTTAACCGGTCCTTCCCCCACCAGCAAAAACACAATATCCGACCGATCCCGCAACAATTCGGCTGCTCCCAAGACAACCTCAAGTCCTTGCGCATAACCTATGGTGCCGGGATACAAGAAGACATGCTTGCCCCGCACTCCAAGCCTGTCCGCCAATTCAGCCGAAGGAGGCACTGGGCGAAACAGTTCGGTGTCTACTCCGTTTGGAAAAAACAACACTCGGTCGGACGCAATGGTTTTGGTCTCCCGTACGGTGCGGCAAATACCTTCGGTCACCCCGGACACATAAGCAGCGTGCCGATATAAAAAATATTCCAGCCGCTCGGACCATTTGATTACCTGTCGATTTTTTACCAATCCCAGGGCGACTGCCGATTCAGGCCATAAATCCGATACAGAAAGAATGTAGGGCACTTGCCTTACCAGTCCATAAATGTAGGCGGTGATGCCTAAAAACAAAGGAGGTGATTCCACAATCACAAAGTCTGGACGTTTGGATCGCAGCAATCCCCAAAAACTTGTTACCACGAAAGAAAAGTAATTGATCAAGCGAAGCCAAAATCGCCCGGGTGGAACCGGCCAAATCCAGGTGCGAGTAACCGGGACCCCATTTACAGTCTCTGTAAAGAGGAATCGGCCTTTATGCGCTGTCTCCCGTTTGGTCCCTAAATGATGAGGAAAAGCCGTGACCACCTCTACACGATGTCCATGACGCATCAATTGCTGGGCCATGGCTTGAAGGCGCAGAGACGCGGCTCCCGGCTCGGGAGGATAATATTGGGTCAAAAAGAGAAACCGCATCGTCTTCATCAAAATTTATGATACCCGATTTATCGCGCGGAGGGGAACGACGACGGGAATATTCCTTAGACGAGTTGTCTTCGCATATACTGAGATAAAACCTAAAGAAAGATGAACAGCCCCCTTGACCCTACTCTCTCCGATTATCCTGGCAGCCATCATCTTTTGGCTGGTTCCTACATACTTAGGGTGGCGGATCGGACTGCATCGGGGCATCCCGTGGATCGGATTACTATTAGGCATAGCACTGAGTTGGGCAGGTGTGGCCGTGACTGCTCTCATTCCAGGCAGCGAGGACTTCGAACGAGAAATAAACTAGCGCAAGGATATGCGGTGTGTCCTTTTTGCGTCCTCAAGCCATTGTATGCCCGCATTGTCGCCGAGACATAAGCCCTATAGTGAGATGAAATGTTGGCCTGGAGATGGTACATCGTTATCCGCCTCGCTGTTCCCCTTTAAGATATATCCAGTGGGCAACAAAACGCCTACAATGGTAACAGAACTGTGCCAAAATTGGTAAGGGTGATATTGATGCTAACTGCCTATGGGGCTACCGTGGTCACTCTCATGATGGTGTTTTATGCTCTGGAATCGCGGTCCGTGTGGTTTACTTTGGCGTTTGCGATATCCTGCTTGGGATCTGCAAGCTATGGGTTCTTGGCGGGAACCTGGCCTTTTGGGGTAGTCGAAACAGTCTGGAGCCTGGTAGCATTACGCAAGTGGTATTACTTGAGGATTGCTTCCCAACACAGTCGGTAGCGGCTTGATGCGCGCAGAGAACGTTTTTACCCGACTTATCTCTAAGTCCTGCTTGAATCGCGCCATCATTTGCCGAAGCATCACCGGGCCCTTCATCCATTCCTGGCTTCGCGGATCTTGCCGCTGACCTCACCTTGATAGGTAGTCGGATTGCAATTCTTGCGTTTAAAATCTCCCCGGGCCCGGGGAGTCTTCGGAGCTAAAAAATTTGGCATTCTTACAATCAATGACCGTCAAATAGAGGGACGCAATCATCATGGCTCTCGGTGGTCGACAAGAAAGGGCGCTGCATTCGCTTTTTTATCCCTTCTAGCCAGACTCGTTTAAAAATATCCCCACAGCCTCATCGGCTGTGGGGATCCTTATGTCCCCTAGCTATATTTTTTCACATCTATCCCATATCTTACCTAATGCATAGGAGTCACGAGGACAAAACCTCTGACGTTATAAAGGGTAAATGGCTGCCAAAGCGAGTGCTCGTGACACGTCAGCTACTGCTCTGGGGAGGGGGATAATCATGAATGCAGCGCCGCTTAAATTCCCTGACGGCCATCGGCAAACCCGGGCGAAAGCACTGCAGAGAAGGCATGCGAGAGTTCTAGGCGTTGTGCTGGTAAGCCTTCTCGTCGCAGTCAGTATCGGATTTTTCTACCATCAAAGATCCATATTTATCCGCCAGAAAACCTTGGTTAACCAGATTTTAGCGCAAGCTATCGTTCAAAGCTTGTCTCCCCCGATGAAAATGGATCTCCTTTTTCTTCGCCATCGCGTGACCGCAAAAAATTGGGGCCCATTCCCTCTTTGGTGGGTAAATCCTACGGCTTTGCACGCGGTCGCCATCGTTGCCCAGGCCGACATTTTACAGCAAGCGCGCCAAAACGCATTAACCGCTGGCAGGGACCTCCTGGCCACTGAATCCCCGTGGATAAAACTTAATGCGCGAATGCTGGCCAAAGCCGTTGCCAACGCCAAAAGTCTAGCCGCACTAGCCAAGCTGAAAGACCAGTGGCGTAGCGCTGCGGAGTTTTGGCAGTCCACCATTAGCCAACTCCAACAGGTGAGTGGCGGACTCGTCGATTTTAAACCGAAAGATGTTTTGTCATTACTACAGCAATTGCAGCGTCAATCAACCACCCCTACGATTGCCCGCGCCGTAAACGCGGCCTCACAATATTTAACGTGGACACCCGCACGTCAACTAGCGGAGCACC
This sequence comes from Bacillota bacterium, assembly GCA_021784595.1. Lineage (GTDB taxonomy): Bacteria > Bacillota > Sulfobacillia > Sulfobacillales > Sulfobacillaceae > Sulfobacillus_C. The sequence goes on along the minus strand of JAJYHT010000055.1, from coordinate 8,480 downwards.
AAACCATCATGAACCAACTGCAGAGCGCTCTAATCTCTTCTGAAAACCCGTTGGCCACACCATGGGCGCAATATCTGGCAACCCGGCAGAGCATAGTATCCATTGACCTCTACAACAGCGCAACCCACACCACCTATGTCCTAAATCCAGGCTTGCGCTTTGATACTGCCAGCATCATCAAGGTGACCATCATGGCCACGCTCTTGTGGGACAGCCAGCGCGACCATATGCCCTTGTCAGAAGCCGAGCAGCAACTGATGATTCCCATGATCGAAGACAGCAGTAACCAGGCTGCCACCTCGCTGTGGTTTATGGCAGGCGGATCGCACGGCATCCAAGACTTTCTAGATACCGCCGGGATGAGCCAAACCATTCCGGGGCGAAACGGGTATTGGGGGCTTACCACTACCAGTGCGGCTGACCAAATACGACTCTTGCGCCTCTTATGTTACCCTAATGCGATATTGACCTCTGCGTCGCAAGCTTATGCCGCGAATCTCATGACCCATATCGTGGGGTTCGAGGATTGGGGCGTCTCGGGAGGACTGCCTGGCAATGTCACGGCAGCCCTTAAGAATGGGTGGCTTCCCATCGGCTCTGAGGGCTGGGAAATCAACAGTATCGGCCACATCACGGGGGCGGGTCAAAACTACATTGTATGCATCTTGTCGCGCAACAACCCTACCGAGGCTTATGGCATCGCCACGATTGAGAGCCTATCCCAAATCATCTGGCAGTCGCTATCCCATCCCCTGAGTTAGCTGACTGCAGGCGGAATCTTGGGCAGGGCTCGCGCCTTTTTCAACACACCGATGTAATAAAAGACCCAATAGGTAAGAAACAAAAAATATAAGGCCAATGACAAGGGTCCTTGTTGCCATTGTAAAGCATGATGAACGGCGGGCGCTTCTGTTTGGAGGATTGAATCGATACTGCTGAAATCAACGGCCATACGCAACACCAACAGCAAAACTACCAGCCCGCCTAAATAGGGATTAGCCTTATACCGCACCTCGCCACCAGTATTGTCGAATTGAGTGTGCTTGAGGCTGTAAAAACCAAGCGCCAGTCCTGCCGCCAATCCAATGCCGAGGCCCACCAGCAGAGAGATTTGTGGCACCAAACCAAACAGCAGAAGAATTCCCAGCAACGTCAAAATAACAATGCGCACGATTAACATGGTTGGGCGGACAGGCTGGCTGGTCATCGTCCGGCGCGCTCTCAGCCCAACCACCACCAAAATCAAGACTAAAAGGGGCAATATCGACACTATATGCATTTTGTATTCCTTTCCAACTTGGCAATTTCTTGAATATATTCGCCGTCCCATCAACAAAATCCTGCGGACTCAAGAGCTTAATGATCGTCCCAGTTCATTTGGCTCCTTCTTTACGAATAACGATCTCCAGGGTCCACCATAAAATTTTCATATCCAGCCAAAGGTTCCAGTGATCGACGTAGTCAAGATCCCAACGCAAGGTTTCTCTGGTGGTGAGATCCCCTCGACCCGATACCTGCGCTAACCCCGTAATGCCCGGTTTCATTCGGTGCCGACGGTGCATGGGTGTGGCATAGAGCGCTACCATTTCGGGGATCTCTGGGCGGGGGCCTACTAGCGACATTGAGCCTTGCAGCACGTTGTAGAGCTGGGGCAGCTCATCGAGCGAGGTCTTGCGCAGCCATTGGCCGATGGCGGTGATGCGAGGATCGCCCGCATCCTGAAACTGGTAGCTGTCAAATTCCTCAGCACGCGGAGGGTGCCACTCCTGATCCGCTCCGAGCCGCATGGTGCGAAACTTCCATATGACAAATGGCTGTCCGTTACGGCCAATGCGGGTTTGTTTAAAAAACACAGGTCCCGGCGAATCGCGCCGAATGGCCATCGCAATGCCTAAAAAGAGAGGCAGTGTGAGAACACTTAACAGGATAGCCAACACAAGGTCCATAAGGCGCTTGATCAGCAACTGCATTAATTGCACGTCAGTTCACCGCATCCTACGTGACAACGACACCGACAGCGCCTCTAGCACGTCGTCGGCATCCCGCTCAGTCATAGTAGGATAGAGCGGCAAGGAGATTTCCCGTTGGTAGAATGCTTCGGCCAAAGGAAAGTCTCCTGGCTTCAATCCTAGCGCCTTTTGGTAATAGGGGTGAAGATGAATGGGAATAAAATGAACCGAGGTGCCAATGTTTAATGCCTTGAGATCATTAATGATGTCTCCTCGGTCTCCATTAATTTCTTCTAAATTCACTCGTAGCGGGTATAGATGCCAGGCGTGCTCCACGTCTGCCCGTTCTTGCGGCGTAGTGACAGGCAAGCCTTCCAAACCTCGAGTAAGATGCTGTGCCAACATTTGGCGCCGTGCTTGCATCCGGGGAAGTTTTTTGAGCTGAACGCGACCCATCGCGGCTTGAATATCGGTCATGTTATATTTAAATCCTGGCAGTTCAATGCTGTAAAACCATGATCCCTTTTCCTCGTAGCGATTCCACGCATTGCGCGACATGCCGTGCAAAGAGAGCATCCGCACCTTGTCCGCCATCTCGGGATCTGGCACCACTACCGCGCCGCCCTCTCCGGTGGTCAAATTTTTGGTAGCATAAAACGAAAAGGCCGTTATATTGCCGTGGGTCCCAATTTTCCTGCCATGATAGGTGCTGGCGATACCATGTGCGGCATCCTCGATCACCAGCAGATGGTGCTGATCGCGCAGCTGATTGATGGCATCCAGATCTACTGGATGCCCGGCATAATGCACGGGCAATATGGCTTTTGTTTTCGGCCCGATGCGGTCTTCAATCCGGTTGGGATCGATATTCCCGGTCTCTGGGTCGATATCGACCAACACCGGTTTGGCTCCGGCATGGATAATGACGTTAACGGAGGCTGCAAAGGTGTAAGGCGTGGTAATCACTTCATCCCCGGGTCCAATTCCCGCTGCCAGCAGAGCCAAATGCATGCCCGCTGTGCATGAAGACAACGCCATCACGGGAGCACCGTCCAGATAAGAAGAAAGATCCGATTCGAATTGGGCCGTAATGCCGGCCCTGGTAATCCACTGGGAGCGAATCGCATCCGCTACCGCCTGCACCTCTTCTTCGTCTATATCCGGCTGATTATAAGGTAAAAAGTTGTCGCGCATGCTAATCCTCCACTATTTGGCATATTGCTCGATTAAGTCCTGAACAATTCTTTCAGAAGGGTTTGTCTCCAATACTAATGGGTAAGGCTTGGCTTTCCCTTGCGAAACGGCGTCGACGATTGCTAAAGGATCAGTGCCCACCAGCACTGCGCGCTCCGACTCGACCAATTCTACCCACTCAGTTTCCTGGCGCAGGATATATACCGGGACTCCTAAGGCTGCGGCTTCCCGCTGAACCCCTCCAGAGTCAGTCAATATCTGGGCAGCATAACGCTCTAATGTAATCATTTCCGCGTAACCCAGCGGCTCCAATCGATGCACGGCATCGGGCATTCGGCTGCCCAACCCGTAATCAATTAGACGTTGGCGCGTACGCGGATGAATCGGCCATAAAATGGGGCCGGGGACTTTCATGAGGGCGTCTAGTATGCCGGCCAACCGATTCCTGTCATCGGTGTTTTCTTGCCGGTGCACGGTCACCAACGTGTACTCGCAGGCTCTGACGCCCATCGATTGCAGCAAATAGGCAACGGGTTCGATGCGGACCACCAGTTCATCCATCACATCCCCGGTCAAAATCACCCCGGCAGTAATGCCTTCCCGAGCGAGATTGGCTTGGGAAGCGGGAGTAGGACAATATAATCTAGATGCCATGTGATCTGCCACGATGCGATTGATTTCCTCGGGCATAGCGCGGTTGAAACTGCGCAAACCGGCCTCCACGTGCGCCACCGGGATTCCTAGTTTAGCCGCCGCTAAAGCTCCGGCCAAAGTCGAATTGGTATCCCCATAAATCATGACTACGTCAGGACGCTCATCCAGCAAGATCGGTTCTAACCCCATCAGCATACGACCAGTTTGAGCTCCATGATGATCCGAGCCCACCGCCAATTGATAGTCTGGACGAGGTATGGACAACTGCCGAAAGAAAATGTCGGATAACTGAGCGTCATAGTGTTGTCCCGTATGGACCAAAACCTCTGCCGCCCGAGCCCGTAAAACAGGAGACACCACACCAGCTTTGATAAACTGCGGACGTGCACCGACAACCGTGACGACTTTCATGCACGGTGCCCATAAAATGCGGCAATCGCTTGTACCACTTGATCCACTTCGCTATCGAGCAGTTCGGGAAACATCGGCAATGACAGCACCGTCTCCTGCGCTGTCTCGCTATGGGGAAAATCCCCCGCCTTATACCCCAAATCCTTGAACACAGGCTGCAAATGCAGTGACAATGGGTAATAGACGGTCGTGCCAATCCCCTGTTCTTTTAAGTAGGCGGCCAAGGCGTCGCGTCTTGATGCTCGGATGGTATATTGGTGAAAGACATGCACAAAGCCCTCCGGCGTAATCGGGCAAACTATCTCGGAAACACCCAACTGGGTTAGGCCCTTAGTATAGCGCGCGGCCACCGCAATCCGGCGCTTAGTCCATTCGGCCAGGTAGGGCAGCTTAACGGATAATATGGCCGCCTGCACCGCATCGATCCGCGAGTTGATTCCTAACGTATCATGAAAGTATTTCTTGGAAGCACCATGCACTCGCAAAACCCGAACTTTAGCCGCCAATGCGCCGTCTTCGGAAGTGACCAAACCAGCGTCACCAAAAGCGCCTAAGTTTTTGGTGGGAAAAAAGCTAAAACACCCCAGCGAACCCATCGTGCCAGCGGCATGGCCATAAAGGCTAGCCCCTATGGCTTGTGCCGCATCTTCCACGATGGGTCCCGCATATCCGCGCGCCAATGCGGTCATGTCGGTCATTAAGCCAAACAAATGGACCGGCAGCATTGCCCGAATCCGAGGGGTAACCCGAGCCAATGCTATGTCCGGGTCCATATTAAAAGTATCCAGTTGTATGTCAGTAAAGACCGGTTTTGCGCCTGTTCTTAAAATACTGCCCGCCGTGGCGAAAAAAGTAAACGGTGTGGTCAGCACTTCGTCTCCCGGCCCGATTCCCAAGGCCAGCAATGCCAAGTATAAGGCATCGGATCCATTGGCCACGCCGACCGCATGACGCGCTCCGATGACAGTGGCGATCTCCGTTTCAAATTGGGTGACTACCGGACCGAGAATGAACTGGCCCGAGGCCATGACCTCGGTGAGGCGATCCCCAATGGCCGGACTTAACAGTGCCATTTGTCGGCTTAGCGTAAATGATGGAATGCTCATTTGTCCTCCTGATGCGTAGTCTCGGGTAAAAACAGCAGTTGCTCGGAAGGGGTTTCGCGCACTACCTTTGCCGGGATTCCCATTACCAATTGATAGGGTGGCACATCTTTGGTCACCACAGCGCCTGCCGCAACCACCGCTTCTTGTCCAATATCCACTCCCGGCAACAACACCGCAGCCCCTGCTATCCGAGCACCGCGGTGAATGTGCGGCCCGCGGGTGGCCGCATGCCGGGCGTCTGTCCGTGCAATGTAGGGATCATTGGTGGTGGTTACCATAGGCGCCAAAAACACATGGTCCTCCACCGTGCTTTTGGCGGTGAGATAGACCGCCGTTTGCAGTTTCGTGTAATCTCCAATGATGGTGTCATTTTCCACTGTGCTGTTATGCCCAATCACCACATTTTTCCCAATCAGGCAACGTTCCCGAACTTGCGCGCTGTCGGCCACAAAGCAGTCCTCGCCCAAACGGGTCCCGGCATATAAAATGGCGTAGGTTCCTACTTGGGTGCCACGTCCGATTACCAAAGGTTCCAAAGCGCCGGTTTTTAGGGTGCTGGTTTTGGACCGCGATGGTTCTTTGCCTAGAATGGCGCCATCAGCCACCCTCACATCGTCTTCAATCACTGTGAGGCGGTGCACCACAACCCGATGGCCTAAATGGACCCCATCGCCAAATTTGGCGCCATCCTCGATAATACAGTCTTGGCCTTGGCTGGCGGGTCTGTTCATTGTCCCATCACCTCGCTTAATAGCACGGGACGATGCTCTAGTGCCGATTTTGTCAGGGCTTCTACTACCGCCACACTCATGACCGCGCTCTCTCCCGAAAGTTTAGGCTGGCGATGCTGCCGGATAGCCTCTGAAAAATCCACCAAAGCGTCCGCATGACTTTGCCATCCAGCCCGTGCCGGCATTTCTGCCAGTTCGCGCCGGACCTCGTCCTCGTCATCGCCGTCTAGTCGCCACACCTGAATTCGGTTGATCGTGGGCCCAATGACCACCACACCCTCGTCACCCACCAGCGTGATGCGCTCTTCTAAGTTGGTATGGGGCACCGAGGTGGTGGCGGCTAAAGAAGCGAGCGCTCCTGATGCAAATCGCAAACTGCCCGCCACAGTGTCTTCTGCCTCAATCTGATGCGTCAACGTCGTCGCGTGGGCGAACACTTCGGTTACCGGTCCCATGGCCTGCAACAGTACATCGAGCGCGTGAATCGCCTGGTTAAACAGCACTCCCCCGTCAATCGCCCGTGTCCCACGCCACGAAGCTTCATCATAGTAAGACTGGGGACGTGCCCAGCGAACGGAGATCCCCCCATTGACCAAATTGCCCAACCTGCCTTGGTCCACTGCTTGGAGCATTCGCGACACCGCCGGCAGCAAACGGTTGAACTGAGTCACCGACACCACGCGTTCTTTGGTTTCTGCCACACTCAAAATGTCTATCGCATCGGCGTAACAAAGCGTCATCGGTTTTTCAATCAAAACATGACAATTGTGATTTAAGGCAGCCAGCGCCATGGGTTTATGAAGGCCTGAAGGAGTGGCAACAATCACCGCATCCAATTCGACACCGTCCAGCATTTGCTCTACTCCACTAAAAGCGTTGGCATCAAATGCAACCGCCGCCGCCTCTGCTCGGCTAAGATCGGTGTCCGCGGTAGCCATCAGCGCAAAATGCTTTTGATGCACCAAGGCCTGAAGATGTTTTTGGCCGATTTTACCACATCCAATAAGACCCATTTTTAGGGGTGCCATTTATCCTTTTCCTTCCTGCCCTAAGACGCCCGATACCAAAGCACTTAAAGCAAAACAATGCGCTCGCGGTGACGCGCCACATTTTTGGTCGCATTGCGGGAATCTACCACCAAGCTACTGTGGTCTACCACCCACTGGTAATCCACCGACGTGTGGTCGGTGGTAATTACCACGCAATCTTGCTGTTCTAAAAGTTCTGCCGATAATTCAACAGAACGAATTTCTCTGGAGAAAAAGGTGTGCGGCTTGACCCTAGGAACAAATGGATCATAGTAGGACACATGGGCCTTGGAATCCTCCAGCAGTTCAAACACTTTTAACGCAGGGGATTCCCGTTCGTCATTGATGTCCTTTTTGTAGGCAACTCCCAACAACAGGACATGAGAGCCCTTTAGGGCTCTTTCGTGGTCGTTCAGGGCTCGAGTTATCTTGTCCAGCACAAAATAGGGCATCCTCAAATTAATTTCGCCAGCCAATTCGATAAACCGCGTGGAGAAGTCATACTCTCTCGCTTTCCAACTTAAATAAAACGGATCCAGTGGTATGCAATGCCCGCCCACCCCCGGGCCGGGTTGAAAAATTTGAATGCCAAACGGCTTGGTGCCTGCCGCCTCCAATACTTCCCACACACTAAGCTGCATACGGTCGCACAACAGAGCGAGTTCGTTAACCAGGGCAATATTTACCGCACGATAGGTATTTTCGAAGACCTTTGACAGTTCTGCCACTCGAGGGGATGATACCGGCACCACGTCGATGATGGACTGAGCATATAGGGCGCGAGTAGCCTCAAGACACCGAGCCGTGACTCCACCCACCAATTTCGGAGTATTGTGGGTCTTGTATACGGGGTCGCTCGGATTGACCCGTTCGGGGGAAAACGCTAAGAAGAATTCCGTACCCACGGTCAGGCCGCTGGTTTCCAAGACCGGTTCCAAGACTTCTTCGGTAGTGCCCGGATAGGTGGTGCTTTCCAGCACAATCAGTTGACCCGGTCTCATAATACCTCGCACTTTATCCGCAACACTTAAAATATAGGATAGATCCGGTTCCTTGTTTATGGTTAAAGGGGTTGGCACGCAGATGATAATAACATCGGCCTCAGTTAACCGCGCATAATCCACGGTAGCCGAAATCCGGTTAGCGTCAACCAACCGTTTGAGGTCTTCGTCATTGACATCGTTGATGTAGTTCTCACCACGATTGACCTTCTCCACTTTCACCGGATTATCATCCAACCCAATGACGCGAAATCCTGACAAACCATGTTCCACCGCTAGCGGAAGCCCTACGTAGCCCAGCCCTACCACGGCCACCAAAGCTTGGTGCTGCTCGATTCGTTGCATCAACTGCTGGAAATAATCGGCGTGCTCATCAATGGCTGACACGTCTACGCCCTCCTTGGCT
>JAJYHT010000017.1 GCA_021784595.1 Bacillota bacterium | reverse complement strand
CTTCATCATAGACCACGTCGCGAACCCAGTGGAGGCGGGTCTCGATGCCCCAATGCCCGCGAACGAGGCACCCGATCGTGGCGGCATCGGCCTGATCCGGGGTCAGATCGGTGATGCCAAACGCCACCTCGTCGCGCGGGTTGCCTCCATCCAAATCGGTGACATGGCGATCGATGCGAAAGGCTTGCCGAGATGGAGGCCAGTCTAGGTAGTCATTCAGCACCGTCGTGCTCCGCACGACCCGCCTTTCCACGCGCCCATGACCCCGATCGATCGTCGTGGCCGGAGGGGGAAAAATTCTCGCGGCTGACGGCCGCGATGGCCTCTTCCATGCTGGCCTGATTCCCTTGGACCTCCATCACATAATGGGCCTGTTTTTCTTCCACCAAATAAGCGGCCGTTTTGCGTTGCGTATGTAGGGCATCCACGGTGACAATTTGGCCGGTGATCTCCAGGGGGTCTAGTAAATCCCGGATCTTGGGAATCTCGTTGGTTTTGCGCTCGACGTCGACTTGTCCAATGACCTGCCCGGTACGATGGACGAATCCCGCGAGTAGATGTACGGCGCGCGGACGCGCGCCATGTCCAGATCCGCGTAAACTTTTGCCGTCCACCGCGATCGCATCCCCCAAACGCCGGCTTTCCTCGGCCAACCACCCGCTAAAGATGACATCCACCTCATCGGCATCCACCTGTTGGAGGACCCGGCGAATCGTCGGCTCACTGGGCACTTTGTAGGTCGTGCCCCACCGCGGGCACCCGAAGGCCGCCCGCTGCTCCGGACTGAGATCGTGAATCCAGTCGCTGATGGCAATATAGTTGCGCTGGCCCGCTAAGACTGCGGCCAGCGCCAACACCAGCACCTGGTCTACGGCGTGCCGGATCCCCCGTCGGTGGCGAGGGTCGGTCAAATGGGTCAGGCGCTCTCGCAACCCGCCCGGACCACTCCAATTCAAGGCATTAAAATCCAACATGGTGAGCGCCCCCTGCGTCAACGCGGCCGAGAGAAAGGGCGCCTGCAGGACCGCCGGACCATCCGGGTCCAACGCCTTAATCCACAGGCCTTTCGGATGGCCGTGCCGCACGTATCGATGGTGATGACGGGCGAATCCCTGCGTGTCTCCTAAGTACTGCCACCCCGCGGCTCGATAACTCGTGCCCGCGAAGCGGGCAGGATCCACGAAGGTTTCGGCCAGCACGACCGGATGACCGTAGACGGCCTGCCAATCGGCGCTCAGGCGCCGGGTATTGAGCGCGAGCACTTTCGACGCTAAATTCGGTACCCGCACATCCGGTAAAATCAGGAATCGCGCATTGTTTACGACAAAGCGCAGGCGCGCCCATTGCTGGGCGCGGGTCCACCCAATCCACTGATCCCGAGGCCGGCACATCCAGGCTGCGGCGGCCCATCCCAGCAAGGCCACCCATTCGTTCTCGACACACGCGACATAATACAGCGATTCCCCGACCAGTCCGCGAAATCCCAGATAGTGATGCCTCGCCATTAACGTCCGCCACGCTTCGCGCTCGTCCGGCTGAATCGGCCGCACATGCAGAGACCTTGTCCATGCGGAGAACACCTGACCTCGGATTATCGCTGCTTCTGTATGCATGGCTTTATTTTATCAGCGGACACCAAAAAAGTCCACTACTCGGTGCACGTTAAGCAAGCACCAGTGTTTCCGCGACTATGACGAGGCCTTGCATGGATCCGAAGGGAGAACCGCAGCCAGTCTATAGGCCGCATAATCTCCCTTGCCAAAGGCAACGATAATAGGGCCCTAAGAGACTCGCTGCAAACACCGAATCCCTACTAATAATTACAATAATTATGGGCAATGATCCATATACCCTACCTGGGTACGTGAAAAAATTAACTAATTACGCCTCTAATTATCCCGCTGTACCGGTATTTATATATCGTACCCCGGGTGGTAGAATAAATTGCGATTGGCGGGAAAATTTTTAGGAGGTGTCTCAATGGCCGAAGAAACGATGAACTTAATGCTGATCTCCGGAGAATATAGTCGCCTGCATGCTGCAGCGATGCTCTCGGCCGTGGCCAGCAGTTACGGTAAAACCGTAAACATCTTTGTGTCTATGGAAGCTTTGCCGGCATTTCATAAAGATCCCCAGGTAGCCGAGGCCTCGATTATCAAAGGCCCCGTAGCAAAACGAATTGAAGAAACCGGTGGCCAAAGTTTCATTGAGCTATTCCAACAGGCTAAAGACTTTGGAGAGGTAAAAATTTACGCCTGCGGTCTTGTGATGGATGTTTACCACTGGACATTAGCTGACCTAAGCGCAATATTTGATGATGTAATGGGTGTCGCTGGATTTCTGACCAAATCCGAAGGACAACCCACCTTCACCTTTTAGCATAAAGCAGTAGGGTTGGACATAAAGGAGGCTAACACAGTGGAAGACGTGAAAGTCATTGATGCGCGAGGTTCATTTTGTCCGGGGCCTCTGATGGAACTCATTAAAGGAATTCGCCAAGAACCCGTCGGTACAACGTTTGAGGTATGGTCATCGGACGCCGGGTCAGCTAAGGACATCCCCGAATGGGTAGCGCGGGCTGGCCATGAAATAGTCGCCAACTCCGAAGATGACGGAATTTTCAAGGTGCAAGTCAAAAAGCTGCGATAAACAGCAACCGTTTTGCAGTCCCTGTTCCTCATCATTTTCAGATTAGAGAGGAGAAAACCTTATGAAGAAGATTGTCATTTTAGGCGGTGGCGTAGGTGGCACCATTGTAGCCAACCAGGTAGCTCGCCAAATGGGTAAGGAACTACGAAACCATGAGTTGGAAATTACCGTGATCTCGGACTCGGTCAATCACGTATATCAGCCGATGTTTCTATATGTGGCATTTGATCAAGTGGTTCCCGAGGAAGCGCAAAAACCCGAACGCGAAATCTTGGATCGCCATGTCAAATTGCACATAGGCTCAGCGGATCGCGTGGACCGGGATGCTAAAGCGGTCATAATGGAGGACGGCACTAAAATCACGTATGACTATTTGGTCATCGCTACAGGCAGTCGTCCGGCTCCTGAAGCAATTGATGGACTAGAACAGGGCGGATATATTTTTTATACCGAAGAAGGGGCTTTAAAACTTCGCGAGGCATTGCACAATTTCCAAGGCGGTCGGATTGTGGTCACGGTAGGCGTTCCGCACAAGTGTCCAGTAGCTCCCTTGGAGTTCACCTTTATGGTTCAGGAGTGGGCCAAAGCTCGTGGATTAGGCGACAAGACGGAAGTGGTCTACACCTACCCGATTGGACGTCTGCACTCTTTGGAGCCTGTCGCTAACTGGGCTACTCCCGTATTTGAAGAACGCGGCATAGAATCGCACATTTTCTTTAATCCAGAAACCGTTGACGCATCCAATAAAACCATCACCAGTCTAGAGGGAGAAACCTTAAACTATGATTTGTTGGTTGCCATTCCGCCCCACACCGGGCAAGCAGTGATTGGACGCTCGGGTTTGGGTGATGCCGGCAACTGGATTGCCACCGATCGCCATTCTCTTCGGATGCAAGGTACCGAAGACATTTTTGTCCTAGGCGACGCCACTAATCTTCCGATAAGCAAAGCCGGTTCCACTGCCCACTTCGAGGCGGATGTGGTGGCCTCCAATTTAGTCAATCTACTGCGCGGAGGACTGGGCTCGATCCGTTACGACGGCAAAGTCTTCTGCTTTATTGAGACTGGACTTAAAAACGCCACCTACATTCAATTCGACTATACCCATCCTCCCAAGCCGCAAGAGCCTACCGAGATGATCCACATGTTCAAATTAGCGTATAACCGGATGTATTGGTTGACCCCGGCCGGCGTTCTCTAATCGCTGCATCAACAAACGAAAGGAGGTTGGCCATGGCCACCATCGAGGTTTCGGAAGAAACTTTGGGAGAATGGAAAGCCTTGCTGACTGCGTTTCGCGACAGCGCCACTCCACAGATGGCGGAACGCATCGGCTCCATGATGAGCACGCTCGGAGAGTTGGCCGCCAAAGCTCAAGACCCAGCGGCAGGCCGTACTTTAGATACGGTGCTCGAAAATGAAGAGGCGATTCGACAAACTATAGTGCAGCTTGGTGATTGGCATCAAAACGGCACCTGGGACGCGTTAACCGAAATGGCCTCATTAGCTACGGCTTTCAAAGAATCCGCCACACCGCAAATGGCCGAGCGCATTGGCACCATGCTGTCTAATACCGGCGAATTGGCTGCCCTAGCTACCACCCATGAAACCAAGGTGCTGCTGGAAGACATGCTGGAGCATGGTCCTGCTTTAACTACCGCAGTCAGTCAGTTGGACCATTGGCAACAAGACGGCACCTGGGACGCGCTTACGGAGTTCACTTCCTTGCTCGGGGCCTTTAAAAGTTCAGCCACCCCGCAGATGGCAGAACGGGTAGCCTCACTCGTGTCGTCTCTAGGTACTTTGGCGGCTCGGGCCACGGAATCGGATGTTTTGACCGGCATTAACTATTTACTGGACAACCAGGATGGCATGATGCGCCTTCTCGATCAAATGCTTATTTGGCAAGATGATGGCACCTGGGCGGCCATCGTCGACTTCAGTTCTTTAATCGGCGCATTTCGAGACTCTACCACCTCGCAAATGATAGAGCGGGTAACCAGTATAGTGGTAGAAGCGTCCCGAGTACTGGACTCGGCCATTCGTGCAGGCTTGCTGGATTTAGGACTAAAGCTGCTTGATGCAGCGACAAAATCGGTTGAGGAAGCCAAGCACGATAAGCAGCGAATCACAGCTACTGGCATGTTGCGCGCCATCAAGGACCCAGAAGTTCAAGTCGGGCTAAAAACTACGATCAACCTGTTGAAGAGGTTGCCAGGCATCTTAGAAAACCAATAACAAATTCCGTCCCCGATTAAGATAATTAGTCGGGGACGGAATGCATTATCGTAAACTCCACCGAAACCGAGGTTCCGCCGTCTACGTTTTCAATCCATACTCTACCTCCATGTTGCATCACTACTTCATGGACAATCGCCAATCCCAGTCCATTTGAGTCGCCTCGCGCACGGTCTCCGGTCACAAATCGGTCAAACACGTGCGGCAACAACTCGTCAGCAATGCCAGGTCCCCGATCAATGACTACTAGCTGGATTGTCGAGTTGCCCCGGATGCTTTGCAGCATAATAGCTTCTTTCGCAGGGGACCACTTGATAGCGTTGTCTAAAATATTCATCAGCGCTTCCACCAAATAGTCCATTACCCCTAAAATTTCGGCGTCGTCTTGGGGATCCCACACCACCCTATGCCCAGTTTTTAGAAGTAATGGCTCCATGCGATCTAACGTAGTACGAATTAAACGCGATATCGCAATGGGTGTTCTAGCGCCAATCCCACTTTGAATGCGAGCAGCCGTCAACAACCGGTCGACCAAGCGCTTGACCCGCAATGTCTCTTCAAAAGCAATTTCTACAGCGCGATCCAATTCGGGGCCCGCAACCACATGATCCCGGATAGCCTCCAAAAATCCTCTAATTGACGTCAAAGGAGTTCTGAGATCGTGAGCCACATGCGCCAAGAGTGCGTCACGGATTTCGGCCTCGCGGGTCAACTGCTGCACCTGCAAACCGATCCGGTCAGCCAATTGATTAAATTCATGGGCCAATTCCTGTACTTCCTGCGGCCCTTCAGGCACAACTCGCACCGGAGTACTCCCGCCCTCCATTTGAGCTACTGTCTTACGCAGTGACTCCAAGGGTTTGGACATGCGGCGACTTATTCCATAGGCCAGGACCCCTACCAACCCAATCGCCACCAATTCGCCCAACAGCAAAAGCACGGTCAAGGAATCCGCCGTGCGATTGGAAGTACTTAAGGGAGATTCGAGGAATACGCCGCCGGCCACATGATTTCCCACGCTAACCGGCACCCCGGCGACGGCTTCGGGTCCGCCACTAGGCGAGTTGACCACTCCCTGCATGACATGCCCAGCCACCAGTACGATATTCAAGTCCGCCCGTGTCCAAGGCGCCACCGGCACTCGCTGGTTCCCAGTCTCCAATAAAATTTGCCCCATATCGTCCACCACGTAGACCCGATCATTAAGAGTGCCTTGGAGAACTTGAATCAGGTATGCCGCTTCTGCTGTATACAGGCCTCCTGAAAAGTAACCCTGCATCACTCGCGATATCTCAACACCGCGCTCAACCAAATTATGTACTTGGCTCCGAATCAGATATTGGCGAAATGTCACGCCGGAAATGCCCAAGGCCAATCCTAATACAACGCTCGCAACGAACACATGGCTCAAAACCAACTGCGTCGACAAACGGTCGAGCCAATCGCGAAACCGCTGCCGCATTAAGAATCCACCCGAATTTCCGGCTTGAAACGATAGCCCTGCCCCCACACGGTTTCTAAATAGGAATAGGGTGATGACGACTCCAACAGTTTGTGGCGCAGTCGCGTCACATGCACATCAACGGTTCGTGCATCGCCATCAAAGTCGAATCCCCAGACCCTATCCAACAGTTGCTCGCGACTAAACACCTGATGCGGATGCTTGGCTAAAAACCACAGCAAATCAAATTCTCGCGGCGTAAGGGTCAACACATCTTGCCCGCAGGTCACTAAATGTCTTCCGTAGTCCAGCAATAGGCCCGGAAACCGGATGGCTTCCACGTCTTCTTGGGGCACTGTGGTGGTGGCTCGGCGCAACACCGCACGCACCCGGGCCACCAGCTCTCTGGGGCTGAACGGTTTAATGAGATAATCGTCAGCTCCCGCTTCCAGACCGCTAATGCGGTCCTCTTCTTCGCCCACCGCGGTGAGCATCACCACCGGCAACCAAACATCCCGATGGCGAATGCTCTTTAACACATTCCACCCATCTACTTCGGGCAACATAATATCGAGCACCACCAGATCAATCGTTTGGTGTTGCAGCAATTCTAGTGCTTGGCCACCAGTTTCTGCTTCGGTCACAACATATCCGGCCCGTTCCAAATACAATCGGCACAGTTCTCGTATATGGGCCTCGTCGTCGACCACCAGCACGTTGGGTAGGGTGGCCACGGCTAGTTGGAACCTCCCTGACTGGCCAAAAATAGTTTGAAGAATTCGGTGTTGCTCCGCGTGCGCTTTAAGTTGTGCAATAGGAGTTCGGTGGCTTCCGGGGTATTCAAATTGTGCACCGCCTTGCGAACCAGCCAAACCACCTCCAGTTCTTCAGGCGACATCAAGAGATCTTCTCGACGAGTTCCCGAGCGTTTAATGTCCACGGCAGGAAACGTACGCCGTTCGGCCAATTTGCGGTCGAGATGAAGTTCCATATTGCCTGTACCTTTGAATTCTTCATAAATCACATCATCCATCCGGGAACCGGTATCTATTAAGGCGGTGGCTAAGATGGTCAGGCTGCCCCCTTCTTCCACTTTTCGGGCGGCCCCAAAAAATCGCTTGGGTTTGTGCAGCGCGGCGGGATCCATACCCCCCGACAAGGTGCGCCCGGATGCCGGTATGGTCAAATTATAAGCCCTCGCCAAACGTGTAATGGAGTCCAGCAAAATGACAACGTCTTTTCCCATTTCCACTAATCGTTTGGCGCGTTCCAAAACCATTTCTGCCACCCGGATGTGATCTTCAGGCGGTTCATCAAAGGTCGAGCTGGCTACCTCTCCACGCACTGAGCGCTGCATGTCGGTGACTTCTTCGGGCCGCTCGTCAATTAATAACACCATCAAATGCGCTTCTGGGTCATTTTGCGAAATAGCGTTGGCCAACTTTTTCAAAAGTACCGTCTTACCTGCTTTAGGGGGCGCCACGATTAATCCGCGTTGGCCACGGCCGATAGGTGCGATGATGTCCACTAGGCGTGTCGCCAATTCTTCCCGTGAAGTCTCTAGGTGAAATCGAGAATTAGGAAAAATAGGGGTTAAACCATCAAAGTCAGGACGTTCCGCCGATTTTTCCGGACTTATGCCATTAACCGCCTCTACCCGCAGGAGAGCAAAATACCGTTCGCCCTCCTTAGGTGGGCGGGCCTGGCCTGACACTTGATCACCAGAACGCAGGTCAAACCGACGAATTTGGGATGCGGAAACATAAACGTCTTCTCGCGAACGCTGAAAATCGGTAGGACGCAAAAATCCATAGTCTCCGACTATATCCAATAGCCCTTGAGCAAAGATAAATCCGTCTTGGTGGGTGCGGGCGCGTAATATTTCCCAAATCAGTTCGCCCTTGCGGTATGACCGAAAGTCTTCGATATTAAGAGAACGGGCCAATTTATACAAATCCAACAAGGTCATGGCATCTAGTTGAGCCATGGTCAGCTGCGGTTCTCGCGATCGGGGAGGCAAATCTCGCCGATTGGCGGAAACATTGGCAGGCGCATTGTTATTGGGCTTACCGCCGTTGCGGCTAACACTGGTACCCGCAACAGGACGCCGCGGAGCGCCGTTTGGTCGTTGACTCGGTTTTTCTCGAGTTGCGGGCGGTGCCATGGGTCGTGTGTCGACAATGCGGGCGGGAACGGTAGAACCAGCTGGCGGTCCTGCCGGTGACACCGGATAAGGCATGGGTGACGCCACATCGACAGTGGTTGGTTCATTCGTCGCCACCACCGCTGCTCCCGTGCTGGACTCTGGTTCATTCACCAGTTCTTCTGGTTTTGGCGCCACTTCGGCCACTGGCAGTTCCACCTCACCAGTTAATGACTTAGTGTTCGATTGTTTGGCCGCGGTCGGTGGTGCCTCGCCTGCACCTATTGTGTCTGAGATAGCTTCGGTGGTCACGGGCTTTGTTTTGGTTCGCTGAGTTCGTGGTTTAGGCTTTGTTGCAGGTTCGGGGCTTTCATTGGAAGTAGCCACAACAGCGGCTTCGCTTTCAATGACGGCAACTTTCTTCGTTCGACGACCCTTAGGCTTTGTTGCCGGAATTTCCTGTTCTTCCGAGGGAGTCGCCGCCATGCCACCTGTTTCAATCTCTACTGCTGGCACTGCCCGCGGCCGCCTGCTTCTCTTCTTAGGTTCTACACTTGTAACGGTGTCCTGAGTCTCTTCACCAGCCATATAACTCCGTACTGCCTCCTGTCTTTCTAGACCCGCTTACCGCTGGTCTTTTTGGCATCGTTTCGATGATGCGCAGTGACGTACCGGACAGTGCCGGTCAAAGATCGCATGACCACCGAATGAGTGGTGGAATACCGCGATCCGTAGCGCACACCTTGCAATAAATCGCCATCGGTAATCCCCGTGGCGACATACAATACGTCATCCCCTTTGACCAAATCGTCCAATTCCAAAACACGGTTGGGCTCGGTAATTCCCATAGCCAACATTCGCTCCATTTGCTCTGGACCTTCAGGCTTCAAACGCGCTTTCATTTCCCCGCCCAAGCATTTAATCGCTGCAGCGGCAATCACTCCTTCCGGCGCGCCGCCCATTCCCACCAGCATATCGACGCCCGTGCCCTCGACACAGGTCGCCACGGCAGGCGAAACGTCGCCGTCGGTGATGAGCTTGATCCGCGCGCCGGCAGCCCGAATTGCATCGATTAACCTGTGGTGACGTTCGCGATCAAGCACTACGACGGTCAAATCCGTAATCGCTTTGCCCGAAGCCTTTGCCAATGCTTCAAGATTTTCCGCAATGGGGCGATCTAAGTCAATGACTCCCACTCCCGCTGATCCCGTCACAATTTTTTCCATGTACATATCTGGCGCGTGCAATAAATGGTGCCGGGGTGCCACGGCCATTACCGCAATCGCACCGGGAGAGCCCTTGGCAATTAAATTAGTTCCTTCCAACGGATCTACCGCGATATCTACCGGATCTCCCACTCCTGCTCCAATTTGTTCACCAATATAGAGCATGGGCGCTTCGTCCATTTCACCTTCACCAATAACCACTGTGCCTTGGATGTTGACGGTATCCAGCATGGAGCGCATGGCATCGACAGCTAGCTGATCCGCACCATTCTTATCGCCACGGCCCATTAAACGACCCGCAGCCAGGGCAGCTGCCTCCGTCACCCGTACAAACTCCAGCGCCAATTCGCGCTCCATAAAATATCCTCCCGTAGTGACCGAATAAGTAAAACAAAAGTGGGAAAATCTCAGGGGTATTCAACCATGGAATGTGCTTTATCGCGCTCGGATCTAATGCTAACTCAGGGTGGCCCCCGAACAATTTTATTGTATCCACGTCGAACAAAAGTAATCGACAACGCGTACATCGAGGATGCGGATGGATAATAGCACATCCTCAAAAAAATGGCAACCTTCCGATTAATAGGGCTAAAATCCCGGGATTACTTGCCGTGCCTGATGCAAGAGCTCATCACGATCTTCAGGATCCGCCACCGCGATCAAACGTCGAGCCCGTTCATCCAAGGTTTGTCCATGCAGTGAAGCGATGCCATGTTCGGTCACCACATACTGGACATGGTTTCGCGTTGTGGTTACCGCCGCCCCTTTGCTTAACGTAGCGACAATGCGCCGAATTCCCGTGTTGGTCCTCGATGGCAACGCAATGATGGAACGTCCTTCAGCAGCTAGCGAAGCGCCGCGGACAAAATCCATTTGACCTCCAACTCCTGAAATCAACCGAGAGCCTATGGACTCGGCCCCCACTTGGCCAGTGATATCGACCTCCAGGGCTGCATTGATCGAGGTCATGCGGGGATTCTGACGAATCATAGCTGTGCTGTTGGTGTAATCCACTGAACACATGGCAATGGACGGATTATCATCCATAAATCGATACAGCCTCTGACTACCAAGCGCAAACGTGGTAACGATTTGGTCCCGATCAAGACCTTTATACCGTCCCGTCACCACACCCGCTTCGGCCAGGTCCATGACCCCATCGGAAATCATTTCACTATGAATGCCCAGGTCCTGATGGTTTCGTAGCAATTTTAGCACAGCATCAGGAATCTTCCCAATTCCTACTTGCAGCGTGGCCCGATTGGGTATTAACGATGCCACATTCTCGGCAATACGATCATACACTGGGCCGCTGATTGTTGGTTCATGACCAGCCAACGGACGGTCCACCTGCACCGCATAATCGATGGCGCTAATCGGCACATGGGCCAACCCCAACGTGCGCGGAACTTGCGGATTGACCTCTGCAATCACCACCTGGGCTTCTTCAATGGCAGCCAGCACGCCTTCCACCGTGGGGCCTAAACTCACAAATCCGTGGCGGTCAGGAGGACTCACCTGGATTAAACAGGCTCTTAGCGCAAATTCCGGCCTTTTTAAAAACCAGGGTACATCCGACAGAAACAACGGCAGATAATAAGCCTGTCCTTGATTCACTGCTTGGCGAAGATTGGCGCCGATAAAAAGTGAAATGTCCAATAGGCGACCCTTTAGCAGCGGTGATATCTGGGGTGTCGGGCCCTCTAGGTGCAAATGATACAATTTCACGTTGGTCAGGTCTTGACATCGCCGAGCCAATGCTTCTAACAACACGGTCGGCGTTGACGCCATCCCTTGACAATAAATCAGATCGTTGGACTGCACTTCTGCCATAGCCTCGTCAGCCGATACCCACTGCACTCCCGAGTCGTCTCCTTTTAGTCTCAAAAGCTTGTCAAGGCGATGACGGACAAACTCTCAGACGCTAACTATTAAAGCCTTCCTCATAATAGCAACCTTTGGCGGCAATACAAGGGGCGGATGAGAGCGGGACCCATTGCCTCTCAAATTAGGATCGTTTGGACTCAGTTTGTGGGCCCGTATAGACCTAGGGTAGTTTTACCAGAGGACATACAATTATTGTGAAACTGTTCACAAAGTTTCGGTTCGATGACGTCTCCCCAAAGAGCGTCAACTACCGGAAAAGTTAGACCCAGAGGGGTGAGAAAAATGTTCACAGACTATCTTGGAGTCATGCTGCTGAACTTAGGTGCCGGTCTAGCCTTATTGGCGTACTACCTCTATGTCAAGCCCGACAGAGCATACCGCCGCAGCTGGTCAGCTGGGTTTTTCGCGGTTGGACTGCTAGGTTTTGTCACCGCGCTGCCAATGATTTTAATGTGGCCCCTGCCCGGCGGATATAACGTAGCGTTTGGTGAGCCCGCTTTATTCCTCTCAGTGGTGTTTTTGGCCGCTTCAATCACCTTGGCTCTCGAATGGGAGCCCTTGATTCCGGCGATTTACGGATTTTTTGGCGCCATTTATTCGGTGGTCATAGGCTTTCGGTTGATGGATCTACACCTCACTTCAAATCCTACGGTAGCGGGTTTGGCCTATATACTAACCGGAGTGGGCGGGCTATTCACTCTTCCTGCTATTTACTGGCACAAGAATCGGGCATTAAGCATTCTCACCGCGTTGATTCTAGCTGTCGCCGCGCTCATCTGGCTGTACATGGGATATGACGCCGTGTGGGGTCATATCGCAGACTTCGCCAAATGGCTGCCCAACACGATGTTGATGCGAGCGCCTAAATAACTCAGCCACATCTAAAGCTCCTCCCATTTTAAAAAGAGAGGAGCTTTCGTATTTATTGTTCATTATTAACATATTGCGGAGCCCGGGTTAAACTACGCAAGAATGTTTTAAGTTCAGCCAGTTTGAACGGTTTTTCCAGCCGGTAGGCAGAAGACGGCCACAAATGCGATGACGTAAGATCTCCAGACATGATAATCGTATGACACCGAGGAAATTTCGTCACCATCTTGTCCAGCAGGAGATCCGTGGCTGTACCGGGCAAGTTCCAGTCCACCAGCAGCACCTCCGGGTCTTCTCCGTGAGTGGTATCAATCTGCGAAAGCACAGCCTCACCGGAATCCAACAGTGTTACATCGTGGTCCATGCACAAAGCCTCGTAAATTATCTCCAACAAGTTTTTATTGTCATCCACAATCCAAATTTTCACTTAACGCCCTCCCGTATGGTTTATTCCCCATAACTTCCAGAAATCCTTCCGATTGGTTACGATTTCGTAACAAATTACGGTTAAACTACGTCCAGAAAGCTTCTAACAGGGCAAACACGAATCAAGGAGGGCATTTGGATGCATCCGTTAACCAAGACGCTAACGAGCGCCATCGTAGGATTCGCGGTGGGAGCCGGGGCCGTCAGTGGCGGTATCTACGCCTATCATGATTTTATTCCCACGGCGCAAAACCAAGGGAGCAATATCACCACTCCCTATGCCAAGGTCGCCACCTATACGCCGCCGACGTTGCCGCTTGGGCCCGATACCATTTCCAACGTTGTCAAGCGTGTAGGCAATGCGGTCGTAAAAATCGTGGCCACCGTCCCGCAACAGACTTCGGTGTCGTCGTCTCCCTACTTCAACCCGTTTTTCGGCTCTATTTTTGGGAACAATTTGCCGCAACAAACCAGTATCGCAACCGACATTGGCTCGGGATTTTTCTTCAATAGCCAAGGATATCTGCTCACTAACGACCACGTTATTCATGGAGCAACCAACATCCAAGTCTATGTGCCCGGATACAACAAACCTTTTACGGCGACGCGTGTGGGAACCGATTACGCGACCGATCTGGCGGTCTTGAAAATTAATGCACCGAACCCGGTCCCCACTTTAGTTCTGGGCAACTCCAACAGCACCCCGGTCGGGGCCTGGGATATTGCGATTGGAAACCCGTATGATCTCAGCCACACCGTCACGGTGGGTGTGATCAGCGCCAAAGGACGCCCCTTAACTATCGGCAACCGCGATTACCGCAATTTGTTGCAGACCTCTGCAGCTATTAATCCCGGCAATAGCGGAGGTCCTTTGTTGAACTTAGCTGGACAGGTGATTGGCATCAATACTGCGGTATCTACTCAAGGGCAAGGTATCGGGTTTGCGATTCCGACGTCGACGGTGATGAAAATTTTGCCCCAATTGATGAAAGACGGACATGTCATCCGGCCTTGGCTCGGTGTTTTTATTGGCACAGATTCCCAAGCCATTGCCAAACAATATGGTCTGGCCACAGGCACCGGGGTCATTATTGCTTATGTCGAGCCCAATAGCCCAGCCGCCAATGGGGGCCTGACCACGGGCGAGGTGATCACTGCCGTCAATGGCACTCCCGTGTCCTCCGCCAGTGCGCTCAAAGACATCATTGACAAGCAAACGGTGGGTGTCAAAGTCAACATTACAGTAAATGATCAGGGCAAGGTGCTCACCAAGCAAGTGACCTTAGGTCAGGAGCCTAACGGCCCTATTACCGTGCCCTCGAACGCAGGATTGGGCAACTAGACGCAAATAGACTCCAGGGACGGTATGAGTCCTTGGAGTCTACCCTATTGAATCGGTTTTTCCATTTCATAACGGGTGACGCGATATCCCTCACGTTCATATAGACGCACGGCGTCCTGATTGTCAGCTGTCACATACAACCGCGCAATGGATAATCCCTGCTGACGCACAAACTTGTGAGCGGCGGCCATTAACAGTTTTCCTAGTCCCTGCCGACGGTACGGTTCACGCACATAGACCTGGTCAATCGAGCCAAAACTTCCCTGCAGATCCATGCGAATGGCGACCCACACAAATCCCACAAAGTCCTCGTCATCTTGCAAGATGAAGATGCCGTTTTCAAACGGCCTGCGCCCGGCTGCACGGAGCCGTTGCGCTTGATCCGCCAAAAACGCCGGAGTACAAACAAAACGAGGAAAATTAATTTGATATAAGTCGCATTGAGCGCCCAACACTAAACGATAATCGTGCTGCGGGCGATAAGGACGCACTTCCATTGCCCTGACCCCTTCACCTAACACTTACCCACTAGTCTGCCTTTGGCAACCCATTCCGTCAATATAAAAGGAGACCGTACCGACTTCATGGCACGGTCTCCTTCATGAAGATGTGATTACGCCGAGACGCGGCGCGAACCCAAAATCCAATATAACAGCCCTGCTACAACAAAACTTACGTAATAGGACAGGTCTCCTAATTGCGGGTATTGATGAGCAATAAATCCTGTGTACAGGGTCTGGTCAAAAAATGGGATCGAAACCACGATGGCCACTAGCCATGCCCAAAGACCTGGACGCACGACACGTCGCGGATCGTAAAACATTCCCGTCGTGTAACGGCCGCGATGAACAACCAAAAAGTCCATTAGAACCACAGCCACCCATGGCGACAGCCAGTATCCCAACAAAAACAGGAAGTTTTCAAAATCTACATAATATGCCTTGTGCGCGACAAAAGACAAAACGCCGCCTGCCAATCCTACGAGAACGGCCGCCAACCAGCGTTTTACCGGAATGTTCACCACCAATGCCGACAAAGACCCAGAATAGATGTTCAAGACGTTTGCGGTAACAGTTCCGATAATAACCGCCACCAGCGTGACGCTAACCAGCCAGTGGGGCGTGATGCCTGACAACAATGCCATCGGGTTGGGGGATCCTGCCGCATTGGGAAATATAATGGCCAGCGCAGCGCCTACCAGTTCCAGCCACAGACAAGCAATGAAATTCGAGCTCGCCGCATTCCAGAATATTTTCTTAGGTGCCGTATTAGAACTCAAATATCGGGTGTAGTCCGAGGCAAATACGGTCCACCCCAACAGATACGAGAAAGCCAGACCAGCTGCTTCGACTATCGCTCCTGACATGCTGGGATAGATTTTAGGATTGAATGCCAAGTGATAATTCGCATGGCCAAATGCAAATACGGAAACCAAGAGAAATACCACGGTCAAAATGATGGCCATAAAGCGTTCCACCGCATGGATCATATTGTAGCCATAAACTGCCACGATGACTTGAATCACAACCATGATAAGCAAAGCCACGATGAAGTTGGTGCCAAACACGGTTTCAAAGGCAAAGGTGCCCAAAATGGTATTGACCGCAAACCACATGACGCCTGCGATCATATTAAGAAACCCGGGGATGAAGTTACCGAAAAATCCGAATGACGCACGCGAATGCACCATTTGCGGCACCCCAAGGCGGGGCCCAAAAGTCGATAGCAATCCCAATAGGGTGACTCCGATGACATTGCCAATCAACAGCCCTATCGCAGCCTCTTTAAAGTTCAATCCAAAGAATGCTACCGCCGCCACTCCAGTGGTCAATGTCGCCAGTTCCACGTTGGCGCCAAACCACAAAGTGAACACCGAAGACACTTTGCCGTGACGCTCGGCATCAACGATGTGCTCTATTCCTTTTGGTTCAATGCGAACGACCTCATCTTTATACTGTAGGGCGTCCTGCTCTTCCGTTGCCAATACCAGCACCTCCAGGTGGCAAAAAAATCCGAACAATTACAAGTAAATTATAATTTATTGTTCGATTTTTAGTCAATTATCTCGGCCTATTTTTCCCGATTACGTGAATTGTTTGCACCAAACATAGCGCATGCTCTATGAGAACAGGTATCATTAAGGAGAAAGGATGAAAAAGCGAGGCGAGTAGCTGTGTTGTTGGATTCCAGTATCTTTCGCGAATATGATTTGCGCGGTTTGGTAGATAAGGACATCACTCCCGAAGGAGTAGAAGAGTTAGGTCGCGCCTTCGGTACATATCTGCTAGAGTTTGGTCTTACCCAATGTTTAGTCGGCTGGGACAGCCGGGCTTCGTCCCCGGCCTATCGCGATGCCTTGACGACTGGTCTTGTCGGAACAGGAATGCATGTCATCGACATTGGCCAGGTCACCACCCCGATTTTTTATTTTGCGCGAATCCAATACCAAATCGAAGGCGGTGTCATGATTACCGCCAGCCACAATCCGGCCGAATATAACGGATTCAAATTGGCACGCGGTCAAGCGACCATATACGGCGAAGAAATTCAAAAGGTCCGGCGTATGGTTGAGGCGGGCCATTATCGCCAGGGCACCGGCGACGTCACCCACCGAGATCCTGTAGGGGCCTATCTGTCAATGCTCCACGAGAAAATTCAGTTGGGTCCCCGGCCCTTAAAAGTAGTCGTCGACTGTGGCAACGGCACGCCCGGATTATTTGCCCAGGATGTTATGGACACATTTGGCATAGCAGATGTCACGTGTTTATACTGCACGCCAGATCCGACATTCCCCAATCATCATCCAGACCCCGTAGTAGCCAAAAACTTAGTCGACCTCATTGCTACGGTGAAAACGGAGCATGCTGATCTTGGTATCGCGTTTGATGGCGATGGCGATCGAATTGGAGTAGTGGATGAACAGGGACAAATTCTTTGGGGCGATCGTCTGATGGTTCTTTACTGGCGGGAAATATTAGCCAAACATCCCGGTTCGCCGGCAATTATCGAAGTCAAGTGTTCGCAAACCTTGTATGATGAAGTCCAACGTTTAGGTGGACGTCCAGAGTTCTTCAAGACCGGGCATTCGCTGATCAAAGCCCGCATGCGCGAACTCAACGCGGTGTTTACGGGCGAAATGAGCGGCCACATGTTCTTTGCCGATGAGTATTTCGGCTATGACGACGCATTCTATGCGGCGGGACGATTGCTGCGAATCCTTTCGCACACATCCGAACCGTTGTCCGCCTTGTTGGCCGATGTCCCCGTTCCTCCTTCCACCCCAGAGGTTCGAGTCGATTGTCCCGACGAGGAGAAGGTTCACGTAGTGCAGACCTTGTTAGGCGAGTATGAATCGAATCCTGATGTCTCTGTCATTACGGTGGATGGTCTGCGAGTGATTTTTCCTCATGGATGGGGACTGATACGGGCGTCTAATACGCAACCTGCATTGGTAGCCCGTGCTGAAGCCGACACCATAGAACACTTGGAAGAAATTTGCAACGATTTGGGTGCCCGCCTAAAGCAGTTCGCCTTTATCGGACCCGTTGACTGGAATGGAGAATAATCGCGTCGAAAAAAGGCTTTTTGATGGATCGCAACGAACTCCCTGGTAAAAGCATCCTAACCTAAGGAGGGTCTGAAATGCGGTCCTGGCACCGATGGTTGGGGTTGGCCTGGTGGTCAGCCCTAGCTTTTTGGTCATTGATAATTTTAGCATCGTTGGTCATCCAGATGGTCCCATCGCGCGAACCTTCATTCGTTACCCTATCGGTCGGATTGACCTGGATAATTCTTTTGGGTTTAGGCCTATTGTGGGTTCATAGTGGGCCCAGGTTTAAAGCATGGCTTGGGTTTGACGGCCTAGTACTCATTGCCTGGCTCAACTGGCGCGCGTTGCCCCTTATAGCCATGCTGTGTGGAGCGTACACCGTCATAAAACGTAGAGCGTATGCTCCCGGGTCGGTTGAAATCGGTCGGCGCTGGGGCATTTGGCCCATCACGCTCTCTATTCGCGATCGCTTTCTGCACCTGCATGTGCTAGGGCCCACAGGCTCAGGCAAGTCATCCAGCATGCTGTTGCCGATGATGGTTCAGGACCTGGCGTCAGGCCATCCCGTGGCCCTCATTGAACCCAAAGGTGACTTAAGCCAAGCGGCGCACCAGCACGCCTTAAAGCACGCCCACCGCGTGGTATATTTCGATCCAGAAGATCCGCGCTGCCCCCACTATAATCCATTAGCGGGAGCACCAGCCACAGCGGCCGAAGGCATTTCCTGGGCTTTGAATCAAATTGCCGCCTCCGGGCATCCCTTTTATGCGGTATCTTCCCGAGTGCTCTTGATGTATGCCGTGATCGCGGTCAAAGAAGCCTTGGCTGATCGCGCGGATCTTGATGCCGTATTGCGCTTTTTGCGACGCGATGGCGAACGGGATGCCATTTTGGCTGCCGTCAGCGATCCTCGCGTTACCCAATATTTTAGTGATCAAGTTAAAAAACTCAACCCAAGGCAGGCATTGGAACAGCGGCAAGGATTGCTTAACCGTTTGGAGCTGCTCTTGCTCCATCCCGATATCCGCCGGGTGCTGAGTCCGCCCTATGACTTTGATTGGGACCAGGCGCTGGCACAACGAATGAGTGTCTTCTGTCCTTTGTCCCTCGCCCGATTAGGGGATTCGGCGCGCATACTGGGCACCCTTTTATGGCATGGGCTGGCCATGGCGACCTACCGTCGGCCGCTATCTTCCGACCTCACACCATATTTCTTATACCTAGACGAGTTTCACGAATATGTTACCCCCGATCTCTCGGAATTTTTAGCATTAGCGCGCGGATATCATGTAGGTCTGGTCCTAGCCCATCAAGACCTAGGCCAACTTAGCCACGAACTGCGCGAAGCCATTATGGCCAACGGGCGCCAAAAAGTGGTGTTAGGCGGTGCCGCACCGGCTGATTTCGAAATTTTTAAAGACGCCGCCCTTCCCTACCCTATTGATCCGCAGCTACGATTCTTTGGGCCGGGCCACGCGTGGGTACAATTGGTCAAAGACGGCAAGCCAAGGCCTCCTCATCCTGTGACCCTTCGTCATCAACCTCTTGGTGTCTCCCAATGAATTGGCGCGACATTCTACGCCAGGTGGGCATGTTGACCAAGGAGCAGCTATGGGCCATTGACCCCAAGGCCGAAAGCGAGTCTTTGGCCGACGGCACCTGGATTTGGTACCGTGACGCGATTTGGGATCATGGACAATTTCACCGGGGAGCGCACCGTATTCATCGAGCCCTCGTTTCTTCCATCTACTTGGCGCTATCTCCCGAATTGAATGACTGGCATCAAGAAGCCTACCACGGAGAAGTCCTGGCTGATGCGTATTTTACCCTCAAAAACCGTGACATCCGGTATTGGCTGGAGGCCGATAGCGGAAAGGAAACCAAGAGCCAGTGGCTGACCAAGCTTTCCCGTTATCGCAACAGCTTTAGTTTCTCAGGGGCCAGCCAGGCTCTGGTGGTCATCGCTGTCGGCCAGTCCACCCGTCTTCAAAGGTTGGCGTCTTGGCTGGGACAAGCTCGTTTACCTGTGGGATGTTACGTAATCAACGCGAATGAGTTGGCCCGGGCACTTCCATTATTGTCCCAACCCCCAAACATTCCCCCCACGCCCGCTCTCCTGCCGCCCATGGCAGCGGTACAGATGCGCTATTGTCTGCGGGACACTGGCGACATTTCACTGGACGAGGCACAAAGGTTGCTGGCACAGGGCTACGTGTGGGGAGCAACCGAAATCCTCGCGGGAATGGTCATCCGCCATGTGGAACCTCCCAACAAATCTTCTAAGAAAACTCTCCGACACTTGTTGCACTATATGCGCCCGTAAAAAATCTGGTCGGTTGTACAGCCAAACATCCGCCGCGGCATAACAAGCCCTAAATATCTGTCCTGGGGACCGCGAAATCAACTGTCGGACCGATTAACCGGCGGCCATCGCGGGCCAACGATTATTCCCAGAGCACGGCAACCCCTGCATTTCACGGTGATTTTGGCCTAGCAGTTGGTCATTTAGACTGTCCCATCAGGTTAAATCACCCTTTGGCTCTTAGAGCAAAGGCCCGCGTCACTGTGCGACAATGATTCGTCTCGTGTTATCATCAAAATGCTGTCACATTTAGCAGGATTTTAGCGAATTCATGTGGAATATCTGAGCACTTATCGATTTTGAGCTGATTGAGGGGGATGTCTAGTGGAAATCAAGGGCGATAAAAGAGGTCTGCGGGTTCTAGCGCACGGCTTTGCGCGAGAATCGGATCTCGTCGAGGATCTGCAGGTCACCTTAAGGTCGAGGGTAGAATTTCTAGGCTCGGCGACATTATTGGTTGAGGTAGATGGATTGCCTCTGACCGCGACCTTGTTTCAACAGATTTCCGATATATTCGGCCAATTTCCTACACTTATTTTACGAGGCATCCAATCGCCAGACCCGCATAACGGTCTTTTAACCTTAGAGCAAACTCGTTCGCATATGTTGTCAACCCCCATGGTTGTGCGCCATACCGTCCGTTCAGGCCAGCAGATTACGCATCAGGGAGACCTCATTATCGTAGGCGATGTCAATCCGGGTGCCACATTAGCGGCCGCCGGAGACATTTTTGTCTTTGGCTGGCTTCGCGGCACGGTGTATGCTGGTCAACCAGACGATAGGCACCATAATATCTATGCTATTCGATTTCAACCTTCGCAGATTAAAATTGGAGATGTGCTAGCGCTGGGTGACGGTAATGGACAACAGCCTGAGTACGCACATGTCGATAAAGACCTCATTGTGGTTGAACTGTGGACGGATGTTCACCTGCCTGACGCCGTGGCCACTGACGCTCGGTATCGACGGCCCGACCTTCTAGGCCACTTTGCCAACAGCTCCCATTAGCTGCCAGCCAATCATGCAAGGCATCTTTGGTCGAGTCAAATACCAGGCTCGACCACGGGATGTCACGAAAAGAAAACCATCGGGCCTCTAAACACTCAGGACCCCAGGTGAGTACGCTCCGCTCAACTTGTATCGCATAGACTACTAATATCAGATCGGTAGACGGATACGAGTAGAGACCAGACAGCACCAAACGGTCTGATATAGGTTTTATTTCCACCTCTTCTAGCGTTTCGCGCATCGCAGCCTTGTCAAGCTTTTCTCCGACTTCGCTATATCCGCCCGGGATGACCCACCTCCCATAACCGGGCTCAATGGCTCGACGCACTAAAACCATGTGGCCGGTGGTGGTGAACGCAATCGTGGACACCGCCACTCGATGATTTTGGTGCACAATACGTCCGCATTGAGTGCAGACCAGCCGATGTTTGTCGAATAGCAAGCGTGCCACGAGCCGCCCGCGACAATATGGACAGAATTTTAAGTCCACCAACTTGGATGCCCCCATATTCCTTGGTAGAATAGAATGACTCCATCGTCTAAAGAAGGAGGGGCGCCATGGCCAAGTACCGGCACTCCAAAGTAAAACGCCAACATCATGTCATCAAAGATTTGGAGCCGGGACTCCAACTACTGTCGGATCTCGACTTGGTGGATGGTGTCATTCCTGGCATCATTAGCCGAAAGTCGGGCGGAGCCATGGGCTTTTCGTTTCAATACTTTACTCCCAGCGGTCTTAAACTGATTGGCCGCTCTAGCGGAGCAGCTCAAGAAATCTTCGTGATAAGCCATAACCCTGGAGGCGTACTCGAATCGCTCTACCAAAAAGGCCTTATACCCCGCCGCGATTAGCCTGCCGCCGTTTTCTTTCAGCTTTCACTTCATGCGCTCTTTTAATACACGCGAGACGGGCCATTTTCACCCCTTTAGGGAAGATTTACGTTGCAGGCGGCTTTCGTGGAGCCAACCAACGACGGAGCATCGGCCGAAAGACGGCAGTCGCCAAGGCCAATCCCAAACTCAGAGCACCCGCCGCAAATAACGCCGTAAAGCCGATCCGAATTCCATCAGCGGATTGTCCCTTTAAGAAAGCCACCATTGACTGGTACACCAGATAGCCGGGCACAAAGGATATAATTGCTGGCACCATGAAAAGAGTTACTGGCTGCCGTTTTCTCACCGCCGCCATTTCTGCCAATACTCCCACAATCAGCGCCCCTAAAAAATTGGACAGCAGACCAGCGCCGGTCAGCGTTCCGATAACAGACGCCCCCGCCCAAGCCAAAGCCCCGATGGCTCCCGCGATCCAAAGATTGACTCCGGCTAATTGATATAGATACCCAAATGCGACCGTGGTGAGACCAGCAAACAGAGAGGAGCGGATCACGGCCAACGCCCTCCCAACGCCAGGTATGCATAAAGAGGCAGACTCGCTCCCGCCGCGACTGCGGCCCCGACCAATATGGCCTCCAAGAGCCGGCCCGCCGCCGACAAAAGATCGCCCGCGATGCCGTCTCGCACAGCAGTAGTCAACAAGAGGCCTGGCGCCAATATCATGATCCCGCCCACCAAAATGGAACCTGGCTGAAATATGGGATCCTGTGCTGCTGCCAAAGCGGGGAATACCGCCACGATAGCGGCCAACAGGTCGCCTAGGCTACCGGGGATGGTGGTCGTGCGCAACCTTTGGCGAACCAATTGGGTGAATACACCAGACACCGCGGCTGGCAGGATATCGACCAAATGACCACCCATCAACTGACTGATTAGTCCCGCAGCCCCTGCTGCGAAGATCAAGGATTTGCCTGGTCCGTAGGGCGCAAGAGTGCTGGCTTGGGCCAATTTTTCATGGAATTCCTCTACTCCGATAGGTTCGGCCGCCACATCGCGAGAAAGTTGATTAATGGCCGCCATAGCGGCCAAATTGACCGAACGCCGCCGTATGCGCCGCAATAAAGTACCCTCAGGCGTAGAAACAAAAAGGGCCGTAGGCAGCGCCACCACGTCTATGGTCTCGATCCCGTATGCCCGGGCTAAACGTTCCACGGTATCTTCGACCCGCGACACCTCAGCCCCGCTGGCCATCATAGCCAGCCCGGCATCAGTGATCGCCCCTAGCACGCTCGCGTTCCAGGGTGGCATCTGGCGTTCCATCGTCATCCACCTCCGATGGACGAAATACCCAAAAAGCCGACAGCACGAATCCAACAACAGTCCCAAAAGGAATGGCGCATAAGTCGGCTATGAGATAATTCCAGTGAGGATTCGTCAAGAGGGACGCCCACCAAACATGGACTAAGGCCCCATGATATTTCGTAAGATATTGCTGTAGCGCGTCATTCCAGGGATGGGCCAGCACCACCCGATAGACCCCGGTCTGAATCAGCAGCCCACCAACCGATACGATGTTATATTGACCCATTTTAGGCCAGGTTGGTGATTGGCGAAAGGTAAACCACGCATTCAACACATAGTTGCTTACAATTGATGCTTCCACCGCAAAAACGTAAGTGATGGTCGGCAATCCAGGGAAAAGTCGCCGTGCTAAAGTCAGCACCGCGACGTTCACTATCACTCCGGTTACACCAATAATGCCATATCGAATCAGTCTGCCCAGCATCAACGGTTACGAACGAGCACGATCGCCAGCAGTTTGATTCTCCGGTTTTAAAACTGATTGAGCGCGCATTTTGGCAACCATCCACAAAGCTTCTATAAAAATCGATGGGGACATTTTACTCGAACCCTCTCGACGCTCTTCAAAGACGATAGGCATTTCCACTACCCGGAACCCTGCCTTAATTGCCCGATAGGTCATTTCGATTTGAAAACCATAACCCGATGACTGAATTGATTCCAGATCAATGGTTTCCAACACTTTACGGCTGAAGCACTTAAATCCTCCGGTAACATCCCGCACCGAGATGCCTAGCATCACTCCCGCATAAAGGGACCCGCCGCGCGAAATGACTTGACGATACCAAGGCCAGCGCGTCACACCACCGCCCGGCATGTAACGGGAGCCCAGGACCACGTCTGCGCCCTCAGATGCCATGGTTGCCACAAATTGCGGCAAATATTGAGGATTGTGGGAGAAATCCGCATCCATTTCAAACAACAAGTCATATCCCTTAACTAACCCATAGCGAAAACCTGCTAAATACGCAGTAGCCAATCCCAGTTTCCCTTGTCGATGAATAACCTCTACACGTCCGGGATAGGATTCTTTTAAGTGATCCGCTAAAATCCCGGTTCCGTCCGGTGATCCATCGTCAATCACCATCACATCAAACATGTTTCCCTGGCTCAAAATGCTCTCCACTAACGGCGAGAGATTTCCCAACTCATTGTAAGTCGGAATGACTACCAAGGCCCGCATGCACTTGCCCCCCAACTTTTTACGCAATCCACCGCCATGTTGCAAACAACAAGAAAAAGACCATTTGCAACGCTGGTAATGTCCATTGCAAAAATCTACGCCAGGTATCGTTCTCTGATAGTATACCCAACGCGACAAATCCCGGAAACAAAATCAGCACCAATCGAGACATGCTCAATAATGGGCTCCTGCCGTTAATATCTGGAGCAGAAATATCAATCAACAGCAAAATCCCCCAATAAGCCAACCAGTCCCAAGGAAACCGCTTGCGCCAGCCATAGATCCATAAAGCAATAAAACCGATCGCAGAAACTAAGTCTATCATACTCAGCACTGTGTTAGCCTGCAATGGACTGCCCCTGAATATCTCCTGAATTGCTAATCCAATGCCCACCCACGGCCAAGTAATATGGCGCCCCCAATAGGATTCCGCCTGTATAAAAGCTAAGGGCGTCCCAAAATCCACCCATTGATAAATCATATAGGCCACGATTCCAATCGGAATGCCCAAAACAGACAACAGACGTTTTCGAAAACGGAAGCCATAGTCTCGATAATAAGCCCATAAAATAGGAATGACCGTAAATACTCCTTCATTACGGGTCAGTGCAGCCAACATTCCAAAAAGTCCCGCCAGCCAATAGCGTCTTCGCTTAGCCAACCAAAACACGGCGGTGCTGAAGAATAGAAAAATTGGCTCGGTATAGGCTGCAGATAAAAAAAACGCTGTAGGAAACATAATGATCATCCACACGGCTCGGCGAGCCGTGGCGTCGTCAAAATACTCGTTGACCAAACCGTAAAAAGTCACGGAAAACGCCATCAATCCCAGGTTAGACACCACCAAGGCCGCGCTATAAACTGTCAGACCAGTAAACGTAGCCCAATGCACAGCGGCAATCAGCAAAGGATACAACGGGAAGAACGCCAGTGCTTGAGTCCAATACCCGTGCAAAGCGATGCGAGTATACCACATGGCATCCCAACGAATCCACATCAGCACCAAGGGATTGCCGGTAACATTGAACTGCGGTGAATAGTAACGCCAGGAAAATCGCGCTAAGCCTATCCACCCGACCAACACCAGAGCTATCCGACTAAACAGCAGCAACTGCCAAATTTCGCGCATAGCCTCGGGCTGTGGCCACCAGTCCGTCTTCCACTGGCTGAGCCACTTTCTATAACGTACCCCCATCAGCTACTCGCGTGTCAAAGACAGGTCTGTTTCCAGAACGAGTCCGGACCATGTGTCGGTCGGAATAAGGCCCGTTACGCTTAAAAGATTTTCCGCTTGCTTCCGAGGCAGCCCATACTGCAGCCGATCTACTCCCCATGCGCGCGCTTCAATCCATAAGTAATCCAAAAGTTCCCGGGTCAAGTGCCCTCCGCTGGTGCGAAAATAATTCAGATAAAGGACTTTGTCTAGACCCAAGCGATACATTGCCAATGTGTCGATCTCTTGATTCAAGGTCTGGGGCGACACAGCCACCCCACTCGCCTCAAATCTTTGCCAAATGTCCTCCATGGTCAGACTATGCGGTGCCCATAGATTTTTGCTTGCCCATAAATCCTCTGGAACCTGTGACCAAAACGCCACAATCCGTTCCTTGTCCACCGCCCACGCGGGTCCGGCTTCCATCGGAGGGATTTCAGGTGCATCAAATCCGCTTAAGGTCCCAACCATCCAACCATCAACGACATGAAACCCCATAACATCCTTTAAAATATGCAATGAGGCTTGATTGTCTTGGTGAATTAACGCCCGGGCTACCCCAGCCCCAAGGCGTTTGGCCTCATCCACTTGAAACTGCGCAAATTCCTCCGCAAGCCCTGTCGCTTGCCGGGATGGCGCAATGCGCACGCCGCCCAAGTAAGCCTCGTGCCGCTTAGGTAACAATACAACCGCCGTGCCAATAATTTGTTCTTCATCCAACGCGAGGTATAAACCGCCCTGTCGCTGGGCCACAAGTTCTTCAATCTGACCTGCCAGATAATCATCAACAAACTGCCTTAAAAACTCACGAACCTTCTCCTGATCCTCGACAGAGGCACGGACATACCTCAACAACAGTGGCCCTCCCTTTCAAACCATGCCTCCATTGTACATTCCCCTCAGGGGGACTTCAACTGCTAGCCGTGAGTGGGAGGAAACTGGTGACTCAATTGGAAGATATAGAGTGTTAAATCGGTAGCCTCCTGAGTGGTTAATATCCCTGGATCGCTGGCCGGCATGTTGGAACTAATGAATGCACTTAGGCTAGCTGGCGTCGAATATTTTTGCAGGACGGCCCCGTCGTTCAGTACAGGCGCCCCGCCGGCTCCGTTGCCGCCCGGCCCATGACAAGTTTCACACATCGCCGCAAAGAGCGCCTGGCCCGCGGTGGCTTCCCTGGTTTGCAACTGGATTGTGGCTACTGCTTGTTGGTGTTGGTACCACAATACTCCTCCAATCGTCAAAACAACAATCATAACTGCCACAAAGCCCCATAATTGCCGACCCTTCATCTACTTGCAGCCCCCACTAGATGATCCCGAACTGGTTCCGCTAACCAAATGCTCCGTCCAGCCACTCGACAACCAATGAAGATATAGGTTCAGTTCCAACATGTCTGGACTGCTGACGGTTAAGGGTTTTCCTCCCATGCCCTTGATGCAATGGTTGATCTGACCGTCCAACGTCTTGATTTTCCCATTGACGATTTTAGGAAATCCTGACGCGGCACCCAAAAGGCTGGGCACTACAATACCATCGTGAAAAGATGTCAAGGTTCCTCCACCCACATGGCAGGTGTCGCACGACAATCCAATCGGGGACAGACTTGTTCCCATAAATAGGGCTTCGCCTTTCTTGATGTCTACGCCCAACACTCCCGTAGGAATCGGGATATTCGGTGCGGCGTGAAGAGCGGCAGGGGTTAAGTCGCTAAACGGGATTGCAAACAATTGGCCGTTTTCATCCGGCTGGTAAATAGTTTGTCCCACCACTACCGGATAGTCCGCAGCAAATGACCCCGTGAGCGCTTTGGAAGCAATCTCCTTCCCGTTTGAAGCATCGATGGCATAAAACATTCCGGTACCATCGCCAAAGTACAAAATGTTATTGACCACAGCTGGCGACTCTGACACTGGGCCCGCCGCGTCAAAGGTCCATAGAACCTTGCCCGACAACGCATTTAATGCATATTCTGCATTAGTTATGGGACTTCCCACATAAAGCGTGGTTCCTACGGCTACCGGGGCTGAAACCTCGATATCGGTTGGTAAGGCGCCCGATCCAAGCACGGTTTGCCAGGCCAGCTGGCCATCGGGATTAAATGCGAAGACCACGGAGGACGGTTTAGTCCAGCTGCCAATGGTTCCCATCAAATACACCATGTTGTTGGCAAATGCCAGCGAACTATCGTCCGTTCCCGCGAAAACTCCTGGCACCGGCGCCGCCCACATAAGTTGATGGGTTGCCACATTAATCGCGTACAAGTCATAGGGATGAGCTCCCGAAACATAGAGAACCCCATTGGCCAGCGTCGGAGACGACATACTGACGTACGACCCAATCGAGACTTTCCATTGACGCACTCCCGTGCGCGCGTTGAAGGCATACACCGCACCATTGCCATTGGCCACATACAAAGTGCCTTGACTATAGATAAACGTCGGCATGTTTTCTCCCAACGTTCGATATTCCCAGACAACTTGACCGTTTGCAGCGTCCAAGGCATATATCGCATTAGGGCCGGTGCCGCGGACAATATGCTGCGCGTTTAGATTGTCCACATTGCGCAGATTGGATCCTTGAAATCCTTGCGTCCCGGAGCCGACGAACACCATGCCATCGGCCACCACGGGTGTGGTCATAGACATATTGTCCAAATGACGCGACCACAACAAACTGCCGGATTGCGCATCCAACGCGTAAATCAGGTCGTTGCTCTGCGATGCCAGGTTCCCGCCGTCGCCCGATGCATAGACCACACCATTGGCCACTGAAGCCTGTTGTAGCGGTTCTGTCGCGGTATAGGTCCAGCTTTGGCTCCAACCCGCCACCTGCGGACCTTCAAATACCGCGTTGTTGCTGTCATTCATTCCGTATTTGGTGAAGCTGACCGGGCCTACATGAGTTGTCGCAAGGGCCGTGGGATTAGAAGTCGAGGTTTGGGACAGAGTCAACCCCATGGCCACTCCCACCAAAACCGGCAAAATCCAAATCCAATAGCGTCGAAGGCGGTTCATCGCTGGCTCTCCTTGTTCACAAGTACTGAGGGTGGCCGTAGCCTGGCCAACCTGTGCTAACGCTCAATGTACCACAACCCTTTAACCCCGTGGAAGCATCACAGGCTGAATAATTGCTTAAGTATTGACTCGTCGAATTCATATTAGGAGCGTGGAGAAAATTTTTGCATGCGTCGCCAATAGTACAAGGAGCCCAATAAAAAGAGTCCCCCAATAATAATTTTACTTCCCCAATGAGGGGGAGCTTTTTTCACTACCTCGTGTTGTGTAAAGAGAACCTTTCCACTTGCATCCAAAACCTGCAATTCAAGAGTCCCCACCGATGTCACCGAGGCAGTGGCCGCGAATTCATGGGGTGCCACTTCCGAAAACTTTATCGACTCGTGCGAAGTTTCATTCTCTGTTAATGTGATCTGGGTTGGACGCTCAGTGTTGCCTTTAGGGGTTACCACAATAAATGTCACGTCGGAAGGCGCTACAATGGGACTCGGACTGGTCTTGAACACAACGTGCGAAGGTAAGGATGCGGCCACGGTAACGGGGGACCACACCCAAAATCCTATCGAAGACAAGAAAATTATCCACATTCCTATATGTCTACGGTGCCAAACCGCCACTATGCGTCGCCCTTTCCCGCTATCCTGAGTCATTGTACCATCAATAGCGAGACGTCGAATCAAAACAGGGGTAAATTTGCGTTGCCAAGTAATGGGGCTACCCTTGATTTTGCAACGTTCTGGTACCGGCTTTCACTCCGCGGGCAACGTCCCACAGCCACACCCACGCTAAATAAGCGGCTAGCAACGCTTTCATATTTTTTCGTCCTAAAAGCCGCATGGCGAACACGACGGGGATCGTTAAATGTGTGGACAGTCTAGGAGAGCGGGCCATTGAACGCGCCGCCAAAGCAGCGCCCAACCACACCGCATGAATCACTCCTGACGCCGAGCCCGGAACCGTATCCGGCAACAAGTAGCACCAACGCGCTTCCAACATCACCCGAATTTCGTGGCGTGCGCGCCGGCGCTGTATTTTATTACGGGACCAATTCAAGCGCAGACTCCACCACATCAACTGCCATAACCGCGCGCGATGCTGTGTGTTATTCAACCTGACCCCTCCTGCCTTAAAGTGGAAATCAAAGATGGCCTAGTCGTGGCAGAAAGCGAAGCCTACTAATATGCATCGCGGCGAGCTTGTAGCGAGCATCATCTTATGCTGGCTCACGGTTGATAGTGTTCCCTTAATAGACAATTTTAGGCATACACGATCGAGAGTATGATCTCTATTTTTTCAGGGAATATTGCCCTTCCGATAAATTTGTTCGGATCTAGACGCCGTCCTACGGGTTTTTCTAAAAAGCGGTATAATACTGAGTGAATGGCTCAGATTTCGAAACACAATTTAAAACAGGAGGGTCTACTCTATGGCCACCAAAGATGACGTGCTGGAAATACTCAAAGAAGTTACCGACCCCGAAATAGGTGTCAACGTCGTCGACCTCGGCCTAGTCTACGATGTAGATATCAGCACCGAAGGAGAAGTTCGAGTGCAAATGACGCTCACAGCGCCGGGTTGTCCAATGCACGATACAATTACACGTACAGCGGAAATGGCTATTGAAACGCTCGACGGAGTTAAAGAAGCTCGAGTCGATATTGTTTGGAGCCCGCCGTGGACTCCGGATATGTTGACTGATGAAGGTCGGCGTCTGTTGGGATTTTAATCCGGAGTTGAGGTGGGGCAATGATAGATCAGCGATCGATTTTAGGTGCCTTGGAAGCAGTGCATGATCCTGAGTTGCACCAAAGTATTGTAGCGTTAAACATGGTACGTGACGTCAACATCGACCAAAACCATGTCACAGTGGACATCGCCCTCACAGTAGAAGGCTGTCCGCTGCACCAACAGATTACGGCAGATGTCAATCGCGAACTGAAAAAGATCCCAGAAATAAGCGAGGTGACGGTCACGTTAAGCGTGATGAACGAAGCTGAGCGTCGCGAGGCGTTTTCGCGCGCATTTCAAGCCGCCCAGGCAAAAAAATCGGGTCAGCAAAACTCTCCTCCACAATCGCCAACTAAAGCTTCTCCCCCTCCCACCAAAGCACCGACCATTGGTCCATTGCCCGGTCAAGGCGCCGCCACCGGAATGATGGCTGATGCTAGTTCAACCGTGGTGATTGGTGTAGCCAGCGGCAAGGGTGGTGTAGGCAAGTCGACCGTAACGGCCAACCTTGCGATAGCACTGAGCCGTTCGGGAGCGCGAGTTGGGGTTATGGATATGGATATTTATGGATTTAGCCAAGGCCGCATGTTTGGCGCCAAAGGCCAAGCCCAAGTTAATGAGCAGGAAAAAATTATTCCCTGGCATCTCCACGGCATCTCTTTGGTGTCCATGGGCATGTTTGTCGAAGAGAATCAAGCCATCGTGTGGCGTGGACCAATGCTAGGCAAGATGTTGCAGCAATTTTTCAGCGATGTGGCTTGGCCAGAATTGGACTATCTGCTGATTGACTTGCCTCCGGGCACCGGCGATGTAGCCTTGGACGTCGCACAAAAGGTGCGTAAAGCCAAACTGGTATTAGTGACCACTCCCCAGGAAGTGGCTTCCCAAGTGGCTCATCGAGCAGGTGACGTAGCAACCCGCGCTCGCCAGGAAATTATCGGGGTTATCGAAAACATGTCTTATGTGCTGTGCCCGCACGGTGACAAACTGGCCGTATTCGGATCGGGTGGGGGGCAAAAGCTGGCCGACGAATTCGACGTGCCGTTATTAGGACAGATTCCCCTGGAATCCGAAGTGCGCGAAGGCGGCGATCGCGGATTGCCGATTACCGTCACCAACCCTCACTCTTCATCATCAGATGCCTTCTACCAAATTGCTCGAAAGATAAAAGAGGCGGTGGGTCAATAGACCCTGCCGCCTGATTTGCTTTGATTTAGGGGGCCGAAGTGCCCTGCCGTCCGTATCGGTCGCTTAGGCGGACCACATCGTCCAATTCTGGCGTGGACACCTCGACAATATCAAAATCCGTAACCGCCGTCAGACGGTGTTGCGTGAGTGGTGGAATCTCTACCGCCTCGCCCGGGCTAAATTTTTGTTCCACACCGTTCAGAAATAATATGGCTTGCCCCGATATAACATACATACTCTCGTGTTTCACATTATGATATTGCAAACTTAACGAGTGCCCTGCGTTAACGTGAATCATCTTCCCTACATACTTTTCGGTTACCGCCCACCAAATTTCGTATCCCCACGGCTTGTCTACCCGTTTCATGTAGTCTCCCCTTTGATCCAATCTCGGTTTTCGATTATATCACGTTCCCGACAGGATGTTGCGGCAATACCCGAAGGCTATAAAGCAGCGGAGCATGGTAGGTTGCCACCACCTCAAACCCCGCATCCAAGCAATATCGCTTTAGCCTGGCTTCTCCAATATAGTGCGGGTCAGGCCAAAACTCCGTGAGGATTCCCTGTCCGTCGGATCTCAGCACTCGCGCCATTTCCCTCAACGCTTGTACTCGTTGTGTGTCTGGCAGTTCCCCCAGCATGGATACCATGAGCACCCGATCAAACGTTTGATTGCTCCAGGGCAATGCAACTGCCGACCCCAAGCGCACATCCGCGTGTTCTGCTCCAGCGGCTTTCAAACGGCTGGCGGTATAAGCGATAGCTTGGGGTTGAATATCAAGCCCTGCCACCAAACCATCAGGACCGACGCGGTGAAAAAGAGCTTCAAGAATTACCCCAACTCCAGTACCGATTTCAAGAATACGTTTCCCACCCGCATCTCCCAATAGAGCTAAGGCTTGTCGTGGTCCAAAAAAGCGCATGCGGATCGGATTGGTCAAGAAAAATTGCTCAAGAGCCATTGCCATCGGACGCGGGGCCAACTTGCCCGCAAGGCGCATGGCAAAAAACATGGCCACCACGCCGATAACCGCAATTTCAATCACCACGGCCATGAGATCTGCCTCCATTCACTAGATAATTTTGGGTTAATTAGGCTATAGTAAGACTGGTCGTCAATGACCATAAGGAGGAGCCATCCTTGGCAAACACAACAAAAACTCTCAACGTAGGCGACAAAGCGCCGGATTTTGAATTGGCTACAAAAAACCAACGCGCCATTCAACTATCCGACTATTTAGGGCAGAAAAATGTCCTACTTCTGTTCTATCCGTTGGCCTGGACACCCGTCTGAACTAATGAAATGCCGGCGTTCAACCGGGCCCTGCCCGAGTTTGACCGGCTTAATACCCAGGTCCTGGGTATTAGTGTAGATTCAGTTCCCTGTAATACTGCGTGGGAACAATCTTTAGGCAACTTAAACTATCCCCTGCTTTCCGACTTTTGGCCCCACGGCAAAGTTGCCGACCAGTATGGCGTGCTACGTGCCGAAGGATTCACCGAACGGGCCGTGATTGGCATTGATAAGACCGGTATCGTGCGCTACATCGATGTGCATAACATTGCAGAAGTGCCTGAGCCTGGTCCCGTTATCGAAGCCATCAAACCCTGGGCGAAATAAGACGGCGGGGATTCCCCCGCCGTTTCTTTATGCATGTGAAGGATTGTGAGTTCGCCGCCAGTTCACCATCGGCCGTATCATGTCCCAGTTGACGCGTTCCTTATGTGTTTCAATGACCTTAAACAACGATTCTATCAGGGTATCGGACAGCAAATGGGGTTCCAAGCCCAATTCCACCAGTTTAGTGTGCTTGGCATTATAATAATGAGCCAAGGCTTCGGTTCGAGGATTGTCCACCAATTCCACCCGCGCATCGCCAGGCCAGGTTTTAGCCACTAGTTCGGCCAACTGCCTGATGGAGAACTCCTCGGTGAACTGGTTGAACACCCGATATTCTTTAGCTGCCGGTGGGTTTTCCACAGCAATCTCAATGCACCGTACCGTGTCGCGGATATCTAGCAATCCGCGAATTTGAGTGCCTTGCCCATACACCGTAAGAGGATGCCCGAGCACGGCTTCAATACAAAAACGGTTCAGCACAGTGCCGAACACCGAATCATAATCCAATCGTGTCGCCAAGTCTGGATGCAACACAGTCTCTTCGGTTTCCACACCATAAACCACGCCCTGGTTCAGATCTGTAGAGCGAAGGCCAAAGTTTTTGCAGGCAAACTGAATATTGTGGCTGTCATGAACTTTGGACAAATGATAAAAAGACCCAGGCTGTTTGGGGAATGGCAACACATCTTTTCGGCCCCGATGCTCAATTTCGATAAATCCTTCTTCAATGTCAATATTGGGAGTCCCATATTCACCCATAGAGCCCAGCTTTACCAAATGAATATTAGGATCCAAGTCTGCCATGGCATACAACACGTTGAGGTTTCCTACCACGTTGTTGACTTGAGTATAGACCGCATGCTCCCTATCAATCATGGAATATGGAGCTGATCGCTGTTCGCCAAAATGCACGATAGCTTCGGGTCGAAATTCTGACATCATCCGATACACAAAATCCGCCTGTACTAGATCTCCCACATAGATGGGCATTTCTTTTCCAGTAATAGTCTTCCAGGTCTTAACCCTCTGCTGCAGCGAGGCGATCGGCACCAAACTTTCAGCACCCAATTCGAAATCATACTGGCGGCGGACAAAGTTGTCCGCAACCGCTACTTCGTGACCTTTATTCGACAAATACATAGCCGTTGGCCAACCTAAATACCCGTCTCCACCCAAAACTAAAATTTTCACCGTGTTGCCTCCCTGTAGTCGTCACGAAATAAAGCCCAAATAATTATAATACGTCGGATCAAGTCTCCCAAATCTGGGGACGAACTTCAATCGGTCTTCAGGTTCTACCACCCAAAGGATACCGCCGACCCCCGCGTTGCGGCAGCCAGCGCACAGTGCCAGGCGGAGGAATTAATCGGTCCGGCTCCTGGCTGTGCAAGGGGAACAATATATCTGGCTCAATCCATTCAACCAGTCGATTTAAATCATCAGGGACGGCGTGACCGCCGGTCCCAATCGGCCAAAACGGCACATGCAAGAACTTCAGCCAATCTTGTAAAACATCCCATTGCGGGTCGAAGGTGCCTAGCGGTTCCCCATTGGCATGCAGAAAGACTGAGCCCGGCCCAACCGGAAGTTCCAATAACCAAGGGAGAAATTCAGGGTTAACCTGCAAAATGAACTTCGATGGGTCCCGATTAATGCTATCGGAATCCACGTCATCAGGGAAGCTCACAATTCCGTCAAAGCCCCAGCTTCGAAAAAACGTCGCCATTGAGCAAGGCCAAACCATGGTCCGGCCTTCCTTTCTTGCCAGTTCCAAAAATGCTTGGACCCGTTCCAAATTTCTCGGATAAAGGGTCAACAAAACCAATCCTGGGGTCTCGTGAATAGCCTTGACAAAGAGTTGATCAACTTCACCTTCGGTGCGGGGCGCTTCACCAAATCCAAACGACAAGGTCGTGCCTTCAATCACCAATGCTCGAGCCCCGTGGACGGCTTGTGCAAAATTTCGGCTTCGTTCTGGATAGCGTCCATGAAGCCGGATGTCGCCGGTAAACGCCACTACACCATCTTCGGTCTCCACCGCATATGCCGACGCGCCCACCACATCGTGGTCCACAGGATATCTTGTTATGACAAAGGGCCCCCACGTCAACCCCACATTTTGCTCCATCGGAACCAATGATGGCATGTGCCCCTCCGGCACATCCCCAGCAGCGGCTAAAGCATCCATCAATTGGTAAGTCTGAGGTGAACAATAAATGGGTATCGCGGGATCTACCCATCCGGTCAATCCAATATGGTCGATATGACCATGGGTAATGAACAGTGCAGTGCGGTGATCTGTGCCAGCCGCCAGCGGAAATCCGTGCATAGCATCAGCGCGATAGATATGGGGGAGCAAGGGAACTTGCCCAGTTTTTAACCGATCATACAAGGCATATGCAGAACGCAACTTCACACCCTGTCGAAACAGGCCAGCCCCGGGACTGAAATCGAGTCCAAAGTCCAATAGAACTCTCCAGCCTTCTTGTTCAATCAAAATTTTGCTGGAACCAATCACCCCGACTCCACCCCAAAAGCTAATATCTGCCACCTATCAGCACTCCTTCTCCCAATTATCCCAATGCCCATTTTGTGACATGCGGCAGAACATCTTCAAGATTTCTTCCATGTATGGTGCTAGGCCCTGGAAAATACTCATGCGGGCTAATATGGGCCGTAAGCCAACCGCGTTGCACTGCTGGCGCAATGTCGTTAAGGTAATTATCCCCTACTGAATATACCAAGAGCGGATCAAAGTCACGTGTTCCCATGATTTCTTCAACCAGCGCGATCAGTCCCTCGGGCTTATTGGCTTGGGAATAAATGCGATCAAAATAAGTAATCAAACCTAGTTTTTCCATTAAGGGACGCGC
Organism: Bacillota bacterium; assembly: GCA_021784595.1. Taxonomy (GTDB): domain Bacteria; phylum Bacillota; class Sulfobacillia; order Sulfobacillales; family Sulfobacillaceae; genus Sulfobacillus_C. The sequence goes on along the minus strand of JAJYHT010000017.1, from coordinate 28,722 downwards.
TGCATTTTCTGGACTGTTGGATGCCACCACCACATGCACTTTGGCCCGCACTTGGGGCAAAAAATCAATTAAGGCTGCGGGAACTTCCAACCGGCAATCGGGACTCATCATATATTCCCGTGTCTCTAAAAACGATTGTTGCCATACCTCATGATCAGGAACATAAGGTTCAGCCAATTTTACCACTGCTTCCCAATTGTCTCCTGCCACCACACCGGCATGCCCTTGCAAGTGGGCTGTCACCAGCTTCTCATAACGGGCCCGGTCCTCTGGCGCCATGTGCTTGGCAATCGTCTTAGCATAATACCGAAAAGGGTCGTCGCCCCGATACAGAGTACCGTCAAAATCAAATAGCAGTAAACGCTGCATGTCGCCGTCCTTTCTTAACTCCTCGACAATATTCGCATTTGTGAGCAAAAAATCCTGCCAACTCCTCTGATCTAGTGAAAAATCTGGCACAGCTTATTCTAAGCTGTTGTTGCTCATCTCAATTCCGTCACTAAGTCGGGATCCCCTCGCCATGTGCATCAAGAGGACACCTGGGCCGTCATTTCCCCTTGACCCAAAAGGCCCTAAATTCCCTTGCCCATCCGGACAACTCGCGCATGGCACAATATTTCCCTCTGAGCCCGGCAAAAACTGCCCCACGTATTCACTCAGCACAGCGCCGGGTAATCAACGAACATTGTCCGCAGCACTAACCCCGGACTCGATTGCGAGCGCGTGACCAGAGAGCTTTTGGCAAAGCCTGTGCAAGTACAGGTCGCCGGATTATCAAACTCAAGAACCTATTTTCCATTCCCGCGCATACAATAGTCAATAAACCACCACGGGTCTTGCCAGAGAGCATACGCCCTGGGGCCATCAATATGCATTTTCTATAAAGGGAGTCATCGCAATGTCCACGCCAAACCAGGAAGACTATCTTGAGGCCATCTGGCGGCTGACTCAGGAGAAGGGCTATGCCAGGGTGACAGATATTGCGGAACGCCTGCAAATTAGCCAAGCATCCGTTAGCAAGATGTTGCGGCGTCTGCATGCCGACGGTCTCCTTGAGGTTGAGCGTTACCGCGGGTTGTCGCTTACGACCGTGGGAGCGCGCCAAGGCCAGCGGCTCTTGGCGCGTCACCGCACCCTAGAATGTTTCTTGCAACATTTGGGGGTTTCCGACCCTGAGGTTGTCTATCATGATGTGGAAGGCATCGAACATTACTTTAGTGCCTATACATTGGAACAATTGACAGCATTGGTGCAATATATTGATGACAATCCTGAATGGTGGCAACATTTCATCCAAAACCTTCCGGAGGACAGATGAGCCCAGGGCAGTCCACTTCTGGTAAGATACTGTCATTACTGTCTTGAAAGGTAGGACAAGCAGTGCTCTCCAAACCCATGCCTCAGAAACGAGAACGACCCGCACCCTTTGGGGTGGTGATCCTGATCCTTCTTCTCCTGGCTTCTGCCTGGATTAACCATAGTTTTACACACCCGCAAACCCAGGTGCCTAAATTGGCATTGAAAAAGGATCCCTATCCCGTTCTCATGATGAGTCCCACACCTATCTCCACTCCCTTGCCTTCTCTGCCTTTTGCCATAGGAGAAACTTCGGGTATTCTTTGGAATCTCAATACGCATCAATTACTATGGCAATTGAATCCCCATCAACCCGGTCCACTGGCTTCGACCACCAAGTTGATGACGATTTATTTGGCTCTTCATCAACTGCCATTGCATCGCGTATTGAAGATTTCTCCCAATGCGGCAGCCACCACAGGTTCAGATATGCAGATGGCCCCGGGTGACCGCTTCACGGTAAAACAGCTTCTCTATGGTTTAATGTTGGCCTCTGCCAATGATTCGTCGGTGGAACTGGCTGAAACCATGGGAGGGCACACCGCCAATTTCGTGAGCGAAATGAATCATGAAGCCGCCCAATTAGGGATGAACGGCACTCATTACGCAGATCCGGATGGCCTGTCGCAAAACTCCGTAGGCACTGCATGGGATTTGTCGATCATTGCAGAGCAGGATTTGGAAAATCCTTTGTTTCAAAAGATCGTTGACACTCGCCTGACCAGCATTCCTCACAATCCGGTGTTGAGAAATCTAAACGGCCTCTTATTCATAGATCCCACCGTCATAGGAGTCAAAACCGGTTGGACAACACAAGCCGGATTTAATCTAGTCTTTGCTGCCACTCGCCAGGTGGATGGACACTCTGTGACTTTGCTGGGCATTATTCTTCATGGACAAATGGGTTTCCCTCCCGAATACACGGATGCTGAAAATATCCTAAATTGGGGATTTTCTCGGGTAGCCCAGCTAAATCAAAATTTTCCCCACCAAGGGACCTTTAAACCCTGATTGGCGATGATAGGCACCCACGGTCCTGGGTGGGACCATCCTGTTTGGGTCACGCGGCAACGCCCGACCACCTGTCCAGCCTGCCATCCGTTCAATCCCTTTTGCCACTGCCATTGAATCCGCGCGGTGCCGCCCGTTTCAAAAGTTCCCATTGCCCTATTACCCAGAGAAAACGTGAGTTTTTTAGGCGCGCCTAATCCAGTTGCCCACTGTTCAGCAATGACGGTGTGGGCCTTGACCAACCGACGGTACGGTAGAGAAAACCCTGTGTTTAAAAGTCCTTTGACATCCTCAAACATGCGATTGAAGCCTGGCTCTCCCAAGACTACCCCATATAAGGTCAACGGAGTATTGTCCAACTGGCGCTTGGCGGCAAAAACCAAGCAGCTGCCCGCCCAGGGAGTCCAGCCTGTTTTGACGCCTATCGCTCCTGGGTATTGACCTAATAGTTGATTTAAGTTGGTTAACGTGCCAAAACTACTGGTGTGATGCACAGCCGTACTGACCAACTGTGCGAACGCCGGATCGGTCATGGCGACTGTCGTCAATTTAAGTAAATCCTTAGCAGTCGAATAGCCTTTATGATTCACCCCGTCCGGGTCGACATAGTGGGTGCGGTGCATGCCTAATCGCGCGGCAGTCTGATTCATCATGGCAACGAATTTATAGGGATTGCCCGAGATGGTGCGGGCCAGCACCCACGCCGAATCATCTGCGGATGGCAGCATCAGCGCCCACAGCAAGTCTTGAACTGTGGCACGCTGCCCCACCGCCAAGGGAACTTCGCTATCGGCTTTAAGAAGGCCTCGTCGATCGTTATCCACCTCTGTCGCGGTTATCGTGACCACTCGATTTAATGACAAGCCGGGCTGCGAAAGCACTAAATATGCCGTCATAATTTTGGTGGTGGAGGCTATAGGGCGTTCCTCATTCACATTATGGGCAAACAGTACCGGCCCATCAGCAATTTCCACTTGCGCACTGCCTGCCATAGTGTGGAATTGAAGAGGGGAATGGGCCAGTTCAAAGCTCGAAACGATGGTAGGACGACGCGCGCCAACATGCCACGCGGCTATTTGCGGAACATAAACCAAGGACGCCAGAATAACGACCAACAGCACAACAGTCCGCAATATTTTTTGGGGGTTGGCTCGGCGCAACCCACCACCTCCTGTCTCATACATCGAAACATTGTATCCGATATCACCATGAAATCACTCCCAATGAAAAATTTTTTGGTATCCAGATTTTGTGCTGGATCAGTCGAGCCATTATCACTGTCATTGGAGAGTTTTACTATCGCCGGAAAAGAAGCGGTAAAATACAATGTGCATAAGTCACGGGGGTATCGTCAACCCCTGCTTCACAAGATGGGTCTGGAGATTGGGCGCCACCACCGTCGACGGGATGGCACCGCCTACATATAACATATGCCCGACAACTCGAGGCCCGGAGCGGCTGACATAACAATGCAACGCCAGGGACCACTGGAGTGAACCAGTTGGGGCATTCAATGCATAGAGGGTGCGGTTGCCGCTGGCCAGATAGGCGACACCTTGAGCCACGGTCACAAGCTGTTGGTCGGATCCACTGGTCGTGAAATGCTACAAGGGATGCCCCGATCGTGCGGAAAACACCTAGACTCCACTAATGCCTGTGCCTCGCGTCTCGTCTGGGCTCCCGGGCGTGCGGGGAAAAGTAATGTTGCCGACACCCACATAAACCCGCCCGTGATAGATAATCGGTATACATCGCCGGAAGTTACATAGAGGAGACCCCGCACTACGAGTGTATCACTGGCCAATTTGTACGGAAACGACGCGACATAGGCAGGCCCGGTTCCCGCGGTCGATTTCACGAACTGCGCGAGATTCGATACCGTGCGATGGTCCGTTGACCAGTTGGCAGGCGTCGGACCCACGGGGGCGGCGACCGCTCCCTTCTCCGCATGGATTGTGGGGGTAGGTGCAGTCGCCCGATCCGTGGCGACAATACCACATCCGCTGAGAATCAACACCAGTACCATTGTGATTCCGATGAATTGATCCCGCCTCGCGAACATCCCCGTAAAATCGCCTCACTCCTCATTCGTCATTGATCCGGTCTCAGTGTAATGAGTAAAGTCCGTCCTACCTACCTGAATCTTACCTGAAGATCATAAACCGACCAAAGACATCCCTAAGGCACCACGGTGTCCCGATCCCACTCAAAGTGCCCGAGGAGATGCCTCCGGACCCTACCGGAACACGCATATCGGAACCCGAGGCCTTGGGCTATAATCAAAACTCTTTGACTGCGACCGATTGCATTCGGATGTGGTGATCTGTCGAGACGATCGGATGGGTTAGCTAAATCTTTTTGTCATCGGTTTGACTCATAATGTTGTGATCGTTGCGCTCGGTATGAGGACGCCTCCTCGCACCGGAATCCGGCTTCACCCCTGTCATTCGCGTTTGGTGTAGGCCGTGTGTTGGGGCCGTACGCCAAAGGCGAATCCCAGTCCATAGGACTGAATCCCGTAGGATATTTCGTCAGTAGAGTCCCTCGGATCTGATGACAGCCGAGTGAGTCGGATAGCATTACGCCAACAAATCAACCAGTCGTGCGGACTCGACATAAGGGGTATCCAACCCCAACCTTGGCGCACGGTCCGTAACCCGCGAAGTAATCGACTTCATGGGATCTCGGCTACCGCCGAAAAAATTGAATTATGGTTTGAATGACGATGAACAGATCCTTTAACCCACTCCGGTGCCTCACATAGTAGAGATCATAGGTCGCCTTATCCTCTGGAGACGACGCGTACGTGCCTGACACTTGCGCTAAGCCAGTTAAGCCGGGCACCGTGAAATGACGCAAGTCATAATGGGCAACATTTTTACGAAAGTCTTCCACGAAGACCGGTCGTTCGGGCCGCGGTCCCACCAATGACATTTCGCCTTTTAGGATATTCCATAATTGCGGTGCCTCATCGAGGTGGCTTGCCCGTAAGAAACGTCCAACTCGCGTAATGCGAGGATCTCGACTATGTGAGAGCACTGGCCCGCTGTGAATCTCCGCATCTGGTACCATAGTGCGAAATTTCAGTAATTGAAAGGTGCGTCCACCCATTGTAAGTCGCTCTTGACGATAGAGAATGGGTCCCCCACTGTCTAGTCGTGTCACCACCGCAATAATGAGCAGCATGAACGAGAATCCGACGAGACCCACTGCCGAGACGACGATGTCCGCGACACGTTTTAGCACTGCAGAGCCTCCCTGCGTACGAACGGAAGCCAAGGAGAACATGGGCGCATTATCCAAACTAGTCAATTCCGCCCCCGCCACCAACACGTCATAGGTATCGGGCACCCAAAGACAAGGGATGTTGCGGGTGATCGCCGATAGAAAGTATTGCTCGCGCTGAGCTTTTTCCACATGTCCCACAATCACAGCCTGAATCTTCGCAAAAACGACTGGATCGAGCGCCATAGTCGGGGTCACCGTGTGCACGATAATGCGCGGCAGAAATTGACCCGCCCTAACCACCAACTGACCCCATTCCTCCTCTGGGCCAACTACCAACACGTGCACCGGGGGCGCAGATCGTAACATGTATGACCGATGCAAGAGATGCCAAAATCCGTACAAGAGAATCTGCAAGAACCCGGCGATAAGAAACACGGATCGAGGCAGTCCAATATTAACGAGTAAAAAGGTAATGGCCATCGCGATAAAACCATTAATTAAGACCGCCGTAACAACAGCACTTTTCATTTCGGCCGATGTCTTATTACTATAGTGATATAGACCATACACATAAAAAACACCCAGTAACGAAATAGCTTCAAACGGAAACAGTCGATAAAATGCCGCCCAGTTATAGGCTGGCAGTTCTCCGCCAAAGCGAATCAAGAAAGCCAACCAATAGGTCATATTGAGAATCGCGACATCACCCACCGCGACAGCAATCGCAATGAACATCCGGTATTGTGTTCGAGTCCCCATAGCAATCCTCCCAGTTGTGTTTCCCCTATTGTCATCGTTTCGACATCATTCATCAATATAGTGGTCTATTTGTGGAATCTGTTTCGATAATTGCCGCCTATCGGAGGCCAACTGCGGGTCCTACATATCCCGAACACGCCGTTCGCCTCCCCGTGAGTAAAACCACTTTGGCAAACGTTTACATTCCCATACTAGGAGTCATCCGTTACGAGAATCTCCGTTCAACTGGTTTGACGTCGGCAAGCTTCCTGTTGGGGTGACGGTTATATCACCCAAACTCTGTCATGAAGCGGTCATCTTCAGGACTTATTCTGTCGGATGAAGCCACGTGAAAGAGAGGGGAATTAAGTGAAGCACTTTATGAAACTCACAGCCGTGTCCGCGGCATTGATGGTCGGAGCCCCTTTAATGGCGGCCCATTATGCATCAATACGGTCACTGGCGGCATCCGGCACATCGTTGGCGTTCGCACAAGCGCTAAACATTACGCCTCAAGCTGCGGATGCTATTGCGGTAGCAAAGGTCGGTGCCGGAACCGTGTCAAAAACCTCGCTCGATACCTACCACGGCACCCAGGTCTACGATATCCATCTCCAATCCCACACCAAAATCTGGGATGTGAAAGTCTCGGTGAGCACTGGCCGCGTGGTTATGGCTAATTGGGCGCAAGAGCAACAAACACTAAAACCTTCCTCCACTCTCAAGTCAGACTCTAAGACTAGTACCGAACCCTCCTCGAAGTCGGTGGACACCACGACTACCTTGACTCCACCCACTACGACGCTGACGACGTCTATACCGCCGGCTACGCCCACGATATCCTCCCCGGCGGCCGACACCATTGCGATGCAAGCGGTTGGAGGTGGGACTATACAACACACATCTCACGACACGTATCGAGGCACCGCGGTGTATGACATTCACGTGCTATATAACGGAGTGGTATACGACGTCAAAGTCTCCCAGAGTGTTGGCACGGTATTGCAGAAGAAAATCTCGCCAGAGTCTCAACCCAGTCCATCGTCGAGTACTAGCGAGACTAGCCGAACATCACAAGATGCGCCTGATACGACAACGGCACCGCCGGTGGTTACGACAACTCCAATCGGGGGTATCGTCTTTAACCAAAAACTTAGCACAGTCCCAGCCGCCTATCAAAGTGATGTAGCCTCCGCGATTGCACAGGTAGGAGGTGGCAGCTTGAAATGGGTAAAGTTCATCACTAAAAGCAGTGGAGACATCGAGATGAACATTAAAATCCATCTGGCTGCCAAAGGCACTATCAAGGTTAAAGATGTATTTAGTCCAAGCGGGCAACTGCTGTCGCAGTCACTCAATTCGTAGGGCGTTCCACGGTGAACCCTCTTGTCTCGCAGCCTCGCATATTGCGAGGCTGCCTTCGGGCCTTGAGGAGTCTTGCTCAAAATGCGAGGAGAGGGGATGCCGCTCGCATGCGGCGATGGATGGTCTTCGTACGCGTGGGATGCCTTGGTGCTTTTACCCGGCGTCTTTACCCTGCAGACCATTCCCGGTCCGGTTGCCGTATCGACTGTCGCTCCAATCACCTTGGAAGCTAAGATTCTTCACGCCTTGCCACAAAGTGGAACCCACGGTCTATCATCAGATGCCAGCCTATGCAATCACCCTGCGCACTCCAAAAGGCGTGGTATGGATTGCCGTAATGGGGCTCAATCAGGTTCAACTCAGATTGTCTCGGATGTATCAACCATCTAGAACAGCGGCCATTTCGGTGGGTGTCACCCAAAACCGTGCACTAAGTAGCGTCGGAGGTGGACATGTAGTATCCTACCGAACACTAGGCCAAGATTGGATCCTCAATATTCTCGTGGAAACTGAAAAAGTCTTTGTGGTCACCGTGAATCAACACTCTGGGTACGTCGTGTCCGTCGATGACTCCTAAGGAGGCGCCCCGTGCGAATATTAGTGATAGAGGATCATCAGGAGGTTTGGCAGTGGATGGCTACCGAATTCCGCCATCGCGGGTGGCAGGCACATCATGCCAGTTCGGCCGACCATGGTATCCTGATGGCTCGACACGGCAGCTATGATACCATCTTGCTGGATATTATGTTGCCCGACCAAGATGGCCTCGCGGTATGCAAGGCGCTCCGGCAATTTACCCGGGTTTCGATCATTATGGTGACGGCGAGAAGTGATATTCGTGACCGGGTGCAAGCCTTGAATGACGGGGCCGATGATTATTTAGTCAAACCCTTTGCGATGGATGAACTTGTGGCCCGGATTCAAGCTGTTCACCGCCGCCGATTCCCGCCGGCAGAAGACGACGTATTGGAATGGGGAGATCTGCGGATGTTTGTAAATCGACGGGTGGTACAGCACCATGAGCAGGAACTGCGCTTTAGTCGTCGTGAATTTGATTTGCTTAAAGTGTTTATGGAGCATCCCGGGCAAGTGATGAGCCGCGAGGTATTGTTAGAACGCGCCTGGGGATATGACTTTTATGGAGAATCCAATGTGGTGGATGTGACTGTGCGACGTCTCCGAGAGCACTTAACGGGGTCCGTAAGTATTGGCACGGTAAGAGGACTCGGATACATCATGCACAGGGGCCCCTCATCATGACCCCATCTCCACGGCGTATTTCCACGGCTCTTATGTGGGCAATCGGTACGGCTCTGGTGATGGCGAGCATCGGGGCAGGAGTGTTTGTGTATCAACTAGCGCGTGGCACACTCATTCAGCAAGGTCAACATGAAGTGGTCACGATTGCGGCTGCTATGCAAACCCGGTTGACCGCCGAAGCAAAAGCCCATCCAGGTCAGACTCCAATTGAAGACTTAGGAGATATGGTCACGGGCCAACGCTATGTGTTGCTGACCACACCGGCCGGGATACCCATCGCATCCAGTGGTCCCTTGCCCCCGGTCTCACCCCGACAAGGGTGGAGCCAGATTACCGGAACCGGGTGGTTAAATGGGGAATCTGTCCACTCTGTCCCCTTCGTGTTCACGAAAATTGCGGTACCCATCGCACATCATGTCGACGTGCTCGTGGTCGTGTCGCCCTTGTATCGTACCGCCGCCTTACTCGGAGTCTTAAAATCCTCGTTGCTTGCCGGGGACGCCATGCTGATTATGAGCGGCCTGTGCGCGGTCATCATCATCGTCAAGCAATTGACCGATCCCCTGAAGGATTTGGAAAATGAAGCCCAACGTATTACTGCTGCCTCAAAAGGATTGGGCGACATGCTAACGGTTCGCACTCAATTCGGCGAGATTCAATCTTTAGTCGATTCGTTTAACTGCATGCTGAAACAAATTTTTGCAGCTCAAGAACGGGAACGAGAATTTCTGAGTAACGCAGCGCACGCCCTGCGTACCCCAATTCAGGTATTGGTGGGTTACGCCAACAGTCTGGGCCATTGGGAATCATCAGAGGATCGGCATGCTGCCATAGCGGCCATCGTCCGCGAAAGTCACGCCATGGCGGCTTTAATCGATCGGCTTTTAGAGTTGTCACGCACGACCGCGTTCGTTCGTCCCAATCTCGAACCCCTAGCCGTGAGAGCTTTTCTTGAGCAAACATTCCCGGACCTTCGAGACGTGTGCATGCACCATGTGCTGGAATACATCGGAATCGCATCACCAGACGTAACCATTGACGCCGATCCCCTCCTAATCGAGACCACTCTGCGCATCCTATTGGAAAATGCGGACTATTATGCAACGCCAGACACCCCCGTTACGCTACGTCTGATTATTAGCTCACAAGATGTCACGATCCAGGTAGAAAATGTCGGTTCAGAAATCTCTCTAGAGGACCAATCTCACTTATTCGAACGCTTCTACCGAGGCCACCAACCCGCATCCAGTGAACATGTAGGACTCGGGCTATCCATTGCCGACGCCATGGTTTCCGCCATGGGAGCTGCATGGAAGATTGAGAGCCATGATGGCAAAACCAGCTTTGGAATACGGTTCTCTCGGTCTAACGCAAACCAGCGAACCCGATCTTCCCCGTCGGTCTATATTACCGGGATGCTCCCGATGGAGTGACCTCCTAAACCACACGCGAGAGAACCCATGAATGCACCGTTCGGTAGATCACTCCACGGCGGGTGGGGGGTTTCTCGGACCTTGGCCACCGTCATCCAGGCAACCGGCATCGCGCGCCCATGGACGCGGACGTTAGTGCTTAACGTGTGGAACTCCGGGTTTTTGGGTCCGTCCAGTCCAAGGTGAGATAAACACTACGCGCCGCGCCGATAACCGTCGTGATGCGGTCGCCGCAGGCCACATCTCAATCGATGCCCCGATTTCCCCAAACGCGGCCGATGTGCTGAAGATCGGGCCTCGATCTGCACGTATCCCCGGGGACACCGCATTATCCAGCGCTACTGCAGAATTACCATTCACTCTACCGGTGCCACAAACCCTCCCATGGAGCGAATTGCCGTTGTGGGGGGCATCCGCCTCGATGACTACCGTGCATCATGTCCCCATCATTGGCTCAGTACAGTCGGGGGTGTCTTTGGAGCCTGCCTTGCGATCCATCCAGACGGTTGGTCAGGGCTGTTGTGGGTAGGGGTCTCTGTCCTGGCCAACACTTCGTTCCTCAGCACATTCTTCATCTATCGATCCTGTACGATGATACGTACGCCAACTCAACTTGGCGTCGACTCTGCTCACGACCTAGGTGTTGGCGCTAATGCTAATTGGCATCACTGCGTCTCACTCGGCTGTCATCAGGTCCAAGGGACTTTACCGACGAAACACCCTACTGAATTCAGCCCCATGGGCGGGCATTGGCGTTTGGGCCTACACCAACGCGAATGAAAAGGGTGAGGCCCGATTCCGGTGGCAGGATGCGTCCTCAAACCGAGAGCACCTGTCATTTTCGGCACGCGCCAGCTGTTCTTAGAACGCTTTCATACCTTAGCAGATCCGTTAGCCGAGTTTCAACGGCAAAAAGTCTGGAAAGAACGCTGGGATGAAGGGCGCAACGGGCGCCTGTCGGCCCGGGGTGTTCGGACAAAAACGGGCAATCCGCTTTCCTTAGCTTGGCGGAATAAATCGATAAACGTGGATCCCCCCCGCCTCCACAATTTTACGCGCTATCGGCCCTTGCGCAATGGCGCCCGCGATGGCCGGATCTTGGTGAAAGGCAGAAAGCGCCTCCATACTGACAAAGAGTCGGATCGGCTTGCCATAGGTGGCGGCATGAATCTCCGCTGTAGTCGTTCGCCAGCACCATAATGTTGACTGCCTCTGGATTAGACATCATTACACCCCTTTCACTGGACCTCGTATCGGTCCGCAGAGGAGATGGGCGACATGGCTCCATTCTCTCTCTGCTGTTGTACACCCACCGCCCGGGCCCGGGATCCCCGCACCCCCCTGTCCGGGACGAGGCGGTTGATCGTGCGGCCTCCCTATACGCTCGATGGTACGGGGTTTCATCCCCTCGTACCTGCCCTGTTATCGTTCTTTCAGCAGGTCGTTCAACTTCGATCCCGGATCGCCCTTCCACAGCCAGATCCCCACAACGAGGAGATACAGCCAAGCGACCAAAGAAAATCCGCGGCCGAAGGAATATTGCGCAATCGCGAGATGCCCCGCCAAGGGGGCTTTATTGATCCCAAAGGGCAGCGCGGTGACGCCCGAAACAAAGAACATCACCATGTTATACGCCGTGAACAGAATCGGCGGCCCATAGAATTGTCGCAAACCTAACAGATAGATCACCGCAATCAGACCATAGGTGGCGGTTTCGATGTCAATCCAGTACGACACCAATGATGTCGCTCCGGGACTGGCGAAGAGGTGAGCCGCGACATCCAATAAGGCAAAAAAGACCATGGAGAGCCGGACGAGGTGGAGGTAACGTACGCGGGTCGGATCGAGGGTTCGGAGATTTGCTGCGGTTTTCTGGGACGTTTCTGATGTCGCCATCAAAATGCACTTCCTTTCGTGACACCCTGTCTTGATGTCATGCTGATCGTACGCTACCAAAAGGTTTGTGAACACGTTCACAAGTTCCTAATTCATCGGGCCGTTGGACCCACACTACACAGGATCCAACCGCCCCATGACGCTTCAGCCCGCGGTCGGGGCGGCCACCCGCACTCCAGCCTGAGCCGTGGGTGCAAGCCACATGGACCGCAACCGGCCATCGCCAGCTCCTCTTGCCGGAGCTTGCACACAAAACGGCGTGATGCACTTACGGAGCCATTAGTGCGTGCCTCCCGTCAACCGATTTTTTGATCGATTGTCCGTTCCCTGAAAAATGGCTCCGACCAACACCAAACATCCAGGCTTTATTAAGCCGATAATCCATCAAAACCCACATACACAAAAAGCCCACAAAACCCATAGAGTACTCATGAAAGTTGCCTTAAGGAGGTGTGTTAATGGACGCCCTAAAATTACCTCAAGCGCCATGGGATGGTGACGGCGCATTAGATGCGGCAAATCATGAATTAGAACAAATGACGACTGGCGAGGTCATGCAGTGGGCCCTAGAAACATTTGCTCCCCATATCACGCTGGCATCCAGTTTTGGGGCAGAGGACATGGTATTGCTTGATATGTGGGCCCAATCCAACAGCACCCCTATCGATGTATTCTGCTTGGATACCGGTCTGCTTTTTAGTCAAACCTATGCGCTCATTGCGCAAGCGGAAACCATGTATCATATCACGGTACAGCGTATCCGGCCCCGTATTAGCATTGTGCAGCAGGCTAATGAATTCGGCCCTAGTCTTTGGTCTCACAATCCAGACCAGTGTTGCCAGATTCGCAAGGTGGATCCCCTAGCCAGCCACTTGACGCGATATCAAGCCTGGGTAACGGGAATTCGACGGGATCAGAACGCCAATCGGCGCACCGCTCCCCTATTAGGCTGGGACCCTAAACATGGCCTGTTGAAAATCAATCCACTCGCCAAATGGTCTTATGACGACGTTTTCCGTTATTTAAAGACGCGTAATGTCCCCTACAACCCCATGCACGATGTCGGATACCCCAGTATTGGATGCGAACCTTGCACACTTCCGGTGACTGGAGGGCAAGATCCCCGCGCTGGCCGTTGGCAAGGAAAGGAGAAAACCGAATGCGGCCTTCATCTATAGACCAGACTCGCGTCATTCCTCAACCCATGACTGGAGCGATCACCCGTTGGATACAAAAGTATCCGGCCATTCCACTTGACGCATTTCAGTGGGCTGACGCTTTTTGCCTGGCCACCGGCGTCTACGCTCCTTTGGGGGGATTCCAAGGCCACCGTGCCAGCAAAAGCATTTTAGAAACCTGGCATTTGCCGACCGGTGAAATATGGCCTATCCCCATCACTCTCGGAGTTGACCCAAAGCTTGCAGCCACCCTGCGCAAAACCGACTTGGCGCGCTTAATATGGCAAAACGAAACAGTAGCAGTCCTGCATGTGGACGAAGTCTATTGGCTGGATCCCGAAGATGAAGCTATGCAGCTATATGGCACCAAAAGTGCGTTGCACCCAGGTGTGCGCCGCATGCTAAACGATAGTCCAGTGCGAGTTGCTGGCTCAGTAACCTTGGTTCAGTGGCCTGCTTTCTCGGTAACACCAGTGCTGACGCCGCGCGAACTCCAAACCTTAATCCAAGAGCGCGGGTGGCACAAGATTGTCGGTTTTCAAACTCGAAACCCTCTGCATCGCGCCCACGAATACATTCAAAAACTGGCCCTCGAGTCGCATGATGCGCTTATCGTGCATCCCCTAATCGGCTATACCAAATCCGACGATGTCCCGGTGGACGTCCGCTGGCAATCCTATCAAGCATTGCTGGGTGAATATTTTCCCAAGGACCGCGCTGTCCTCACCGGATTCCCCGCCCCTATGCGATATGCAGGACCCAGGGAAGCGGTTTTACATGCGCTGTGCCGCAAGAATTACGGTATGACACACTTTATCGTGGGGAGGGATCATGCCGGGGTCGCAGACTTCTACCATCCCATGGCCAGTCAACGAATATTTGAGCGATTCCCTGCCTCAGAGCTGGGTATCACCATTATTCCTGCCGAGCCCGCATTTTATTGTTATCGCTGTCAACAAATGGCCACCAACAAAACGTGTCCTCATGACGCGCCTCATCATGAGGTGTTATCGGGCACCCGCACCCGATCCGCTTTAGTCGAAGGCAAAAGCCTTCCGATCGAGGCCATCCGCCCAGAAGTGATGCAGATCTTGCGTGCGTATTATCTAAACTAGTCGTACAAAGCGCTAAAGAAGGACCGACCACTCTCTACGTCCCTTCTTTAGTGCTTAGCGGCGATTTAACCAATCTGACAAATCGGCCAATTCCTGGTCATTGACGCTGTGTCCCATGCTCGGATACGTATGAAACTCCACTGCAGCGCCCAATGTTGTCAATCGAGAAACCCCATGTTTACCCCAATCCACCGACAGCACCATGTCCTTTTCACCATGGCCCCAAAATACCGGATGCCCCTGGAGTGGCCGATCTAATATAACGGTTTGAGGAAGATAGCCGCTTAATACCACCGAGCCTTTTAAGGAGAGCGGCAACTTTCGTTGCAATAGGGCAGCACTGACTAAGCCACCTTGGCTAAACCCGCCTACGACCACTTGCTTCAGATTGGCTTGAGGCACTACCAAAGGCAACTTGCTGAGGAATTCCACAACGTGGTCCAAGCTTGCAGCTAGGGATTCCAAGTCGGGCTTGCCCAGTTCCATCAGTCGATACCACTGATATTGGCTTGGTCCGACAGAATAGGGCGCCCGGACCGTGACTAAGCCCCAGTCCGGCGCAAGATATGGCTGCAATGGCAATAAATCTTCTTCGTTAGTGCCCATGCCATGCAACAAGACGAGAATCGGCCACGATTCTCCCTTGTTAGACAACGGCGCCATCACACGATGTGCGAGCATGTTTGTCATCCGCAACTCCTTTCGATTTTATCGATTGGCATGCCCCATCAGAATTTGGATAAGACTTGTGGTAGTTGGTCCCGGCGGAAAAATGACAAACAGTAACAAAAAAACCGCTAACCCAGTAATCGCCGCAATAAGCCACATGCTGGCAGTCCAAGGAGCAATCTTGCGATGGCTGGAGAACCGTTCGCGCAACGCATAGCGAAGGGTAATCACGCCCATCACACCCGCCGCTGTAGCAAGTAACACATGGATCAAAAGAAAGATTTGATACGCTGCCGCATACGTTTTGGGACCACCATAAAATGTATCCCCCAACCATAGGGTGTTTGCCAAGTAACTGACAAAAAACAAGGCTCCGAATGTCGCCGCGGTCAACATAAAACGACGGTGTACTGCAATATTTTTTCGTCGGATGAAATACCATCCGAAGCCCACCGCTACGGCACTGACAATCATCAGTCCTTCGTTGACTGCCCCCCATATAGCATCTGGCCGCATTTTCCGTCTCCTCTGAAATATGATTTTTTCACCCTGGCAAGTGCGGGATGTGGGCCCACCCCCGTCAAGGATTGGTTTCCCTGGTTTGGCGCCATCATCCTCGTTTTGCCATCAAAAGTCAATCACTCGAAATTAGGGTTTGTCTGCAACATTAAGCCATAAATCGGCCCCCCACCACCTTACCACAGGCAGCTGCCCACCCAAGTACATTGCCAAAGGGAAGTCTAAACGACACTCCATGGGCTATCCAATCTCTTCCCCACAGTGCGAGCCCTCAGTGGTGGCAGTCGTAGGATAAAGAGTCGCTCACCGTCCAAGTCTATGGCCTTTCTTAACCGACCGCTACCCCTTTGAGCGATTCAAGCTCTGATTCCTGGCCACCTCCGACAAAAGCTAAACCCGCGCAAGAGGCAATACGCGGGTTTAGATCGCCAATCCCCTGACCTCAATTTTAGGGGCACTGCACCATCGGTCACTAAGGCGACTGCATGCCGGCCTTAGCTCTCAACACTTCCTCTTCTCCCATCAGTTGCCACAAGTCACAGCACGCATAGCAGCAAAATGTGCGCATTTCCAAAGTTACAGCGTTGATGATGGGTTGTTCACAAAGATGACAACGTGGACTGTTTATAGGCTTCACCCTCTCATAAAGTTGTTCAGCGCTGCCTCCCTCTATAACCTATGTCAGCACTCTCTAAAGCAAAACCAATGGAGTCGGGCTGTCCGAGAACTGCGACAGTCTCGTAACGATTAAGGTCTTAGGGTGTTTTTCGTAAAGTCGAAAAATACCCCGGGTATGCTTCATTCACGGAAACAATACGAATCGGTTGAGCAATCCCCACCTTGTAGTCTGATCTGATGGGCTCGGGTCCCAGAGAATTCGACTGCAAATCGCCGATCCAACGTCATGCCATGATCCGTAATGTCCGCCTTAAACATGAATCCCGGAATTCCTTGGGGGTAAAATTGGTCATCCCAACTGGAGTATAAAGAATTGGTTCCGTATAACCGTTTCCCGTCGCGGCTCAATTCCAACATTTGCGGTCCCCCGGCAAATGGCCTGCCATCAACGAATGGGGTGTGTCGAGCCATGCCGCCTAGTTCAATGCGACTGGCTAAAAACGGATGAAGTGGGTCTGAGACATCATACTGATGGATCTCTCCAATTCCCCACAACGCCGCATATAAATAATGATCGTCCAATGACAACACGATATCGGACAGCAACGGCGGAACCTGACCCCCAAAGGGCTTTACGATCTCCGGAACATCCTCCAGGTTTGCTGCAACAGCAGGAATTTCAATCACTTTACGGATTTCCCACCGGTGATTCTCTTGGTACCACATCCAAATTGACGACGCCAGTGACGTTACGTCAACCACCACCCCCAAGAATCCGTATGTCGCACTAGGATCGTGAGCCGGCCGGACTTCGAGTGCCATTTGATACTGGTCTCCCAAGTCCAGTTCTTGAACCTGGCGCCGCGTAGCCAAATCAAAAAAATGTAATTTGTGTCCATATTGCCGCTTGACCAGTGCGTCTACATCCAGCCCGTTTTCAACCAGTCGAGGCGGAGCCCATTCGCTGGCCATAAGCACATTAGCGTCTATGTGCCACCAAAAATCGTAAGCATAGAATTGTGACCCATGGTCCTCCTCCCATCGCCCTAGGACTTCGAAGGAATCATGGTCGAGATTAAATATCCCGGCGGGTCCGCCATCACCATCGGGAGTGCCCGCACCCAATGCACTCACATAAAGTCCCTCCGGTCCGCAATGGACGGTATGTGGGCGGCTATACCCGCTGAGCGCCATGACTTCGGATGGTTCGATTACCTTATGAAGTTTCGGATTACGGGGATCCCCGCCGACATCGAGAATATAGATGCGCGAGGACCGAATTCCCGGCACCACTAAATATCGTCTTTCGGCCGCATGGTGATGAGCATGTTGCCCTCCCAGAATAGAACTACATACGTTCCATCCAAAGTGGTGAAATTCGTCTTGTTCTCCATGTTCGGCACGCCACTCGCCGACCACGGTGCCGTACTCTTCAGAGAGAGGATCGACGTCTACCACCGCCATCCCATCAGGCTTTAACAGAGCCACATAAGCCAGTTTTTCCGGTTCGGCGCGCATGGCATCATAAGCGGTTCGATAAAACGTCAAATCACTCACCTGGTCGTCATGATGATGCATTGAATGCGGCATGGTACACCCTCCTTCAAATTTGTCTTTGCTTATCTAGCGAAAACTGATGTTTAAATTGTTCCGGGCAAAACTTTTCTGTTTATTTCTAAGATTGTGTCTATAAATATTACCATATAATGCCATATATTTCCATCCCATTTAATGCCCCTCTATTTTCACGGTCGGAGATCCAACTTGCTATGCCATCTGTGGCATGGATCGCGCCTGCACTAATTGCTATAATCGATCCACAAAATCTCGGGGGGAACGAACATGCCGTTAACTATTGCGTGGTCTGGTGTTGAACATACATTTCATCATTTGGTCTCGGACTTGAATGGCACCCTGGCCGTCGACGGACGGCTTGTTGATGGCGTAGCACACCGCCTGCATGCACTCCTGGGGACCTTGATGGTCCATATTTTGACGGCCGCAACCCATGGCGGCACCGATATCATCGCTAAGTCTACGGGTATTGCCCCTGTCATCATCAGTAGCGCCAATGAGAAAACCCAATACATACAAGCGCTTCAAGGAGGAATTGTCGCGCTTGGCAACGGTTTCAATGATCACGGAATGCTGGATGCAGCGGATTTGGCCATCCTGGTCATTGGACGCGAAGGTGCGGCCGTCGCAAACCTAAACGTGGCCGACATCATCGTGCATACTCCCGTTGACGCTCTAGATTTACTGCTGCTGCCCCAACGGCTGACGGCAACCATGCGCGCATGACCCTTGGCACGACTATAGAGCCACCTCTCGTCCTAAGGGATTGCCCGCCAATCAGGTGGTTTTGGAACAAAGCGCGCCATGAGAGCGTGGCATGTCGTGTATATCGACCCGCCGCACCAACCGTTCAGGCCATTGTTATCCCACAGCTAAATGAACCATAATAGCCACGATAACAAATTGCAGTAGGCCTTGTACCGCCACCAAATAGCGGTAAAAGCGCATCAACCGGGATACTTTATCTAGATTAGGATGGGTTTTGCTGACTTCTTTGAAAACGCTCACATTAATGGGCAAAATCGCGCCTATGCCTTGAACTGTCAAAACGATAGTAATGATGCCTGCGGCCACTATCCAAGGAAAAGCGGGACTGCTTGGCGTAAAATTGCCCAAACGGTGGCCCAATACCCAGCCGCTCCATCCCACCGTAATCGCCACAATCGGCATCAAGAACAGCATCCGCGGCATTAATTGTCCGATCACCAATTTACGAGCAGAGGGTTCTAAGCGTTGCAATATTGGTCCTAACACAAAACCCATGAAAATGTCCAACGCTGTCCACAAAATCGCTCCCATCACATGAGCCCAGTCTAATAAAGCAAAGTTGTTGGTGATTACCGCGATGGCAAACCCCAACGGTATCAAAAGAACCCAAGCAATGCTTTGAAAAGCTTTGCCAAGCCGTATCGTCGATTGTGCCGGCATCGTAGACGGCGCTTGCATCACATCACCCCAAAACTTCTGGCCATGGCCATCAAATTGTCTATTTTAGACAAACCATCATTGAGGATGCCGAGTTCAATGGGCAGGGTCGTGGACCAAAATCAGCCCATCTAATCACGCAGCGATAAGGATTGGCGCAAATTGCCAACCAGGTCTTGCCCATGTCCAGCCAATAACGTGTTGCTATGAATGGGCAAAACGGCCCGAAACGTCTTAAGCGCAGCCGTCACTTTGGCTGGATCGGCCGGATCATTAAATCCTTCAGGACATCCATAAATGCCGCCCCCAGGATTGCCCATAACAATATCTCCCGTGATTACCGCGTGCTGTTGCGTCACTAACATCATTTCGTCCAAATAAGGCAGTTCTGGGTCCTGCCACATAGGCAGCGTTACACGACAACGATGAGCTTTAAGGTTCCCTGGCAGCGGCGAATCTTCGCTGTACCATGTGACCTCGCGCAATCCTGCATGCCGTATGTGGTCGCGATTGGCTTGCTCCGGCACATACACCGGACATCCCAATCGCTCGTGGAGATATCGAGCCCCGCGCGTATGGTCATGTGTGGTGAGTACTATAGCGGTCACCGGCCCGAGTGCTTTCAATGCATCCAGCAAACCCGATACCACGGGAGGATCCACTAATGTGATTTGATGATCTTGCTGTAGCAAATGGCCTACCATGACCCAATCATCTTCCGGATCGGGCGTTGTCCATCGCCATATGTTTGGCAGAACGGGAATAAACATCCAAACACCCTCCCGACATCTATTGCGATCATTTTACCTTATTGTGCAATCAATTCATTATAACGAAATCGACACCAGGCTTAAGCGTACATCTCCCGCAGCATTTGATTATTTGCCGCAGTCTACGCCTCGGGCCTCTTTTCTGATGTGCTATGATGAACAAACTAGGTTCTGACGAGCACAGCAATTGCGCCTGAAAGGAGTGTCAACCAACTACAATGGGCTTTATTCATCAAATATACTCAAGTTTGTTAAATGCATGGATCGCGATTGGCTTGAGGATTTTGCCTTCCACTGTCCATCCTATGGTGGTTCATTTCGTTATTGCACTGTTCTACGTAGCTCTGTTGGTCGATATTATAGGCCATATCGTGCAACAGCCGGATCATTTCTATGATCAAGCCAGTTTTTGGCTATTGGTGCTAGGCTTCATTGCCGGTGTGGCGGCCGCGGCAGCGGGAGTGATTGCAGAACAGTATGTTCGCTGGACTCCGGTAACCAATCACTTACTGGGTGTGCATCAGGAATATGCGGTATTTAGTGCCATCTTGGCCATTGCAGCGTTAGCTTCCCGCCTTATCGCCCGCTATCCTCACTCATACCGGAGTCGAGGATGGTCTTTTGCCCACACCGGCCATGGGCGATCTACTGGCCTTTCACTGTTGCTTTTAATAGCTGCTGTAATCATGGTCAGCATGACCGGAGCCGTCGGAGGCACCATGGTCTTTCAGTATGGTGTTGGCGTTCACCATGTCACCTTTCGGTCCCCGTTTCACGGGTAGCCGAACGGCGCGACTGAGCATCCTCGACTGCGGTACGCGATTCCGTCTTTGCACTGGATTCCATCGCCCTATCGGTCTGGCATTCATTCCCACGCGCTATCTCCTTTACCGGCTTTGTCACTTGCGCCTCCACAGACATGTCGGCCACTGGATCTTGCGTTGATGCTGAAGGCTGGGATTGTTGCCCGCCGCGCATACCGGACAACACCGCAGCCACTAGGGAAATGCCTGCCATGGTCCAAAATGCGATGTGCAGCCCATGGACAAATCCATGCAAGGACGCCATTTGCGCTGCTCCATGCAAGCCTTGTACGGTGCCTGCGAAAATTGACAGCATGGCGTTGCGAGGAATGCTCGACGTCACCAAAACCAGCGAGAATGCGATGGAAATCAGCATACCGGTGTTTGTGGTTAAAGAACGGATCCCCGAAGCCTCTCCACGATGCTTCAACCCCGCAGCATTCATAATGCTGCTGGTATTAGGCGAATTAAACAGACCGGATCCGATGCCAGCCACTGACATCCACATGGCCAGTCTCCAATATGGGGTCGTCAAATGCGTGTCGAGGGCAAGCCCAATTAATCCCACCATGGACAAGACAATGCCCAGGGTCGCCGGCAATGTCGCCCCAAATCGATCAGAGATCCATCCACCAACCGGAGAGAAAATCAACATGCCAATAGCCAACGGAGTGGATAAAATGCCAGCCGTCAAGGCCGAATCGCCCTTGGCTCCCTGAAAGTAAAATATCAACAAAAACATTATGGACATCCTGGCAATCGCGTTGAGCGTGGCCGACAAATTTCCGAGCCCAAAGACGCGGTCACGGAACAGCCGCAAATGCAATAATGGTTCCGCATTCGTGTTTTCCGCCCACACAAATAGCGGCAAAGCGATGACAAATACGCCAGCGCCGAGGTACACCACCATAGTGTTCCATGACTCTACAGCCCCCCACGTCAAAGCCATCAACAAACCTGTAATGAAAAACAAATATGAAACAATGCCCCCATAATCGATGCGCTTTCCGCTGGCTGCCACAGTGGTCTTCAAGCCCAGAATCCACAAGCCCCAGCCCACGGCAACAATCCCAAACGGGACATTAAACCAAAAAGTCCACTGCCATCCATATTCGGTGGTCAACCATCCTCCTAACACCGGACCCAAAATCTGTCCTACAGCGACCACCATCACATTCACGCCTAGAGCTCTTCCTAATTCTCGATGAGGGAAAGCATCGGCTACAATCGCCGTGCTGTTGGCCATCACCATCGCGCCCCCAATGCCCTGGAAAACACGCAAAACAATTAAGACAGGCGCTGAACTGGCAAACCCCGCAGCCAATGACAAAATAGTAAAAAAGGCCATGCCAAACAAATAGAGCCGGCGTCGCCCAAAACGATCCGCCAAGCTTCCCGCCATCAATACCATGACGGTCTGTGCCACCATGTAGGCCATCATGATCCACATGGCTTGGAGCAACGACGCATGGAGTGAGCGGATTAAATCGGGTAGGGCAATAATCAAGGTGCTAAAATTGAGTGCCGAAAGCAACGCTCCCAAACTTGTAACCGATAAGACCCACCATTTGCGTGATTCGCTCATCTAGACCTCTCCTTCAACCCGTACCCTGCATCGGCTTGATTCAGTGATGCTTCGATTTCCTTATAGCGGTCCAGTTTGAGACGCAATTCTTCATCCATTGCCGCCAACCGTATTTGGCGTTCGGCGATCATTTGACGCTGCCGTTCAGCGAACTTCTGGGCCTCGGATAAAATTTGTTTCTTCTCGATAATTGACGTGGTGCGATGAAAGGCTTCGCGCAGTCTTTTAGCCTCATCCTCCACTTGAAAGTGCATTCGAATATCATCCAAAGACCATCCCAATAAGTCTTTGAGCTCTTGAATTTGGCGAATTCTCCCGATGGTCTCCGCCCGATAAAGCCGAAAACTGCCTTGGCCGCGTGCACGCAACGGGGGGCCGATCAATCCTAGCGCCTCGTAATAGCGCAGTGTCCGAGTCGTCGTTTGGCACTCTGCCGCCAATTCACCAATATGCAAGAGTTGCTCGTCAGCCATAGGACCCTCCCACGTTATGTTCACACGCCAAAAATCTCTGCCGTGCCAATATTGTAGGCACTGTATATATTTTACGTCAACGTTAATGTTATGACAATTTACCTGGCACCCTCACCTTTGCTGAATTGCTTGCATGTTGTCCTTTAGTGGATTTCCACAGCCCAAGGCAAACGACTAGAACATCACGGCACCCTAAGGCATCATGGCTCGATGTCCAAAAATCCGGTTTTGCATCAGAAGGATAATCCCGTCACTTTGTCGAATTATGGAGTTTGATGTCCAAATAAAGATTTTACAGGAGGAATACTTTCCATGCATCGCATATCCCGGTCTTTGCTTGCTTTGGCAAGCTTGGGTTTGAGTAGTAGCATTCTGGCCGGGTGTGGCTCATCGGCAACGCCCTCGGCCCCGTCCCCCGCTCAACAGGCGGTCATCGCGCTTGCAGCGCAAACCTCGCCCAACTGGTGGTTCCCGGTCATCTCGAGCGCCGATTATGGAGATTCCAACTTCCAAATGAATGTCATGATGTACGTTCCCCTGATTCACATTTCGAAAACTGATGGCATCGACTATCATCGGTCACTAGCCCAAAGTGTTACCGCTAACAGCACCGGCACCCGTTACGTCATCACCCTCAATAAAAAGTGGCATTGGTCAAATGGCCAACCTGTCACCGCTCAGGATGTTGTGTTTACCTGGGATATTCTTCAAGCGACGAGTACTGGAGCCGCTAATCTACCTTGGGGATATGGCGGCGCAGGCTCAGGCGGCATCCCGACTCGCTGGACTAGTGTTGTGGCCCAAGGATCGGACACTGTGGTGGTGACACTCAACACGCCATCCAACCCCAATTGGTTTATCCACAACGGTCTTGCGCAAATTGTGCCAGTTCCTTCATTTGTATGGAATCGCTACCCGCACAACATGCTGCAAGAATTGCGCTTTATTCAATCGGTAGCCAATTCACCGGGCAATGCGGCCTTCAATGTGGTCGACGGGCCCTATCGTTTTAGCCACATGGTGCCTAATGATTATTGGTCGTTTGTTCCCAACCCCAACTACGATGGCCACAAATCGACACTGAAAAAGGTCATTTTTCAATACGAAACCTCACCCTCTTCCGAGTTTTTAGGCTTGCGCAACGGCACCATCAATGTTGGGTATCTGCCCACCTCGGAATGGAAAGCGCGGACTCAACTGACCGGTGACCGTATGACAACGCCCTACGAATTTGGGTTCACGTTTTTACAGCCCGACTATAATAGTGCTGCGCCAGGTGGACTCGGCCCCGTCTTTCAAAATCTGTACGTACGCCAAGCCATGGAAATGGGTATTGACCAGCCCGCCATAGTGCAGGCATTTTTCCATGGATATGGCGTCTCGGAAAATGATCCGATTCCATCACGACCAAAAACGGTGTTTTATGACACGTCGTTAAAGCAAGTCATCTATCCTTTCAATCCGGCTCAAGGCAAACAGATTTTAGAGGACCACGGATGGCAGCTGCAAAATGGAGTCATGACGAAAAAGGGCGTGAAGTTGGAGTTTACCTTGCTCTATATTTCCGGCAGCCAAAGTTCCGCTAACATTGTCCAGTTGATTAAGCAGGACTGGGCCCAAGAAGGTATTGTCATCAACCTGCAATCGGGGCCCTTCGACCAAGTGTTAAGTACCGCCCAACAGTCGGATCCCACAAAATGGAACATGGCATTTTGGGGTACGCCCAGTTGGACCTATGAACCAGACTACTATCCCACTGGTGGGAGCTTCTATCTCACCAATGCTGGGGCCAACCAGGGCGGCTACAATAATCCCAACATGGACACCTTGATCAAAAATTCCTATGCTCCCGGCACCCCGGCTCAGATAACCTCAGCCCTGGACCAGTATTTGTCCTATGCCGCACATCAACTGCCCGTGCTATGGCTTCCTTATACGCCAATCTTTAACGAGCATTCGGCCAATTTGCACGGAACTGTACAGACGTACAATCCGATTACCACCTTTTTGTATCCTAACTATTGGACCATTTCCAACTGAGTGGAGAACGAGCACCAAACCAATACGCCAAAGGTGGCATCGATGAAGAAGTCGATGCCACCTTTATTGCGCATAGCAACCCGCCCTGAGTCACCCTGCCTGTCCTGGTTCGGTTAGTCGTCCTGATCAGGCTTGCGGGCCAAAACCGTAATGCTTCCCAGAATTAATAAAGCTCCTGTCATTTGCACCCAACCCAGGGTCTGACGCAGTATGCTCCAAGCAAATACAGCGGTCCACACCGGCTCCACATTAAAAGCCAGGGCCGCTTCCGAAGCGCTGATCTTGGACTGTCCCCAGATCTGGAGCCAACAGGCCACTAGTGTTCCCAAGAGGCCCAAAAATCCGAGGCGCCCCCAAGTAACCCATGACCAATCTCCAAAACCCCGCAACACATCTGGATGATACGCTGCTTGCAGTGCGAGCCCTAGAGCCAGCGTGAGCGTTGCGCCAATGGTTTCCACTACCGTTAGTTCGAGGGTGCCCATAAGTCGCGAGACTTTAGCGGTCGCAATGATTTGACCGGTAGCCAATACCGCGGCGACAAAGGACCACAATGTGCCCATCGCTAAATGCAAAGTAAAATTGCCGATTAGAATAGCAACCCCCAAAAGACTGGTTAGCGCTACTGCCAGAACAAGCCACGAAGGTCGGCGCCGCTTCATGACCGCAATCGCCACCGGAACCATGATGACGTAAAGGGCGGTAATGAAAGCGACCTGATCTACAGTGACAGTTTCCATTCCCATAGCTTGGGCCCAGGTCGCGGTACCTAAAAACATTCCCACACCCAACCCTTTTAGCCATAGCTGCAGAGGAATTTTTGTCCTTAAAAGCCATGGCCAACCGAAAACCGGTACCAAGGCATATCGCAAAACCAGTAAAACACTTGGCGCCATGACGGCTTCTGTTTGGCGAATGAGAATATTGCAGTATCCCCAAATCGCGGTAACCAAACCCAAAGCGAGGAGGCCCCAAATGTCTCGTCGCCTGAACCACCCGCGTTTGGGTACAGGCGGCGTCTCATGAGTCCATTCTTTTGCTGGGGATAGTTGGGTCATCACGACGCGGTAGGCTCCTTTGGATGCGAGTGGCGGGTAAGCGGCCCGTAAAAGCTGAACGCCTTCATGGTATCGCATCTAGAGGAGCTTTGAAAATGGGAAGCACAAAATGTTTCGTCAAGGCCTACCGCTGACGAGCATTTCCTTCCTCATCGCGACGTGTTTCTTTAGTTGATTCCACCAAGCTATCGGTAATCGACAATCCAGTGGCATCGCCTATCAACAGCAAATCTTCTATTGCCTGACGATCCTTGCGCCCTGGCTTCCCACGTCGGCGAACTAAATTATGACGCACCTCCCGGTGCAGGTAATGTTCCACAGTCCCATAACCTCCCCTTGTGCTGCCACACTGCACTTAGGATATCCTGCAATTCCACCAATAATGCTCCGGGGCTGACCGAAATCGGCTATGTCTTGCACAAGTGAAAACATTTGTTGTACGATACCTACGGATTGCCAACTGATTGCTTTCGACCGAATGCCCCATCACTTTAACGGTTAACAGCCAACATAATGCTAAAGGAGCCGCGCATGCATCCAGCACTGAATTTGCCTGGCTTGACGGCCGTGGCTTACAGCGAAACAGAGAACCAGCGAATATATACTCTAGAGCCACAAATCTTGCCCTCCTGCCCTCAGTGTGGGTCCCAAGCCTTCCCATCGCCGGGATCAACCGTGCATCGTTATGTCGATCTTCCTTTAGCGGGCAAACGTGTAGCGATTTTAATGGGGGATAGTTATTCTTGCCAGTCCTGTGGTACATTTTTCAAATTTCTGCCTGACTGTATAGCCAACGGACGACGCGTCACGCAACGTTTGCTCAGATCCATTCAACATGACAGCTTTTTTAGAACATTTGAGGCTATTGGCCGTGAGACAGGGATAAGCGGCAAAACCGTCAGCAATATTTTTCGCGAAATGCTGATAGCATGGGACCTCCAACATATCGTGGAGCCGCCTGCAATTATGGGCATTAGGATTGTCCATCAATTGTATCCTCGCATTTTGGTCAGCAATGTCGAACATCATGCGGTAATGGAATATCTTCCTAACGCAGGGGATAGTTTAGCCCAATATTTAGCGGCCCTTCCAAATTCCTCGCGCATCACGTCGGTCATCATTGACCCGTCATCCGAAATTTTCGCTAATGTCCAGAAATATTTGCCCCATAGCCAGATCTTGGTACCGATAGAAAACCTTTTTCCCTTATTGTGGAACGGTTTGAATTCTTTTCGCACACATCTCTTGCTCTCCCATGCCTCGAGCACTTTATTCACTTGGAATCTTCATACCTCGTTTCGCCCACTTACCGAAACTGAGAAACGGTTCTTCAAATTTGGCCTGCCCGAGGTACTTCAAACATATGAAGCGGCCGAAGAGTTTTTATCCATATTCTCCACCCCTAATGGTGATGCCGCACACGCCTTGTGGAAGAAATGGCTGGCGAAGTTGCCGGCCTCCTTGTCTCCTTACTTTGATCCCCTAGTAGCTGAAGTGACCACTTGGGGTCCGTGGCTATTCGCGATGTGCGACTATTCATCCCGCTTTTTATCTTACTTCACAACGTTCAACGCACTAGCCCATCAGATAGATCGTGTTGGCCAAGATTATGGATTTGACATGTTGCGCGCCAAATTGCTTTTCAATCAACAACTGCAAATCGAGGTCGAAGCAGATTCAAAATCTCTTGTTGAAAATCCATCACCATTCCCTGATCCGCCCCAGAGCAATATGGCGCCCTATCACACGTATGGCACAGACATTGGACGTTTGACAGATTTGATCGCGACCGAGGCATTGCGACGCTAAAGGAATCGCCAAAGGCCGTTCGACAATGATGTGGCCTGCCGCTGTTTCTGCGAACTTCTTCTGAGCCTGCGGCGTAGTGTTTGGGTATGCATCAATGAAGACCTAACGCAGCAAGAACAAATGCCCATGCAACTGACCATTGGGCCCCTTCGCCGCTTCTCTCACCATATTCTTGTCACGACAAGCGTTTTTCCAAGCCACCTTGAGGTGACCGTGCATGAATCACCACCTGGTTGCGACCGCGGGTCTTGGCTTGGAATAGGGCTCGGTCCGCGCATTCCAATAACTGGGTTAGGCTAGCTCCCTGAGGCTCTCCGAGCATCACCCCAATGCTCACGCTCACCAAGACCGTCCACGCATCGCCCGTAATAGGATCCCGCGATACGGCCTCTCGTATTCGTTCTGCGATATCCATCGCCTGAGGCATGTCAAGCGCGGCCAAAAAACACACAAACTCCTCTCCACCATAGCGCACGCAGGCATCGTGAGGTCGCAGAACGCCTGCCATGCGCTGCGCGACGATACCCAGCACCTGGTCTCCGATCGCGTGACCCCAGCGGTCATTAATCGCTTTAAAGTGATCGATGTCTACAAACAATACCGCCGGGGTTCCTGTAGAAGCCACCCGCTCCCACAACTCTCCCATAAGCGCCCGCGAGGGTATGCCGGTAACCGGATCGCAATCTAAGATCTTCCGTAATCGTTGATTTTCCTCGCTAATCTCCTGTAGTTTGAAAGCTTGGACTCTGCACTCATTGCAACAATACCAACGCCCTGCTGCGTCCTCCTCGCAGATCG
>JAJYHT010000078.1 GCA_021784595.1 Bacillota bacterium | reverse complement strand
AACTCTGGCTATTTCGGGTATTCCGCCCTTTGCCGGATTTTACAGTAAGGAAGCTATTTTAGGGCAAGCGTATAATTCGGGCCACATTTTGTTATGGGGCGTGGGGGTGCTAACGGCCGGACTGACGGCATTCTATATGTTTCGCCTTTTCTTCCTGACTTTTTACGGTAAACCTCGCGATGCCCACTTATACGAACATGCCCATGAAGCGCCTCTGGTAATGACGATTCCCGTGGTGATTTTGGGTGTTTTGGCACTGATTGGCGGGTTCTTTGGAGGCTGGCTGAACCGATGGCTGGCACCGACCTTTAGCGCCTATCCTGGAGCCAGCCACGCTGCCTTAGAATCAGGTCCACTGTTCGGCACCATCATTACGGTGGGATTGGCGGTCATTGCAATTGGCTTGGCATATTGGCTCTATCTGTCCAAAAAGACTGCCCCCAATGCGGGAACGGAACGAGGTCTTGGACGGCAGGCCTATGAAGCTTGGAACATGGATTGGGTATGGACCTGGATTGCGGTGATTCCTTTTAAGACCGTAGGGGATTGGATGCGTCCGGTGGAGCAGGGGATTTTAAGTTTTGTCAACGGGGTGGCGTCCGCTGTTTGGCTATGGGCCACTGATTTACGCCCGCTTCAGACCGGATATGTGCGTCGGTATGCCTTGTCAATTATGGTCGGATTAGGCGCATTGCTGGCCTATTACCTGATACGGGCCTAAAACCGTTCACGTAACATAGAGGAGGCTTTTGCATGTTAGTGGTGTGGCTGTTGGCGGTGGCGTTGGCGGGATCCTTAGTGACCCTGTGGGTCCCGCGGCAAGGTGCCAAAGTGGCGGCAGGTATTATCGGGGCTCTTTTAATTATTCTATACATCGGCCTGCTGCTGCACCCAGGACAGGGTGTCAACGTCCCGTGGATCCCAGCTTGGGGCATCCGTTTTCATCTGGGTTCCGATGGCTTGTCGTTGTTCTTGCTAGGGTTGACGGTAGTGATGACCGAAGTGGCAATTTTGGCGTCCAAACCGGAATGGGGTCGCATGTATTACTTTTGGATTCTATTTCTGGAATTCGGGTCATTAGGCCTTTTTTCAGCGCTTGACCTCTTTTTGTTCTACATTTTTTGGGAAATTGTGCTGATTCCTATTTTCTTTTTGTTAACTAGCTGGTCCGGTGTCAAAGGCCGCCGTGCAGCTATGAAATGGTTGATTATGAACTTGTTTGGCAGTCTTTTTATGTTGATTGGTGTGGTGGCGGTGGCGGTGATTCACACGCAGCCCTTTGGACCGCTGACATTTGAAATTGCCCAACTGGCTCATCTACACATGGATGCACGCGTCACGCCATGGATCTTCGCGGCGTTCTTCCTGGCATTTGCGATTAAGGCGCCCTTGTGGCCCTTTCATGGGTGGATGCCGGATGCCTACGGTGAAGCGCCAGCCCCAGTGACCGCTCTTTTGGCAGGGGTCATGTCCAAGGCCGGGGTATACGGGTTCTTGCGCATTATGCTGCCGCTGTTCTTCCCTGAATTTGTGCGGTATCAAACGGGATTATTGACTTTGGCGGTCATAGGACTCGTGTATGGTGCCTTCATGGCCTTGAGGCAAACCGATATGAAGATGGTCACCGCGTATGCGTCTTTGTCCCACATCGGGATGATTGCCTTAGGAATTTTTTCGTTGACCCGGGTAGGAATTTTGGGTGCCACCTTCCAAATGGTTGCGCACGGTCTGATGATAGGCGGGCTGTTCATTATCCTAGGATTGTTAGAACAGCGGACTGGCAGTCGGGATATCAGCGCCATGCACGGTTTGAATGCCTCGGCTCCTAGGTTGGCGGCATACTTTTTGTTTTTCGCTTTGGCTACCTTGGGACTTCCCGGACTGCCTGGATTTGTAGGAGAATATCTGATTATACAAGGCCTGGTCGCGCATGAAGTGGCATTCGCCGTGATTGCCATAATCGTATTGGTGATGGCGGCCTGGTATATGCTGCGTGTTTTCCAAGGAGTGATGCAGGGTCCAGACCGTGGCCAAAGTATCCTAGACCTTAAAGCGCCGCAAGTATGGTGGATAGTGCCGCTAGCCGGCCTAGTCCTGCTGTTGGGTGTCTGGCCTAATGGAGTCACGGCGGCGGCGGTGCCTTCGCTTTATCATGCAGTGCATCTTTTTGCAGTGAAAGGAGGGGGCGTATGAGTTCAATGCACTTGATGCTCCCTGAGTATTTATTAGCGGGCTTTGTGCTCCTCACCCTAGTTGGGAATATGGTGGTCGGGGATCGCGTGCGTGTAGCTTCTTGGCTGGGTCTCATTGGATTGTTGTCGAGTTTTGTGGTTTCGGCCAGCATATGGTCGGTGTCGCTTAAGCCCGCAGTTCTTTTAAACGGTGGGGTGGTAGTTGACAATTACAGTTTGTTGGTAAATTTGTTTGTTCTTCTGGCGGGCATTGGGGCAATTCTGTTGGGATGGGGAGAAACCCGTTGGGGTCAAGAGTTTGTAGCCTTGGTCCTAGTATCGGTGCTGGGGATGATGATTTTAGGGTTGGCTGGCAATACCATTGTGCTGTTTTTAGGGATTGAGGTGTTGTCCTTGCCGCTCTATATTCTGGCTGCCTCCGAACACACCGCCGCGGGTGGTGAGGCTGGATTAAAGTATCTGTTGTTGGGAGCGTTTTCGTCTGGAATTCTTCTATTTGGATTGGCCTTGTTGTATGGAGCATTGGGGTCCTTATCGTTTATCAACTTCGCCTCTTTGACCAACGTCGGCACCCCCATGATGTGGGCAGGGCTGTCGCTGACGCTGGTCGGCATCTTCTTTAAGCTCGGCATTGTGCCATTTCACATGTGGGTTCCCGATGTGTATGAAGGGTCTCCCTCCGCCGTGACCCAGTTGATGGCTTTTGGAACTAAGGTGGGCGCGGCAGCCATTTTG
This sequence comes from Bacillota bacterium, assembly GCA_021784595.1. Classification (GTDB taxonomy): domain Bacteria; phylum Bacillota; class Sulfobacillia; order Sulfobacillales; family Sulfobacillaceae; genus Sulfobacillus_C. The sequence goes on along the minus strand of JAJYHT010000078.1, from coordinate 13,726 downwards.
CTGAGGTTTTTAGACTTCGGCTTTTATCTGTCCCCTCAATGGTGGGGGCCTGCGCTCGGATACTTAGCGGTGCTGACCATGATTGTGGGAAATTTATTAGCGTTGCCGCAAACGGATTTGAAGCGGCTGTTAGGATATTCTGGAATTGGCCATGCAGGATTTTTGCTGGTCGGTGTAGCCACGCACAGCTTGGATGGAGCCCGGGCCATGTTGTTCTATTTACTGCCTTATGGGTTCGCGGTGCTCGGAGCTTTCGCTGTGTTGATTTTTGTGGCGGGGAATCAAGACTCTGTCACCCTTTCGGATCTTAAAGGGTTAGCCAGCCGACGGCCACTGATGGCAGCCTTCTTTATTATCGTCATGCTTTCTTTCGCCGGGATCCCCTTAACCGGAGGGTTTGTGGGTAAGTTCTATCTATTGCAAGCGGCGTTGTTTGCCAATCAACCGGGTTTAGCGATTGGTCTGGTGGTGGGCACATTATTGGGCCTGGGCGCGTACCTGCGGCCAGTCCAAGCATTGTTCAGCCCAGCTGATGAATCGCGTCCGGTTCCGCAGTGGACGGTAGGCGGCGCGATAGTTTTGGCTGTGGCAATCATCGGAACCATCGGGCTTGGTGTCTATCCGACGCCGATTGTGCATATGGTCAATCAATCTGCCAACTTTTTCTGGCTGCATTAGATGAAAAATCGATTAAGGGATTCTTAGGTTATGTTAGTATTGAGCAGAGTCTATCGTTGAGAAAACGGGCTGTTTTGCACGGGAATGGTCCCATTTTGGCGTCGTTTGGAAATTCTCATAGACGAGGGTTGGATGGCAGCGAGACCCCGGAGACCGCAAGTGAATATCTCCGGGACGATAGTCACTTGTAGATATAGGGATGACAAAATTAGTTTTCAGAGGAGATTATTTTGGGCTTGTTCTCGTTGGTCGAACCCGGCCTGCAGCAGGTAGATATATTGTTGGCTCAAACCTTGCGTCAGGAGAATTCTTTGGTAGCGGAGGTGTCCGATTACCTTCTCTTGGCGGGAGGAAAGCGATTGCGGCCTGCGCTGGTGTTGTTGGCGGGGCAGTTTGGTGAAGGCTCCGATGACAAGCGCCAAAGGCTAGTCACGGTAGCGACCGCAGTTGAGATGATCCACATGGCCACCTTGGTTCATGATGATATCATTGATGAGGCGGCCATGCGTCGAGGCATTCCCGCCGTTCGCAAGCAATTTACTAATCCGGTTGCCGTGCTGGCGGGTGATTTCCTTTTTGCCAATGCGTTTGAACTTTTTTCGCGATCTCATGATATGGCCATCGTGGAATTAGCGGCACGGGTGGTCAATGTCATGTGTGTAGGGGAAATTGCGCAAAACTTAAGTCAAGGGAAAATTGCGTCGGAAGCGGACTATTGGCGTCGCATCGAGGCGAAAACAGGGTTTTTTCTCGAATCCAGCTGTCGTTTAGGAGCTATGGCGGCGGGGACAGATGCTCGTGTGCAGGACGCTTTGACCCTGTACGGGCATTACATCGGATTGGCCTATCAGGTGGTGGACGATTTGCTGGATTGGCTCGCTAACCCGGAAAAACTGGGCAAGGCGGTGGGTGGGGATCTGGCGGTGGGGATTTACACGTTGCCGATCATTTACGCCAGAAGTCAAGGGCAATATCAGGCAGAACTGGATCAGTATTTGCTTTCTGATCGCGTAGTGGAGTATATGGCAGACATCAAACGGCTGTTGGATGCGAGCGGAGCGTTGGGCTACGCCCGGCGAAAGGCCGAAGGTTATATTGATATGGCGTTGCATCAAGCGGCTCAGTTGCCGGAGCATCCGGCGCGGTCGGCTTTGCAAGAACTGGCGGAATTTATTTTGGCGCGTGATTATTAAATTGAGACGAGAAGAAAGGCTGGTGGGCTAAAATGCAGCAGCGCATTCCCGACGCAACCATTCGTCGCCTTCCCGCATATCTTAGATGGCTGTCTACCTGTAATTTGGAACGCGTTACTTCGGGGATCTTGGGACAAGCCACAGGATTTTCGTCCGAACAAATACGGAAAGATCTAGCCTATTTTGGCGCCTTTGGAACACGCGGGGTCGGTTATGAAGTCAAGGCTTTGCGACAAGAAATTTTGCACATCCTGCAATTGGACCATGGGGTGCGGGCAGTAGTAATCGGAGCGGGCCATTTAGGCACCGCTCTAGTGCGTTATGTGGGCCAATTGCATCAACGCGATGTCGACATCGTAGCCATGGTAGACAACAACCCAGACGTTATTGGAACTAAGGTGGGCACCGTGCGGGTTGAATCGGTGGACCAATTGGAACGCTTGGTTGATGATTACGACATCGGGATTGCAGTCCTAACACTTCCCGCCTCGGCTGCAGTGGAGGTCGCGGAGAGATTAGCCGACGCGGGAGTCCATGCTTTTCTTAATTTCGCTCCGGTGCCGGTATGCAGCAAACGGCCGGATGTGTTTGTACAACAAATTGATCTCACTCTGGAAATGCAAGCCTTGTCTTACTTTGTGCAGTCACGGCAGCCCCACCACGTAAAATGAACCGACGTGGGTTTATCTTGGCGATGATGCTCGTGGTGTTGTCCTGGGGATTGAATTACGTGGTGACCAAAATTGGGGTGAGCCGTTTGGCTCCCGTGAATTTTGTGTTCTGGCGATTTTTAGGCACCGCGGTGGTTACAGTTCCCTGGTGGTTGCGTGGGAGACCTGAAAAAAGTCTGGATTGGCTTAAGCTGATTGTGCTGGGTCTGGTAGGGGTGTCCACCTATCAGTGGTTTTTCACCACAGCGCTGCATGATACGTTGGCCGCTAACGTGGCCTTTTTGTTTGATCTGTCCCCCCTGCTAACTCTCCTGGTGCAGCGTCTCTTCAAACTGCGCCCGGCTACTGGGCGTATGTTTATGGGAGCCTTGGTTTCTTTGATTGGGGTCTCGCTCTTGGTCGGCGCATCGCCCCAAGGCTCAGTTAAAGGCGATGTCTTCGCCTTGGCAGCTGCCTTTTTGTGGTCGCTGTTTACGGTGTTGACCGATGTGTTCCAGTTGCCGATTCGAGGAATTGCACTCACTGGATGGATGAGTTTATTTGGCGCCCTGGGGCTTTTGCCGTTTGTGACTTGGCAGCCCGTGTGGGTCATGGGCCCGACGACCTGGATGCCTCTACTGTACACCATTGTATTTGTTACCATCATGGGACTTTCGCTATGGCAAAATGCGGTAATGTCGGCCGCGATCTGCAAGGCCAGTCTTTATCTGTTCTTAATTCCTCTAGTAGCCGCAATTGCTGGCTGGATGGTTTTAGGTGAGCGGCTCAATCTTTTGGAGGGACTGGGGGCGGTCCTGATTTTGGTTGGGGTTGGAATGGCCGAAGGACTCCTGGCCAGGCATCGTTTATCAGCTCCAACTCCCAACGCGCCGCGCTAGTGATGGCGGCGCAGCGCTCCTAGTAAAAATGACACAATGGCCAGCCCAAAGGCCGCCTGGGCGTAGCCGGGATAGTGATTAATCAGCAGCAGGGTTCCGGCCAGCACGAACCCGATTACGTAGATGGATTGGGTTAAACTATGCATGGAGCGAACCAAGCGTCCAATCAAATGGCTGCCTTGGTCCCAGTGAATTTTGGCCTCTAAGTCACCGGCTTCGGCTTGCCGAAACACCCGGGCGGTCAGTTCAGGCAAATTGAGCACTGTCTGCCCCCACCGCTGAACCAACTGCTGTGCATAGCCTAAGGTGCCGCCGTGGTCTTCTGTGACAAAGCGTTTGGCATAAGGAGCAAACAATTCCACCAAATTGATTTGGGGGTCAAGACCCGTGGCTAAGCCGACCAAAATCGCTATAGCGCGTCCCAAGAAGGCAAATTCTCCCGGAACTTGAATGGGCTGAGTGCGCAGCAAATTTTCGAAGTCTCGCAGAAGCGCGGGGATATCGAGTCCTCGCAATTGATCCAGCGTCTCTGCATAGTAGCGATCTAAAAGATATGTCACTTGGCGCTTTAATTGAGCACGATTGCCCTCGGGACGAATCATGCCCAATCCATCCAGGCTTTCTACCAGGGCTCCTGCATTGCGCTCTGAGATGGCCACAAACAAGCGGCGCATGTGGCGTTTGGTGATGGGGTCGATGGTGCCCACCATACCGTAATCTAAAAGAATGATGGACCCGTCGCGATCTATCAAGATATTGCCGGGGTGGGGATCGGCGTGAAAGAGACCAACGTCCATTACCATATAGAGATATAGCCGGATCGCCCTTTCGGCAACCAGACTTGGAGAAATGCCATGGGCGATCAGGTCGTCTCTTTGGTTGACCTTGATGCCATCGCGAAATTCCATAGTCAATACGCGGCCGGTGCACAAATGAGGATATGTGCGCGGAACAATGACATAAGAAATGTCTTTCAGCTCGACGCGAATCGCTTCGGTGTTGATTAGCTCTTGTTTGTAATCTAGTTCCTCATAGATGGTGCGCCGAAATTCCCTTAAGACTGTACCTAAATCGAATGTGCGGCCAAACTGGGTAAAACGTGTCGTAATCATGACGATGATGCCGAGGGCCTTAAGATCCGCCGACACAATGGCATCGATTTGGGGTCTTTGGACCTTAACCGCGACGTGCTCGCCGGTGTGCAAGATAGCCTCGTAGACTTGCCCCAAAGAGGCGGCAGCCAAGGGGGTAGAAGAAAAAGTTAGAAAATGTTCTCCAATCGGCCCTAGTTCCCCTTGCAGAGCTGTTCGTACTGACTCCCACGGCGCCGAGGCTACGTTGTCCTGCAGCGTTTGGATTTCTTCAATGAACGGCTTAGGCAAAAAGTCGACGCGACTAGACAGGAACTGCCCAACCTTTATTACCAAGCCGCCTAATTTGTCTGCGGTTTTACGGAATCGTACCGCTTGCCCTCGATATAACGCATCCCATTTTGCTTGAGTGTCTGGTGTCGGAGGTTGATTTCGCAGCCATAACGCGGTCCAGCCAATTTGAATCAGCATGGTGACAAACAACGCAACGAGTATATAAACACGCCGGAACACTCCGAACCAGCCCAAACTCGGATTTTCCGGCGGAGTGTTGGCGGCCGGGATATATTCTTGGATCTGTTCCATGGCATGCCTCCCAGATTAGTCTATCATACCAAGGACGAATAGCAGGGTAGGGAATATGGCCACACCGTATAATGTGGTAACCTAGTGGGTGGAGAGCATCGGGATTCCTATGCGAATAGAAACAAGGTGGTGATGGCGTGCTACAGTTTTTCCAAACCATGTCTTGGACGTCCTGGTTATTGTCGGTAGTGGATATCGCCATCGTTGCTTACGGACTATATCGATTTTTTCTTCTCATTCGAGGCACTCGCGCGGTGCAATTGATTAAAGGCATCGTGGTGCTGCTAGTGGCGGTGCCGGTCTCACAATGGTTGCGTCTTTACACAACACACTTTTTGTTGCTAAAGATTGAAGAGATGCTCGTGGTAGCACTACCCATTGTGTTTCAACCAGAATTGCGCCGTGCATTAGAGCATATTGGTCAAGGCGGATTCCTCGCAGAAGGACTTCTGACCACTCATGAAGAGATTAATTTGACGCGCACCGTGGATGAGATTGCACGGGCTAGCGATCACCTGTCGCGAAGCCGCACTGGCGCGTTATTTGTCATTGAACGATTGACTGGGCTCAACGAGTACGCGGCGACCGGAACTCCCATAGGGGCAATTGTCTCAAGCCCGCTGTTGGAAAATATTTTTGTGCCTAATACCCCCTTGCACGACGGCGCTTGCATCATCCGAGGAGACCGTGTGGTTGCGGCTGCGGCCTTTTTACCCTTAACTGACAGTGCTCAACCGGGGAGTGAGTTGGGCAGCCGCCATCGAGCGGCTATTGGCATCTCGGAACAATCCGACGCCATTGCGATTGCGGTGTCGGAAGAGACCGGATGGATTTCCGTAGCCGTGGAAGGACGACTGCAGCGGCGGCTGGAGGATCGAGCGCTGAGGGAGATGCTGACGCGCCTTCTGCGTCCCAAGTCCCATCCGTCGCTGAAATTGTGGCATCGGGGTGTTAATTCATAATGGATCGGTTTTTAGAAAATGATACGGTGTTGAAAATAGTATCTGTCGTGATGGCTATTTTGCTTTGGGTTATCGTCAGTTCCAGCAATCCAACCCAGACCACCAATCGGTCTTTTGGACCGATTCCCTTGTCCCAGTCTTCTTTGACTCGATCCAATCTGTTGGTAGGAACTCTGGACCCCAACACCGTGACGGTCACTTTAAAAGGGTCGCCCCAAAGTGTGCAGAACGCTTCGGTGAGGCAAATCGCGGCTTTTGTTGACTTGGGCGACATTGTCCGTGCGGGCACCTACTCAGTGCCGGTGCGGGTCTCGGTTCCCGAGGCTACGAGTTTGGTGTCGGTGGTGCCTAATCATATCGTGGTAACCGTAGAGCAGTTGGGAACCAAACGGTACTCGGTGGCGTTACGTCCTATAGGAACGCCAGCGCCTGGGTATGAGGTCAAGTCGTCGATTGCTGGCATTAAAGAGGCGGCCGTCAGCGGGCCAACTAATAACCTGGCCGAGGTGCGCGCCGTTATCGCGGACGTGTCCGTGGGAGGGCGCACTACGGGGTTTCAGGAACAGGTGATTCTGCTGCCGGTAAATAAACGGAACCAGGTGGTGCCCGACGTGCAAGTCTCGCCAAACTTGGTGACTGCAACGGTCGTGATCGCTGCCATTCCTCCTCAAAAAACGGTGCCGATCGTGGTCAAATATACGGGAACCCCTGCTACTGGCTATCAAGTGGGGCAAATTACGGTGTCGCCGACGACTGTATCTATCACGGGAACGACCACCGCTTTGGACCCCATCAGTCAAATTGATACGGCATCGGTGTCTGTGGCGGGGCAGAATAGTACTGTTACCGAAACAGTACCGTTGGTGTTTCCTAAGGGAATCTCGGGGATTACTATTGATAAAGTTACGGTGACAGTCACCATTACCCCTAGTGGTTAATACCCTATTTACGGCATAGCACTATGAGGTACTCGGAGGAATCAGTATGGCGTTATTTGGGACCGATGGAGCCCGCGGGGTAGCTAACCATGAGTTGACCGCGGAATTGGCAATGCGGATAGGACAGGCGTCTGGAGCATTGTTGCCCAAAAATTCAAAAGTAGTGTTGGCACGGGATACGCGAATTTCCGGGGAGATGCTGGAAGCGGCCTTAACAGCAGGATTAACTGCGCAGGGCGTTCATGTTCTGATGGCGGGGGTTATTCCGACTCCGGCTTTGGCTTTTCTTATTGACGCGTTGGAAGCACAGGCTGGGGTCATGATTTCTGCCTCCCATAATCCACCAGAATATAACGGGATAAAATTGCTGGATCGAGGTGGACGCAAGTGGCCAGCTAAACGAGAAGACGAGGTGGAGGCCGGGGTGTTGTCGCCGAGTGCTCTGCCGATGCCTAGCGCGGCGACCATTGGGCGGGTTCATCACGTCGAAAATGAAGCAGCCGCCCAATATTTAGCCCATTTGAAAGGCCTTTTCGGTTCACAAATCCGCTCTTTTAAAGTTGTGGCAGATGTGGCGCATGGAGCAGCCATCAGCACTGCACCCGCCATTTTGCGGGCCTTGGGGTTGCGGGTTGTTGTGCTCAATGCAGAACCGGATGGCTCTTTAATCAACCAGAATTGTGGGGCCACTCACCCAGAAGTTATACAGAATGCTGTTTTGGAGCATCAGGCCGATATTGGGCTGTCTTTTGATGGCGATGCCGATCGGTTAATTGCCGTAGACGAAACTGGGCATATTGTGGATGGAGATGAAATTCTTTACGCTTTGGCGACTGGTTTGAAGCGGCGTGGGCAATTGAAAAAGAACACAGTAGTGGCCACGGTCATGTCAAATCTTGGGCTGGAACGGGCGCTTGAGAAAGAAGGCATCATTTTGGAGCGCACTCCGGTGGGGGACCGGTGGGTGGCCGAGCGGATGCGTCAAGAGCATTTTAGCCTCGGTGGCGAGCAGTCGGGACATGTGATCTTGTCGCAATGGGCTGCAACGGGTGATGGCGTGTTGACCGGGCTAGCCTTGCTGGCAGAAATGTCACGGCAACGTCGCCCACTTTCTGCTTTGGTAGCTCCTGTAGAGCGATATCCGCAGATTTTGCACAATGTGCGGTTGTCTCATGCGGTTGGTAATTGGCAGGAAGAGATTGCGCACTTGTCAGAGTTGGTGGCCGAGGCTCAAAATGAGTTGGGTGCAGAGGGCCGGATAGTCATTCGTCCTTCGGGAACTGAGCCGTTGTTGCGCATCATGCTGGAAGGGAGGGATGCGAGCCAAATTCGTCACTGGGCAGACCGTATGGCCGCGGTCGTAAATGACGCTTTACAGTCGGCAAAAGCTTAACTTTACAAGCCCATCAGCGCCGGGACCCCGAACATCAGGGGTTGACGAGGTGGGGGATCTCGAAATCTTCGGCGGGTGACCCCCGGCTTCCCAGCAGCCGAGAAATCACGGACAAAGGTCGTTTGTGAGAACGACACAAAACCGTGCGGCTGGGGCCGACTCCATTTGAGATATGGAGGCGAATAGTATGTGTGGGATTGTTGGGTTCGTCGGCCAAAAAGCCGATGCCTTACCCTTTATTTTTGATGGGTTGAAACGTTTGGAATATCGCGGATATGATTCTGCGGGCATTGCGTTGGCGTTGCCGCAAGGGATTGCCATTCGAAAGAGCAAGGGCAAGATTACGCTTTTGGAGTCCGTTTTAGGCTCGTTGCCCCCAGGTCCCTGCGGCATCGGACACACCAGGTGGGCGACACACGGGCGGCCTACCGACCAAAATGCCCATCCTCACACCGATTGCCATGGCGAAATCGCTACCGTTCACAATGGTATCATTGAAAACTTCCAAGAACTGCGGGCGGAACTGATCGCCGCTGGCCATCAGTTTGTCTCCGACACCGATACGGAAGTCATACCGCATCTCCTGGAGCACTACGGGGGCGCTCAGGATTTGGAGTCTGCGGTTCGTCAAGCAGAAATGCGCCTTAAAGGCGCTTATGCTTTTTTGGCGGTGTCTTCTCACGAACCCGATAAGGTAGTGGCAGTACGCCGCACGAGCCCACTTTTAATTGGGTTGGGCAAAAATGAAAACTATCTGGCCAGTGACTTCAGCGCATTTTTGGCTGCCACACGGCGTGCGGTAGCGATGGAAAACGGTGACATGGCTGTGGTGAAGCCGACGACTTATCAAATTTGGGATGCCGGCGGCCATCTTGTGGATCGTCCGGTGATTGAAGTGGACTGGGACATCAAACAGGCCGAACGGGGAGGGTATCCCCATTTTATGCTCAAAGAAATCATGGAACAGCCTGAAGCCTGGAGCGACTGTTTATTGGGGCGCCTGGATGGCGGCCGTGTGGTGTCTTCCGAGTTGGGATTGAGCAATGAGCTTTTGAGCCATGTCTCGCGTATTCAAATAGTGGCGGCCGGTACCGCCTATCACGCTGGCCTCATTGGCAAAGCGATAATAGAGCGAGTAGTCCGGATTCCAGTAGCGGTGGATGTCGCCTCGGAATATCGGTATCAAGAACCGGTGCTCGAACAAGGCACCTTGGTCATCGCCATTTCTCAGTCAGGAGAAACTGCAGACACTTTGGCGTGCGTGCGCATGGCAAAGGAGGAGGGACGGGTTACTTACGCGGTGACTAATTCTGTAGGATCGACTTTGGCCCGCGAGGCCGATGCAGTGGTGTATACCCATGCCGGTCCTGAAATCGCTGTCGCTTCAACCAAGGCCTATACCACCCAAATTCTCGTCCTGAGTCTTTTAGCGTTGGCATTGGCTCAATCGCGCGACATGGCGCGCCCTGAATTGGTCCAAATGCTCCGCGAATTGCCAGGCTTAGGGCATGAAGTTTTAGAACGCATGGATGCGGTTAAGACCATGGCAGAAAAATTGGCCAATAATCATGATGTGTTTTATGTTGGCCGCGGAATCGATTGGGCACTGGCTATGGAAGGCCAGCTCAAGCTCAAGGAAATCTCTTATATTCATGCAGAAGCCTATGCGGCGGGCGAACTTAAGCATGGCACATTGGCCTTGATTGAAGAAGGGACACCAGTGGTGGCCATTATCACTGAATCGACGTTGGCAGAGAAAACAGTGTCTAATATTTTGGAAGTCAAAGCACGGGGAGGAGAAGTCTGGGGGATTGTGGACGAGAAATTGCCGAGCACACTGCCCATTGACCATCGCATCGACATCCCCATGCGGTCACCCTTGGTGTCCTCGGTTTTAGCCGCCATCCCGCTTCAACTTTTGGCATATTGGACTGCTGTGACACTCGGTAAAGACGTCGATCAGCCGCGCAATTTAGCCAAGTCAGTGACCGTAGAATAGGACAGTCTATGAGTGTTGGTTATTGTTCGGTGACAAAAATTACGTTAACTGAACAATAATTAGCTAGACTGGACAAAAAATAACGTGACTGTAGTGGGGAAACATGGCACAGTTGAAACAAGTGTTCTGGTTGTTTCAACTGTGCTTTTGTTATCTCTTCGTGTTGTGGGAAATGAGGAGACTCTATGGCCAAACGCAAACGAGAAAACACCCCTGACATCATAGACCGGCGAATCAAAGAAGGACGGGGTGCCGGACGAGGCGGCGATTATAAGCCGTGGCTTTTGGTGCAAGATGTTCCATCCCAAGGCCTAGCCAGCCGTGTCAAAGGGGTGAAAACCGGTCGGGTCCATCATCTTCTGAGTCAATTGGAACATCGCTGTTTTTTGATTCTGGATTGGTCGGAACAGGTGACCGATATTCGCGAACAGTATCCGCTTTTGCCGCTTAAAGAGACCTTTGCTTTAGCGGAATCTTTGGGAATCAACATCCACGGGATCCTAAAACCCAAAATCCTATCGTGCTTACATCGGACTTTCTTATTACGGTCAAACACGGGGGTTCACTCGCCGAACAAGTTCTCAGCATCAAGCCTTCTAACGATCTAAGTAATTCACGTGTATTGGAAAAGCTCGAACTGGAGCGCCAATATTGGGAAAAACGCAAGGTTCCTTGGCATATTGTGACTGAGCAGGATCTGCCGGCAGCTCTTGTCAAGAACTTGGAATGGCTTTACCCCTATCGCTTTTCCCATGTGCTGAGTCCCTTAACTGATTCAGAGATCCATCGGGTGCGCAGGGGACTGGAGCAGGAACTTCTTAGGTGCGAACCCCTTTCCGCTACCGCGAATGCCGTAGATGACCAATTAGGTCTTGAACCTGGGACAAGCCTTTCGGTGACTCGTTATCTACTTGCCACGCGCTCATGGCGTGTAAACTTGCTCGATCCCATCCTTTTGGTAGAACCGTTGGTTTTGCAACATGTGGTCTCGGCATCGGAGGTGGATGTTTCGTGAACTGGATGGTCAACCAAGTCATTGAATGGCTGGATGAGAACGGGAATCCGGTAACGGAGCGTCTGCTTTGGATTGATTCCACCTATACTGATGCGTACCTTTTTGACCTCCGGGATCCCAAGGCGATGCCAGTTTGGCGGCGCATTCAGGATTTGGAGGGTGCCATCAGTCAGGGAATAGTCCGTGTGTTATCCGTGGACCCGTATCTCATTGGTATGCGACCGGACGACACCCTTTCGGATATGCAACGACGTCAACGCGATCAAGCCTGGGGCGTAATCCAGCCGCTTGTACAGCGGGACGATGAAGAGATTATTTTTCAGGCTAAGACCCGAGGGATCTTGATTAGCGAAGCGATTGAGCGTACGGGAATCAGTAAACCCACCATCTACAATTATCTTCGTAAATATTGGCGCGGGGGGCAAACCAAAAATGCCTTAGTACCTGATTTTGATCTCCGTGGAGGCCGTGGAAAGGCAAAAAGTTCAGGGGAACGTAAACGAGGACGGCCAGCGCGGCGTACACGGACAATGACAAGTGACGTGGGTATCAATGTGGACGATTTGGTTCGTGAAAAATTCCGCCGGGGCATCCGCTTGTTTTATGAAACGGGCAAGGAACGGTCGTTCACCGAGGCGTATCAACTCATGTTGGAGCGTTTGTTTCATCAGGGGTATGAGAAACAAGGCGAGACGCTTGTTCCTAAGTTGCCGCCCGCCACGGAACTGCCGACATTACGGCAATTTCGCTATTGGTACGACAAGGAACGGGACTGGGAAAATTCTCAAAAGCGGCGTCTGGGTGAACGACGATACGCTTTAAGCCGACGGCCTATCACAGGGGATTCTACCCAGATGGCCCAAGGTCCCGGCTCTCTGTATCAGATCGATGCCACCATTGCCGACGTTTATTTGGTTAGCCGCTGGGATCGTAACCGCGTAATCGGTCGACCTGTGGTGTATATGGTGGAAGACGTTTTTAGCCGCATGATAGTGGGTCTGTTGGTCGCCTTGGAAGGTCCAAGTTGGCTAGGCGCGATGTTGGCATTGGAAAATGCGGCGAGTGATAAAACGGGATTTTGCGCCCAGTTTGGGATAGAGGACGCTACCTGGTGGCCTGCTCAACACCTGCCGGAAGCCATCTTGGCGGACCGGGGCGAATTGGAGGGCTATAACGCCGACCAGTTAGTCAATGCGCTGGCCATTCGCGTAGCCAATACTCCACCCTACCGCGGGGATCTAAAAGCGATTATCGAGCAAAACTTTCGATTGATGGATCTCAACCTTATCCATCAATTGCCCGGTGCGGTGATTAAGGATCGGGAACGGGGGGAACCGGATTATCGCCTGGATGCGGTGCTAACGTTGGAGAAGGCCCGAACGGAGAAGCTGTGTGAACTGGATTCAGAGAGATCGGGACTGCGCTGCTCAAATTCCTGCCATTGTCGCCCGTTTGAAACAACAACAAGATCCCATAACGCGTATAACGGCCCGCGCTATGTTTCGGGATTTGGGTCGTACAAGTTGGTTTGAGCGGCATAGGGACAACTTCCCCTGACCATTCAAGCCATTTCCGGCGTAGTGGAGGATCGGACAGCATTTGCCTTGCGCCGTCTGAACATGGCGGCGGCAGACTTTTGGCGTACAGGCCGTCAACCGAAGCCATGGGAGCTCTTGAGTGTGGCCGGGATCCGGACTGATTTGGCACTCCTTCCGGAAATCCAAGACACAGCAGCCCAACTTTGTGATCCGGAGGCACAGACCATTCATGCCTCTTCGTAGGATTTGTTGGAGCCCGTGGCCATTCGCTACCAATCAAGTCGTCACTCTTTATTGGATTCGGTCGCCTCAGTATGATCAGGTAAGTCATCAATGGATGACCACGGCGGTCTTTCAGGATGATACCCAGAGCCTCCACGATGTGCGGGTTCCATGGGGATTTTTGCCATGGCTGAAGATCGGAATATCATATCGTAACGGTATTCCAGTGGGTGACTTATCCCAGGGGAACAAGTTCAAGCTAGACGACTTGGACCAATGGGATGTGCAAATCGCGGAAGCAGGTCAGGTCATTTCCCGTGAGTGGTATCCGCTGCGAACACGGCCGAATTTGGCCGAGTTTTGTTGGGTCTTTTACCGTGGGGGTAAGAGAGTCATAGTCCCAGAACTTGAGGGTATTCGGGCTTTACTGGCTCCCGTGCGATTTCTGGCACTAAGATCTTATCTTTACCCACAACCTGGCATATAGTGCCAAACGGTGAAACAAATGATGGCAAGTGAATAGGAGCCCGCGATGCGGCGAGGTGGCACGAGAGCGCTTGAGT
>JAJYHT010000054.1 GCA_021784595.1 Bacillota bacterium | reverse complement strand
CCAACCCGATAGCATTTCTCTACCTCGCTTGAATATATTTAAGAAGTATTACTAATATGCCTTTAATACATTTATCCTGTCAAGCATTAATTTTGGAATTATTCCGTAGTATCAACCCCAATGTATAGGCCAGTTCTGCGGTTCAGCCAGGCTTCAACTTCTTGGCATTTTGCGTGGTTTGCTTCCGGCGGCAGCCCCTAGGATATGAATGCGTGATGCCTTGGGCATTGCTCATTTCGTGCAAATAAGGCCGTGTCGATATAACGCCACTACCCTTGGCAATACAAGAACTGAAATTCCTGTGGCAACAAGCTGGAACCAAGAGGATACCGCGCATCGCCAACGCCGCCTATTCGCGAGTCAGCACAAGGAATGTGTTCAATCGTCGTGGTAAGGTTTTGTGACCAGAACATGGGTCTAAGGGTTCAAACCGCAAGACCTCATAATGCGCAGATTGTTGGATGCGCTCATGTCATGGCAGATGCGTTCCTCACAACACGGATGCCAAGGAAACGCAACTGCCCTATTTCCAAATTTGGCGCCCATAACCCGCACCCACTCTATACACGACACAAATCCTGCCTTAAAAATGCCGACATCACACGAGTGGGCACTCTAGTCTGGTCTATGCTTTGGAGCATCTGTCGGGGTTAGTGCAATGCCCCACCGATCCTTGAAGATAATGTCGGACAGTGGCAGCCGTTTACCCCATCCCACCCGTTCCAACAGCGGAATGGCGGGAAAATGTGGTGTATACCCCAGGCTCAGCAGAGCCACGGGATCCACATGTGCCGGAATTCCTAATATGCTGCGGAGGTCATCTTTGACATACATGCTGACCCACCCCATCGCCAGGCCTTCTGCTCGCGAGGCAAGCCACATATTTTCTATCGCACACGCAGTGGACATTAAGTCTGTTTCCGGAATGGTATTGCGTCCAAGAACATGCGGTCCCCCTCGGGAGGAATCGTTGGTCACACAGATCGTCAGAGGCGCTTTCAACAATCCTTCAACTTTTAGACGAAGATAATGGGCTTTTCGCAAATCGGTATAATGCTCTGCCGCGCGCAATCGTTCGTTGTCGACTCCTTTTTGGATCGTGCGAAGCGTTTCCCGGTTCCTGATGACAATGAAATTCCATGGCTGCATGTACCCAACCGATGGACCTTGATGAGCAGCCCACAGAATACGCATCAGCACATCATCCGAAATCGGGTCCGGAAGAAAGACGCGGATATCCCGCCGCGCTGCAATCGCTTTGTACACCGCAGTGCGTTCAATCTCTGAAAATCCTGAGCGCACAGGCGCCCTGCGTCCGGCGAATGTCTCTAGAACTTCAACAGAATCGTTTGTAGATTTGGTTACCTGCGCGTCAGCAAACGTGGCCGTCTTTGCCATCACCCCGCAAGCCAGTTGAATGACCGGATAGGCCATGAGAGCACCCGAACCTTCTCCAAGACGCATTCCCAGGTCTAACAGGGGCAATAGTCCAAGAGCTTCGAGAACCAGCCGATGGCCCGGTTCGTGGGAGACATGCGACGCCACCAACACATCCTTCACTCGAGGCTCTACTTGAATCGCCCACAGCGCGGCTGTGGTTGTGATAAATCCGTCAAGCAAAATCGGAATATGGTGTTGTGCCGCTGCAACATAGGCCCCTGCCAATGCGCCAATTTCAAATCCTCCCAAGCGTGACAAAAGATCCCAGGGACCCTTTATCCACGGTTGGTGTCGACTCAGCGCACGCCTTAGGACCTGGCCCTTCTGCTCTAAAATGACATCGCTGATTCCAGTTCCGCGTCCTAAGACCTGTTCCAAGTCGCAGCCCAGCAGACTCGCCGCCATCGCACTAGAAGCCGTGGTGTTGCCGATACCCATTTCGCCCACTAAAAGAATGTCGTGTTCCTGATCAATGAGCCGAGTCGCCATCTCCTGGCCGATTTCTACCGCTTGGTGCGCCTGTTCCACAGTCATCGCCGGTTCAATGGCTAAGTTTCGGGTTCCGGCCGACACTTTGCGCACAATGGCCGCCGGATGGCGAACACGGCTATTAACTCCCACATCCACCACGGTCACGGGAATGCCTTGGCTTCGGGCCAACACACTGCTCACAGCGCCACCCATGCAAATATTAGTCACCATTTCTTCAGTAACCTCGGACTCATAGGCCGAAATCCCTTCCACGGTCACCCCATGATCTGCTGCAAAAAGCAACAGTGCTGGGCGTTCCAAGGTGGGAATCACGTGACCAGTTATCTCGGCTAGCCGTTCCAATAACAACTCCAACTGTCCTAGACTGCCGAGAGGTTTTGTAAGCTCCTGCAGGCGGGCGTGCGCGCGAGCTCTAACCGTATCGTGGTGCGCCCCGACCCACTCATGATCATCCATTCTGCCCTCTCCTCATACGACCTTCATAGTAATGTTCTTTCATCATCGTGGTATAAATCGCCTCTTTGGTAACTGATGAATACTATGCATCTTCGCCATTGACCAATCAAATATTAGCTTAGCAGGAGAGAATGCTATTGTCCTGTCGCCAACCCATCGATTGGCCGTGGCGTCAATTGCGGACTTGGTTCTGTTATCTAGTCGACGTCCTTGACACGGGATGCCCAGACATCACTTAAGATAGCGGGCGGCCGCCAATCAGTTTTCCCGCATCTGGTAGGCACGGCCGTGTGATTCTTGATCCTCCAAGCGAATTCCCCTCACTTTCTCTTAGCATATTTGATGGCATCGAGGACATATCCAGAGCGTCGGAACTCGACCGCAACAATGGACAATTCATTACGGCTGCATTCGAACCCATGTTTGGAGATCTGCTCAACTATTGGGGATCTGCTGCTCAACCGAATTACGACTATGGCGCCATCTTTCCCAACACGAGTTTCACTGAATTTACGGTGACAAAGTGCTAGCAAGACAGTAATAGGTCTCACTGGAGTGGAGGCAATGGTCTGGTGATGTCCGCCCCAGCCAAAACGCGGGCTCAGGCCCTTAAAATCTCGAATGACCTCATGGCAGCATAATCCGCATTACGCCCCATGGCACCCTCTGAGATAACCTCGCGAAGTGCGTGGCTTGGCGCGCATAAGGGAGCGTTTAGCGCATGCGATCACCATCGAATGCGCTTGCCATGGAGGCGAGAGGGCGCAATTGCGACCACAATTCTGCACATTGGCCGCAGCCATTTGGGTTGAAACCAGGGATTGCTCCGTTTGACGAGACGACAAAGGCCATACTGAACATCGGCAGCGGGCACTGCGATCAAGCACTATATTTTATCGTTTTCTAAGCTCTTTTTCAGCGGCTGCTCTTCATGCCGGGTGTTTCCCCCCAGATCCCGTGCTCAATTCTCACAAGGCGTGCGGGGAACTTCAAAACCACTGGCCCCCTGTGGTGCAAAACGCGATGATCCTCCCCGGGTTGGGCTTGGAGGAATACCGCATCTGGAGGATAGCGGCCCTCGTCGTCAAGCCCGTCCGTGGCTGGCGGAACCAGAAACACCCGGCCGGGTAGCGCGTTATCCGGAATCGGGGTGCCCTGCGGCAGGTCTTGAGCGTCCAGCGGAGCCTCTTCGCGCGGCAGCAGGCGTCCTGAAAACAAGACCATCACCCCGACCGGTGCTTGCTCAACCGTGGCGGGATGGAGGTCAACTGTATCGGGGTGCACCGTCACGAGCGAGACCGCGATGGGTGCCGTCCCATTGGGAATGGCAGGTACACGGCGGGCTAGTTGCAATAGATATTCTAAGGCTCCATCGGGCGTCACGTCAGTGGTATGCCAGGCGGGACCCATGCCCGGCAAATAAGCCTCGGCGTGATCTCGGCTCTGTTCAATGATCACCGCGATGCCGTCGTCTGAGTTCTGATTCCGGACACCGATCCCACGCGGTGACGTGACGGACGTCTGTCGCCCTCGGTGAATCTGGGAGACCGTTTGTCCGGCCGGGGCTAATAGCACTCCGCCGTCCGTGTGATGTAAGAGCCGATGCTCCCCTTGATGGCTGCGAATTACGACATGGTTAGCGCGAAATGGGAGCGTGCGGTGGGGAATCACGAATACGGCGCCGTCGGGAGCATCGTCCGGAATGCGCTCCCCGGGTTTCAACCAGGTGGCCTCCGGTGGTGGAATTTCGACTGGATTGAGGTCGCCAGAAAACAGCGCCATGACACCGTTCGGGGCATAGACCACCGTTGGCGGACGTAAGTCGGTTGTATTGCGCGGTACCGTGAGGAGGGATACGGCAACAGGTGCCGCGGTGGTGGACGTGGGGACTGGATGGGTGTGCAGCCATTCCATCAACTGGTTGATGGCCGCAGTGGGTGTCGCACCGATAAAAAACCCTTCATGCCCAAGGCCTGGCAAGCGGGCTTGCGCGTGATCCGCATATTGCTCGATGATTACTGCGACTTCCTCGTTCATCGTGTCAGACCGATACATGCCATCACCTTCCTGGCAAATTATAGCACGTGCCATTGGGTCATTCAGCGCAAGAGTCTTTGCACCATGCTGTGGAGCGCAAGTCCGCGGGCAACCAACAGTTAGCAATAGAAATGATGAAAACTCGAGATCGTTAACGCAGCAGCGTGCGCTCCTGGCCTCCTTGATGAGACTGTAAATGCAGGTTTTCTCCGCAACTAGGAGATATGGTTCAGGGTCATTCCCTTGTATTTTGCGGTTCATCATTTCCCACTTCCAGTGGTGTTTGTGGGATGAAGGAGGTCAAAATATCCATTGCCATCGCCGTTGAAACAATATCTCTCTGTTAAAAGAACACTATGCCATAATGTTGATGGAAAGGTCTGACATCTATGGCAGAGGGGGTTCATATGTGAGAACTGTAGAAGTATCGGAATTTGGAGGGCCAGAGAAATTACGTTTGGTTGATCGCCCAGTTATGGAGCCAGGTCCTACTGAAGTTCGAATACATGCGGTGGCAACCAGTGTAAATTTTGCCGACATTAAGGCACGCCAAGGCCTTTACCATAATAGTGGAAGGTTGCCTTTTGTCCCCGGCCTTGATGTTGCGGGCATTGTCGATGCTCTAGGATCCAGTGTTACCGGATTGAGCATCGGACAGCGTGTAATCGCCTTTCCGACGGAGGGATCGTACAGCGAATACACCATAGCTAGTCGGAATCTGGTTTACGTATTGCCGGATGAAGTAGGCTGGGAGGAAGCGGCCGCAATGCCGACCGTTTTTGTCACAGCCCACCAATTGTTGACCGAAGTCACAAGATTAGCGCCAGGTGAGACCGTGTTAGTACACGCTGCAGCGGGGGGAATCGGGACCGCCGCGGTGCAGTTGGCTAGATATCTGGGAGCCCGGAGTGTGGTGGGGACCGTAGGTAGTGACATTAAAATGGACATTGCCCGGGATTATGGCGCAAATCACGCGTTCAACTACACACGGGAACCATTTGCCGAGATGGTCTTGGAGGCCACCCATGGACGCGGTGTTGATGTCATTTTAGATTCAGTGGGCGGTGAGCGATTTGCTGAAAACTTTCGCTGCCTGGCGCCTTATGGCAGAATTGCGGTGTTTGGCAATGCCAGTGGTAGTTACGGGTCAGTGCTCGGCAGCGAGCTGCACGCCAGTTGCCGCGCAGTTTTAGGATATAGCATGGGAACCACTCGTCGGCTGCGTCCAGAAACGTTATTGCCTAGCGTGACCACGGTATTGGGGTTGGTGGCGGATAAGACACTAAAAGTTCCGATTGGGGCCCGTTATGTGTTAGAGGACGCTGCACTGGCACAAACTTTGATGGAAACACGGCAAAGCGTTGGAAAAATTTTGTTGCAGATATCGACAGGCGAAAAGTAAGAATTTCGTAATTTTAGAGGAACGTCATGTTTTTGGTTAAAATCTCGGGATGAATTCTAGAGTCGATAGGAACCCGCGCTAAATTCCGCCCCGGCCCAATCATGGGTTTCAAGCGGCGCTTTGGCTGTTAAGGCACCAACCGAGACTGCCAGCGTCTTCAAATCGCCTTCCGGCGCCAGCTCTTTTGTTAAATGGGCATCGAGATGTAGACCTGCCGAAAAATCTCCTTTAAGCAGCAATGCAACAGAATATTGAACGCGTGATCTGCCGACTTAGGCGCCGGCTGTTCGGCCCCTGTCCGACCGCGAGGCGATGATACAAGGCTCCGGTGGCAATAACACCCAATCGCAGATGCATTCCGGCTTGCGCCAGTATACGTCGGCAAAGACCGCTGTCAGCGCGTCTTACAAATCTTCGGGGGTACGGAGCTGATGCTCTGCAATGAACTGTTTGATTTGAGCCGGGGTCAGTAGCGACACGACATGATACAAAACCCTCTTTAATGGTGGTGGCTTCTCAGGAACTCTCCATATCTCCTGGGGGGCAAAAATTTCTGGCGGCCGTCGCGTGGGGTGGGGCAAGGCCGCCCATAAGGGTCCGACTAGCGCCTGAGCGTGCGTGGACGGGCTACATCTGTCTACCCCCGAGGAAAACGTGTGTCTGCCATTATAGTGTGCTGCGGGGAGTTTACACAAAACATTGCACGGTCTCGCGTGCCATGAGAGAAAAATGCGCAACGAATTCGCGTGTGCATTTTCGGTATGATGCCTAAGAACACCATGGCTGAATCGCACAACGTTGACAATTTATGTTTCAGATCCTGATGCCCCCCCTAAAAGCGACGTATGCAATCGAACAGTATAACAAGCATCGCAGGAGGCAGGGACTCGGCATCGTGTATCATCTCTGACGTGCCGCCCCCGCAAAAACTCGGGTCCGAAAACAGGATACGTAGACGACATGTCGAATCCTGTTGTTAAGAACCCCGGCGAGAGGAAGGGAATCCATGAAACGCCAGGGATGGCGTGTGCCAAGCGTAGTCTTATTAGGAATCGTCTTAGCAGGATGCGGTGTTGGCAGCCGTACAGCGGCTCCGAGCCCTCAGGCGTCATCAGCGGTCTCCGGTTCCGCACACGCTCAGATATCTTCGCCACAGCAGGACCCGGTGCACATCACCGTACAGCAAGGACATGGGTCTTTAACGGTGCACGTGACGACATCGCGCCACGTCTCATCTGCCACCGCCCATCAACTGCAAAGTGACGTGCAACAACTGAATCAATTATTACAGCAACTCCAAAATCCCTAAGGAAGTGAACATGATGAACCTGTTGAAAATTGCTCCCCTCGCAGCCACCGTGTTGGCGCTGTCGGTAGCTGTCCCGGTCATGGCTGCCGGACATGGGTCAACGCATATACCGAGTCAAGGCACTGCGCAGAGCGCACCGCCGAGTCACACTGTATCTCTACCGAGTCAAGCCAACTCACATGCCAGCGCTGCCGTCAGCGGCTCTGCGTCGAGCCACTCTGCTGCGCTTCCCAGTTCCGCGAACAGTCATGCATCAAACCACCAGCACGGAGCATCCGCACAGGTCTTATTAGACGTTCAACAATTGCATGCGCTGCAAGCCCAAGTAAAAACGGCCCGGCAACAATATGTGGCGGCGGTGAAGGCGTACTTGACCACACTATCTCAGGCGATTTCGAGCGGTTCATCGAGCACAATGCAGCAAGCGCTGGCTCAATTGCACACCATCAACACCACCCTGGCACAAGCCGTTCAAACCCAGATGACCGCGCAAAAAGCCCAAGCATCGACTAGCCCGCATTCGGGGGCGACCGCATTGAATGCAGTCATTAGCAAGTTCAAAGCGGAACTCACCGCACTCCAGAACGCAACAGCCCAGGTGAAAACTCTGACCACCTCGCTTTCCGCAAACACCACTAGTGGTACGAATTCATCCAGTAGTCCATCATCCTCCACGAGTCCGTCGTAACCTAACCAGCAACAGAACAACCCTGCTCTCGATGGAGAGCAGGGTTGTTCTGTTCGGAGATTTTGTAGCACCACGAGTTTCCCCGCACATCGGTAGCCAAGGTCACTAACTATTCTACTCGCTCATTAGCATGATTGCCTGGCATCCATCGGACCAAACGCGTTCTGCGTGAAAAATTTGGATGTGCGGCGTATCCTGAGGATTCCGTACGCAATCTGCTTGCCATCTTATGCAAACCCTTCAATTCGCACTCACAGGTCCTGCAATATTCGTTCTTAATACTGTCCGAATAGTCTGAGCCATGATATACTCCAGATAGTTTAAAAGCAGGTGATTGTCTGATTTCTCCTTCCACTCGATCATTCCCGTCGCTTCTCTAGTATTGTGGAGGAGGCGTGAAGATGGATCTTTATAACCACAAAGGCGAACTGGATCGCCAATGGTACTTGCGTAAACTAAACCGGGCTATCAGGGACCGGTTGCCGGAACTAGTCACCCATGAGGCAGTCATGGGAACTGCCCCAGACCAGCACATCAAACTGGCTGTCAAAAAACTCGAGGAACCAGATTTTCGGTATCAGCCCAAATCAGACTCGGCTCACGGATCAGGTGCTGGAACAGGACATGATGGCAGTGACGACGTGGTTTGGATTGAGCTCACGACGGAAGAAATCATGGATCTCCTGCTCGAAGACTTAAAACTTCCCCGGTTGGAGGAGAAGACCGGTGGGGTGCTCCAGGGCTCAGTGGATCGCTTCGATGATGTCACGCCCCATGGCCCCATGGCCAATGTCGACAAACGGCGGAGTCTTTATCAAGCGGCCAAAGAAGGCCGTGACTATTTAACGGAACATGACTTGCGGTATCGAACCTGGAAGACCTATCCCAAGCCGGTGACTTCTGCGGTCATCACGTTAGTCCGTGATGCATCCGGTTCGATGGATGAGACGAAACGGTATTTATCCAAAGCTGCCGCTTGGTGGATTGTGCAATGGATTCGAAAACAGTACAGCACTTCGGATATTCGTTATTACCTTCACACCACCGTCCCCGTGGCGGTCGACGAAAACGACTTCTTCAATCGAGAACTCACCGGTGGCACTGCTATCGGTTCCACGTACCAAACGATTTTAGATCTATGGAACCAAGAATATCCTGTTCAAGACTTTAACCGCTATCTTTTGCACTTTTCCGATGGAGATATCTGGCCTCGATCGGATTCGGACCTAAAAGACGTCCTTGGTTCCATTTTAGCCAGCGCATCACTACTGGGATATTTCGAGATTGCAGGACATCGTGGGAACTCGCCATTATGGACGTTGTTTCAGAGCAATTCCCAAGTCGACGGCCACCTTCATCCAGCCATGCGCATGGCCCGCATTGACCGCAAAGAAGATGTGCTAGGAGCAATACGCACCATCATTGACGGTAAATAGGCAAAAACCAAGACACCCGTTGCGACAGGACCGGGAGGTGCTGACAATGGTCCATGGAACACTGGATAGTTGGGTCCAAGAAATGGTGGAAATCGCCCAAAGATATGGCCTGCAACCCCTGCCAACGGAATTCCACCTGGTTGCTGACGAGGAAATCTATACGTTGTCGTCCTATTTT
This sequence comes from Bacillota bacterium, assembly GCA_021784595.1. Classification (GTDB taxonomy): domain Bacteria; phylum Bacillota; class Sulfobacillia; order Sulfobacillales; family Sulfobacillaceae; genus Sulfobacillus_C. The sequence goes on along the minus strand of JAJYHT010000054.1, from coordinate 7,319 downwards.
GCACCGGGCCGCTATCGCCACTGGACTCACGGTGAACGGTACTGGATGGCCAAACGCCGCGACGAGCAAGGCTTAGGCCGCATCTATGAACTAGTTGTAAACAGTGACCCGGCCTTGGCCTATTTACTAAAAAAGAACGCCGATGCCTACAACGTGCTGGTAATTGCACACGTGCTCGGGCACACCGACTTTTTTGCCCGCAATCAATATCTGAGCGCTGTGCGGCGCCCTCACATCGGCATCTGGTTTAGCGAGCACGCGGCGTGGTTAGACGAGTTGCACCGTCAGCGCAGCTTTTCCCGCGTGGAAAAATTGATTGATGCCGCTCACACCCTCCATCAGTTGATTGACCCTTATTATCGGCCGCCGCAATTGCGGACCGGACCAGAACCCAAAACGCGATCAACCCGGTCATTTGATTGGATAAAGGAACTTTATCAGAACGAGGAAAGCGAGGCTCAAAACGACGATCACTACACGCCCCGCTACCAGGTCTGGCCCAACACCCACGATGTGTTGGCGATTGTAGCAGACTATGGTCATCTTAGCGACGAGGAGCGCGCCGCGCTTTTAATGTTGCGTGAAGAAATGCTATATTTTCAGCCCCAAGGTGCGACTAAATATATGAACGAAGGGTGGGCCACATTTTGGCATGTCCGGCTGACGCGGGATTTTTCCCAGTGGGATGAACAAGACCACATTGAGGCCATGCGCATGCATGCCATGGTCACTCAACACCAGCACTTCTTTAATCCCTATTATTTCGGGTGGATGTTGTGGGAACTGCTTGCGGAGATTCACGGAATCCAGACCTGTTTTGAAATCGTGGCGGATCAATCGGACCGGGAATGGGTGAATCAATGGATCACTCCTGAACTCGTGCGATTGGCACAAAACAAACAGGTGTGGCCACTCGACCGACCTGTTGACCCGTCGAATCCCGAGCGCGGCACAAAATATTATCCTGTGGATGACCTGCTCCATGATGTGCAGAACATGTTCGTATCCGATACGCCAGAAATCTTTGTAGAGCACATGGATGCCTTAAGCCACAGTCTCCAACTTGTCTACCGCGGAGAAAAACCGTTGCATTCCGACTACACCCAAGATGTGGTCAACGCCATCTCCTATCTGTGGGGAGGCGATGTGAAACTCAACTCGCCTCACCACACTTGGTATGGACATGAAGCCGATTGGCGAAGGAGGTCTTAATATGGCACGCTTTGACACAAAATGGCTGGCTCAGCATCAACCACCCACGGGAACTTGGAATTGGGAGGGTACGTTGTCCGACTACCTCCAAAAAGTCCAGGAAACCCCTTCTGTGGCCGACTTGTCGCATGCCCGAATTTACCGCATGATTATGTCGCACGGCTCTGACATGCTTGAAAACGCCCAGGTGCCGCAGTATACCTTTTTCAGCCGTGAGCTGTTTGGGATTGACGACACGATCAACGAGATTGTGGAATATTTCGCAGCTGCTGCCCGTGGCATGGATATTCGCCGACGGATATTGCTGATGATGGGTAGTCCCGGAACTGGAAAATCCACCATTACCGCCATCATCAAAAAGGGGTTGGAAGAATATTCCCGAACAGATCAAGGAGCCCTCTACGCGATCAGCTTTTGTCCCCAGCAAGAAGAGCCTTTACATTTGCTGCCAGAGGCAGCGCGACGAGAATTCAGCGAAGAAACGGGCGTCATCATCGAAGGCGATCTTTGCCCCTTCTGCCAGTGGACCGTTGACCACGAGTACCAGGGCACACTAGAATCGGTCCCAGTGAAACGCGTGCTTATCTCAGAGTCTCGTCGCATTGGAATCGGAACTTTCGCTCCATCCGACAGCAAAGTGCAGGATATCAGCGAACTGGTGGGATCCATGGACCTTTCCACAATCTCCCGCTACGGGTCCGAATCCGACCCTCGAGCGTATCGGTTTGACGGGGCGTTTAACGCCGCCAACCGAGGAATTATGGAATTTATCGAGATGTTAAAGGCACAACCAGACTTTCTTCATGGGCTATTGACCTTGGCTCAAGAGCGCAAGATTAAGGTGGGGCGCTTTGGCCTTTTTGACGCTGATGAGGCCATCATCGCCCACACCAACGAAAATGAATTCGAGCGTTTCATTTCCAACAAAGCGTATGAAGCGCTCCACAATCGCGTGTTGTTAATTAAAGTGCCGTACAACCTTACGGTCCGACAAGAAATCCGCACTTATCAAAAAATGATGAATCTGACCACATCCGGCGCCGGTAAACACATGGCTCCCAATACCTTGAGAGTCGCTGCCATGTTCGGCATTGGCACCCGGCTCAATCCCGATCCCAAGTTTTCCATTAAAGAAAAGCTGGTGCTGTACGATGGGGAGGAATTGCCAGACGTACAGCAACGCGAGATCCGCCGCGTCCGCCAGCAAGCCCGAGGTGATGGAGAAGGATTTCAAGGAATTTCCCCGCGTCACATCTTGGATGCCCTGTCGTATGCGATGGCAAGCGACGCCGAGCCTTGCGTCACTCCCACCGCCATGTTGCGCGCGATTAAAGAAAGTTTCGAGCAGCATATCACGCAAGTCAAAAATCAAGACTTGTTGGAGTCGTTGAAGGCTACGCACGAGTTATATGACGAGGCCGCCAAAAATGAGATTCAGCGAGCATTTGTCGATTCTTTCCAAGACGCCGCGCAGCTACTCTACGACAACTATCTGGAGCACGCCGAAGCGCGCATCATGCACACGACGGTGAAAGACCCCATTACCGGAGAAGAAGTGGAACCCAACGACAAATCATTGCAAGGCCTGGAAAAGTCTTTGGGCATTGCTGAGTCGGCCGCCACCCAATTTCGCCAAGAAATGGTCAATAAGGCGGGTGCAATGGCACGGCGGGGACAATCGTTAAAATGGGACGCACACCCGAAGATGAAAGAGGCGATTGAGAAGAAGTTGTTTGCCGACGTCGCCAATCTGGTTAAAGTGACCACATCGACAAAAGTCCTAAACGACCAACAAAGAAACCGAGTCACTGAAGTCAAACGACGGCTGATGGAAGAAATGGGATATTGCGACTACTGCGCCCAGGAGCTTTTGGATTATGTCGGATACTTGTTAACCAATTAACAGGGCGACAGTGCCGCCTTCGTATGGTTCAAACTGATGCACTTGGTTATTCCTATATGCAGCACGTCTGACAATCTTTCCTCAGTGTATATGTGATCAGAACGGTAGATTTTTCTGAAAGAACCGGAAATCGTATCCCTCAATACCGGATAAGCGCGTGGCCGAGGCGGGACAAAATATCTCTTGCCCCCCTCCGCCGCAGCTTGCCACTACTTAGGCGTATGGACCAGTTATTGGATGGTCACTCGCATGGGGCGCAATGTGGCTTCCCATCGCTGCAGTTGATCGAGCAGAGTCACCGCGGCTTCCCGTAGTGGGCCATTAGGTTGAAATTTTCCATCGATCAAAAACTGAGAATAAAACGGAATGGTCACGGCCTCAGATACTGGTACCATCTTCAGTGTCGTCACGACTTGCTTAACCATCTGCACCGCGCGGGTGCCCCCTGATACACCGCCGTAGCTGACAAACCCGACGGGTTTGTATTCCCATTCCTGGGACAAATAGTCCAAGGCATTTTTCAGCGGCGCCGTAAACCCAAAGTTGTACTCCGGCATTACAAAGGCGAAAGCATCTGCATCCTGGACCGCGGCACTCCATTCCCTAGTATGTGCGTGCTGATATTGGCGAAGGCGCGGATGATTCGGCTCATCCAAAAACGGCAACTGCTGAACCGCCAAATCCACGACTTTCACGTCAAATCCCCCATGCTCACGGGCCACTTCAGCAAACCACTGACCAATTGGCAAGCCGGCGCGTCCAGGCCGAGTACTCGCAATGAGAACCATCAATTGTGACATCATGCTCTCCCCTTCGGACAAAAACTACGTTGACACCTCTGATCGACACTATAATGTCTCACAGACATCCCTATGGCATGCAAAAATTCACATAGTCAAAGAGAGAACGGTCGACATCAATATCTCGCAAGTCGCCCTATGCTTTCTTGCCAACCCATTGATTCCTAATTGTTAGTATATTATTTTTCGTTCACTTTGCATAGCGCGATGAACCCCGAGACAATGTCTTCGAACGCTGCTTAGCACACGTTTAGCCAGCTGGGGATGCGGGTTCGGTGGGCGATACGGACGAACTTTTTGCCCGGGGGCAGTAAATTCGTACGGCAACCAGACAGACTGTCACTGGCGTCAGGTTTATGGCAAACTCAACCTCTGTCAAAGCACAAGGGCAAACGGCACCGGGCAGCCCCCTTTGACTCTTTGGTGGCGGACTTTAAAACCTGCCAGCTGCCCAGCATCCGCATCTTCCACTAGCAAGTCACCCGCCGAACGGTTAAATGCTTCCCCAGCGCTGGAGATCCTGAAACAATCCCAATTGATTCCCCCACGGGTCATCGAAATTGCACCACGCTACGATGCCTTCCAAAATTTCGATAGGAGATGCCACCACACCTAAGTCATTTTGGAGACGTTTGCGTTCCGTTTCGATTTGTGCAGTGCCCCACCGAATGCGTCCATTTTGTGGAGGGTGTCCTTCGGCCACCAAAAGCCATACGTTCGGCAGCATTTCCCATTCCCTAAAATCATCGGATGGCTGAAAGTCTGGTTCGCGACAAAATACACCGCGATAAAATTGTTCGGCGGCCAATATTTGTCCTTGAGGTACGCGAACCATCATCGTGACACCCATAAGTTCCATATGTTATGCTCCTTCCATTTCAATACCATAGACCGGATCAGGTGATTCTCAAAGTCGCCAGAGCATCCGGAGCATGCTGAACTCGAAACTGACAACATTGCCGAAGGAGTCCTTGATATGTCGATCAAGTGACTCTCTCATAGTGCCGAACCTCAGGAAACGGCTCATAAAACGGATGCAATAGCATTTTCCACTGTTGGTATTCATGTGATAAACGAAAACCTACCGTATGGTCTTCCAGCGTGTCCCATTGCACGAGCAGAACATACTGTGAAGGATTTTCGAGGCAGCGGTGAAGCTCATGACCCACATAGCCTTTCATAGCAGAAATGAAGCGGCAAGCCTTAGTGAATGCCTGTTCGTAGGCCAGTTCCTGTCCGGATTTTACCGTAAGGGTGGCCATTTCCAATATTGCCATAAAACCCTCCTCTTTTCGGATTTTCACCACTGATACCATAAGACGATTGGGACAAGACAGGGAGGGCGTAAGGCACCAACCGTGCTTGAATCTGTCCGTTGCTCACCGCCGCGCAACACCCCCGGCAAGTGGTTCGCGCCCGCTCCGAGATGTCTTTATCGCGATTATGCCAGGGTCCTTTGATTCTTGGCGTATGGCGCCCAAACCGAGACTTCGCCATCTATGACAGAAACGTTAATATAGTCGAACAGTCAAATTCCTTTCCCAGGTTTATTACACCTCCGCCCGAAATGTTTGTCCTAGCTCCTGACCGAGCCCAAAGTAGTGACGGAAATTATAGATGAGTGGGCTCCACTTTTTGGGATCCACATGATCATTCCCAATGACAATCTCCTCATGCGCATGCACATTGACGACTTCTACTTCGACAATGCCAAAGCGCACCGTAGACCCGCTTATCCGTATGTCCTTGACAATGGCTTCAAGTTGCAGCCCACACTCGCCAATGCGCACAGGTTTCACTTTCATCGAACGCACGGGCGTTAAGTCCGCAGCCCCAAACTTGTCTTTTTCATATCGAAATACGCCCTGCTTAACCGCTGGTACTGCCTGCATTCCTGTCAGTGGAGCCAATTGCTCAACTTTGGACCATAAGTCTGGACCAGGCAGATTGACAACACATTCTCCGTGCCGTTTTAGATTCAAAAACCCCTGCCCTCCTTCACCCAGTCCTAAAATAATGCGATCCCCCAGTGCCCAAGCCGATGACATTGGCGTGATGTTGCAACTTTCATCGGGATTAACCGTGGTTAATAAAATGACTGGTGTCCCGTAATATAAAATTTTAGGGTGAATGACCCGGGTGGTGGAAATTTCTCTTTTTGCTGCCATGTTGTTCTCCTTTGCGTTGGTTAGCTCTATTTTCTTTTATTGTAATCTCTTAATGATTCGGTTATCATCGAACTATATCTGTAATATGGAGGACTGTCTCATGACAGCTAACCCAAACATTTCCCTGGTGGCATCGCTCATTGCGGATCCTTCACGAGCCACCATGCTAATGACCCTGCTCGGAGGGCAGACTCTCTTAGCGAGTGAACTAGCCCGCATTGGAGGAATTACTCCCCAAACAGCCAGTGCCCATTTAGCCAAAATGGTCGATGCTGGACTTTTAGTGTCGACTACTGAGGGTCGCAACCGATACTTTCGCCTAACTTCGCCTGACGTCGCCCATGCTCTGGAAGCCTTGGCCATCGTGGCAAAACCGACGCCGATCCGGTCCTTGCGACAAGCCAACCAGACGCAGGCGCTTCGGTTTGCCCGGACGTGTTACGATCACCTGGCTGGCGAACTCGGCGTTTCGATCACTGCACAGATGTTGGCCCGAGGATGGATCTCATCTAACCAAAAGGATTACGCCATTGCCAATAGTGGTATAAGCGCAATGCAAGACTTAGGCGTGCGCGTAGAGGAATTAAACGCCCAACGCAGGGCGCTGGCCCGACAATGTCTGGATTGGAGCGAGCGTCGGTATCACCTGGCAGGGTCCCTTGGCCAAGCCCTCGCCACACGATTTTTTGAGCTGGGTTGGCTCCAAAAACAGGAGGGAATGCGGTCAGTCACCGTCACTGAGGTGGGAGCCGAAGGTTTGCTACATCATTTTGGACTCCGGATTGACAAGTTCAGCATTCGGGAATCCTGACCATTCGCTGATGATTGCGCAGTCCGCCTAATTTGTTGGTGCCCCGGGGAACAGCACAAGAGGTCGGCGAAACCGTGGTCTTCCTCACACTCCCGTTCAGCGGGAACCATCCCCGTATGGTCGGAAGAAAACGAATATGCTCCCACCAAAAGCTCGGCACATTTGCAGCGCACATCAACAAAAAGCCATAGAAAACACGCACCAAAAGGGCGTTCAATATAACGACAAATGACATAATGCAGTTGCCCTTCATCGTACATCTCGACCTCACAGTGCGTGCAACTGCTATGAATCCAAGACACGTACTGACCGCGATTTGTCTTATCCCTGCTCCCGTTCAGTTTTCAACAAGCCCTCGACGAGAGTGTCAAATTCTTTTTGCGAAATTAGACCTTGAGCGTAGCGCTCGCGTGCAATAGTCAAAG
>JAJYHT010000047.1 GCA_021784595.1 Bacillota bacterium | reverse complement strand
TACATGATTTTTTGTGAGCTCGCCCACGACCTGGCAAGGGGGACAAACAAGTCTCAATCCATTTCTCCACCGGCTTTAAATATACAGACCAGAGTTGGGGCACTAGCGGCTATAATGGGAGTGGTTGGCATAAACTCCAAGAAAATGAGGTGTTGCAGGTGGTAGTGGATACCATGGTTGCGGCGTCACTGCTGCTCAATCTTGTGGTGATTTTTTTGCTGTTGACGCGCAACTTCTCAAAGAATCTACAGACCATGATTTCGCCGCTGGAAAAAGGATTGGAACGTATTGAAAAGGCGTTGCGAGAGGAAATGCTGCAAGGTCGCGACGAATCTAATCGTTCAGCCAAACTGATGCGCGAAGAAATGGGCAACACCTTCAAATCGCTTAGCGATACGCTTTTAGTCAGCGTGAGCGACCGAGCTCGGGAACAGCAAACGGCGTTGAGGACCATTCAGGAGTTTTTGGACAGCAAACTGCGCAGCATGTCGGCGTCAGAAGCCGAGCGATTTGAAAGTTTTGCCAACAAGCTGGACTCAAATTATCGATTAACGATCAATGCGATCGGTGAAATGGCTACCCAGCATAAGGGTCTCTTGGACACCTTTTCTCGGCAACTCTCGGAATTAACCCAAATGAATGCCGCCAAATTAGACCACATCCGAGACACGGTAGAAAAGAAATTGACTTCCTTACAGGAAGACAACAGCGCTAAATTGGAGCAGATGCGCGCTACGGTGGATGAGAAATTGCATCAAACGCTTGAAAAGCGTCTTGGAGAATCGTTCAAATTGGTCAGTGACCGGCTTGAACAAGTACATAAAGGTCTGGGTGAAATGCAGACGTTGGCGTCTGGGGTCGGCGACCTAAAGAAAGTCCTCACCAACGTCAAAACCCGGGGAACACTGGGCGAGATTCAATTGGAAAACATCCTGGAGCAAATCCTAAGTTCGGAACAGTATGGGCGCAACGTAGCGATCAACTCGGAAAAGGGAGAGCGGGTGGATTTTGCCGTATTTCTGCCAGGAACAGATCATGATGCTAAAAAAGTCTTGCTGCCCATGGACTCGAAGTTTCCCTTGGAAGACTACCAAAGACTGTTGGAAGCCGAGGAATTCGGCGACCTGGCTTTGGCAAGCGAGGCCGCCAGATTGTTGGAGGTTCGTATTAGGAGTGAAGCCAAGAGCATTCAAGATAAATATATCAGTCCTCCTCATACGACCGACTTCGCCATCATGTTTTTACCGATTGAAGGGCTCTTTGCTGAGGTTCTGCGGCGCAGGGGCCTGTGGGAATCGCTCCAACGGGATTATCACGTGATCGTGGGCGGCCCGACCACCATCACGGCCCTCTTGAACAGCTTGCAAATGGGATTTCGCACTTTGGCCATTCAAAAACGGTCTAGTGAAGTATGGTCCTTACTGGGGGCGGTAAAAACCGAATTTGGCAAATTCGGAGACATCTTGGAACGAACTCAAAAGAAACTGCAAGAAGCCAGCAATACGATTGACCAGGCTGCTACGCGCTCGCGCGCTATTGAGCGAAAACTCCGTACCGTCGAGGCCATACCAGTTGCTGAGACAGCGGCCCTGCTGCCGGAAATGGACCTGGTGGCACCCGATTAGGGATGCCGTTCGTGTAATGCACTTAGGGGGCAGGAGACGAGGTCGTTGGTGATGGGATAGACGCGACTTGGGAAGAGGGAGCTGAAGGCTGACGGGACCCATAGGCCATGTTAAACCCGTCACCATTGGGGTTGGGAGCAGAGGGAGTCGACACTTGTCGGTTGCATTGAATCAACACGCCGCCGTCGCTCATCACCAACTCGGGGCTGTGGCCATTGATCTGGCAGGTGCTGAAGGGGATCTGACTGTAATGGGCCAAGCGGGCGATTCGGCCATTGACCAGAGGCGCCTCAACAATCCATTCGGCTGAGCTCGAAGGACCTGCATAAGACAGGTTTGACTGGGTAAACGCCCATGATTGGGTGTGGTTTTGAATACTGATGGTCCAGCGCCCGTCAGCGCCGCGTGTAATGGAAACCGAAACGCGGTCATCTGGGAATACCGGATAGGTGTTGGGATCGATAGGTTGAGACGGGTTGGGAAGAATTTCCCACCACGCGTAATAGGATTCACTGCATAATGAGGCATCTTGTTCGGTGCCGGCCTGAATCAATGAGGAATTGTTAAATCCATCAATGCCGACCCAGCAGGCGGAATAGGATGAAGACAAGTGAGACGGGCGCACGGTGGGAACCGACCATTCTCCCATGACCTGAGTCACAGTACCCTCATTATCCGTGATAGCGTATCCTGACCAGTTGTAAGAAGTCCACCCAAATGGTTCGGCGGCATGGTTTCCCGAAGCCAGAATGCGCGGGGTATGAAATGCGGGTTGACTCATGATAGGGCCATCCTTTCACCACAAATTGTTTTCAACAATAAATGGTATGAATATCCAGCCAAAAGGTGACTCGACGATGTCGTTTTTTGGTAAAGTGGACTGCGCACGGAATCGACCGGCTGCGAGAAGTCTCCTCGGAGCAGTTTTGCTGGATGAAATTTGTGACAACCCTAAACGCGTCCCCGGTTAACCATCCGTGGTGCCATTCGTTTTTTCAAGATGGGGCAATAACGGGTCAACGTTCTTTGAGCAAACGGTAGCGGAGATTCCTTAAAGTTTAGCTGCGCTCCACCCGGTTGCGACCCCGAGCTTTGGCTCGATACAAGGCGGCGTCCACTCGACGTAGAAAATGCTGGGGGGATTGACCCGGACTCCACATACCTACGCCAAAACTGCAGGTCAGTTGGTAATTGAGGGTAAAGTGATGGGACGCGATGTGATCGCAGAGTCGCTGCGCCTGGGTTAGGGCCCCCTCTATGGTTGTCCCGGGCAGTATCAGCATAAACTCTTCACCCCCGAAGCGGGCCAAAATGTCTTCGACGCGCAGTTTTTGTTGTATGACCGACACCAACTCCTGCAGGACGCGGTCACCCACTGCATGTCCATAGGTGTCATTGATGGTTTTGAAATGGTCGATGTCAAACATCACCAATGAAAACAGCTTGTTTGACCGTTGCGCGTTTTGAATGTGGTAGACGAGTGCTCCGTCAAATGCTCTGCGATTAGGGATTGCCAGTAAGCTGTCAGTTTCGGCCAACTCCCGGTACTGAACAATTTCGGGGTTGTCGATCCAAATGCCTAGTCCCATCCATTGGTGTTGATAGAAGATGGTATTGGAAACCTGCTGGGTCCAAAAGGTCTCTCCGGTTTTTTTCTTCATCTCCAGTAAATATTTGGCCGTGAATTGCTCTCCCCGCAGACGACGCCGAACGGTCGCTAAGATGGTATCTCGTTGCGATTCCGGGTACACACCAGTGTCAAAGATGCTGTGCTCCCTTAATTCATCTAAGGTATACCCCATAACGTCTAAAAAATAGGCATTGGCATAAACAAACGTCTCTTGATACAGATAGATGGCGGCCGGTATCTGATCAAACAAGTGCTGCAATGACTGGGCCCGCTCGGTTTCATCTGTAATGGCTTCGATAACCAGACTTGTTCCGTTGCGGTTGCCGCCGGATGGGACAACCGAAACTCGGACTGGCAGCATTTGTCCCGATGAAGATAAAAAGGCTGTGCTCATCCGCACAGCGCCCGCCTCGAACGCCTGACAGTCTGGGCATTGACTTTGGAGGATTTGTGGTTGATGAAAAACCGTATGCGGGTGGCGATTGAGCAAATCATGCGCAGTAAGGTCGAACATCTTCAGCAGCGGGTGACTTGCCCAGCGAATCAAGCCGTCGCGGCCTAGGGTCAAAACGCCCTCGCTCAGGGAATTCAACAGACGCTGACCCTCGTCCTCCACCCAAAAGGCGGGAGGCATCCATGCAGAGTTATCTGGATACGTCATAATGGTATTTCTCGCCTCGCTTCATTTTTTCATTACATGTGTGATGACGGATTTCAACGCTCACGGTCAGTACATAATTACTTTCCATTATGAATTAACTATACTAATGAATCATGTTACACGGGGAATATCAAGAAGAGATATAGCTCATGGGTATGATTTTATCCGGGGGAAGCATGGGTGCTCCCCCCAGAAGAATAATAAGTCTAGCCTACTCGCTGGCTCATATATCATCATTGGTGTCCAGTCCGTCTCGTCGAGAAATTACGATATGGCTCGAATCCGCTGGCCATGAATTTCTTTAGGTTTTGCGTCCATTAAACAATGCGCACTTTAGCGCAAACGACAATGGTTCACCCTGATCATCGAACTGAATGTTAAAGGTATGGCGGGTATTGGCATCGGCGCTCTTAAAATAGCGCTTAATCTCTACTCGACGGTCTTCGGGGACTCCGGCTTGGATTAACCACCAAGCCACTTCCAGATGAAGATCCCATTCGTAGGTGATGCGAGAAGAAATGTCATACTTTTGAAACCGTTGATGCCACTCGTCGGCCGTCCATTCCCGAACGTGGGAGGGATCGCGCATCCGGTCTACATGGTTGATGTAATGGTCGAGCAGGGGATCCAAAGGCGCGATGTGATCGACCATGAGCACCAAGCCGTGCGGCTTCAGCACCCGAGATATCTCTTGAATGGCGCCTTCGGGGTCCACGAAGTGATGGGCGGCATACCTGCAGGTTGCCACATCAAAATAGCTGTTGGGAAATGGCATGGACACCGCATCGCCGACGATAAAGCTTACATTGGTTAATCCCCGCTGGCTGGCTAATTCGGTGGCGTTATGAACCATGCGGGCGGTCAAATCAAGGCCAACGACTTCTCGAGACGCTTGAGCGAACGCGAAGGCTGTGTGGCCTGCGCCAGTTCCCACGTCGAGGATGCGTTCTTGTCCCGTCAGGGCAGCTTGCCCGACCAGCCATCCTAAATCTTGCCCGCGAGCGTGTACGGCTGAAGTTTTATAGCCATCGGCTTGGGTGGAGAATTGCTTTTGCACCAGTTGATTGGAATCCGCAAATATTTTCCCTTGTGGATCGATGTCCGCCATTCGGGCCCATCCCCTATGTATTTTTTTTAATAATTGTCAGTATACCGAGGATGAGGCAGGATGTCTAAGGTTATGGCAAGCACATGGAGTAAAAGAGGCCGTTAGGCTATAAAGACGCGGGCACTGGTCTTTTTGATCGCATCTCGGGGCATGAGCTTTTCATCGGGGATACCGTTCGAATCTTTTGCCTATTGAAGGTATTCGCTTGCGCTAGGATATGCTAGGTATATGGAACGTTCGCGAACACATGCATTGATTATTCTGTCCACTGTGGCAGCCATCTATGGTTTGATTTTTATGGAACGGACCGCTCCGGGGCTGGTAACCCCCGAATTATTGGTCTTGTTTCATATTTCTCCGGCTGTTCTCTCCTTGATGACCATGGGACAGTACATGGTTTATGCCGCGTTGCAGATTCCGGTGGCGGTCGGTGGAGCCCGATTTCGTCCAGAACGGCTGCTGGTTATCGGGGCTGTGGCGGACGGATTGGGCACGGTGATGTTTGCCGAGAGCCATAGCTTTGCCATGATTATTGCGTCTCGGGTGGTGGTCGGGGTGGGTGATGCTCTGATATGGCTAAATATTGTGTCGGTGTTGGCCCGATGGTTCAGTTACGGCGTCTTTGGCCGAGTGTTGGGGATTACCGCCATGGCGGGCAATATCGGTGCCATTATTGCCACCGTGCCGCTCGCGTTGTGGATTGACGCGTCGGGCTGGCGCTTGCCCTTTGGAGTGATGGGTGCCGCCCTTATTGTCTTGGCTGTGGCCGCCGCTCTTATCTTTGGACGATTGACACCTGCGCATCCGGACTTGGGGGTAAAACGACCCGATGTGCCCTGGGCGCGGGTCTTTTTATCAGGGCGCCAGATTATCTCGGTGTGTCTGGCGCACTTTGGCCTGATGGGCCCTTTTTTGGGGTTTGTCAGTCTCTTGGCGGTTCCCTATCTGCGCCAAAACTATCACTTTTCTGAAGTGTCGGCGGGGACGTTTTTAGCCTTTGGGCTACTGGGTTCTTTAGTCGGGGGGCCGATGGGGGGCTTTTTGGCGGATCGTTTTGGGGTAGCTAGGCCATATCGCGCAATTAGTATGTTAAATTTGGCTGCCTGGACTACCATCGTAATCTGGCCGATGGACCTGTCTCCGATATTACTAGCCTTAGTGTTTGCTGTTCTGGGCATGGCCAATGGTGCCAGCGTCCTGACCTTTGCCGCGGTGCGAGAGCGCTATGCGGTACCTTCAGTAGGACTTGCCTCCGGAGTCGCTAACACGGCGGGGTTTTTGTCGGCCGTGTTGGTGCCGTTCTTAATGGGACTGGCGCTGTCGTTGCACCAGTCCAGCCGCGTAGAATTAGCCGTAGTGATTCCATTTGCGGTGATTGGCATTATGGGCACGGCGGCCCTCAGTCCCGCCCACAAAATGAACGCAGCAGATTAAGGTTTTTATGAGATAGGCGGACAGCGGATCCCAAAATCTGACGAATTCGTGATGTATAGAGTCGACCAGCCCAGTCGCTGATTGACGGCCTGTCCGTTGCGGTCACAGACGCATCGGGTCACAAACTGCGCGCGAGCAGATGCTTGAGATAAGATAAGCCAGTAGAGATTATCGGATGATAGCTTTTGTCTAGGTTATGGTTTTACAGAGAACATTGTCTTCATTACAATGAGAAGCAAGAAGGGAGGTATTTTGTGATAACCAAGCCGTTTGTGGCCAAACGTTCGAATCAAGTCGCTGAATATTTGGAATCGCTAATCACCCAAAATGTGTATCGTCCTGGGGACAAGCTTCCTTCATTGCAAGAGATGGCCGCATTGTTGAAAGTCAGCAAGTCAACAATCCGCGAGGCCTTAGCGGCTTTGGTGGCGCAAGACCTGATTGATGTGCGGCACGGCAAGGGATATTTTATTAAACAAAATGCGGCACCATCTCAAGAACCCATACTGGTAAGAGATCTGGGGGAAGTGTTGTTTGTCCGAATTTTACTTGAAGTGCCGGCAGCTAAGTTGGCCGCGCAAAATCGTACGGCAGACCATCTGGTTCTGTTAAAGCAATCCTTGGAGGCCATGCACACCGCGGAGAAGGAAGAGGGCATGAAGGCGGACTTGAGGTTTCATCTGATGATTGGCGAAGCTACCCAGAACGCGGTGTTGCAAGATGTGATTCAATCGTTGGCCCCTTTGATGCAGGAAACTATGAAATTGTCGCGCGCCATTGCCGGAACCCATAGTACGCTGTATCACAAACATTTGGATCTTTATAACGCGATTATGGAAAAAGATAGTCTGCGGGCCACGCAATTTATGTACGACCATCTAAACGATACCGCCCAACGGTTAAAAATTTTAGTTCCAGAAGCCTGGGCTATTGAACCCAAGCTAGACATGAACGTCAAACCATTGATCAACGGGGTACCTAAAACCCCACCGAAAAATTTATAACTTGAGCGAATAGAGATGATGTCAACTACCCCGGTCTAGGCCGGAGCTTTTGACTCCCCGGAAGTGCGTCCGATGGCTGAACGTCATCTCCTTCCTTGTGTTGGGGTCGCATCGTAGGACGGTTGACGTCGCCCTCACGACCGCGGGCCTGCCGCAATCACACCTGTCACCCGAAACTCAATTCCCTGACGGTGCAGGTTCATGGCGCCAATCCGATCGTCGTTGGATCGGAAATGGCATTGTTGGCACTCGCAGCGGTGTCGGCCCTTATCACGATTGCCTCGGGCCACGTGCCCACATTTGGGACAGGTTTGCGAGGTATAGCGCGGATCCACCGCAACCGTCGCCGCTTGATACAACCTGGCTTTATCTGGCGGAATTGGTAAAATGCCCACGACACGGACGTATACCGATCCCGTTGCCGGACCCGCTCCGTGGCTTCTCGAATCCCCGTCAGATTCCAGGACGAACAGCGTCTTTGCGCCGTCCTAAGCGTTTCAGGCGCCGGCGGGCGGGATACGAACGCCCCCGTTAACGACGAAGGGCTTGCTGCTCTCGCTCCGTCAGAGCCGTAGAGATTTCCACTTGGCAGCGAGATGGTGACGTCCGGTTGGTGAGCTACATCCTAGGCTACCTATTTGCGGAAGATGGTATGCCATACGTGACTGTGTAGCAATTCATAGGAAACCTCAACAACCCCGTGGGGCGATGTGGGGCTGACCGTCACGTCGACCATCGCATAGCGTGGTACCCGCACGTGCGTACTATTCACGCTGAACTCGACCGCAGTGTCGGTATTAAAGACCGATGTGCCGTGGAATCCGGGAGCGGATGGATGATTGGACGTGCCGATAAAAACGACTTGCGCCGCTGGATGAGCGTGGCCATCGACCCATCGTTGGGTCGATGGCCATAGCGGTTGCGGAATGGCCGTTCCAAGGGTAGACCCACAGGCCGTTGTGCCGAGGGCTAGGATAGCGACAGGCATCCAATGATGTCTCATGCGCGTCCCTCCAGTACTTTATTCCTCACACCGATGCAATTGCTTTCCCAGACCGGCGGGGGCTACTGCGCGTCGCCATAAGTTTTCCATGCGACTCCAAATGCGTTACCAGCTGAGTTAATGGCGTCCGGCTGCGCATCGCGTTCTACCCACTCAATCACTCCGCGAAAGATTTTTCCGATTGTCCGCCATGAGCAAATAATTGCAAAAGTTATGCTTTATAGTCTTCCGATCACCAGAACACTTTGGTATATTATTTGTATAATCGTCCTCCTGATAGATTCGTGATTCGAGAAGTATTTCCTGTCTAAATCTTTGGCGCAATTCATTTATTCACCGGCCCCGAGCACTGTTGGACAATAAGGAGGCGTTTTTTTGTTTTGGTATGGAAACTATAAGAATTCCAACAGCACCAAGCGCATCGCGGTAATACCCGGGGATGGCATCGGACCGGAGGTCATTGGGGTTGGGCGGCGCATTCTAGAGGAAGTAACCCTACGGGACCCCGGTGTGAGGCTGTCAATGGATGAATTTCCCTGGGGTAGCGACTATTATCGCGATTGCGGCGCGATGATGCCTTCGGACGCTATCGAGATTTTAAAGAAGTACGATGCTATTTACTTTGGGGCGGTGGGCGATCCGGCACTTCCCTTGCATGTTCCGGTGTGGGGATTAATCTTGCCAATCCGTCAGTCATTTCAACAGTTCGTCAATTTAAGACCCATGAACTCGATGGCGGGCGTGAGTACGCCAGTGGGCAATGGGCGCCATGTCAATATACTTATGGTAAGAGAAAACACGGAAGGCGAATATATCGGACAAGGCGCCAGATTGTTTCCTGGCACTGTGAAGGATACGGCACTGCAGATTTCGGTGTATTCACGCGATGGGGTCAGTCGAATTATAAGATACGGGTTCGAACTCGCACGAAAATTGGGGATGAGTTGCACTAGTGTCACCAAGTCCAATGCTCTCAACTATTCGGGAGTATTTTGGGATGAAATTTTTGATGAAATTGCTCATGAATATCCGGATGTGACAAGTCACTCAATCCTGGTCGATGCTGCGGCTCTCTATATGGTAACTAGTCCCGAACGGTTTCAAGTGGTTGTCACAAGCAATTTATTCGGGGATATTCTGAGTGATTTGGGGGCTGGGTTGATAGGAGGCTTAGGGCTGGCCCCAAGTGCCAATTTTAATCCTAATCACGAAAGTCCTGCATTGTTTGAACCAGTCCATGGTTCCGCGCCCGATATTGCCGGCCGCTCCGTGGCCAATCCCATTAGTGCCATACTGTCGTCGGCCATGATGTTGGGTTATCTCGGCTACGGCGATTGGGAAGATCGCATTTTCCAAGCAGTCTCCAGAGCCTTGACCGACATCCGCCATCATCCAAGAGACTTAGGTGGGGATGCCAGCACCGACCAAGTGGGCGACGCTGTGCTGCGTGCTTTAGAAGACGGGAATGGAAATATGTAAAATCTTGGCATTGAAATTTTACACAGTATTGGTGCCGAGATTTGTTAGTATGGAACCATTTAAAAAGTATCCGGAGGGAATATGGAATCCATCATCAGCATTGAGGAGTTAGCGTTTGAATATCTTGACGGAAATCTGGTGCTTAAAGACGTGTCCTTAGACATTGCCAAGGGTTCCTACGTTGCGTTGCTGGGAGCCAACGGCTCTGGCAAGTCCACCTTGGCTCGGCATGTGAATGGCATATTGGTGCCCAAATCCGGGCGAGTCCAGGTGGCAGGCATGGATACCCAAGACGATGCGAAGAAAATGGAAATCAGGAAACTGGTCGGAATGGTGTTTCAGCATCCAGATAACCAAATTGTGGCGACTACGGTCGAAGATGATGTCGCGTTTGGATTGGAAAACTTTAATGTAGCCCCCAAAGTTATTGAGGAGCGGGTCACCTGGGCTTTGCGCGAAACCGGGTTGTCAGCGGTGAGAAAGCGCCCTCCTCATCTCCTGTCGGGTGGGCAAAAACAACGACTAGCCATTGCAGGTGCCCTGGCCATGCAGCAGCAAGTTTTGGTGCTTGATGAAGCGACCAGCATGCTCGATGCTAAGGGCCGGGATGATGTCTTGCAGATGGTGCGTCACCTTCACCAAAACGGCACCACGATTATTACCGTGACCCATCATATGGAAGAAGTATTGGAGGCGGACCAGGTTGTGGTCCTAAATCAGGGAATGGTCGTGATGACGGGAACGCCCCGTGAAATTTTCCGAAATAGCCGGCGCCTTAGACAACTCAATTTGGATGTTCCGGCCATCGCACAAGTGTCTGCAAAGCTGCATGAAGTTTTGCCAGCAGTGTCTGCCGATGCGATCACGCCTGAAGAACTGATGACGGATTTGGCAGCCTTGTCCACCCGGCCAAACCATGGCAAGGCCGCGTCGAATACGGACCTTTGCGATGATGATCCGACAGCGAACGACGAGATAATCCAAATGCAGGATGTCAGTCACGTATATTTGCAGGGCACACCTCTGGAGCATCACGCATTGCGTCGTGCTGATCTTACGCTGCGAAGCGGAGAAGCGCTCGCCATTGTCGGTGCCACCGGCAGTGGAAAGTCAACGGTGATGCAACATCTCAATGGCATCTATCGCCCCCAACGGGGAACCGTGTGGGCCGTGGATGTTGATTTGGGTTCTCCCCACGCGAATATTGCTAAAGTGCGGCAAGAGATAGGGATGTTATTTCAAAATCCCGAGGATCAACTGTTTGAGCAACTTGTGGGGGATGACGTGGCCTATGGTCCATTGCAGATGCGGATGGATCTGAAAGAAGTGCGCCGTCGGGTAAGATGGGCACTGGAAATGGTTGGTTTGGACTTTGATACCTTCAAAGACCGCCCAGTGTTTGCATTGTCAGGAGGAGAAAAGCGAAGAGCGGCTCTGGCCGGCGTGTTGGCATTAAGGCCAAAAGTGTTGGTCTTAGACGAACCGACGGCGGGATTGGATCCCCGATCAGCCAGTGACCTATTGGACCGATTACGCCATTTGAAAAAAGAGGAAGACGTTTCTATTGTGTTTGTGACGCACAATATTGAAGAAGTGCTTAATCTCGCAGACCGGGTGATCATTATGCATGACGGGCAGACAAAAGGCACTTATTCGATTGAGCAAATCATGGACGGCCCCTCCTTGTTGCTTGACCACGGATTTGAAGCGCCCCCAATTTTAGTTCTGCAGCAAATGCTGCGTGAACAAGGTTTTGGCAGTGTATTTGGCCGCACCCCAGACGAGGTCAGTGACATGATTTTACAGTCGTTGGGACTTGCCTCCCCTAAGGATGCGGACGTTCTAGCAGAGGAGGGCCTGTGATGGCTGAGGATTTCGAACTGCTGCGTTATATCACGATTGGCCAATATTTGCCGGGAGAATCTATTGTTCACCGGCTAGACCCGGCGGTAAAGTTGTTAAGTGCCATCATCGTCATTCTTACCGTCGCATTCTTGAATGCCTATCTGCCTAATATCACTGCATTCGTGCTGATCTTAGGTTTAGTCGCATTATCGGGCGTACCCATAGGTTATGGATTGTCAGGACTGCGGCCAGCCATTTGGTTTATATTTGCTTTGCTGATATTGGAACTGCTATTTTCTCCCGTCAAAGGTGTGGTGTTGTGGTCCTATAGTTTTCTGCATATAAGCCAGTATTCTCTGCGGCTGACCGTCACGTCACTCTTGAGACTTATCGATTTTATCCTGCTAATCAGCGTCTTTACCTTAACGACGCGTACCAATGACGTGACCCGCGCCATGGAACGGGTTTCCAAACCATTGCAATATTTAAAGATTCCCACCCGCGAATTAGCCCTCATCATGACCATTGCGCTGCGCTTCGTGCCGACGTTTGCAATGGAAATGGAGCGCTTAATGAAAGCTCAGGCTTCGCGAGGTGGGGGATTGACCAAGGTGGCGAAGTGGAACATCGTGGCACAGGCCCGCGCCCGACTTCCACTGGTGATACCGTTGTTTCTGATCGCTCTGAGGCGCGCGGAAGATTTAGTGGTAGCCATGGAATCCCGTGGCTACGTTCCCAATCAGAAGCGCACCATGTATCGGGAGTATCACCTGGCGGTGCGCGATTGGGTTGCGCTAGCTGTGGTGGTTGTAGTGTCGGCTGGACTGATTCTAATCTAGTCTGTAAGAGAAAGGGGAGGAAGATATGAAATTAACCACGCGAAAGATCGTGATTACTGCAGTATTGGCCGCCATTTCCATTCTTCTGGGGGTAACCCGTCTAGGATATATCCCGGTGCCCAATGTGGCAGGCAATGCCACCATCATGGGGGTTCCGGTTTACATTGGCGCAGTGCTCGAAGGTTGGCCGGTGGGACTGATCTTGGGATTCATCTTTGGTCTCTCGTCGTTCTTGGGCGCGACCGTTCCTATGTTTAAAGACCCTATCGTCTCGATTTTACCCCGCCTTTTGATTGGTATTACCCCATATCTGGCATATATCGCAGTACGCAAGAAAAATGAAATTCTGGCGTACGGTCTAGCAGGTTTGGTGGGTTCGGTATCCAATACGGTATTTGTGGTAGGGGCGATTATTTTACGAGGCTATTTTACATTTCATCAAATGCTGGTCGTTATTCCGCAAGCTATTGCCGAAGCCATCTTATCGGTCATCTTGACGGTGGCGGTGTGTGCGGCCTGGAACCGGGTCCAAATCGGCAGTGGCCGCTCAAAGATATCCAACGTCACCGATTAGTCTACAGAGCCAAGGCTCCAAAGAAGCCTTTGAGCCTTGGCTCTCATAATCTTTATTCAAAACGGCAGGGAGGGTTTACCATTTCCAGTTCTAGTGCCAATCTTGATATCAAATCGTGGCTTGACCCGCAAGAGATGAAGGAGAAGTTGGGGCGTCTGATCGCCATTGAAAGCGTCGTGGAAAACGGTCATACAGAATCATTGGTCGTAGAGGAAATTCTTACCTGGTGCCGCTTGGACGGGTTTGTGCCCGAAGTGATCGAGGTGTCGGGAGGCCGCCCCAATGTTCTACTCGAATTCCAAGGCAGCCATCCTGGACCTGTTTTGCTGTTCGAAGCGCATTCGGATACGGTTACGGCCGGCGACCCATCCGCCTGGACACACAGCCCATTCCAATTAACCGTAGAGGGCGATCGGCTTTATGGACGTGGCACGGCCGATACCAAGGGAAATCTGGTGGCGGCGTACCTCGGGATTCGTGCCTTTCGTGCTGCGACCAGAGGAGATTTTCCGGGAACTATCCGTTTTCTGGTGCCGGTGGATGAAGAGGGAATGATGAGCGGGATACGGCACTTCATTGCAACGGGCCGGGCTGTGGATATCGACGCAGCCATATGCTGCGAGCCCGAAGATCTTCAGATTTGTGTGAGTCAAAAGGGCGCGTTGCGGGTGCGCGTCGAAATTTACGGCAAGATGGCTCATGGAGCCATGCCGTTGACAGGAAATAATCCGTTGCCGTTAATGGCACGGTTTTTGGCCGCGGTGCAGGAAGAGGAGTTGGTCCAGCAAAAGCAGGTAGGATTTGACCGGTATTTGGGCTGGCCCAGTATTACGCCGACAGAGATCAGGGCTCCCCTCAACGGCCCCTCGGGATTTAATGTGGTTCCGGATGCAGTGGCGGTCAGCTTGGATATACGTACGGTGGGCGACCAGTCTCATGCGGAGTTGCTGCACAGGCTGCAAAGTCGACTTGACCAAATAATAGAGAATGCCAATGAAGATTTGAAGAGCGGACATGTAAAAGACTTGCGCAGTCGGCTCGAGGAGCCAGTGGAACCTGGGATCTATTCTGGAAAAGTTGTCCTGATTGATGAGCGCCCGGTAACCAGAACGCCATCCGACCATCCGTTAGTACAGTCGGTGGCGGGGGCTGTGGAGCACTGCCTGGGCCAACCTGCCATATATGCTGGGGTGCCCGGCGCTACAGATGGCACTTGGCTGTGGGCGGCCGGCATTCCTATTGTCACCACCGGAGCGGGCGGCCGGTTTGTCCCGCATCAAGTCGATGAATGGGTCAGTTTACGCCAATTGATGGACACGGCGGAAATTTATGCCCAGGCCGCCTATCGCTTTCTGACTTTTACTGAAATGCCAGTGCAGGGAGGATGACAAATGTCCAACGAGTTGCAAGATCGGGTGGCAGTAATTACAGGTGCAGCATCAGGGATTGGGGAAGCCAGCGCGCATCGTTTGGCTCAAGAAGGCGCGCGAGTGATTGTGGCAGATATTGACGTGGACGGTGCCGAACGCGTCGCGGCGGAGATCGGACGCCAGGGCGGTTTGGCGGTGCCCTTTAGCATGGATGTCAGCAGCTATGAGGATAATGCGCGATTGGTGCAAGAAGCATTGGATCGATTTGGGCGGATTGACATCGCGTATGCCAACGCTGGAATCGCTCAGGCATCGACCAACTTGGAGGATATGTCCGAGGATGTTATTGACCGACTGATATCCATTAACTTGCGAGG
Source organism: Bacillota bacterium (assembly GCA_021784595.1). Taxonomy (GTDB): domain Bacteria; phylum Bacillota; class Sulfobacillia; order Sulfobacillales; family Sulfobacillaceae; genus Sulfobacillus_C. The sequence continues at coordinate 50,535 of JAJYHT010000047.1, read as the reverse complement.
CGTTGTCTCGCTAGCCAGAGCCGTTGCTCGGCCTTTTAAATCGCAACGCCGAGGCGTCTTCGTCACCACGGCGTCTACTGCTGCAATGCGTCCTCGACCCGGACTGCAAGTCTATTCGGCAACGAAGGGAGCCCTTATCGCTTTTGTTCGCGCGTTGGCTTTGGAGTGGGCCCCCTATGGAGTGCGAGCTTGTGCGGTGTCGCCGGTCGCCACCGACACACCCATGCTGCCCCTATTTAAGGCAGCAGCGGGAAAGGTAATGGATGACCCCAAGGAGATTCTTGAGTCGTTTCGGCAAACGGTTCCTTTGGGAGTGTTGGCTCAGCCTGAAGATATTGCGCAAGCGGTTTGCTTTTTAGTATCGGATCGCGCACGGCTCATGACCGGAACTATTTTGGATGTTGATGGAGGCCGCAATATATGAAAAATCCCCCCGCCGCGGGATATGAGGAATTGCCAGGTGTGGTCGCAATTGCTGGCGTCAGCATCGGCGTGATCAGCGATCCTCTCAAAGGCACAGGAGTCACCGTCATTCTTCTGCCCCAAGGGGCCGTGGGGGGTGTCAGCATTGGAGGAGGGGCCCCCGCAACCCGGGAGACGCCCGTGCTCGATCCGGAAAATCTCGTGGCCGGGCCCGACGCCATCGTGTTGAGCGGAGGTAGTGCGTTGGGACTGCAAGCGGCGGACGGAGTGGCTTTGGGTCTATGCGAAGATGGCCGCGGTGTAAGTGTGGGTGAAGTGCGCATTCCCATTGTGGTGGGCGCCGCCATATTTGATATGGATTATCGACAGGCAGAGCCGCCATCGGTGGATGATGGACGCCAAGCGTTACAGATGGCCGGAAAAAAATTGAGCCAAAGCGTGCCCGAAGGTTCTTATGGCGCGGGAACTGGGGCGACGGTCGGCAAGTCCTTAGGGCGTTCCCGCGCCATGAAAGGAGGCCAAGGGGCTGTGACCCTTTGTACACCGGATGGACTGCTGGTCAGTGCCATTATGGTGGTGAATGCGGTGGGCAGTATCCTTAATGAAGACGGTCAAATTATGGCGGGTCCCCAGCAGGATGATGGAACAATTTTGGATACCACCATGCTGTGGAGTGTGGCACCGAATATGCTGTTTGCTGGTGGAGCAACCACGATTGGCGCAGTGGTGACCAATGGCCGTCTGTCGAAGTCCGAACTGGCCCGGGTGAGCAGGATGGGACAAGATGGGATGGCGCGAGCCATCGATCCCGTGCATTCGCCATGGGATGGGGACACCCTGTTCGCGGTATCGGTGGGAGATCATGAGGCGTCGCCTGCAAGCGTGGGGGCGTTGGCAGCCAGGGCGGTGGCCACGGCAATTCGGCGGGCCATTCGGGCAGCCTTGGCAGAAGGCCGAAGTAATCAATGACCAGTGACTAGCGGCCCATGGCCACAGAGGAGGACACAATGAACCATCACCATTATATCGGGGGACAATGGGTTCCCCCCGTCTCAAATCAATGGTTTGAGACAACGAATCCCTCGACTGGCGAAGTGTTGGCCCACCTGGCTTGGGGTACGGCTCCAGACGTGGAGCGGGCCGTGCAGGCTGCCCATCGGGCATCGGTCCAATGGGCAGCAGAGGATGGGATTGAGCGAGGCCGCATTCTCGCCAGGGTTGCCAAACGGTTAGTGAAGGAAAAGGAGCGGTTGGCAGTCCTAGAATCGGAAGATACGGGAAAGCCATTGTCCCAAGCGCGGGCGGACGTGGTGGTGGCAGCGCGCTATTTTGAATTTTATTCCGGGTGGGCGGACAAGTTTGGGGGAACCACCATCCCTGTGCCGGGCCCATTTTTGGATTACACCTTGAGAGAGCCGCTTGGCGTGGTGGCCGTCATTATTCCATGGAACTATCCGCTGCAAATTGGGGCCAGGGCCGTCGCAGCCCCCCTGGCAGTCGGCAATGTGGTGGTGCTTAAACCGGCGGAAGAGGCCTCGCTATCGGTTTTGGCACTGGCGAAGATCTGTCAAGAGGAGGGCGTCCCAGCTGGGGTGGTCAATGTTGTGACCGGATATGGAGACCAGGCCGGAGCGCCACTAGCGGCGCATCCCGCAATAAATCATTTGACCTTTACGGGGTCATTGGAAGTCGGCAGGAAAGTGGCGGCAGCGGCCGCAAGCAATATCGTGCCGGTGACACTAGAACTTGGAGGCAAGTCTCCTCATATTGTGTTTGCGTCCTCGAACTTGGACCGCGCGGTATCGATCATCGTAAAGTCGTTTTTGCAAAACGCCGGACAAACCTGTTCTGCGGGCTCTCGCATCTTGGTGCACGAATCGCGTCATGATGAGCTGGTCCAACGTCTTCAACAATATTTGCAGGACATAAAGATTGGTCAAGGGCTCACGGACCCTGATTTGGGCCCGCTTATTTCCATGAGTCAAAAAACCAGAGTGGAGGAATACATTCAACTGGCTGAACAGGAGGGAGCTGCGGTATGGATGGGTCGGCAACCTCATGGAGCATCTGGATATTTTGTTCCTCCGGTGTTGTTGGACCGGGTGAATGTTAATAGCCGCATATTCCATGAGGAGATTTTCGGACCGGTGGCCTCGGTCACCCCTTTTGCGGAGGAATTTGATGCGGTGCAGTTGGCCAATGCGACGGACTACGGTCTGGTCGCTGCTATCTGGACGGACGATGTGGGGCAAGCTCATAGAGTTGCCCGACAATTACGCACGGGCCAAGTCTTTATCAACAGCTACGGTGCGGGAGGTGGAGTCGAGATGCCTTTTGGCGGCTATGGGCATAGCGGATTCGGTCGAGAGAAAGGAACGGAGGCCCTGTACCACTATACCCAGCTTAAAAATGTGGCCGTGTACATAGGGGAATGACCATGGCCAGGGGGATAGGCTATTCGGTGCGCAGCGCTTCGGCAGGCATCAGTCGCGCGGCACGCAGGGCGGGTATCACCCCAAACACAATGCCGACTAAAAGAGAAAACCCGACCGCTAGCGCCACCGCATCGAACGTCAGGCCTGCCGAGAACCCGGCCAATTGACCAATCATTTGGCTTGCGATGGCCGATAAAATGACGCCGACGGCTCCCCCCAGGAGAGACAGCAGGACAGATTCTGCTAAAAATTGAACCAGTATGTCGCTATCGCGCGCACCCAGCGCTTTTCTAATCCCGATCTCACGAAAACGTTCAGTGACCGTGACGAGCATGATGTTCATAATGCCGATTCCACCGACCAACAAGGAAATGGCCGCCAGACCGCTCAAGAAAGTGGTAATGGTCGATAGCGTGTTGTTGATGGTGGACAATATTTGGGTATCTTTGGTGACCGAGAAGTCGCCTGAAGGATGACGTCGGCTCAATACTTTGGTGATGGCGTTTCCTGCGGCATTGACTTGGCTGTTGCCAGACGCTTGTACAATAATCTCGGAGATGTTGTGCAGTCCCGCTATCTGCAGCCCGGCGGCAATGGGTACAAAGACGGAGGCGTTGGAGGTCTTGCTTAAGAGTCCGGATGCAGAATTCAATACGCCCGTAACGGATAACGCAGATTGCCCCAGATAAAGTTTTTGACCTATGGGATTTTTAAGCTGGGGAAATAAGGTGTGGGCTGCGGATGCGCCCAACACGACGCCTTGGCCTTTAAAAGAGCCGTGCGAAAAGGTCAGTTGCTCGGCTCTAAAATATTGAGCGGTGGTACCCGTAGCGGAGATGCCCGAGGAACCGGTGCTGCTGGTGGAGACCGTGATTGGCAAGAGCACCAGGGGAGCCACATGGGCAATGGAAGGGGCGTGCAATGCACCTATCGCGGTGGCATCGCCGAGCGTTAAGGTGCTGGGAATATTGCCAAAGTTTTGTTTGGGCCCACCGCCGAAGGGATGGTGAGCTAGTTTGCCATGGGCACTGGGTAAAGAGGGAGATACCGTTATGAGGGTGGCGCCGAACGATGAAAACTGTCCACTGACATAAGATTTCACCCCACTGCCAAGCGAAGTCAAGGTGACCACCGCAAACACGCCAATCACAATTCCTAAGGCAGTCAGCGCGCTGCGCAGTCTATGAGCCCAGATAGAGTCTAAGGCGATGGTGAAGGCATTCATACGTGGACCTCCATTGGCTGTTCGGGCTGAATTCTGTCGTCTACCGCACGGTCGCCGATAATCCTGCCGTCTTCCAGTTCGACGATGCGTTGGGCGTGACGTCCCACAAAGGGATCATGGGTGACCAGGATAATGGTCAGCCCTAAGTCGGCGTTCAAGTGCTGAAATAAGGCAAGCACCTCGCGTCCCGACGCTCGGTCCAAGGCACCGGTAGGTTCGTCTGCCAAAAGCAAATCTGGTCCCGGCGCCACCGCGCGAGCAATCGCAATGCGCTGCGCTTGACCGCCTGACAGTTGGTTGGGGCGGCGATCGGCCAAATGGTTGAGCCCTACTCGGGAAAGACTATGCATGGCAAGCGCCTTGCGTTCGGAAGCCGGAAAACGTGCATAAGCCATGGGCAACTCCACGTTGCGGATGGCGCTTAGGCGTGGCAGCAAATGTATGCCCTGAAAGACAAACCCAATCCGACGCCCTCGTAATTCGGCTTGCTGGGACCCGCTAAGCGTGCTGATATCGGACCCCGACAACCGATAGCTGCCTGACGTGGGTCGGTCTAATAACCCCAGGATTTGCATCAGCGTGGACTTGCCGCTCCCCGACGGCCCCATCAGCGCCACCATTTCACCGCGATGAATGGTAAGGTCGACTCCGGCCAGTCCTGCTACTGCCGCATCACCTCGGCCATATTTGCGCTGTAGTTGGTGAGTTTCGATCAGGGGAATGCTGGCATCACCATTCATAGTCCTGAATCCTCCTTCAGTAAATCAGGTGCATCAGCCAAAATTGTAGCGACATGTTCAGCAATGGCCACTAACTGAGCCCGTTCTTGCGCGCTAAGTTGTTCTAAAATTCGTTCTACATATCGATGCTGGCTGCTTTGAATGCTGTGGACCAGCTCCTGGCCTGTCTCGGTAATGGCTACCAAATGGCGTCGTCGGTCTAACGGGTCAAAGGCTCGGGTAATCCATCCCTGGGATTCTAAGGTACCAACAAATTGGCTGATGGTGGTTTGTCCGACATCCAAGAGACGGGCCAGTTCTGACATGGTGAGAGGACCTTGCCGGGCGATCGCAACCAGCAAGAAACGTTGGAGACGAGTGAGCCGACGTTCCGTGCCGCGTGGCCTACGTTCCATCATGACCCGAAAAAGGTGCTGAATAGACACTAGTTTATCCGTTGCATCTTTTGCACTAAGCGAATCCATTGCCAACACCAACCTTTAGTATATACAAAATATTACTATATGCGGAGCATGTCAATATCCACGTGTTAGGCAAAACCATATGGGAACTATAAGGGCTAGGGAGAGCAGTGAGCGTTGCATAATGGGGCAAACTCTGGTGTTGTCTTAAAAATCAAGCAGATTGGGACAATAACGTTCGTGTCGCTTTATCCGACGGGCGGTATTTACGGATCTTGGTATAGTTTATTGTCTAGCATCACAAGTTACCAATAAACTTAGGGAGTGGGTCACATGACACCGACAATTACGGACCTTTCGGTTATCAACCAATCGCTGTTCGGCCTCTTCAAAGTAAGCGTCCAACTGTCTCCATCTTCTCGTCCGTGATTCTAACCCGCATAATACCCCTAGAATGTGCCAAATGGCTCAAAGATCGTGACCAATCAAGAACGGAACGAAATCCGGCGTCTATGGAGCGGTCGGGTGGACGAGTTTCGGGCTAGTGGTCTGAGCAGGCCACAATCGTGTACTCCACGAGGATATAAAGCGAGGCAGTTACATTATTGGTGGCATGAGTTGCCCCCACACGATCGTGTCGGCTTGACTCACGGTGCCGATCGCGACCGAGGCAGGCCGCGAAATCCTGGTGGTGCGGGTCGGGTGGCGGTCATCGACGTGCAAACGGGATTCGATTCGGATCTCCTGCGGGCCGTCGTCGTCCGGGCATTGGCATGATCGGCGATTTGGGTGGCCCGGGCATGCGGAGATTGATTGACGGCTTAGCCGCACTGGTGCCAGTAAGTTTTCAACTGGAACATGCAGCAAAGACATGCAGGAACAGCACAGATTCTTACCCGGAAAGGTTCCGGTTGCTCGATGATTCGGAGAGAAATCCAATGATGCAAGAGGGGGATGGTGCCAAGACGCCCAAGCCCCCGCTGCCTCCGCCCCTATCAGCAAACCGCCGCAAGTCTCGGTTCATCCGTGGAACACTCATTATAGTAGGCAGGAGGTTGCCGTCATGGCTTCGTAGGACTGGCCCATCACCAGTTGTTGGTTTCATGCCGGACGGAAAGCTTGTCGGCACGATCGAAGCCGGGTCCGACGCACCAAAAACTCGAGAAAGCTTGCTGGCCACCTTGCTCTATGGTAAAGACTAGGGATCGCTCAGGGCATAACCGGAAGCGAATGTTTCATCCCTTTACCGAACCAGCGACCAGACCGGACGCGATCCATTTGTTAATGATGCCAAATCCAATAGTCAGGGGCGCCGCACTTAGCAGTGCCGCTGCCGAAAATTCCCCCCAATTTTTTGCGAATTCCCCCGAGATTAAGGAATACAATCCCAGGCCCAAAGTGTAATTAGACGCGGATTGTATAATGGTACCGGCTAAGATGTACTCGCTAAATGAACCGATAAGGGTGAAGAAAAATATCACCATTAACATGGGTCGCGCCAAGGGCAATACTATTTTCCAAAATATTTGGCGATGCCCTGCGCCGTCCATAATCGCGGCCTCGTCTAATTCCCGGGGTACCGTATCAAAGTAGTTTTTGAGCAGCCATATGTTGAACGCGCTGCCGCCAAGTTGAACTAAAATGTATACCCACAGATTGTCTAATAATCCCACCTGAGCCAGCCCATAATATATGACGGATATCGTCAGGAAGTTGGGAAACATTTGAAGAATGAGCAGAATCATAATGCCGTTTTTTCGCCCATAAAAACGCATTCGAGAAAAAGCGTAGGCCGCTGTTGACGTAATGACCAATTGCCCCAACCCCAAACTTAGCGCCACAATGCTGCTATTTTTCAGCCAGACCAAAAACTGCCCTTGAGCGAAAAGCGCCCGATAATTGGCCAACGAAGGGTGACTGGGAATAAGAGACGATGAAAAGTAGGCTTGGCTGGGATTGAATGACGCGGTCACCACATAAAGCATGGGCACAATGACCAAAATTATTGCCACCCAGATCACAACTCGGGAAAGCCATAGCGTTACCCATTCACTAACGGACAGCCTATGTTTGAACTGGGGCATGTTAATCCGCCTCCCGAAACGCACCCGTAGCGCGCATATTGATCCAACTAAAAAACCCTACGAGAACAAATAACACGACAGCAATGGTGGCTGCTAAATCATACCGATTGAAATCAAGCGTCATTTTATAAGCAGCCGAAGCCAAAATATCGGTGTATCCCGCAAATTGGGTAGAGTTTCGTGCTGGCCCGCCACCCGTTAATAAATAGACTGCGTTAAAGTTGTTGAATTGGAATGCAAACGACGGAATGACTAAAGGCAGGCTAATTTTCCAGATCGAAGGCAGAGTGATGTAACGAAAGCGTTGCCAGAACGTTGCTCCATCAATGCTCGCCGCTTCGTACCATTCTCCGGGAATCGCCTGCAGCCCTCCAAGACATACCGTCATCATAAACGGAAAGCTTAGCCACAAATTCACAAGGATAATCGAAACCCGAGCCCAAAGAGGGCTAATCAACCACGGGATCGCAGGAATCCCTACCATGTGGAGCACGGCATTGACTTGACCATAACTTTGATTGAGTAATCCTTGCCAAATTAAAGTAGAAATAAGTGCCGGAACCGCCCAGGGAATAATTAAAATGGCACGGTACAGGCGTGTCTCTCTCATGTTTTTGTTATTGAGCAAAACCGCTAAGAACAGTCCGACAAAATAATTCAGCGCCGTAGTGACAAAGGCGAAAACCACGGTCCAGATAAAAGTTGGAATGAAGACTTGAGCTAGCGGGTCGTTCATGTTAAACAGCGCTGCAAAATTCTTTAACCCTACGAAAGAGGGATTGGTGAAGTGAATGGCGCTTGAATTGGTAAATGCAACGGCAAATGTTAATAGCGTGGGAATCACGCTTAGCACAGCGATGGTGACCAACGCCGGAGATAAGTAGCCATATGCTGACCATTGTACTCGGTATCTGGTATGGCGTTTTTTGGCTTGCCTTATCCTTTTTTGCTGAGTCAACATAATAATCCCTCCACTGCGAAGCCAAAAATGAGCATTGGGAGCAGTCCTCAGACGTGAACTGCTCCGGGGGTATTAGCCTTGTTGAATTTGAATGCCCTTTTGCACCTGATTTACAAAGTCTCTAGCCCCTACCGCAGGGGTAACTTGGCCACGAACAATATTGGCAATTTCCGTCATCGCACTCCAAACTGCCTGCATTTGAGGAATGTTAGGCATAGGTACCCCCACCTCCGCTTGCTTCAAAAATGCCGCATCATAGGAGTTGCTTTGCACCACCGAAGAATTTTGTAGCTTCACCAAGGCTGGCAGGTCTGCATTAACGTGGAAGTACTGCATTTCAGGCACCGATGCCAAGTATTGTGCCAAGGATATGGCTGACGGAATGTTGTGACTTCTTTGGTTAACTAGTACCGTTTGAACCCCGATGAACGGCGTGGCCGGTTTTCCGTTGGGCAATGTTGGCAACGGCGCAACTCCAAGATTTATCTTGGCCTTTTGATCGTTGGCTATATCCCAAGGCCCATCAATCATCATCCCAATTTTCCCGCTGGTAAAGTTTGACAATGAAATGGCACCCGTGGTACTGGGATTCATCCAATGATAAGTTGCATCCATATCCCGAATCAATTTAAAACCTGCGATAGCACCTGGTGAGGCCAATCCTATATCTTGGGGACTGAGTTTGCCGTTATGGGTTCCAAAAATATATCCGCCCATGCCGCCGATGAATGCGAAATCATAATACAAATTGTGTTGAGCATACCCGAAACCAAATCGATTGGCATCGTTCACAAATTGGCTCCATGTTGTAGGTGGAGTCTTAATCATATTTTTATTGTAAAACAGCGCCGTAGTTTGAACGCTCATAGGGTATGCATACGCCGCGCCGCCAAATGTTACCGCTTTGACTTCCGTCGCCGTATAATCCTGTGGCTGCATCATGTTGTTCGGAATTGGAGCCAGTAACCCTTCTTCCTGGAATAGCCCTAGGTTATCGTGAGGCATTGCAACCACCACATCCGGACCTTTTCCGGCCCGGGCTGCGGTACCGTAAAACTGGTAACTTCCGGTGACCGCACTCTCGTTAAGCACTGTCACGGTGTCCCCGTGCGCCTTAGCCCATTTTTGCGCATATTGCTGCACCACGGCAAACTCCGGCATACCCCAGTATGACCAAACCGTGAGATGTACACCTCGCGTTAAGCTTGTTGTGGCTGGAGGGGGAGCGCTGGTAGAGGCTCCGCATCCAACCAAAGAAGTCCCTAATATCGCACTCGCCAACATGCCATATACCATCCGATGTTTTTCACCGTTCATAGCCAAAACCTCCTTCAATGTTCAGCCAATCGACGACCAACATTACGAAAATGTGGGCAATCGTTTGCACAGTTTAAGCAAAGCTCGATTTGTCATAATATTCTATGGACCACATCATATTCCAGGTTAAAAGAAAAAACAAGAGGATCTTTACCGTCTTCCTTACAACGTGATTATCAATTAAATTCGTTTATTATTCACGGTTTCGTGGGTTCCACTCAGCTGCTGACGGAAAATTTATTTTTCCTATTGACATTGCGTAAAGTGCGAAATCTTGTTACCATGGTTGCACATCATGGAACTCACCGCGTGCGCAATCGTTTGCTTTATGGTGTGTGACCGTTGATAAACTGGATTGTATCTAGAGATGAGGGATTTGGTTGTGAAGGATTCTAGTGCAGCAATCCACCCGGACAGCGTAATGCGGTCAACAATAGAATTAATGGAACCTTTAGGGCCTGTGACAAATGCCTTTTTGAGTGAGGATACTGCCTTTTTTATATGCGCCCAGGCTGTCGCTGCAATTTCTATAAGTAACAGCATGTTCCGAGTCAAGATTAGCCACACGATGCCCACCCCTGAAGATGTCGTACCGTTAGCGTGTCCGATGCCTATTAAACCGCTGGTTCTAGAGGACGTAGGCGGTGAGTATCAACTGTCTTCTTCTGGTCTTACTCTATTTATTAAAAAGTCTAAATTGGGTATCAGGGCAGAAACTGCAGGCGGGCTTCCGATTTGTGAAGATGTGCCAGAAGGCATTTTAGTTAGCCAAACCCCCATGGGTATCACGTGTCGAAAACAATATCAAGGAGAGGCTATTTATGGATTGGGTGAAAAAACCGGCTATCTAAATAAGGCCAACACGGAAAATTCTATGTGGAACTCTGACGTCTATGCGCCACATGTACCTGAAATTCGCGAGCTTTATGTGTCTATCCCTGTGTTTTATGTGGTCGGACAAGACATAGCCTACGGCATATTTTTGAACAATGCGGGGAAAACCACATTTTCCTTTAATGATCTGTCGTCAGTTTCCTTCGGCACTACAACCGGTGATATGGATTATTATTGTTTCTTTGGTAAAACTTTAAAAGAGTTGGTCGATCAGTTTACAGTTCTTACCGGCCGCGTCCCTCAGCCACCACGTTACGCCTTAGGATACCATCAATCCCGCTATAGCTATGAGTCGGAAGATCAACTTGCGGACGTTGCTTCCGAGTTTCGTCGGCGGCGCATTCCCTGCGATGCGTTGTACTTAGATATCCACTATATGGACAGTTATCGAGTATTCACCTGGAATCCTCTGCATTATGCTACCAGCAGAGACACCATCCACCACCTAGCAGATGAAGGATTTCACGTTATTCCTATCGTGGACCCCGGAGTGAAAAAAGATGAGGAATACGATGTCTATCGATCCGGCCTACTCCAGAACGCATTTTGTGCGTATCCCGACGGCAGTTTATATCTAGGGGAAGTTTGGCCCGGCGAGAGCGTTTTCCCTGATTTCACAGAACCCCATGTGCGGGAATGGTGGGGCAATCTCCACCACAGTTACGTTGATAGTGGTGTTGTCGGAATTTGGAATGATATGAATGAGCCAGCGGTCTTTAACGAAACTAAGACCATGGATTTGGCAGTCATCCACGGCAACAATGGACATCCAATGGCCCATGAAGCGCTTCATAATGCCTATGGGCATTATATGAACCAAGCCACATACCAGGGTATGAAGAAGCTACTGAACGGGAAACGTCCGTTTGTATTGACACGCTCGGGGTATGCAGGAACCCAAAAATATGCGGCCGTATGGACTGGCGACAACCGCAGTTTCTGGGAACATTTAGCCTTAGCCATCCCTATGTTGCTGAATATGGGACTGTCGGGCCTAGCGTTTTGCGGGGCCGATGTCGGAGGATTCGCGTTTGACACCGATGGCCTATTGCTCACGCGGTGGACTCAGATGGCTGCCTACACCCCCTTTTTCCGAAATCATTCTGGAATTGACGCTGTCCGCCAAGAACCTTGGCAATTTGGTCCTGTGTTTGAATCGGCAATCCGTAAAGCCATTGAACGCCGCTACATGTTGTTGCCCCACATCTATAGTTTGTTTTACGAGCATCGCCTGAGTGGGTTGCCCCCGATGCGCCCGCTTGCCCTGGAATTTCCTGGGGACCCCCACACCCGAGATCTCTGTGATAGTTTTTTGCTAGGGCAAGGTCTGTTGGTCGCCCCTATTTATCGGCCTGATACAAACGTACGTAGCGTATATCTGCCACAAGGTGACTGGTATCAGGAAAATACGAACCGTAGATTTGAGGGTAATCAATATATTTTAGCCACTGCCACGATTGACGAAATTCCCGTGTTTGTGCAAGCGGGATCCATCATTGCTATGCAAGGCGTGGTTCAACATACTGGGCAAGCCGCCGATACGCTAATATTCCATGTCTATACGGGTGGCGAGGGTCATTATCGTTATTATGAAGATGATGGCGAAACATTCAATTATCAAGATGGCGTCTATACGGTTGTGGAATTTAATCTTAGCTTCTCCACCGGCGGCTTGGAATTAGTTGTGAAGATAATTAACCATGGTTTTGAAGCGACACCACATCGCTCGACATTTCTAGCCATTCACGGAGTGAGGAAGCCTGTGTTAGTGTCCGAATCCAACGCTCCTTACGCCCTAAACCAGCAGTTTCGGGACAACATCTTATTTGTTGAGGTGCCTAATTTGTTGATAAAAGATACCCGGTATCATATTAGCTCTGAATGAAGGAGTGGCGTCTTTGAGTCGCACAGAGTCCAGTGGTATCAATGCCGATGTCCGCAACGACGCATATCTGTTGCGGTTGTCCCTCTTTCACGAATCGGTTGAACCGTATGCTTACAATTCAAATGGCCGTTTGGTCGTCCGATTGCGCATTGGCTGCAATCTGGCAAAACATGTCTCAGTAGTGCACTGGGACAAATTCCTGCCTAAAACGACAAAGCAAGTGACTATTACGGCTCCATATGCGTTAGACGGTTCAGAACACGTCATATTCCAAGCCCTGTTGTCACAACCCAGCAAGCGTTTTCGCTATTATTTTTCTATACTGCAAGGAATTGACGAATATTACTTTAGCCGAGAAGGTCTGTCGATGACCCTGCCACATCCAGACCGGTGTTTTGAAGTACCATACTTGGGTGAGCGTGACCATTTCTCCGCTCCTCTTTGGGCTCAGGGAGCGGTGTTTTACGAGGTATTTCCTGACCGGTTTTTCCACGGAGACTACAAGTCGCCCCGAAAAAAATTGGCCGAGTGGGGCACTAAGCCTAGCCGCAACAGTTATTTTGGAGGCAACTTACGTGGTATTACGGCTAAACTCGATTACATTAGCTCGTTAGGGGTAGATGCACTCTATTTAACGCCGATTTTTCAAGCGGGGTCCAACCACAAATATGATACCATCGATTACTATGCGATAGATCCGGATTTTGGTACCGAAGAAGATCTGCGTCAACTGGTAAACGCCTGTCATGACCTTGGGATTCGAGTGATTTTGGATGCTGTGTTCAATCATATGGGTGATCATCACGCCATATTTCGCGATATCGTGACCCATGGCGCCGACTCATCATACGCCGACTGGATTTATCCCATCGCCTGGCCCATAACCCCTACACGGCGCACCTATGAAACGTTTGCATACACCCCGAAAATGCCCAAATGGCGAACTGCCAACCTAGAGGTCGAGCAGTACCTCATCCATGTTGCTGACTATTGGATGGAACGTACGGGGATCGATGGATGGCGGCTTGACGTTGCTGATGAGGTTGAACATACCTATTGGCGCCATTTTCGGGAACGCGTCAAACGCAATAACCCCGAGTCGCTAATCTGCGGCGAAGTTTGGCAATTGGCCATGCCATGGCTTCACGGCGAACAATTTGACAGCGTGATGAATTATCCGTTTACCGGTGCTGTTCACGACTGGCTGTGCAAAAATCTTATTGATGCGCACGAGTTTGACCGACGCATTGAACAAATTCGCGTCCAATATCCTGAAGATCGCTTGCCATATCTTTGGAACCTTTTAGGATCTCATGACACCATACGACTGATGAGTGCATGCGAATTGGACACTCAACAAGTCTTATTAGCACTTTTTTTTCAATTTACCTGCTTCGGCTCCCCGATGGTGTACTACGGCGATGACATCGGCTTAACCGGAGGAGGTGACCCCGAATGTCGGGGCACTATGGTGTGGGACCCGCAACAACAAAATGTCCCGTTACTAGAGCGGTACCGGAATCTATCGGCACTGCGTAAAAAGTACCCCGTCCTCAAGAGCGGAAACTACCGACCAATCCTTAGGGGCATCTCACCGAAATTATACAGCTACATTCGTATTCCGGTAGCAGAAGGCGATCCGAGTCAACAACCGCTGTTGTGCATGATTAATAACGGAATCGACCCGATTGCCTTAACGTTGTCGGATCAGGAACTCCCGGTCGGCACGTATCAATGCATCTATGGAGACATACGCCAACCGGCCGTTTGTACCGGACGATCGCTGACGATCCCCGCCAAAAGTGGCACGCTATTGATTCGAAGAGGAGACACAGATGCCAATTAGTATCAAAGATGTCGCAGTAAAAGCCGGTGTCAGTCCGTCAACCGTTTCGCGGGTGCTTGCCAACAACCCCCGCATTAGTCCTCAAACCAGTGAGCGCGTGCGAATGGTGCTTAAAGAGATGAACTACCACCCCAATGAAATCGCCCGTAGCTTAGTGAGGCAACGGTCCCGGACTCTTGGACTAATCCTACCAAACGCAATTGATCAATTTTTTCTTAACCCATTTTTTCCCGAGGTGTTGCGAGGCATCTCCCAATCGGCGCGAAAGCTGGGTTATGACTTGTTTCTGTCCACAGCATCTCAAGGGCTCAACGATGTCGAACGGCTAGACCAAATGGTCCAGAGCAAGCGCGTTGACGGTGTTATCTTGTTAACCGTAAAACTGGATGATCCCCTGTTGAAACATGTGCAAGATACCCATGTTCCTGCCGTTCTCATCGGGAGGTCTCCCGGCCAATCTATGGTTGCTTCGATTAACAACGACAACAAAAGGGCTGGATATGATGCGACGATGCATTTATTGAGACTGGGTCACCAGCGTATAGGTTTTATTGGTGGGTCTCCTGAACTCATATTAACCATCGATCGATTGGCTGGCTATGCCCAAGCTTTAAGCGACGGCAACGTGCGATTTGATCCGCAACTCGTGACGTCAGAAGAATTTCTGGAAGAAGGCGGCTACACAGGAATGATGAAATTGCTAGCGCTACCCACGAGACCATCTGCCATCATAGCGTCCGATGACGTTCTGGCGTTCGGTGCCATGCGCGCGGCAGGAGAACTGGGGTATCACATCCCCCAAGACTTCGCCATTGTTGGATTCAACGACATTCCTTTAGCAAAAATTGCCAATCCTCCATTGACTACAATGAATGTCCACATTTTCGAATTGGGAGAAGGAGCGACAACCATGCTTATTGATCAAATCGCCAATCGACCAGGCAGATCTACTGAATCACAAATTGTGCCACACGACTTAATTATCAGGCGGTCTTGTGGGGCATGGAACCCTACTAACAACTTGTTGAGCCATTTGCCTCAATAAGTTACCCTAACGGTGTTCGTTGGAGGACCCCGTTAACAAATGTTGAGATTCAGGCACAATGAAGACCTGTTCTTTGAACTCATGGATCTTCTTTTGGTCTGCTGGGATATCGAAAGCAAACGACCGACCTCTATTACAACTTAGACTCCGTACGTGGTAGAGCGGGAAATTGAGGATGTATTCTTTTAGAACTCAACGGGAAGAATCCCACGGCAATCGACGCTGGATGGGCACTTGGAGCATTTCTCAAATTCGCCACACGTGGGGTTTTACGTGGCTTCAATGGTACCATGATAACATCATCTTTACCTGTCGTACGTGCTATCCCTCATGTACGAAGAGCATCCGCTCCGACGGGCGGATGCGGCGGACAATCTGTATATCGTTAAATAGAGGAGAAACCCGAGAGCGCCTGGACCGGACTAGTGCGTCCTATTCTCTTGTCGCCTAGTGGTTGCTCGGGATGACCTATCGAATCCGCGTAGGTTCAAGCGATGGCAAGTGAGCAGTTTCCTTGGGCGTAAGGGTGACAATGAACCGGGCGTGAAAATCATGTGGAGGATAATCGACCTACAGCTCTTTTCGATCAATCGCATCATCCGGTTTTACCTTCATAGGATCGGGCCTTTGAGCCATCATAAAATTCTCATTGGCCTTTGTGTGACGAATACAGTGATCCCGGCCAGAACCATCATAAGATCCGCGCCTGCCCAAATAATATTGGCTGTCACATAACAATACATGGCCCGCGACGTAAGAGGTTTCATTCTGCAAAATTGGTAAAATCATTGCCGCGGACTGCTCACTTGGATACCATAGCAAAGAGGGAAGTGCGGGGCATGGGACCAGAGTCCGCAAACGTAGGGTCCCGACGTCGCCGAGCAAAGGAGCCGACATAGGATGCATCAACGAATTAACGGCATGCGATTAGGTCAGCGCATCGATTCGCTTAGCGCGATCGGCCGAGATCCAACCGGAGGCATTACACGGCCATTTGGCAGCAATGCTGAGCGGCAAGCGCGGGAATGGTTCAAACAGGAAGCGGTGCAGGATGTCGGGCTAACTTGGCGAGTTGATGCGGCTGCCAATATGTGGGCGATTCATCCCGGACAAGAGGACTTGCCGATGGTGGCTGCCGGATCGCATTTGGACACCGTGCCGCATGGAGGTGCATTGGATGGTGCAGCGGGCGTACTGATGGCTTTAGAAGCCATTCAGTCACTGAAAGAGAATGGCTATCCCAATCGCCATCCTCTGGCGGTATTGGTCTTTACCGCGGAAGAACCCAATCCATTTGAATTGTCAACACTAGGAAGCCGATTGCTGACAGGTCGTCTAGCGGCGGATCAGCTAATGGAAGTGACCGACGGCCGGGGGACTTCTCTAGCCGATGCGCTAGAGCGGGTAGGGGGGAATTTGACCGCCTGCGGTCAATTGAATCCGCATGTCCTGTCTGCGTTCATTGAACCTCATATTGAACAAGGGGCACGGTTAGATAGGGTCGGCCAACCGCTTTCTGCCGTACAGGGAATTACCGCCATCTATCGAGATCGGGTCACCATCTTGGGCGAACAGAATCATGGCGGCACCACGCGTTTGGTGGACCGACACGACGCCTTATTGGCCTTTGCTGATGCAGCCCGACAATTTGAAGAACTTCTAGCAGCCCAAGACGGGGTGGTGGGCACTATTGGCCAAGCCGATGTTTATCCTAATGCCATCAACATTGTGCCGTCCCGCGTTCACTTTGTAATGGAAATGCGCTCGCCCGATCGGGAGGTCTTGCATCAGCGGGTTGACGTTTATCACAGACTTTTACAGCAACTATCCGTCGAGCGCGGGGTAGCCGTGACGATTGCTCCCATCCTGGACCAACCGCCCAGTACGCTTGATGCCGGTATACGAGAAGTTATCGAGGGACTTCTCACTCTGCATGGCGTGCCGACCGAATCCCTGTATTCTCTAGCCGGCCATGACGCCACCCATATGGCGCGGGTACTGCCTAGCGGCATGCTGTTTGTGCGCAGCATCGGTGGCAAGAGCCATTGCGCCGATGAGGCCAGCCATCCAGAGGATCTGGTGTTAGGTGCCGAAGTCTTGGCCGAGGCGCTCGTAGCATTAGACCAAACTCTGCAATGACGGGTCGGCGGCCAAATGACACCCCGGCTTTTAGTCAGAAGTGATCTCTAAGGACTCGAGATGTTTGGCATATATCACTTCTGTGGTGCCAGCCTGGACCCAATTGGGCAGCGCGCCTACTTCCGTGAAACCATGGCGTTCGTAAAATCGGCGCGCGCCATGGTTCCAGTCGGTGCATAATAAGACAAGGCGTTTCACATGACGTGAGCTAAGGTCCTGTTCCACCTCATGCAGCAGCCCTTCGCCAATGCCGTGGCCCGTCATCCCCGGTGCGGCCCCAATCAGCCGGATATATCCGCTATCGCCAAACGTGTGCGCATTATAGAGGACAAAACCAACCAGGCCCTCTTCCTGGGCTTGCGCAACGATTCCCCATTCGTGGGCAGTAAATAGGGCATTCAATCGGGTGGTGGCGCTCGATATCGTCACCCCATAATGTTGCCACAGCGGGTGGGAAGCCATGAGTGCCGCGATTGCTGAAATATCGCTTGCGCGCCATTTCCTAAAAATAATGCTCATGACGGGATGGCCGTCATGACCAAGTTGTGAAATCGTCGGCGCAATGAGGAAATATCGTTCTGTCGGCCAAAATGCACGCGATTGGTTAACAATATGGCCCAAATGTGACTCGTTGAGTCAAATGCCGCCGAAGTCCCGGTATATCCTGTGTGGTTTATGCCGCTGGCGGGCCAAAAATCACCCAAGCAATCATGGGGGTCGCCTCGGAGCACCCAGCCCCACCCCCGAGCGCCTCCGGTATCCGGCGTCTTTAGTGTCAGGGCACTCTTTTTAATGGCAGGCGACAATAATGCTTGCGGGCTCGGGTTGGTCCACTCCATGAGATAACGAGCCGCGTCACGGGCTGTGGAAAAAAGACCCGCATGGCCGGACTCGCCGCCCATGGCTTCGGTGTTGTCATCATGCACGATGCCTACTTTGGCCCGCCCATTAGGCATGACTTCGGTCGCGGCAATGCGATGGGAAAGCGTCGAATCAGGACGATATTGCGTCTCGTTCATCGCGAGCGGTGAAAATATACGAGAAAAGGCTGCTTGTTGCAGGGTTTGACCCGTCGTTCGCCGCACGATTTCTCCCAGCATCATGTATCCCAAATCGCTATAAATGACACTCTGCCCCGGTCGATATTCCAATGGTTCGGCCATGGCTTTTGCCAGAACCGCTTCATACCCCTGTTCCTGCTTGAAATATTCTCGGTGGGCCACCAAACCGCCACTGTGGGATAACAACTGTGAAATGGTTACGCTGGCCTTGTCGTTCTCTGCGAACTCGGGCAAATATTGCACCACCCGATCTTGCAATGAGAGTAAACCGGCTTGGGCCAGCAGCATAATAAGCGGCAGAGTTACGAAGACTTTGGTCAAAGAAGCCATGTCAAAGATTGCATCCTGACTCATTAGACGCTTGGGTCCTCCCTGGGTTTGAGCAAACCCGGCCTGAAAGACGCGATAGATTTCTGACTGACGGCCCACGACGGCCACCGCCCCCGGAATATTTTCACCCGCGACCGCATCCTCTAATAGCCATTGAATGCGATCGAGCGCTTGGTCAAAGTGTGCCACCGAGTTCCCGCCTTCCTCTCAAAATATTGGAGCGCCCGTACGAGCAGGGCTCCACTGCCCTTGCAAAACCGTGCGCCTAGCGCCCGTTACCCGGGGCAGGTTGGTGGCCCGCCCTTGGGTGAACTGCCAGGCAAGATAGGCAAACGCCATGGCTTCTTTGGCGTCGCCGGGAATCTGATGCTGGCTGGTGGTTTCCCAAGGGCGTAAAAGGGTCAAGCGCGTGGTCAATTCTTGCATTAAAACCGGGTTCCGCGCTCCGCCTCCTGCGGCAATTAAGGCAAAGGGACGGTTTTGCACTAAGTGGATGCCTTGGGCAATAGTGTGTGCGACAAAGGCGGTCGCCGTCCTCAACATATCCTCTGGGGACAGACGGCGGACCTGCATTTGCTGGTATAGGGCCGCGCAGTATTCTCGGCCAAATTCTTCTCTGCCCGTGCTTTTGGGCGGCAGGAGAGACAAATATGGGTGGGAAAGCCAGTCAGTCAATAATTCGGTGTCCACGCCACCCCGCGCAGCGATCTGACCGTCTTGATCATAATGTAAGGCGCCCTGGGAAATTAGTTCCACCAATCCATCCAACACCATGTTGCCGGGACCGGTATCAAATCCCAAGACGTCCTCGATGGCGCAAGATTGGGGAATCACCGTGATATTGGCGACGCCGCCCACATTGAGCAACACTCGGTCTTCATTTGGCGAACGCAATAAGGCGTAGTCAAAATAGGGTACCAGAGGCGCACCCTGACCTCCCACGGCCATATCCATATTGCGAAATTGGGAGACGACCCCAATACCTGTCATCGCGGCAATTATCGCCGGGTCTCCAATTTGAATGGTAAAGCCCAGGGTTTGGCCATCGCGAGACGGATAGTGGGCGATCGTCTGACCGTGCGATCCGATGACCGCCACTTCGTTCGGTGCCACCTCCGCCTCATCGAGAAGGCGTTGGCAGGCTTGGCCAAACCATTGCCCCAATTCCGCATGCAGTTTGCCCACCTTGAACAGGGGTGCATTAGGAGTGCAAAGCTCCAAAATGCGCTGACGTTGGTTGGATGCAAAGGGGACAAAAATGGTGTGCTTCAAATGAATCGTCGGCCACTCCGACCCGGCCGTCTCTTCGATGTGCACCAACGCCGCATCGATTCCATCGGCCGACGTGCCCGACATGAGACCAATCGCATAATGCCCCGCCATGACGCCACCTTCCTTTTCTCTCTCAGTTGCCCAAAGCTTTTCGCACAATGCCTTGATGAGTGTTTAAGAGCGCGATCGCCGTCTCGTAATCCACATGGCGCTCGTGCATCACGATGGCCGCTTTGACATTGCCCTGGGTTTGTTCAAAAAGTTGTACAGCTTCTTCATAACTGCAGTGGCAGCTCTTGGCAATCATTAGTTCGGCGCGATAGACAAGTTTGGCGTTGGTGGGCCGCATGTCCACCATAAGGTTTTGATAAACTTTGCCAAGTTTCACCATGACCGCTGTGCTAATCATGTTGAGAACCAATTTTTGGGCGGTGCCCGCTTTAAGACGGGTAGAACCTGACAACACCTCAGGTCCTGTCTCGATTTCGATTGCAATGTCTGCGACTTTGCCGATTTTACTGTTCAGGTTGTTGCTCAGAGCTATAGTCAGCAGGCCTTGGCCGCGCGCTTCGTGCAATGCTCCCAAAACATAGGGCGTGCGGCCGCTGGCCGAAATGCCCAGCAAACAATCTTTGGGTCTCAGGCCCAGGTTTTGCACATCGGCGCGTCCTTTTTGGGCGTCGTCTTCGGCATCTTCGACGGCTTGTCGAACCGCCTTGTCTCCGCCCGCAATCACGGCAATGATGGTGTCATAGTCTACTCCAAAGGTGGGTGGGCATTCCGCGGCGTCTAGGACTCCGAGCCGGCCGCTGGTACCCGCGCCGACATAGATGAGTCGTCCCCCCTCGGCCAGGCTGCGCGCAACCTCATCGACAACCCGGGCAATTACTGGTAAAACCTGTGCGACCCGGGCGGCTACCGTTTGGTCCTCTTGATTCAAGGCTTGGACGATTTCGAGGGAGGTAAAGGTATCCAAGGCACCATATTTTTGCTGCCCACTTTCCGTGGTTAAACCATGGGTATCGTACATCTTCGACAAAGGAATCCTCCTAAATAACCTATTTACCGCGAATAGCCCAATGATCGCGCACTGCGTCGCCCAAGACATTGAATCCCAGCACCGTCAAGGCAATGGCTATGCCGGGAAAAATCGCCGTCCAGGGAGCCGTGAACATCAATGACTGCCCGCTGCGCAGCAATTCGCCCAACGAGGCGGCGGGAGGAACCACTCCTAATCCCAAATAACTTAAGGCGGCCTCTATTAAGATCGCGTCAGAGATGGCTAAAGACAATTGAATGATTATCACGGGCCATATGTTGGCCAGCACGTGACGAAAAAGAATCCGAGCCGTCGATGCGCCGAGCGAGCGTTCCGCCTCCACATACTCCCGCGTCATTTGTTCCAAAGCAGGCGCCCGGCTTACTCGGGCAAAGATAGGAAGATAGACAATGGTAATTGCTTCAATGACGCCGGTGACGCCGGGACCGACCATGGCCATAATGCCGATAGCCAGCAATATCGCTGGAAACGCCATTAAAATGTCCATTACGCGCATCACGATCATATCAAAGGCATGACTCTTGGCGGCCATTAAACCGATCACGGTGCCGAACATGGATGCTAATCCGATCGATAAAAAACTAATCTCTAACGACGTGCGGATACCCCAAACAATGCGGGCCAATTCCGAACGCCCATACTGGTCGGTGCCCAGCAAAAACCCATGCGCCCCTGGGGGAGCCAGATAAAAATCGGTCATAGCGTCCGGGTGACGAAGAATCACAGGACCCAGAACGCCCAATAGGAGCACAAGCACAACCAGGCCTGCGCCAATCCACAGTCCCACGTCGATGCGGCGAACTGGTCTGGACTGCTCATCACTACTGATATCGGATTTGCGGATTAATAAAGCCATAGGATATGTCCACCACCAAGTTTATAAGAACAAAAACTGCCGACACAAACAATACCGATGATTGCACTACAGGATAATCGCGTTGATTAATGGCATCTACGATCAGACGACCCATACCCGGCAAGGAAAATACATTCTCTACCACAATAGCGCCGCCTAAGAGATAGCCAAATTGCAAACCAACAATGGTGGTAATCGGAATCAGGCTGTTTCGCAACACATGGCGCAGGTTGACGATTGATTCCCGCAGACCTTTGGCCCGCGCCGTGCGCACATGATCTAACCCAATGGTTTCCAACACGGCCGCGCGCGTCATGCGGGTGATAATGGCCATTAAGGAGAGCGCCAAAGTAATAATAGGCACCAGCATGTCCTGTAAGTTGGCTAGCGGATTAGTAAAAAACGGCACGTAATTAAATACCGAGAATACCGGTAAATAAAACGATGTGAGCATGACCAGCATGGTGCCCAGCCAAAAATTAGGAATGATGAGGCCGACCAAAGCAAATCCTCGGGCCAGATAATCCCAGGCACTTCGTTGGTAGAGCGCCGCGATCATGCCGAGAGGGACCGCTACCATAACCGCTAAGATGAGTGCTCCCATGGCGAGTTCCGCGGTGACGCCAAAGGATTGACTGATGAGAGAGGCAATCGGCAAGCCGGTGCGCAGGGAAAAGCCTAAATTCCCTTGAAACAATTGACTCAACCAATGCCAATATTGCACATACAAGGGCTGGTTTAATCCGTAAAGACGGTACAATTCATGCAGTTGCTGCGGAGTAATATCAGTCCGCGTTCCGAGCATTACTTGAACGATATTTCCAGGAATTAAATGAATCATTAAAAAGGCCACAACCGTCACACCAAGTAATGTCGGCAGAGCAATCAGCAATCGACGAACAATATATTGACGCATGAGAGCCCCTCCAATTGGGAAGGGATAAGGCAAGCCCTATCCCTTCCCTGCAAGTGTTTGAGTTACGGATTGGAAAACCAGGCCGATTGCAGTGTGCTAAATGCACTGCCTGATACGTGTACATATCCTTTTACCGTAGGACTGATGCCAAATAGGTTATAGGATGCGAAAGTGTAGAGCATGGGCGATTGCTGGACGACGACTTTTTGCAGTTGCGCGTAGGTCTGGTAGCGTTGTTGAAATGCTTGACTTTGGCGGCCCTGCTGTAGCAATTGGTCAACTTGACTGTTGCTGAACTGGAAGGCATTGGTCGACCCGCCAGTGTGCAATGCCGCATACATGGCCAAATCGGGATCAGTCCAGTCGCCATTTTCTCCGGTGAAGCTTTCAAAGCTGCGTTTAACCCAGTTATTGACGTAGGTGCCCCATTCGGTGGGCACGACATGGGCTGTCACCCCGATGGCCTGCAACTGGTTGGCAATAATCACCGCAGAAGACAGATCGACCGGGAAGGAGGAGGGAGCCATAATGTTAAAGCTGAAGCCATGGGGATATCCTGCCTCGGCTAACAAGCGTTTGGCGGTCGCGATGTTTTGAGTGTAGGACGGATATTGTGATGTAGGGATGGCCCAACGGCTCAAGGCGGGCGTCAAAATTCCGGTGACCATGCCTTCATTGAATCCTGCGCTAGCCAGGATTTGCGGTCGATTCAAGGCGTAGCTAAAGGCTAGACGCACCTTTTGGTGTTTAAACGGACCCCATTGCGTGTTGAAGCCAAACATATGATAATTCGAGCTCAGGTATTTTTCGGCCACAATTTTGTGCGCACTGGCCATCGCTTCAAGTTGCCCGTAATGCTTGGGATCTAAGAACTCAGCAAATTGAATCTGGCCGCTTTGAAGTGCGGCGATGCGCGCTGTGGTGGATGGAATAATCTGAAACACGACTTTGTTGAAGTACGGTTCACCGTGGACAAAGTAGTGCGGGTTGCGCACCAAAGTGATGGATTGGTTGGGAATCCACTGGCTTAAGATGTAGGGGCCTGTACCATCTTCCACGCGCTGCAGATTGCCGCCGTGCTGGTTAACAAACGTGGGGTCCATAATTACCAGAAAGCTGGCTACCACAGGTAAAAATGGGGCGTCAGGCTGGCTTAACGTGACTTGAACCGTATCGTTGTTGAGGGCTTGGACTGATTTTACCGGTTGGAAAAACGAACCCCAAGGCGATGCCAGTTGGGTGGACATAATTCGGTTAAAACTATACACGACGTCCGCAGCCGTCATCTGGGATCCGTGGTGGAACTGCACGTTGCGATGCAAGTTGAAGGTATAGACTAAGCCGTTGGACGAGACACTCCAACTTTTGGCCAAGTCCGGCTCGATTTTCTGGTTGGGTCCCATTTTCACTAGACTGTTGTACAACAACGACTCCACGGGCTTGGAATATTCGTCAGTGGTCAACATGGGGTCAAGCGTCAATGCATCCCCTTTCATTCCGATGGTAAGCGTTCCGCCGGCATGCGGTGTGTTGGCACTGGCAACGGTTCCTGTGGATTGTGATGGACTAGATGATGTTCCGCAGGCGGCGAGTGACATGGGCAAGAGTGATGCCAGTCCAGCCACCAGCCATCGTGTGATTTTCATAAAACTTCCTCCTCCTAAAACGACTGGTCTTGACAGCGCTTGAACATTAAGATGGTTTGAGGTGAGTCGAAACCACATCTCGGGTACTTTTTAGAGAAGCCAAAGCACTCTCAGGATATTTATTGACCAGATAGAGCAACAAGGTATTGACGACCGCTAGCGAGGCTAAAAGAGAGCTTGTTGCGCCCACTCGCACAGAAACCTCACTGGCGGCAATCGGCAACGAAACGGTAGCCGATTGGCCTAACGGGGACAGTCCATAGCCCGTAATGGCGACCACTTCTCCTCGGTTCCGGTGCACGATCTCCGCTATTTCCAATACATCAGTGGTGCGGCCGGAATAACTTACCGCAATCAACAAGTCCTTGGACGTAAAGTGCGCTGCCAGCGTGGCCGCCGTGTGAAAGTCCGCCGATGCCCAGACGTTGTAGCCTAGTCGCTGAAGTTTTTGTTGAATGTCTAGGGCTACTACGCTGGACGCTCCCGAGCCAAACACCAGGATGCGTTGGCTGTGGACAATCAGCTGGCTGACCTGATCGAGAGTATCTTCGCGAACCCCGCGCAAAGTGTTTTGGATTGAACTGACCAGGCTATGCTCGAGGTCCATCCTTATCGCATGAAAGGGACTACTGGGGTTAATCTCAGAAAATGCAAACGGTGTTTCTTGTTGGTCTTGGCTAAGATCAGCCACAATACTCATTTTGAGGTCAGGAAAACTTTTAAACTGCAGCGTGTGACAAAAGCGAATGACAGCTGATTGCGAGGTTTGACTGGCTGTGGCCAACTCGCGGACATTGAAGGACATGCATTGCGCTGGATTAGCCAAAATCCAGGCAGCCACCCGTCCTTCTGAGGGTGTTAATCTATCGAGGTTTTGTCGAATTCTTTCAATGGCACCAGTCACGGGCATGAAGACAAATCCTTTCCAAAACTTCTGAACAGTATGGTATCACGTTTCACAATAATAAGCAAATTATTGGAATAAAGTTTCATAGTTGACACGTTTTTGGTGTACTAGGGTGGATTTGCCAAAGGGTAGGTTGGGCAGGATCTATTCAGTAGAACGCAGAGCATCTCTGAGCCAGCATGTCTCAGATGGCTAACTAGCTCGTCATGCTCTAAGAGAGCGTCGGGTCGTGAGACTAGGGTGTCCGGTAAGTCACCGGGCTCGTGGTTCTTGGATGGTGGATTTGAATGCCAGCGACAGACGCACACGAGCACCCTGAGTGTGCGTCTGTCGCTGAATGTTGAGAGGCCGACCGCTTATGAACCGAGCAACTGGGCTAATCGGCCAACAAC
Organism: Bacillota bacterium; assembly: GCA_021784595.1. GTDB lineage: Bacteria > Bacillota > Sulfobacillia > Sulfobacillales > Sulfobacillaceae > Sulfobacillus_C. Next base: position 24,700 of record JAJYHT010000047.1, on the reverse strand, counting down.
GCGCTGGGCCATTGCCCGATGAATGCCTTGGAATTCGAGCGCTTGAGCAATCTGGCGCGCAGCCTCTGGAACGGGGTGCGCACTAAGCCAAGCGACGGTCTGTTCCGCCAGGTCATCCTCGACGAACGCGGCAATCGGGGTCACAATGGGCTGAATCATAAACGGGGGATATTTCGCCAATATCTCATCCCAGTGTTCTTCGACGAGGTTCCATACCATTTGATGGACATGGCGATTCCGAAGCGCCCGCCCAATCGCCAGAGCTCCATTTTGAATCCGCACTTCCGGCGAAAGATAAAGGTCAAAGGTGCGCTGCGCTAACCGAGGCTCGGGAAAATTCGCGAGGGCATAAAGATAGCGCAATTCGTCTTGAGGGGTGGCTGCTCGTTTGAATTGGTGATACATAAGATCCCACTCCGGCTCGCTACCCGCATCGGCGACCACCTCGACTACCGCGTTCAGCAGTTCGGGCGCTACAATACCCGTTCCATTGATATGCGCCATCAGGCGTTCACGGGCTTGGGAGCGCACCGATTGATCAGCCCCGATAGTACTCAGCAAGCGAACCATGGCGGCTCGAAGCCGACCGCGTTGCACATTCTCTTGGGGCGAGGACTCCCATTTTAAGTCGTCAAAGACCGGCCGCGCTATGGATTGAACCAGTTTTTGAAGAGCAAGTCGTCCTTCTTGGTCCGCCATAACATCCAACAGAGCCAGGTTGCTCGATACGACTCCCCAAACGTCGGGGTCTCGCTCATTGACAAATGTGCGCCAAAGCTGAATGGCCTGGGGCAAAGCGACTTCATCAGCGAGCACTGCGGCCCACACGTCGTCCACCAGGCTGAGCCGCTCGAGCGCTGTCATTTCGCCTAATGCGGCCGTCAGGCGCTCCCACAGGGGGGCATCGTACGCTACCCGGTAGAAACCCCAACCACCTTGGTTCACCCTGATCCAGCCCGTATTTTCAGGTAGTGAAATCTCAACGGGTTCTCCACCCAAGATGACTTGGATTGTCTCGTGGCAGCCATCCGTGCGGTTTATTCCCAACACCACTGGAACCTTCCAGACGCCGTTGCCTGTACCTTGGTAGCGAAATTGTTTTTGGGATAGTTTGAGCTTTTGGCTGTGGTGTTCCCATTCCGCCTTGACCAGAGGATAGCCTGCCTGAAACACCCAGGAATCCATAACTTCCCGAATGGGTTGGCCCGAAACCTCTTCCAAAGCATCCCACAAGTCGCCAGTCTCGGTATTGCCATAACGGTGCTGCGTTAAGTACGTGCCAACCCCTAGGCGAAATATATCTCGGCCCAGGTACTGTTCCATCATTCGCAGCACTGACCCGCCTTTTTGATAGGTCAGTACATCGAACATGGCCCAAGCCTCAATCGGAGGTCCTACTGGATACTCAATGGGCCGCGTGGCGGCTAGGCCATCCACGGCAAAAGCATAGGCGCGATCTCGACCAAACATGGTCCATATATCCCATTCAGGATGAAGGGCATCGGTGGCCAAAAGTTGCATAAAGGTGGCAAAAGCCTCGTTGAGCCAAATACCGTTCCACCACCGCATGGTTACTAGATCGCCAAACCACATGTGGGCGGTTTCGTGTGCGATTGTGTTGACGACCTGCATTTTTTCTACGGGGGAGGAGCGGTCTGGATCAATGAGCAGCGCTTCTTCGCGATAGGTGACACAGCCTAGGTTCTCCATCGCGCCGGCAGCAAAGTCGGGAATCGCGACGTGATCGATTTTGTCCGCTGGGTAGGGAATCTCGAAGTAATGCTGAAAAAATTGCAGAGTCTGAACGGCCGCTGTCTGGGCCACGCCCGTCAGGTGACTGAAACCGGGACGTGCCGCGATGCGGACCGGCACTTGGTCCACCATCACGGGTGGGGTCATCTCGAAAGGGCCCACAATCAGGGCCACCAGATACGTGGACATCGGTATGGTTTCCGCGAAAGTCACCCGACGTTTGCCCGCATCATCCAAGTGGCTATCAATCTCATGAGCATTCGAAAGAGCCGTAAGACTGGGGTCGACGACCAGAGTAATCGCAAATGTGGCCTTGAATTCCGGTTCATCCCAGCAGGGAAACACTCGTCGTGCATCCGTCGCCTCACATTGAGTGGACGCGATAACAACCGGAGTGTCGTCCGAGCCAGTCACAGTGGTACGGTAAAAGCCGCGCAAATCGCTAGCCAGCACACCGTCAAATTGGAACGAGAGCATCCATTTGCCCGGCGCGATGGATGAAGGAAAAGTGACAATGGCCTGCTCTTCTTCGGGCTGGTAGGACGCCGTGCCGTGAAACCGAGTGTCATCGGCGGACGCCAGCACGACCTCTTTTATTGTGAGATTGACAGCATTGAGCGCGATTTCGTTCAGATCAGCCAGGATCTCGATTTCCACCGACCCTGTGCCCTGAAAGAAGCCTGCGGACAAGTCCGGTGTGATTTCCAACTGATAACGGCGGGGCACCACGGTGCGTGGCAGCCGATATGAGAGACTCTCAGCCATTATATTCCTCCTATTTACCTGGGCTAAATGCGCGGCTCGCACCGTGTTGGCGATGGTGGGCCGCGTCCATTCCTGCAAAACCGCCATAATCGAATGGCGTTAACATTACCCATAGAATAACAGATCATCAAGAGAACTCGAGCAGGCGAGCAATCGCTGTTCTTCTATAGATATGGTTCTAGAGCGAAGCATCTGTGGAAAAGTGCTCGGGCATGCGAAAAAGGCCTACACTCATATCAACCATGACAAGCCCGAAAATAAGAACACCAGAGGCAGCGACCACGTGGTGCTGAGCCAGTCAGTAGCCGGAGCACCCACAATTGATTGCTGACAGTTGTCAAGGCAGCATGGTTTCTTGCCCACCGCCCATTTTATGCAGGCGTGAGCCAAATACGCCGCGTATCAGGAATGGGAGGGTTTGGTGGGATTAATCGGCGCAACATGTGAATGGACAGGGGCAGTCGTGACTTCACTGTCCCCAACTGTAATCGATAGTGCTCAGCCAGGTCATTGAACGAAGACTGCTGCCCCGTAACGGCGACCGCGCCGTAAAGCGCGATAAGAAAAGCAAGCGCATTGCCGGTGAAGGTCAAGCCGCTGTGGGATTTCCGGGGGACGCTATGGCCATGACATCGAAAAGATCCCGGGCGTGACCTTGATTATGAGATTAAGTTCTGGATAAATGCTTTGCACGTGGATTTCATCGAAAGTGCTCTGCCCACATTTCCGCAGTTTTTATATTAACATTACCGGGAGATCCAGCGGTTTACAAATCGCGACAACTGGGTCGGTGTTTTCCAGATGGAAATCGTCGTCAGGCAGTGAACCTCTGGGCTTTATCTTTGCCGGGACGCCCATCGACTCACAATCCAAGTGATTGGCCACCCAACGGCTGCGATTAAGGCAACTCCAATGGCAATTGAACCCCAATCTGGGGTAATGGAAAACTGTACCCACTGTCGCCAGCCGACTACACACTCGTAGACTAATAAGGCTACTGTCCACAACCCAAGGCCGATGATTTGACCACGACGGACATTTTTCGATCGCACGGCAACCCACGCTACCGAGACCATCAACACGAACAACCATATTCCATAGGTTGCCAACTTCCCAGTATAAATCGCCTGGATGCCCAGAGCAGTGCCAACAACCAGGACAAACACCCAATCCCATAGAGACTTCATGCGCATCTCCTTAACAACTATTTTGGCAGAACAGAAAAGGCGTGCTTGATTCGGTCCGACACTGGCAACGCCATTTTAGGGAAGCCGTGTCGTGTGGCTGGAAGTTTTCCAACGTTCCCACAGAGCGTATTCTTCGTCATCGAGCCATACCGCGTCTGGGCCAACCCGTCGGGCCCACCACAGCGGTCGCCATACCGAAACACAAACGGTGGATTTAGCGGTAAACACCACCAAGAACACCCAGCTGTCCCACTGATACCCATAAAATGTGCCCCAGCGGCCAACATAGGTGGCGCTCGCCGCAACCTGGGCAATTTCCATGTTTGTTCGCGGCCCGCGTTGGTTCCATCGTCTGACGGCATGTCGCGTATATTCCCATTTCTTGCTTGATGGCAACGTTCGCCTGGTATTGAGTTTTCCTACTCTGGGCATGCCCTCCACTTCTTTCTGAAATACTATCCGTAATCATTCTCGATTGGTTCCTTATTTTCCTACCAATTGCAATAATTCTTTGTGTAGTGATGATGATTTGTTGCGCCAATGTCTGGACTTTGGTTAGTCAGATGCATTGATCGAACGTTTGGCCCTTCCCGTTTGCGCTAATGCCCGGTCCACCTCGCCTGAGTGGGTCGGGAGCTTTTGGCCATTTCCTCTGGGCACCGGTCACGCGTGCAGTGAAGTCAATGCAGTGACCATCTGATTTGCTGATGATTTTCCGGCAAATCTATCCTGCAGTTTTGGTGTGCGGCGGTCTTTGCCGTATTCTTCTGGTATCGTATCATGTAGTAAGTCGTAAATTGGGATTAGAAAGTTCAGGGAGGCGAATGCATGTCCGAAATCGAGTTGATTCCCGAACGTTTGTTGCGTCATGCGACAACTTTGTTTGCCCAGCATGGGTTTGACGCCACGTCGGTGCAGGATATTGTTGACGCCGCCAATGTGACCAAGGGAGCTTTTTATTATTACTTTGCCTCGAAAGATGATCTTCTTTACCACATTCATGAACGGGTGGTCAGCTACGAAACGGCCCATGCGGAAGCCATTTTAGCCCAAGGCATGCCTCCCAAGGAGACCCTGCGGGCACTAATCGTTGACGGCATTGAGTCGATTGGTCTGTTTCGAGAGGAAGTCACGGTGTCGCTGCGAGAAATGCATCGATTGCAACCGGATTACTTTGACAAAATTAAAGGCATTCGAAGCCGATATCAAATCTTTTTTGAAACCGTTATCCGCCAAGGTCAGGAGACGGGAGTGTTTCGCCGGGATATTTCTGCAAGACTCGCGGTGCTCGCATTGTTGGGAATGTCGAATTGGATGTATACGTGGTATCGTCCAAACGAATCAATGACATCCCACGATATAGGAGAAACCTTTGCCACCTTGCTTCTAACGGGCCTTGAGGCGTAACCCGCTTAACCTCTTCTCTGCATGCTACACGCATTCTGGACAGTCTGCGTCAACTGTAATGAGGATGCCAGTCGACGCGTGCTTCTTTTTTGCACCTCCCACAATTGAAAACCAATTTAATTGAACAATCTGTAGAATTGCATTGTTGACAACATACCAACCGGATGGTATGTTGTCTGTGTTACCAATATGCCTAAACGAGGTGGCGACAGCTCGGTTTTCGGACCGGATAAGTTCGATGGTGGCCCAGTATGGTGAGAAAAAAGATAGCTAACCACTAGGCACTACCGTTTTGGTTCCACCTAGATCAGATAGAACAGGGAGGAATCTTGATGAGTTATCAGGTTGGGGTTGATATCGGCGGGACTTTTACCGATTGCGTGGCCATCGACTCGGGCGGAAATCTTGTGATCGCTAAGGCTCCTACCACCCCTAAAGACTTTAATCAGGGGTTTTTCGAGGGATTAGCCATCTTGGCAAAAAAGCTCGGGCGAGAACTGCCAGGGTTTGTGGCCGAAGTGGACACGATGGTGTTGAGCACAACCATCGCCACCAATATTATGATTGAATTGCAAGGGGCCAAAACTGGATTGATTACGACCCGCGGACATAAGGACGGACTTCTTATGCAACGCGGCATGGGGCGCACGGCAGGCCTGCCCGTGGAGCAGTTGTTTGCGGTCACCACCACCCGCAAGCCCGAACCCCTGGTGGATTATAATATGATTGTCGAAGTTGACGAGCGGATCGATTATGCGGGACGTGTGGTGGTGCCATTGCAAGAGGCACAGGTTGAGGACGCGGTCAGGCAGTTGGTCGGACGAGGATGCCAAGCCATTGCGGTGGCGTTTCTGTGGAGTTTTAAAAACCCGCAACATGAACTTGCCGCGAAAGAGATTGTTCAAGGCATTGCACCCCATCTATTTGTCACCTCATCTCACGAGGTCTCTCCCAGAATGGGTGAGTATGAGCGATATAGCGCATCCGTCATCAACGCCTACATCGGACCCAAGGTTTCGCGATACTTGTCTGAATGTGAAAATAAACTACACGCCATGGGCTATAAATCTAATCTCTTGATTATGCAATGCGGGGGCGGCGCGGTCTCGGTCGGACAAGCCCAAGTGGTTCCGCTGATGACGTTGGATTCAGGTCCAGTGGCCGGTATCACCGCGTCTCAGTTTCTTGCCCGCCAATTAAATCATTCTCATGTCATTGCAACCGACATGGGCGGAACCTCATTTGATGTGGGCATCATCGCCGATGGCAAGACAGCTGTTAAAAACGTCAATGTCATAAACCAATTCCATTATACGATTCCCAAAGTAGACATCGAGTCTATTGGGTCTGGAGGAGGCAGTGTGGCATGGGTTGACAGAGCGAGTGGCTCGCTGCGGGTGGGTCCGCAAAGTGCGGGAGCGTTTCCAGGCCCTGCTTGCTACGGCCGTGGTGGAACACAGGCCACGGTCACTGATGCTAACGTTTTTTTGGGTTACATTCGAGATGGCGCCACTTTTGGAGAAAGCATCACCGTCAATCGGGCACTAGCCGCCCAAGTCCTGACGGAGTTGGGACACCAACTGAATCTGTCGGCGACCGAGGTAGCCCAAGGGATTCTGACCATTTCCAACGCACGCATGGCCGATCTGCTGCATCGAGAAACCATTGCCCGCGGTTATGACCCGCGGGATTTTGTTATTTTCTCCTATGGGGGAGCAGGCCCGCTTCATGCAGGGTCCTACGCCAGGGCGCTGGGAGCGCAATGGGTGGTGGTGCCGGGCGGGGACACCGCCTCGGTGTGGTCGGCATTTGGGGCTGCTTTTGCAGACTTCAAAGAGATTACAGAGCGCGAGTTGTTGTTGACGGTGCCTTTTGATCACGAAGCGGTGAATCAAGCTTTTGATGAATTGGAGTCAAAGGCGGGTGCAGTGGTGCAGAAACAAGGGATAGCGGCGGATGATTTAGTTTTTCACAACTATGGAAAATTTCGCTACCAGGGACAAACCCATGAAGTAGAAGTCTCGTTGCCCGAGGATGGGTTGTCTTCTAGCGATGCGGTCAGCGCCTGGGTTCAGCGCTTTGAGGATTCTTACGCTCGGCTCTATGGCCATGGCGCGCAGGTGTTAGGCGTGGGAATTGAACTGGTGTCGGTGCGCTCAGAGGCTGTTGGCAACCGAAATCTGGCATTGGGCGGCATTGATGGCGCACACAAATCATCGGCGGATGCGCGGCTAAAGGCGCGCGAGGTTTACTGGCAAGAATATCAGCGTTTCGTGGTGACCGATGTGTTCGACGGATTGCAAATCGGACCGGGTGTGGATTTTGAAGGTCCTTGTATTGTAGAGCTGCCGGATACTGGTATTGTGGTCCACCCGGGCCAGTCGTTTCATCGTGATCCACTGGGCAATTTCATTCTTACGTTGTAATGGTCGTCTGACGAAAAAGGAGGTTATCGCTTAACTATGGCTACTGTCATTGGCGGAACGCGATACTGGAACGGAGTGGAGCGTTCCTACATCCCCGGGGATCAGCTGTATATCCACCCAAGCGTCCAATTGCACTCAGAAGAAGCGGACCACGTAGACCCGATCACATTCGAAGTCATCCGACACGCTCTGCAAAACATCAATTTGGAACATGGCAAAACTATTGAAAAGCTGGCGGTGTCTCCTATCACGTTGGAAACGCGTGATTTTCAAACCGTGATCTTGACGGAGGATGCTGACTTTGTATTTTTTGGTCCGCATTTGCAATATATGTCGGGAATGATGGATTTGATGGTCAAGTGGACCTTGGAAAATCGCAGCGAGGACCCTGGAATTTTTGAAGGAGACATGTTTTTGCAAAACGACCCCTGGGTGGGAACAGCCCACCAACCCGATGTGGGTCTTTTATGTCCGGTGTTTGTGGAAGGAAAAATTTTCTGTTGGGTGGCCAACGCCATGCATCAAGCCGACGTGGGGGGCACCACTCCGGGCAGTTTTTGTCCCGATGCGACGGATGTGTTTCATGATCCGCCTTGTTTTCCGCCGATTAAAATCGTAGAGCGGGGCCGCGTGGTGCGACAAGTAGAGGATTTGTACAAACGTCAGTCGCGGTTGCCTGTAGCGCTTTCGCTGGATCTTAGGGCGGGTGTGGCCGGCAATCATGTGGGTAAGGATCGTATTTTAGAGCTCGTTGAGCGATATGGCGCTGCGGTGGTCAAGGCAGTCATGCGTCGCATTATCCGTGCCAGTGAAGTGGCTTTGGTGCAACGGCTTGAATTAATTCCCGATGGCACGTGGCGGGAACGCGCTTACCAGGAGGTGGCAGTCACGGGGGATCGTGGCGTATATCAATGGATGATGACGCTTACCAAGCGCGGTGACCAACTCATTTTTCGCAATGAGGGAACGGACCCCCAAAAGGGGTCAGCCAATCTCCCCTTTGCAGGTTGGCGCGGAGCCATTCTGGGTGTGCTTAATGTACTCATGCTGCCTGAGCAAATGGGTGCATTAGGCGGTTTTACCGCATTTTTGGGAGGCGTTGCACGCCACTGCATATTTGAACCAACTCCGGGCACCATGACCTGTCCTGATTTTGGGGCAGCTGTCAGCCCAGCCGGCATTTATGCCACAGAATTGGCGATCGCCATGGCCAATGCATTGGTGGCCAAAATGCTCAGCTGTTCTGAAGCTTTGCACGACTATGCCCTCACCACGGGACCGGCTCAATGGGGAAGCACGCTTTTAGCAGGTCTGGACCAATATGGCAAGCCCGCTATTGTGACATTGACCGATCAAATGATTGGAACTCGGGGCGCGACGCCGAAGACGGATGGGGTGGCTGGTGACGGAAGTTTTTGGATTCCGGAAGGACGGGGACCAAACGTGGAATACTACGAATCGATTTGGCCGGTTCTCTATTTATACCGCCGAGAACATATCAATTCGGGCGGTGCCGGAAGAACCCGCGGAGGCAATGGCGGGTTGGTGGGATATGTGCCTTACGATGGATCATACCTAGCGGTAGCGGTGGCGACCGCCGAGGGTGTGCCGAAGACGTCAGGAATCGCTGGCGGCTATCCTGGGTCATGCAACACCAGCAGAATTCTGCACAATAGTTCGGTGCGGCAGACCATGGCCGAGGGACGCGTGCCGCAGTCATTTGAAGAGTTGAGCGGGCTACTCGAATTGTGCGCCAATAAAGGGTTGCCGATCCCGGTTGGATTGTCTGATGTGGTGGAATGGAATTGGGGTTCCTCCGCTGGCTTTGGTGACCCCATATTGCGCGACCCCACGCGTGTGGTGGAGGACGTGCGAAAAGGCATCATTACTGAACCATTTGCCCAGGCAGTCTATGGGGTGGCACTGACACGGGACGGTGAGCTGGATCCGGTAGAAACCAAGAACCGCCGAAGCGCCATCCGCCAGGAGCGTCTGGATCGCGCTGCCAAACCGCTGGTCACTAGCAGCCGGTTTTACGATCGTGGGGATCTGCGCATCCTGGGCGACCAACTTGTCCTGGTCACTGAACCTAATGGCGATAAATTCTATGGATGCAATCAGTGTCACGCCGTGTTAGGGCCGGCCACCGGAAATGTGAAAGAGCTTCTTTCGCGATGGAATGCGCCCATTGCGCAAGCGGGGTATTACTACGGCGATCCCGCGCGCTTTGTGGATGTGCCGATGGAATTTCGAGAATTTTACTGTCCCGAGTGTGCTGTTTTGCTGGCCAACGAAGTGGCGCGGCAAGGCGACCCCGTGCTCCAAGAATTTGAATTGGACTAATGGCCTGGCGCACAAGACACTGAGGATGATACGAGGGGGGACGCATGATGAATGAGTTTCCAATGCGGGCGTACCAAGATATTCGGCTAGAGACGGTGGCCGGGATAGAGATGAAAATGTATTATCCCCGACCCACCTCGCTCAATCAGGTGCTGAGGGAAAGCGTAGAGCGATGGGGCCATCGAGAGTGCCTGGTATTCAATCAAACCCGCTGGACATTTGCAAAGTTTTTCCAAGAGGTGCGAGCCACTGCCGAGTCGCTTACCTACTATGGCATTAATCATGGGGATCGGGTCGGACTGCTCATGGAAAACAGGCTGGAATTTGCGGTCGGATATTATGCCATCCAACAGGTGGGCGCCATTGCAGTCGTGCTAAATGCCCGGTTGAAGCCGGATAAACTGGATTTCATGCTGCGGGATTCGGGAACCAAGTTGCTGGTGGTGGAGCATAAAATTTGGCAAACGCTCGGGTTTGTCCCCGGAACGCTTCCTCAACTGCGGCTAACCGTGGTGTTGGATCATGATACCGACAACGGCGTCCTGTCGTGGGACACATTTCGTCACAAACGCTTGCCGTATGTAGAGACATCAATAGATGAAGCGGAACCGGCCGCCTTGTTATATACCTCTGGCACCACCGGAATGCCCAAGGGTGCTATCCAAAGTCATCAGAATCTCATTTCCAATGCCATGAATGCTACCCGGTTAATGGAGGTTGCTGTGGACGATCGCACCCTCATTGTGGCTCCGCTGTTCCATGCGACGGCGATCAACTCGCAATTGACGGCCATGCTGTATGCCGGTGCCACCAGCGTCATCCGGCCATATTTCAAGACTGACGACTTTATTGCGCAGCTTGAAAAGGAAAAGATTACTATCGCCATCGGAGTCGCTACCATGTTTTGGTTTCTCCTGGAATCACCGCAGCTGGCGGAGCGGGATTTATCGAGTCTTCGCTATATCACCTATGGGGGCTCTCCTGCCCCCGTGGCGCTGATTCGCCGGCTAAAGGAGCGCTTTGCAAACGTCCGTTTGGGAAACGTTTGGGGACTTACCGAAAGCACGTCGATTACGACCATGCTGCCCGATCAGGCCGCCTTGGCCAAGGCGGATTCCGTAGGCCTGCCGGCACCTACCTTGGAGGTGCGGGTGGACGCACTGGACGAGGATGCCAAAGTGGGCGAGCTGCTGGTCAAAGGGCCTTCGGTGATTAGAGGATATTGGAACAACCCTGAGGCTACCGAAGCGACGTTTAGGCAAGGATGGCTCAAGACCGGCGACGTCGGACGCATTGACGATGATGGATTTGTCTACGTGATGGATCGGATCAAAGACATGATCATCCGGGGTGGGCAAAATATCTACTCGATCGAGGTGGAAAACGTCCTATATCAGCACCCTGCCGTGCTGGAAGGGGCGGTGGTGGGAATCCCGGACGATGTCTGGGGTGAGACGGTCAAAGCCTTTGTGGTGCTAAAACCAGGACAGTCCCAGAGTCCTCAGCAAATCCGTGAATTTTGTCAGTCTCGGCTGGCACGCTATATGGTCCCCGAATCAGTTCAAATTACAGACGTTTTGCCGCGCAATCCGGGAGGCAAGGTGCTTAAAGATGTGCTGCGCGTGATGGAGGACTAGTCATGGGTTACGACCTGAATTTAGATGGCAAAACCGCGATAGTCACCGGGGGCAGTGGGGGACTTGGGCGCATTGTCACGCGCGCTTTGGCTCAAGCCGGAGCCAGCGTCGTGGTGGCCAGCCGCCAATTGTCGGCCTCTGAAGCAGTGGTCCGTGAAATGGTCGACTATGAGGTGTTTGCCTGTCCATTGGACGTTACCGATAGGTCAAGCATCGAAGCCATGGCCAACCGGGTGCTGGACCGGTACGGTCACATTGATGTGCTAATCAATAATGCGGGCATCAGCCCATTTGCCGCCTCGATGGCGAATACGCGGGCGGATGGGATGAAAAAGCTGTTCGAGGTTAATGTGGTGGGGGCATTGGAATGCGCTCAAGTCTGTGCGCCGGCTATGATTTCTATCGGCGCCGGGTCTATCATAAACATGGCTTCCTCAGCCGCTGCGGTAGGCATTGAGGGGTTAGGCGCTTATGCGGTGAGTAAGGCGGCTTTGATCAAACTGACCGAACAATTGGCCGGAGAATGGGGCCCTAAGGGAATTCGGGTAAATGCCATTGCACCCGGATTCATGGGGGTCGGGGTGGCGAACTTTGTCCAAGGCAATACGGACTTCATGGCACCTGTGCTTGAGCGCACTCCGCTCGGCCGTGTGGGCAATCCCCATGAAATCGCGGGCGCGGTGGTGTTTTTAGCATCAGATGGCGCGAGTTATGTCACCGGTCAAACTTTATATATCGATGGAGGCGTTTCGCGTTGGTAAATCAGGCAGATAAAGAACCACGGGTGGCGTTGGTTACCGGGGCGGCCAGAGGATTGGGACGGGCCATCGCGATGCGTTTGGGAGCGGATGGGTACCGTATGGTGTTGGCCGATATTGAGCCGGCAGTCACAAAAACTCAACAAGCATTGGAAGCCATCGGGGTCAAGGTGTTGGCTCTGCAGGGAGACGTTTCCCAGTACGCCTTTTTCGAAGAGGCGGTGTCCCGGGCCAAGCGCGAATGGGGGCCCATTGCAATTCTCGTCAACAATGCGGGCATCACCAACAATATCGCCAAAACCGAAATGATGTCGTTGGAACGCTGGCAGAGAGAACTGGACGTCAATTTAACGTCGGTATTTTACGGTGCACGGTCCGTTTTACCGGGCATGCATAAAGAGGGATGGGGGCGCATCATCAATATGAGCTCGGTGGCGGCGATTAGCGGACTGGACCGTCAACCGGGGTATGCCGCCACCAAGGCTGGGATCTTGGGTCTGACCCAGACCATTGCCTTGGAGTATGCGGCCGCGGGCATCACCTGCAATGCTGTGCTGCCGGGAATGATTGGGACCACGGCGGTCAAGGCCCTACCCCCCGAACTGAAAGAACAGACATTAAAACTCATTCCTAAAGGAAGCTTTGGGACTCCTGAGGATGTCGCAGCCCTGGTTGCATTTTTAGCCTCGGAGCAGGCGGGGTACATCACCGGAGCGGCCATTCCCATTGATGGCGGCGCGCATTTGAATCCGATCACGCTGGCAGAGATACGCAAGTAGATTCCCCGGGACTCTCGATTGTGAAAGGATGGTTGGTATGTGGTTTGATAAAGAGACGTTAAACCAGATGAGCCGCCCTACCATGGACCGCGTGATCGAAAAAATCCAAGCTGGCGAGTTGGATGACGCCATAAAGATATGCGGGGAAATGAAACGGGAATGGGGTTTTCTTCATGACCTTATGGTGGAATCGATGGCAGCCCTCTTAACTTACATTGGCCAAGCGGAAGGAGAAGACCGGGTCGGCGATGCGCTGCGGTATATGACCGAAAAAGTTTGGAAAGATGCCGTGGATGAAATTGGCAAAAGAGATCGGCGCCAGGTTGCGATGGCGTTGGCAGCCACCTGGAGAGCGCACAGCACCAGTGGTGTGGGTCCAAAAGCCGGGGCCTTCAGCGTGGAAGAAGATGATGACAAGCTGACCTTTACGATGGCGCCCTGCGGCAGTGGACAACGGTTGTGGCGCCGAGGGTTTTACGATCCGCCGAAAAGCTATGGATTGACCGAGAAGCCGCACCAATGGTCCTTTAATCGCAAGGACTTTCCGTACTACTGCTCACATTGCACCCTCATGAACGAGTTAATGCCGATTGAGTGGACGGGTACGCCGCTCTATCCATTGGATCCTCCCCAAACTCCTGACCATTGGTGCACCTGGTACTTTTATAAGGACCCCGAACAAGTCCCGGAACGATTCTATACCCGCTATGGCCTTAACAAGTCCGAAGAGTTGGCCAAACACCGACGGCCCACGCCATCGGGCACGGATTCCAATGAGTCTTAGGTGCGTGGACCCAACCCCGGCTCGTTGAGGTCGGGTGGGACAGACCGTGAGTACGGAGATCAAAGCCAGAATTTCGATGCCGCGAGGAGGGATCCAAGCATGGATGTCGGTTTACTATTGGATAGGCAAGCGCAAGCGCGACCTCACAAAATCGCCGTGGCGGCCGGAGCGCAACAGCGGACCTACCGCCAGCTCAATCAACGCGCCAATCAATTGGCTAATGCACTTTTTCGGCTGGGAATCAAAAAAGGCGATCGTGTTGGTGTGCTACTGCCCAATGTGGTGGAGTATCTCGAAATCTATTTTGCCTTGGCCAAATTGGGAGCCATTATGGTGCTGGTTAATTGGCGTCAAGGTCATGAGGAAATTCGTTTTGTCTTGCAAGATGCCGACGCCTGCGCACTGATTGTGGACCAATCCCGCTGTCCGGAGATGCCGGTGCTTTGGAGTCAATTGCCGACCTTGCGCACCATTATGGTAGTGGGGTCCACCAACGATTGCCCGTTTATTTCTTACGAAGGGGCAATCGCTGGCGAATCATCCCAACTGGCGGTCGATGTGACCCTCAATTTAGACGATGACCAGCTGCTGCTGTACACCTCGGGAACCACCGGCACCCCCAAAGGGGCCGTAATCACACATGAAAACACGATGTGGAATTCCTTCAATCAAATTCTTGACCTGGATCTAACCCGCCATGATTCCACGCTGGTGGTCTGCCCATTGTTTCACGTATCTGGACTCTATGATTTGACGTTTCCCCTTTTGCATGTAGGCGGCACTGTGTTTATCGCCAACCGATTCGATGCTGGGCAAGCGCTGGCGACGATTGCCGAACACCGCATTACCACGGTGATGACAGTACCCACCATGATTTACGATTGGCTGAAGCTGCCCGACATCGAGGCATATGACCGCACCAGTTTGCGCCTGATAGTCTGTGGGGGCGCTCCTTTACCCACCCGCATAATCGAAGATGCCATGGCCCGCCTATCGCCCAATTTTGTCCAAGGATATGGTTTGACGGAAGGGACCTCGGTGTCGACTTTTTTGCCGTCTGAAGAGGGACTTAGCCGAATGGGATCGATTGGCAAACCGTTTATGCACGTCGAGCTTAGCTTGTTAAACGATGCCATGAAGGTCGCACGTCCAGGAGAAATTGGCGAAATTGCCATCAAGGGAAAAACGGTGGTGCGTGGCTACTGGAATTTACCGGATGAGACCCGGCGCAACTTTCGCCACGGCTGGTTTCTCACCGGGGATTTGGCACGCCAGGATGAGGATGGTTTTCTATATCTGGTCGATCGGAAGAAGAACATGATTATTAGTGGGGGAGAAAACATTTACCCCAAAGAGCTAGAAGACCTTCTCGCGTACCACCCCGCCGTGCTCGAGGCCGCGGTGATTGGGGTACCCGATGAACGGTGGGGCGAAGTGGTGATGGCTGTGGTGGTTGTGCGCCCGGGACATTCGCTGAGCGCGGATGAAGTTGTACAGTATTGCGGCCTGCACCTAGCCAGCTACAAAAAACCCCATTATGTGCGGTTCGTAGACGATCTGTTGCGCAATGCCACCGGCAAAGTGCTCAAAGAGGCCTTAAGAAAACAAATGATGCCGACTATTTTTTCCGGCGGGGCCGACGAACCTGGGGCCATGGTGCCCTAACCCGCCAAACTGGGCGGCAATGAGATGGCATGTCTCAGGAACGGATGGCAAAGGAGGGGACAGGGTTGAAAGCTGCTGTGTTTGCGGGGCCAGGCAACATTCAAATTAAAGACATTGCGCAACCCCAGATTGGGCCGCAAGACGTACTGCTCAAAGTTAAGGCGGTGGGTATTTGCGGATCTGACCTGCATACTTATCGTAGCGGACTGTATGCATTTCCTAGCCAAATTATGGGACATGAGTTTTGCGCAGAGGTGGTGGAAATTGGGCCAGCGGTGACCGGAATTGGGTTGGGGCAACGAGCCACAGGCTTTTCGGCGAGTTTTTGCGGTGAGTGCTACTGGTGCCGTCACCGGCAATTCCGACTCTGCCCACATTTGTTCGAGACCTACACTGGCTACGGACGGGCGGGAGCGATGGCGGAGTATGTGAAGATTGACAATGCCGTGGTTGGCGAGAATTTATTTGTCATTCCGCCCACCTTATCAGATGAAGAGGGCGCCACCGCAGAACCCTTGGGAACGGCATTGTACGCAGTGGCGCGCACCAAGCCCAGCGGTGACGATGTGGCCATTGTCATCGGGGCGGGCATGATTGGCAATTTGATTATTCAAGTGCTAAAGACGATACCGGTCAAACAGATCATCGCAAGCGAGGTGTCTGCCAGCCGGTCCGAGTGGGCGCGCAGTGCCGGGGCCGATGTGGTGATCAATCCCCGAGAAACCGACGATCTGCTGGCTGCGGTGCAGTCGGTGACCGGCATTGGCCTTCATCACTTTGGAAAGGGCGGTATGGCAGATATTGTGTACGATACCGCGGGAGCCCGGGAGACATTTAATGACAGCTTGGGATTTGTGCGGTCAGGGGGAACTGTGGCACTGGTCGGATTACCCGAACGGCCATCGGAGGTGAACGTCAGCCGCATTATTTTGAAAGATATTCGTGTGATGGGCGTTTTAGGCTCCATGATTCCCCGGGGCTTGGAATATTTGGAACGCCATGCAGTGCATACCTCGCACTTAGTGACCCATCGATTTTCTCTGCGCGATGCGGACCGGGCCTTTAAAACGCTTATCGAAGAACCTCAGGCGATGAGAGTCATGTTGTTCCCTGACTAAGGCGGGGAGATGGGCACAGTGCGCAGCACACCACATAGGAGGGACAAAATGTTGGATTTCGAGTTGACCCCAGAGCAAAAGATGTTGCAGGAAACCGTACGAAATTTTGCCCAAAAGGAGGTAGCGCCTCTGGCATATGAAATTGATCGGGACGAGAGATTCCCACGCGAGAGCTGGCAGCGGGCCGCCGACATGGGCCTTTTGGGAATCACTGCACCGGAAAAATTTGGCGGTTCGGGCCTCGGCGTGCTGGAAATGGCGATCGTGGCGGAAGAGCTTTCTCGGGTGTGCGTATCCACGGCGGCCACTATCCTGCACCAGGCCTGTCTGGTGATTGACAATTTGGTGCGCAGTGGCACCCCGGACCAGCAGCAACAGTACCTGCCAGACCTGTGTTCGGGAAAAATCGTAGGCTGTTTGGCGATGACCGAGCCCGGCGCTGGATCCGACGTGATTTCCATGAGTCTTGTGGCGGATAAGCAAGGCCCAGAGTATGTGCTGAATGGATCCAAGGTCTTTATTACCAACGGACCTGACGCCGATTTGGCGATGGTTTATGCGCGTACCGATCCCAATGATAGGCGAGGAGGGATCAGCCTCATTTTGGTGGACTATCCGTCGGCCGGGTTTACCAAGGGCAAGAAGTTCGAAAAGATGGGGTGGCGGGGGTCGCCAACGGGTGAACTGATTTTCCAAGACTGCCGGGTGCCCGCCACCCATGTGGTGGGTGGCGAGAATCGCGGCATGCAAGTCCTCATGGCTGGGTTAAACAGCGAGCGGGTGATTATGGGAGCATCGGCGCTGGGCCTGGCCCAGGGAGCCTTGGATGTTAGCATGCAGTATGCCAAGGAACGAAAGCAATTCGGCCGATCGATAAGCCAATTCCAGATGATCCAAGAGAAGCTGGCCAACATGCTGATCGAAATTGAGGCCACCCGCTTGTTGGTGCTAAAAGCCGCCTATCTGTGTGATAGGGGAAGGCTCGGTGATGCAACCCTGGTTTCGGCCGCCTGCAAGGTCTATAGCTCGGAGGTGGCCATGCGGGCGACCACTCAGGCAGTCCAGATTTTGGGCGGGTATGGCTATATCAAGGAATTTCCGGTTGAACGTTTCATGCGCGATGCCAAGCTGTTTGAAATCGGCGGCGGAACTTCAGAGATTCAGCGTCACATCATTGCGCGAGAAATGCTCAACGCATGATTCATGGCAACAGTGCAGGCTCAGATATCTTGACATCACCTTGTAGGGGGACTAGTTATGAGCGAAATTCACGCGATTGATGGGAACACCCTGACCGAAATCTATCGCAATTTTTATCTCGCTCGACGATTTGAGGAAATCCTGTCCGATATGTTTCGGCGGGGCGAGATTGATGGATGGCTTCACTCGGGTATTGGGCAAGAGTTGGTGGGATCGATATTAGGGGTGGCTTTAACATCGCAAGACTATATTGTGCCGTATCACCGTTCCAAAGCCACATTCCTGTCCCGGGGCGTCCCACCGCATGCGCTCATTGCGGAAATTTTGGGACGTCAATCGGGTCTTTGCGGGGGCGTGGGTGGCGAAGCCCACGCCGCTGATGTGAGTCGTGGAATCTTTGGCAGTACAGGCGTGATAGGAGCCGGATTCCCGCTCGCATTGGGGGCAGCCTTCAAGCAATTTTATCAGGCGACTGAGGGGATTGCGGTTTGTGGATTTGGCGATGGGGCTACCACGCGAGGCTCGTTTCACGAGTGCATGAACCTGGCCGCATTGTGGAACTTGCCCTTGGTTTTCATTTGCGAAAATAACTTGTACTCAGAAATGACGCCCTTGAGAAAAGAAATGAAAGAAACCCGTATTGCCAAGAAGGCTGACGCCTATGGCATGCCGGGAGTAGCCGTGGATGGCTATGACCTGGACACAACTTACAGAGCCCTTCAAGAGGCGTTTGTCCGCGCCCGAAGCGGTCAAGGGCCGAGCTTAGTGGAGGTTAAGACCTATCGCTGGCATGGCCACTATGAGGGAGACCCAGAAGAATACCGTGATAAAGGGGAAGTAGACTCCTGGCAAAAACGCGATCCTTTGCCGGTGCTTCGCCAGCGTATTCAAGACGAGGGTATTCTTGATGCGTTTAATTTGGATCAGTCGGAGAAAGACATTGAAGAGCTGTTGAGCCAGGCGGTAGCGAGCGCCAAAGCGAGCCCTTTTCCCACGCGTGAAAATCTCCTAATCAACGTTTACGCACAAGAAGGTTCGATGTAATTCCATACAGTTGAGGGAGTGGAGGGATTTTCAGGCATGAGTCAGTTGAGCTATCGACGGGCGATTACCCAGGCCATTGACGAAGAGATGGCGCGCAATCCCGATGTCTTCCTGATCGGGGAAGATGTTGCCGAGAGCGGGGGAGCATTTGGATTAACCCGCGGTCTTCTAGCGCGCTATGGCGATCGGCGGGTGCGGGACACGCCCATAAGTGAAGAGGCCATTGTGGGGTTGGGGGTAGGAGCGGCGGCACTAGGATTGCGACCCATTGTGGAAATCATGTTTATGGATTTCATGTATTTGGCCATGGACCAAATCGCTAATCACGCGGCGAAAATGCGCTACATGTATGGCGGCCAGGTGCAAATTCCTTTGGTCGTGCGCACCCTCAGCGGTGGCGGGTTTCGGGCCGGAATGCATCATTCCCAAAGTCTGGAAAGCCTTTTTGGCCATATTCCAGGACTGAAGGTGGTGATGCCATCGGATGCCTACGAAGCCAAAGGCTTATTGAAGTCGAGCATACGGGATCCTAATCCGGTCATCTTTATGGAGCAAAAATCTCTTTTAGGGGCAAAAGTCTCGGTTCCCGATGACGAGTATCTGATTCCCTTAGGCCTGGCCCATGTCCAGCGGCCGGGATCTGATGTGACCGTGGTAGCGATTGGGATTATGGTACAGCACGCGCGTTTGGCAGCCGAAGAACTTTTTAAAGAGGGGATAGAGGTCGAAGTGGTGGACGCTCGAACGGCCATGCCCATTGACAGCGAGACGATCTTGGCATCGGTCAAAAAGACCCATCGGCTGATTGTGGCGCACGAAGCGCCAGCGCCGTTTGGCTTTGGCGCGGAGATCGCGGCTTTAATAGCAGAAAAGGCTCTCTATTACCTGGATGCGCCCATAATTCGCGTGACCAGCCAGTTTACCCCGGTGCCGGTCGGACGTAGCGAAGACTATATTTTGCCGGGAGCCAAAGATATTGTGGATGCGGTGCATCGTTCCCTGAAGGGAGGATAGTTGATGGAAATTCGGATTCCCAAAATTGGTGTAGAGGATGGGGATGTGCTCATTCAAGGTTGGACCAAGCTGGCGGGATCATTTGTCCAAAAAGATGAGATTATTGCAATCTTAGAAACGGATAAAGTGGTAAACGATCTAGCGTCGCCAGGCGACGGGGTGCTCGAAATCGTGGTGGCCGAGGGACAAAGAGCACGGATGACCGAGGTCATTGGATTTGTGCGCAATCCTCAGCAAGAGAAGCCTTTGGCTGCGCCAGACAATGAACAAACTCGGCGCGCCGCGCCTTCGGTTAGACGCCTGGCTCGCTCGATGGGCGTTGAACTGTCGGACATTGCTGCCGACAGCGCCCATGCTCGCGTGACTCGTCAGGATGTGCTGAATCTTGGACCTAAAAAGGCCAAGACTGTGGACCCGGGGACCGATTCATTCATAAGAGCCACACCCTTGGCTCGTGAGCTATCACGGCAATGGGCGCTTGATTTGTCCACCATTGAGGGAAGCGGTCCTGACCATGCCGTGCTGGCCGACGATGTCCGCCGGGCAGAGGCGGCCGCCGGCACGTCTTCGGAACATCAATCTTTGGGTTCTGATCAGCGTCTTGGGCAACGGCGTTCGCTCCCACCCATTCGACAGGCGATTGCTCGCAATTTGGTGCAAAGTTTGGCCGAAACCGCTCAAATGACGCTCATGGGGTGGTTTGATGTCGGCGCCTTGCTCACCCTATATCAAGCATTGCAAGAAGACCACGAGTATTTAGGCGTGTCGCCCTCCTGGTCCGCCATATTCGTGCGCGTGCTGGCCGTCTCCTTGACCGCCAATCCGGTGCTCAACGGCTTTTTGACCGATCACGAATGGGTGCAGTGGGACGCTGTCAATATCGGCCTGGCGGTGGCGACCGACCGAGGGCTGTTGGTGCCGGTGATTCGTCAAGCTGATCAAAAGTCGCTCGTGGCGATTCACCGCGAAGCGGCTTTTTTGGCTATTCAAGCCCGTGAAGGACGCTTGAGTCCCGATGACATGAATGGAGGCACCGTGACGTTAAGCAACTTTGGAAGTTTCGGCGGGGAATGGGGCACTCCGATACTTCATCGCGGGCAATCCGGACTCTTAGGCATAGGCGCTATGGAAAAACATCCCATCGTTGATCAAGACGACCATATTGTGGTGGGCTATAGGATGCCCTATAGCTTAACGGTTGATCATCGGGCGATTGATGGAGCGGTAGCGGGGAGCTTCGTCAAAACGTTAAAGGAAATGATCGCGCGCCCGACTCGGTTGATGTGAGTATCCTAGAGAATCCGAGAAGTGCCATGGGCCAGGCGGGGCAAAAAGGTCATGAGCGCATGGGGTCAATCTCCGGGCCACAGCGCTACCGCAATTGGCTTTTGGTGGACGACCATCAGCCCGGGCAGGCCAGCATGCATCTGCAGTGCGACGAAGTGCTAGCTCGGAGCGCCGTTGAGCAGGGCACCGCAGTGCTCCGAATCTGGCAATCGGATCCCGGATTGGTCGTGGGACAGTCCGATCTAAAGCTCACTGGCTGGGCAGAGGCATTGGGAAAAATGGCGCGGGCAGGATGGCCGGTATCTGTGCGCCAGACTGGAGGCACGGCCGTTCCCCAAGGGCCGGGGATCATCAATCTGTCCTTAATCTGGCCCGAACCCGGCGACCTAACATCCGATGAGGTGTTTCACGCTCTGATGACGCCGGTGCAACAGGCGCTCCACAGTATGGGCATATTGACTCGGCCAGGCGCCGTGCCAGGCTCGATTTGTGACGGACGCTACAATTTGCTGGTGGGGTCGCAAAAAATAGCGGGAACCGCGCAGGCTTGGCGCTCGATTAGGGATGAAGGTGCGCTCCATCGTTATATTCTGGGCCATCTCGTGCTGTTTGTGGCGTGCTTTGATGTCAATCTGACGGAAGTGACCAACCAATTCTATGGTTATGCTGGCGGACAGGCGCACTATCACGCAGACACGTTGACCACGGTGCAGAAACAATGCAGAGCACTGATGCCGGCTCGCTCCTTGGTGGCTGAGGTGCGCCACCAACTTGTGACCGCATTGAAAAGATGGGTGATGGCCTGCTAGTCCCCGGTCGGATGGCCAATTGAGATAGGAGGAATGAGCATGGAGGCAAGATATATCGAAGAAACCAATCATGACGGCGTGGTGGTTGTAGAATTGCGGCCGGGCGAGGGGGCGGTCACCACACTGCGCGAAGAGTTGCTTTCGCAATTCGCTGGCTCCATAGACCGCATTGCCAACGATCGTCAGGTGCGCGTCGTCATTATTACGGGTGTTGGCAAGATGTTCTTAGTAGGCGCCGACCTGCGTCAGCTGCGCGACCGCACCCCTGGGGAAAATGCACAATACAACCAACGATTGATTGATCTCTTTAATCGGGTGGAGACGATGCCGCATCCGAGCATTGCGGCCATTAACGGGCCCGCATTGGGTGGGGGATTGGAGTTGGCTTTGGCGTGCACTTTCCGCTACGCCGATTCGTCTGCGGTGTTGGGGTTGCCCGAGATCAATTTAGGACTGATTCCGGGGGCGGGAGGAACACCGCGGTTGCCGCGCCTGATTCCTCGCGCGGCGGCCTGGAAGCTGCTCTTGACCGGAGATGCGATTAATGCTGGTGAGGCGCTGTCGCTGGGCCTGGTGGACGCCCTCTGTGCCGATGGCACCGTGCGCGACCAGGCCATGGAATTTGCCCACAAACTGTCCAAGAAACCGCTGCTGGCGCTGCGCGCACTTAAAGATGCGCTGGTAACTGGACAAAACCTTGACTTGGCCTCAGCCATAGACTACACGGCCGAGAAGTTAGTTCAAATCAGTCAATCTCATGATATGCATGAAGGGATTGATGCTTTTTTGAGCAAGCGCCATCCGATGTTTCGAGATGAGTGAGGTCAGAGCGCTTAAACTGTGGGCATGCTAAACAATTGCCTGTTTTTTCTCGAAAGCTTAAATTTTCCTAGACAACGTACCGACCGGATAGTAGGTTGAAGGAAGACAAAGATGCCAAAGGGTGCAGCAGCGTGTAAAAATGGCGACAACTGCCGCCAGGGCGGAGGAGCCAGGCGAGCATAATGGTCTGGACTAAGATAAGGGGAAACGGTTGACGATAGGGAAAGCGGGGCCTTTAACAAGATGCGAGAGTTGATTAATGATCTGGATAAGCGCAAGCAGCGAGCATTGGCTTTTAAAGGGCAAAGCAAAGAACAGGATCGCCAAGAAAGCAAAGGCCTAGACCTTAACGCACGGCAATGCCTTGGCCGTCTGGTGGACGAGGATAGTTTTCAGGAATTTGGCTTGCTCAGCCATTCGGACGTTGTTGAAATGAAGGACCGTTCCCCGGCAGATGGGATGATTGGCGGTTTGGCGCGGGTGGGAGGACGGCCAGTGGTGGTGGTGGCCATTGACCGCAATGTCTTGGCAGGAACCGAGGGGCGCGTCCACTTGCGAAAGTGGCAGCATTTACACGAGTTTGCCATCCGGCGCGGCCTGCCCATATTTCACCTAGGAGAAGGCGGGGGACTAAGGATTCCCGATGGGATGGGGTCTGATGGGATTAGCCAAAGCATGATGCCCATGCATCTTCTGCAGCATGGACGACAGGTGCCGTTGTTAACGGCGATTTTAGGGGACAGTTTCGGGGGCCCTACTTGGGTGGCCGTGTCCTCTGACTTTGTCACCCAAGTCAGCGGGACCGCGATGGCGGCGGTGGGACCGCGGATGCTGGAAATCGCCACCGGCGAAAAGATCAGCGCGCAAGAATTGGGCGGAGTCAAAATTCAGGGAGAAATCACCGGACAAATTGACCATGTGGGTCAAACCGTGGACGAAAGTTTAGATGCCTTGCGCCGGGTATTTAGCTACCTGCCGCAAAATGCGGAGTCTGCTCCTTTGTACCTGCCGCCCACCGATACGCCGGATCGGATGCTCGACGATGCGGTCAACCTGGTGCCGACCGAGCGCACCCGACCATACGACATGAAGAAACTAATTCGGGCGATATGTGATTTGGATAGCGTATTTGAACTGCGGGCAGGATTTGGTCGCGCTTTGATTACGGCGTTTGCTCGGCTAGACGGTCATGTGGTGGGGCTCATCGCGAGCCAGCCGCTGTACCAAGCGGGATCGGCTGGCCCCGATGAAGCGGACAAGGCCACCGAATTCATATGCTTGTGTGATTCCTACCATATTCCTTTGATATTTCTGCATGACATTCCAGGCTTTCGGGTGGGCAGCGTTGCGGAACGTCAGAAAATGCCCACCAAGATTATGGTGTGGAACCAGGCGCTGGCTTGGTCAACTGTGCCCAAAGTCTCGGTGGTGATAAGAAAGAGCATCGGTGCTGCTTACAGCAATATGGCAGGTCCTGGCATGGGAGCGGACTTAGTGGTGGCCTGGCCTAGCGCGGAAATCAGTTTCACGGGCGCGGAAGTGGGTATTAATGTGGTTTACAAAAAGGCGTTAAGTGAAGCTTCCAACCCCGAGGCGCTGCGGCAAGAGCTTTTGGCGCAATGGGAGTTCGAAGTGAGCCCCTTTCCCGCGGCAGGCAAGTATCTGATTCATGATGTCATCGAGCCTCGCACCACCAGACAGTTCCTGGTGCGCGTGCTCAGCGCCGCTTGGGACAGCGGGCGATATAAGAGCGCACGCAGACTGGCCAATTGGCCCACCGGATTTTAAGTTAAGAGGAGGTAAAGCCGTGGCATCGGATATTTCCTACAATTGGGGCGAGCGGCCCCTGCACGAATACTTGCGGTTGCACGCTCAAAAGACACCGGAGCGACCCGCTATGATA
>JAJYHT010000007.1 GCA_021784595.1 Bacillota bacterium | reverse complement strand
ACAAATTGATGAACTGAAACCCATTTGAGGCTTGGTTACATACGAAATTTCCGAAGAATCCCTAGGTCACGAAGGGTAGGATTTGGGGCAACCCCATAGCGAAGGCACCTCTTCCGAAGTGCTCGGGAAGAGGTGCCTGTAGTCCTCTCGCCGCCGCTGTTCTTTGTCTGGTGGCCCGCACCCGTCTTCGAAGTACGTAGATCCATCGCCATGAACATAAACGTGCTAAAGACTACTTTTTTCTGTCCGATGATTAATGTACATGGCTATCATCTTGCCAATAAGGCTGGCGCAATACGTATTTTTGCACCTTCCCGCTTGCGGTACGCGGCAGATTATCTAAGAACACAAATCGGGTAGGGACTTTAAAATGGGCTAAGTGATCTCGACAAAAGCGGCGCAATTCTTCCGAATCGACTTGATGTTCAGGGCGCACTACAACAAACGCTTGAGGAGTTTCTCCCCATGTTTCATCGGGCACCGCAACCACGGCCGCTTCGTACACAGCCGGATGTCGATATAACACGTCCTCAATCTCTACCGACGAGATGTTTTCGCCGCCAGAAATTATGATATCCTTAGCCCGGTCGCGTATTTGAATGAAGCCATCAGAATGCACGACTGCTAGATCTCCCGTATGAAACCAGCCGTCCACAATGACTTCTGAGGTTTTCTCAGGGTCGTTATAATAGCCAGCCATCACCACATTGGATCGGTTAACAATTTCACCTAGCTCTTCACCGTTATGAGCCACCTCATGCCCATCTTCCCCCACAACTTTCACCTCGCCCGCCAGCAGTTGTTCGACCCCCTGCCAGGATGCTTTCGCCGCCCGCAACTCCGGCGACAACTCCTGGTCTTCGGGATACTCTTCCGAGACTGTGATCCAGGGCGACACCTCGGTCAAACCATATACATGCACGACCTCTATGCCTTTTGCCCTAAGCCGTTGGAGCAACGCAGCTGGCGGAGGAGCGCCCGCTAATGCGATACGCAAGGGATGGACTAAAGCGGAATGAGTTGTGGTTGCCAACATGTTCAACACAGCAGGAGCTCCGCACATAGCCGTCACACCAGCCTCGTCAATAGCCGACCACATGCTTGGGCCATCAACTTTTGGCAACATGACGTGCATGCCTCCCACGCCCGAAACTGCCCATACATCGCCCCATCCATTCACATGAAACAGGGGCAACGTATGCAAGTAACGGTCCGCTATAG
The DNA here is from genome assembly GCA_021784595.1 of Bacillota bacterium. Classification (GTDB taxonomy): domain Bacteria; phylum Bacillota; class Sulfobacillia; order Sulfobacillales; family Sulfobacillaceae; genus Sulfobacillus_C. The sequence goes on along the minus strand of JAJYHT010000007.1, from coordinate 15,679 downwards.
TCAGGCGATGATGGATGACAAAGTCTACCGCATTCATATAAGTATTGCGGTGCGTCAACATGACCCCTTTAGGACGAGACGTGGTCCCACTCGTGTAATTCAGTGTAATCATTGCATTTTCGTCTCGGACCGGAATTGCCAAGGGCGTTGGATCTCCACCGCTTATCCAATGGCGGTACGAAAGGTAATGAGGGTTGTCTCCGTCAACGACGACCAGAGGGATCGCAGAGAGCAATGGCTCCACCACCTCCAGAAGATTTTGGTCTACCAGAATGGCGCGTGCTCCCGAATGGGCGAGGATATATCCGTAATCTTCGGTCGATAGCCGCGTGTTTAGAGGCACCAAAACCGCACCCGCCCAAGGCACTCCAAAGAAAGTTTCCAACATCATGGTGGTATTTGGCGCCAAAACTGCCACCCGGTCGCCGGGTGAAACACCGGCCTGACGCAACCGATTAGCCAGTCGGTACACATCATTGGCCAGTTCTCCATAAGTTAACGTCACGGGACCATCCACTACTGCTACGCGTTTTGGATATAACTTAAAAGCCCTACGACCAAATTCCAACGGAGTCAAAGGAACAAACACTATACAGCACTCCTTTAGTACACGTTTTTGCCCGCAAATTGGGGGGCAGTTTTAAACTTTATTATATATGCTGTCGTCCAATCGAATGAGTTCTTGCTACTCCTCGCACATGTTTCCTACCCCATTTTAACCGACAACTTCCGTCAACCGGCGATGGATACCTAGAAGCTTTAATGTGGGTATATTTCTCACTCTCACATGAACCACTCCTTATTTAACAATGGAATCATTACTAGCCCTTGATTGGAGAATCATACGAAGCATAACTATAGAGTTAGTATCCATAGTAACCTGTCCTATTTGATTAGTGCAATGGTATGATGAGAATAGAAAGATGTCAGTTAATTTACGAAGGAGGATTGCTATGGACAGCAAGCAAGCGGTCTTCATGTACGAGCAAATGCTTCTTATCCGCCGCTATGAGGACCAAATGGCACAAATCTATACGGAAGGAAAATCACCACTATTCAGCATCGCTGCCGGACCCGTACCAGGCGAAATGCATCTGGCCGCTGGTCAAGAACCGGTGGCAGTCGGAATTGGCATTCACTTGCGGAATGATGACGCCGTCACAGCTCCCCACCGGCCTCATCATATTGCAATCGCCAAAGGGGTTGACCTTAACCGCATGACCGCCGAGATTTTTGGCCGCGTGGATGGTTTGTCTCATGGCAAGGGTGGGCACATGCATCTATTCGATCCCCAAGTACATTTCAGTTGCTCGGGAATTGTGGGAGCAGGTTTTCCTCCAGCTCTAGGTGCCGCTTTGGCCATGAAAAGGCAAGGATCGGATCGAGTTGCAGTGGCTTTTGCGGGTGAAGGAGCAGCCAATCAAGGAACATTTCACGAAAGTTTGAACTTGGCAAGCCTGTGGAAGCTTCCGGTAGTTTTCATCATCGAGGACAATCATTACGCCATTTCAGTGCCGAAGTCGGAATCCACCGCGGTCTCGCGCAACAGTGAACGAGCCGCAGCGTACAACATTCCCGGCGTTTACATTCGCGACAATGATGTTGTTGCCATTTATGAAGCCGGCAAGGAAGCCATTGACCGCGCCCGTAGAGGCGACGGACCTTCCTTGATCGAAATTGAAACCACCCGCTTGTATGGCCATTTTCAAGGAGATGCAGAAGCTTATTTGGCGCAGGGAGAAAAGGACGAATGGCGGCACCATGATCCCATCCCCCGTTTTCGCGATCTTCTGTTGGCAAATGGGTGGCTTGACAGCGCGACCGATCAAGACATTCAGACACGGGTCAATGCCCGGGTTGATGAAGCGGTGGGTTTTGCTCGGAAATCGCCCGAGCCTATGCCCGAAGACGCGTTGACTGACGTGTTTGCGGAGACCGGAAAGGAGGCTATCTAAAATGGCAACAGAAACCAGTCGCAAGTTGACCATGGCGCGTGCTATTAGTGAGGCGATCGACTTAGAAATGGCGGCCGACTCACGAGTTTTTGTGATGGGTGAAGATGTAGGACCTTATGGCGGCATTTTTGGATCGACAACTGGACTCTTCACCAAATATGGTCCCAATCGAGTCATTGACACCCCCATTTCGGAAAGTGCCTTCATCGGTGCTGCAGCGGGGGCCGCTGCAGAAGGGCTGCGCCCCATTGTAGAACTCATGTTTGTTGACTTCTTTGGCGTCGCCATGGATCAAATTTATAATCACTTGGCCAAAAACCACTATATGTCTGGGGGCTCAGTGAGCCATCCACTGGTACTGATGACAGCGATGGGGGCAGGGTACAATGACGCCGCCCAACACAGCCAAACGCTGTATGGCTTGTTTGCCCATGTACCCGGCCTCAAAGTCGTGGTGCCTTCCAACGCCTATGACGCTAAGGGACTGATGATTCAGTCCATCCGAGATCCCAATCCGGTCATGTATTTTTTCCACAAGGGCCTGTTAGGGTTAGGTTGGATGCCATCTGACGATCGGGCGGTGGTTACTGTGCCCGAAGAGTCCTACACCATTCCCCTTGGCCGAGCGAACATCGTTAGAGACGGAACCGATGTCACTATCGTGACTATTGGCGCCATGGTCCATCGTGCGGTTGAAGCAGCCGAAATAGCCGCTGTGAAAGGTATTTCCGTAGAAGTCGTGGATCTGCGCACGTTGGTGCCTCTTGACACGGGGACCATTTTGTCATCCTTGAAGAAGACCCACCGTCTAGTCATTGTCGATGAAGACTACCTGTCGTTCGGCATGTCGGGAGAGATTGCAGCCATCGCGGCAGAACAAGCCTTAGAATATTTAGAGGCGCCCGTTAGGCGGGTAGCGGTTCCCAATGTGCCCATTCCCTACAGCCGACCATTGGAACAAGCGGTGATACCGTCGACTCCACGTATTTTGGATGCTGTAACCTACGTGACAGAGTTTTAAACATGAGGGGATAAACGATGGACATAACGATAACGTTTTCCGATGATGCAACAACCGAAGCGGTATTAACCCATTGGCTTTTTAATTCAGGAAGTTTCGTCAGGTCGGGGCAGGTGATCGCCGAAGCCATGTTGGACAAGGTTTCGTTGGAAGTGGTCGCCCCCAGTGATGGCTACCTGAGCATTATCGTGACAGATGATCAAGCCTTTCACTCGGGAGATACGGTGGCCGTGATTGGAGACCAACCACAGCCCTCCCCCACCTCGATGGAGCAAAGTGCAGACCTGGGAGCCCATGATCCCAAAGAATTTGTGCCAGTGACACCGGCCGTGAGACGCTTTGCCAAAGATCGCAATATCGATCTTTCTGCTGTGCAAAGTGCCTATCCCAATCAAAAGCTATCGATAAGACTACTTGAAGAATGGATCCAAAAACCATCCTCGGGCTCTAAGATACCATGGGACACGTTTCGTCGCACCTTAATTGACAACCTAAGAAATCCGGGCGCAATCCCCTTCACAGTACACCGTAAACTAGTCTGGCCCCATTCCTTAGAAGAGCACGGACTAGTGCTGCCAGTGGTTTGTCATGCCGTGCAGAAATCTCTTGGGACGCATCCCCGCCTTCATGGCTGGATTGATGACGAAGGATTCGTGCAGGCTCCAGAGCTTGCCATGGGTATTGCCGTATCGCGGGAACAAAAACTCTTCGTTCATACGATTTCTCCCGCGCCGGAGTCTTTCAGCGCATGGCAGACGGCGTTAGCGCAAATTAAAAAGGGCAACTTGAACCTGACCCACCGCCCTTCTTTTACCGTCTCCAATCTCGGCCCCTGGGGCATCGAATATTTCACGCCCGTCTTAAGCGCGCCAGGTGTGGCGATTTTAGGAGTGGGCGCTCTACAAGCTGACGGCCTTCCCGTATCCTTGACGGTTGACCATCGCTGGGTGGACGGAGTCGATGCAGCCCAATTTTTAATGGAGGTCTCTAGTCAAATTATGACCATCCCCGCTAAAAAATGATTTATGCCCACTCCAACGCCGACCGCACAGTAAAAAGGGTCGGCGTTGCCTGTCCAATAGACGAGCATGGTTCTGAAGAAACTTGCCCGATCCTGCCAGATATGGCAGGATGGCGGGGTGAGAACTTTTTGTTCATATAGCCCAGTTTCTCCTAGTCTGTCACACCCGAGCCTTCCTAGCAGCGAGTTATTACCTTAAAAGACCAGACTTCGTCAAATATTTTGTCCAAGGAGGCACCTCATGAAAGCCATCATCGTGCGTGAAATGGGAGGACCAGAAAAACTTTTGTACGAAGACTTACCTAATCCAGTCCCGGGTCCGGGGGAAGTCGTCGTTTTGTTGAAGGCCGCATCACTGAACCACCGGGATGTGTATGCTCGATCGGGCCTATATCCCGGTGTCAAATTCCCGTCCATTCCCGGCTCCGATGGCACCGGAACGGTGTATATGGCGGGCCCCGACGTCAAGGCACTCACGATTGGCCAGGAAGTCATTATTAATCCCGCGCTGAATTGGGGACCAAACCCTAGATTTTATGCGGCCGATTTTAATATATTGGGCAATCCGACCAATGGCACTTATGCACAGCTGGTCAAGGTACCCGCTGAAAACGTGTTCCCCAAACCATCCTATTTGGCATGGAGCGATGCCGCTGCACTTCCTCTCGGCGGACTTACTGCGTACCGGGCGCTTTTTACCCGTGGTGAATTGGCTCAAGGAGAAACCGTTCTAATCCCCGGCATCGGAGGTGGAGTGGCGACCTTGCTATTGCAAATGGCAGTAGCCGCGAAATCTCGCGTGTTTGTCACCTCAAGTTCTGATGACAAGTTGGCCCGCGCAATGCAGTTAGGTGCAGAGGGCGGCGTCAATTATCGCGACCCCCAATGGGTTAAGCAACTCCGAGCGTTATGTAGCGGATTCGATTTGACCATCGACAGTGTCGGCGGGCCCACATTCAATAACTTGGTGACTCTGGCCAAACCAGGCTCCCGCATTGTTGTCTTCGGAGCAACCACTGGGCCAGTAAACAATTTGGTAATGCCCCGACTGTTCTTCAAGCAAATCGACATTCGCGGCACCACGATGGGCAGTCCCAGCGATTTTGAGGCCATGTTGATGTTCTGTCAAGCCCATAAGATTTGCCCGGTGGTTGACCGCCATTTTGCATTAGAAGACGCTGGCATCGCGCAGAAAACGATGGAAGAAGGGACCCAATTTGGGAAAATAATTTTGGATATCCCACCCTATTCCTAATCATCGACACGGACCCTATACGCGGGAGGCCGGCCGGCAAAGGGTACTTGCAACCCTACCGGCCGGGCGCCCCATCATAATGAAGCGCGTGTTTTCCCAGCCCACTGAGGGGCCCGCTTAGATAAAAATGCGGTGATGCCTTCTCGGGCATCGGGATGCGTGCTTTGCAGAGAAATCACTTCTGTAGCATAGTCCAACGCCTCGTCATCGGCCATTTGCCACTGCTTTTGAAGCATACGTTTCCCGGTTGCTAGAGTGTCGTGGCTATATTGGGCAATGGTACGAGCTAACTCCAATGTTCGTTGCTCCAGTTCTTCATCGGGCACTGCTCGATTAATCAGTCCATGAATTTCCGCATCGGAGGCTGACATAAAAGAGCCCGTAAACAGCATTTCAGCAGCTTTTTTTCGTCCTAGATTACGACTGACATGGACTGCGGGTGTACTGCAAAAGAGCCCGATCTTCACACCGGGCGTAGCAAATTGAGCGGACAGTCCTGCCACCGCCAAATCTGCCGCTGCCACCAACTGACAACCCGCTGCGGTGGCGATTCCTGACACTTCCGCTATCACAACTTGAGGGGCCTCGCGGATAGCCCGCATCGTGTTGCCGCATGTCTTGAACAAATCGTGCACCTCTTGAGCCTCTCCGTTTAACACCTCGTTCAAATCATGCCCAGAACTAAATACTGGTCCTTGAGCACGAATAATAATCACATTAATCTCCGGTAATCGCGACAGCTCGCGGAGATGGTGGTCCAATTCCATCAGCAGGGCTTCTGACAATGCATTACGACGCTTGGGATTGTTCAATGTGATATACGCCAAATGCTCATCGCCATTAATCTCGAGTGTAGATAGTGCCATTATTGGTTCCCCCTCGTATAAGGATATTAGGCTTGGACCTGCTTCTTAATGAAGCAAGTCCCCGGGGTTGGGATGCGGATCATAGGCCCGCATCCCAACCGAGCCTGATCTACAAATATCTGTCACATCATTGCATGAAATTGAGCCTAAGACCATGCAATAGCCCTATTCAAATGCGGGCCGCCCGGCCAAGAAGGGATGAAGAGTTGTCTCTGACAGGGCCTGCAACCGGGTGACGGTATGTCGGTTAGCGTCTCGGATGGCCCTTGCCCGGGGGCCAGGTGCAAAGTCAGATTTGCGATCAACCAGATACATTGGCAATGGCTCGGACGTCAGGGACTGCCAGCGAGACCGCCAAACGTCGGGCACCGGGGTTCTCTCGTTCTCCCCCTGCCCTGTCATCTCCATCCAAAGCAACGTCCATGCCCGCGGCACCACCCGCACCAGCTCATATCCCCCGCCACCGACTGCCAGCCATTTGCCTTCAGTGTATTTGTGAGCCCATTGATGAACCAATTGTGCAACATTGTAAAAAAGCTGAGTCGTTGCGGATAAGTCCGTCAACGGATCCCACGCATGTCCGTCGCACCCGTGTTGACTGACAATAATATTCGGCTGAAATCGTTCCAACACCGGAGGCACGATTGCCATGAGACACTCAAGCCACGACTGATCATCGGTGAACGGTTCCAACGGAATATTGAGAGCGCTGCCATAACCCTTTCCGATACCCAATTCTCGGATATCTCCGGTACCTGGAAACAGATACTTGCCTGTCTCATGAAATGAGATTGTCACCACATTAGGATCATCATAGAAGGCCGCTTGCACGCCGTCGCCATGATGGGCATCTATGTCTAAATACAGCACACGCCACCCCGTCATCGCCCGCAAATAACGTACCGCGACGACTACATCATTGTAAAGACAAAATCCCGAAGCCGAGGCAAACATGGCATGGTGAAGTCCGCCAGAAAGATTAAGTGCATGCAGAGACTGTCCTTGGACTATCCGCTCCGCAGCGACCAGGCTTCCGCCTACCGCTAAGCTGGCCGCTTCATGCATGCCCAAAAACACTGGGTCATCATCAGTACCCAGGCCAAAGCGCGCCGCATCCCATGAGGGCTGGCCCGTAATGCTCATTTGTTGGACTGCTTCAATATAGGACGACGCGTGGGCCGTCTTCAATTCCGCTTTCGTAGCCATGCGCGGCGGATGCGCTAAAAGAGGCACACCCATGGATTCAATCAAGTCGCGAGTCAAATTCAGTCGCAAGGGATTAAAAGGATGTCCGTTGCCGAAGTTATACGCCAGATATTCGTCACTGTAGATCATCTCGGCGTGTTCTGTCATGCTTTGGTGCCTCACTTTCACACGTTCACTGCTGTGTTCATTGTAACAAACTGCGAACATTTTGACCTTTATCCCATTGCCACGGCCTTAGGATATGTCACAATATAGGCATCTCACATGGGGAGGCCTTAACATGGCCCGCATCATCTTGCGTGACGGACGAATTGCTGAATTGCGGCCGCCGGAAGATAGCCCAGCCGACCGCGAACGCCTTATGCGTCTATTTCGAGAGGCATCTCCTGACAGCCTGTATTTCCGATTTTTTCACATGGTATCCGAACTTAGTCCCGCAGAGTTGGAACGCATGATGGCCATTGGCCGTGACGACTCCTATTCTCTTGTCGCCGTGGCCCAAGATCGAATCCTGGCCATTGGCACTTATGCGATGTCCGGCCCCGGCACCGCAGAGTCTGCATTCTTTGTTGATGATCGCGTTCAGGGCCGAGGTCTGGGGACACTGCTGCTTGAACATTTGGCTCATCACGCGTGGTTGCGTGGCTATCGTCAATTTGAAGCCTTTGTATTGGGTGATAATCAACGCATGCTGACAGTATTTCGCTCCAGTGGCTTCGAAATCCATCAAGAATGGGCAGATGGTGTAATACGGCTGATCTTGCCACTCGGCGAGACCGAACGTGTGCGCGCCATGCAGGATACCCGGGACAAATTGGCAACCGCTGCTTCCTTGCATACCTTTTTTGAGCCTCAAACCGTTGCAGTCATTGGCGCCTCACGCGATCCCCAACGGCTGGGTCACATGGTACTGCGCCACATTCTGGAAGCAGGATTTCAGGGCACCGTCTACCCAGTTAATCCCAGTGCACGGTCGGTGGCTGCAGTCAAGGCCTATCCGAGCATAAGTGATGTCCCTGAACCCGTCGACTTGGCCATTATAGTGGTGCCCGCACTAGGTGTGCCACCTGTAATCCGAGAATGCATCGCAGCCGGAGTGAAGGCAGTCGTAGTAACTTCCTCGGGCTTTTCTGAAACGGGACAGCCCGAGGGCGTGGAGATTGAGAACGCCATGACCCAAGCCCTGCGGGAGGCCGGAACCCGCCTGTTGGGCCCCAATTGTCTGGGCTTGCTCAATACCCATCATGCCATCCACTTAAACGCCTCTTTTGCTCCCGGATTGCCGCCGCACGGTTCCGTAGCCATTGCTAGTCATTCCGGTGCTCTCGGCATCGCCATTTTGGACTATGCCACGCGCACTGGTGCGGGCGTTTCCAGTTTTGCCAGCATGGGCAATAAGGCAGATGTTTCCGGTAATGACTTACTCCAATATTGGGAAGATGATCCCGACACCACGATGGTGCTGTTGTATCTGGAGTCATTCGGAAATCCCCGCAAGTTTAGCCGTATCGCCCGACGGGTTACCCGTCGCAAACCAGTGCTAGTGGTCAAAAGTGCCCGCTCGCCAGATTCTGACGTGCCAGTTGATGCGTTGTTTCGCCAAACCGGAATCATTCGCGCTGACACGCTCGAAGAACTATTTGACGTGGTGGCTTTGATTGCACATCAACCGTTGCCTCCGGGCCGACGCGTGGCGGTCGTCACCAACGCGTCAGGAGCAGAAGTGGTAACCATCGATGCGCTTGTGGCTATGGGTCTTACTTTGGCTTGTCCTCCCATCAATTTAGGATTTGACGCGCTAGCCGACCGATATCGAACCGCGTTGCCTCCGCTTCTGCGCGATTTGACGATCGATGCGGTCATCGTGCTGTTCATTCCGGTGGGGATTTCAGAGGAGTCTTCGGTATCAGAGGCCATTAGCGAATCGGTGCGCCAATATCGAGAAGAAGTGCCCGAAGAACATGCCAAACCAGTGATTGCTAACTTTTTGATGACAGATGACTTAACTATTCGCTACATTGAGGCCGGCGACACCAAAATTCCCGTGTATCGATTTCCTGAGTCGGCAGTGCGAGCGCTAGCGCGGGCGGCTCGCTACGCTGAATATCGGCGTCAACCCATAGGACGCATTCCGGATCTTACTCGTGCAGATACCACTCATGCCCGTGCCATAGCGACAGAGACACTATCACACCCGACGGTTGCGGACCAATATGCCCAAGCCATTCTCACGGCTATGGGTATCGCTTGCGGAACTCCTGGGGCACTATCGTCTTGGAGTATCCACATTTCGGTCACACCGGACCGCTTGTTCGGACCGTTAATGTCTGTGCGATTGCAACACGCCCGGGTTAGCGATGATGCCGTCCCTAGTTCTGACTTTCAACCTATTGCTAGAATTATCCCGTTAACCGACCTTGATGCCCTGACCATGGTGGCGCGGATTATTGGCGACTCGGATCTGAAAGATTACCAAGACTCTCTTCAAGACATCCTGTTGCGTATCTCCCGTCTGGTAGAAGAGGTGCCGGAGGTGAGTCGCATTGACCTCGTGCTATCCCCCAGTGCCGACACCACATGGCTGGCAGCGGACGTTCGAATCACGGTCACATCCACCCACCAGCAACTCAATCAGAACTAATTGGGGGTCACCGATTCCCACAACACATGCTTCGTCGCTTTACCTGACGGACTTCTCGGTGGTGCGTCTACACAGTTCACACTTAGGCTTTTTAAATCCCGCCCGACACCTCCAAGTTGGTCTTCCTTCGGCATGCTAGCGAATCGGTCTCGTTCCGTGTTCGATGCGGCATCCGATGGATTCACACCCTCACTCGCGGTGGCGGCGATCAACGACATTTGCACCCACCACGTATTTCCTGTTCCAATTGCCTAAGCAGTCGCTTGGATCACTAGCCAGACTTCGGAGGTGTTTTCGTGGAAATGTATCACCTAGTGACACGAAATCGACCTCTGGGGTATTGTTCTCGTCTTAATGGGACAGGCCAGGTGGCGAGCGCACCCCACCTGGATCGCGCTCTGGCGCCTATCCTGAGCCGTTTTATGTTGTCGTGCCCGCCCATGATATTGGACAACCGGGCAACGTCCTCACTACTGACAATGACACCGGGTCCGATATGTCTAATCGGCTGCCGACGTATTTTCTCCATGTCATCATATTCGGCCATTCCTAACAACCCTCCGCAACCGTTAATATCGCTCAAACTTCTCTACCGCTTACGGAATACACGATAGACCCCGGTGCAAGTGGCTGCCACTTCGCCGGATTCGTCATACACTTCACCGGCAACAAACACCATGGCGCTTCCTTTATTGGTAACGCGGCCACGGCCGACCACTGTGTGTTCTGCTTGCAGCATCCGCTGATATTGAATGTTGAGAGTCACCGTAACCTGGCCTACGATGTCCTCGGTCCAGGTTGAACCGACAGCTGCTCCCAAAAGTCCGTCAAATAAATAGGCGACGATGCCTCCGTTGATAGCGCGGGTTCCCCCGCCTCCGCGATGGTGCTCTTTAACGTCCAACTCCACCACCGCTTGTCCCCCACGAGCTTGGACCACGCGAAGCCCGGCCCATGTGTAAAAAAGATGGTTTGCCATTTCCTCTATCACCAAAAAATCCTCCTGTTCGCACTGCCACCAGTGCCAGAAATAGCCCTATTCATTAATGCGGGCCATATCCGGTTGGTTCGCAATACCTGCCATAGCAATCACCTGCATGAAGAGATACCGATTTTGCGGATCACTCCCTCACTTATTGTCCTACAAGTTTTAAAACATGGGTGCGATACACCGAAATTAGCTTTGTCAGAGTCATTTCATCCTGGTCCGTGTACCAACGGGGAATCCAGTTTAACGCCCCAAGTATAAAGTTGCGCGTGGCCCTTATGGGCACCACGGTAAAGACTCCCGCATTAATCCCGTTTTCCAATATTTGATCTACCACCTTATTATATTGAGCGAGAAGCTTCTGAACTTCTTCATAAGCCACGTTCTCCAAGATGGCATCCGTCTGAAGCAACGTCACAGAAAATGGCATCTCCTGGCAGATGAATCTGATGTGCGCATCAACCCAGCAACCGAGTTTATCGGTAGGCGAGACCATTTCACCGACTTGCCTATTGATATAATCGAGCGCCGCCTGTGCGCCCTGTTTGAGGACTAGGTACAAAATTTGTTGCTTGTCGGGATAGTAATAATAAAGACTTCCCTTGGTCATCTCTAGGCGAGAGGCAATAGCTTCCAAGGTTACCCCATGATATCCCTGTTCCGCCAACACATAGGCTGCTTGAAGCAAAATCTCCTGTCGCCTTCGCTCTTCGCGACGACTCCGATAACTTTTTGCAGATATTGGCCCCCCCGGCACGTCTCCCATATCTCCCCCCTTTGGTTGAACCACCCAAGCCCGACCGTATTATTCATGGTAAAAAAGATCAATGCACACGCCGCTCCTGCCCTTGCCAAAACTCATCACGCAACACATTTTTTTGAATTTTTCCGGTAGCCGTCTTAGGCAACTGCTGCACAAACATCACCCGACGGGGGCACTTAAAATGGGCCAGACGAGTGCGGCAAAATTCCAGCAATTCTCCTTCCTGTACCTCAGCATCAGGTTTTTTGACCACAATGGCTAACGGAACTTCTCCCCATTTGTCGTCGGGCGTGGCGATCACTGCCACCTCCAAGACCGCCTGATGAGCGTATAAAACCTGTTCCACTTCCACTGAAGCCACATTTTCTCCTCCTGAAATGATGAGGTCCTTCTTTCTATCCACTATGAAAATATACCCATCTGAGTCCTTGCGCGCCAGGTCTCCAGTGTAAAACCATCCTTCTTTGATGGCTTCAGCAGTAGCCGCCGGCTGGTTCCAATATCCTTGAAAAACGTTGGGCCCACTGACAATTAGTTCACCAACTTCATCCGTTCCCACATCGCGCCCCTCTGAATTGATGATTCGCACTTGCATATGCATAAAGGGTTTCCCAATCGAACCTCTCTTGCGCAGTGATTCCCCCGATGGCATGGTAGAGACTGCTGGCGCTGTTTCCGTCAGACCGAAGGCTTCTCGAAATGGAATGTGATTATCGTCAAAAAACTTTAACACGGACATAGGGACTGGCGCTCCCCCGCCCGCAGCAAACCGCAAAGACGACAAGTCTCTATGAACAAACGATGGAGACTGAATCATTGCCAACCAGTTGGTGGGAATAGCGAACATACAGGTAACCCGCTCCCTCTCCATCCAATCTAGAGCCACTTCCGGTTCAAATTTGTCCTGCAATATGACCGTGCCTCCCTTATACAGCAAAGGTACCGTCAGAATGTTGAGTACAATATGAAAGATCGGATTAACCACCAATGATCGGTCGTTCTCAAGGATGTCCCAGTCGGTGATAAATTCAATAGCATTCCATAGAAAAATATCATGGGTCAACATCACCCCTTTAGGTCTTCCTGTGGTTCCAGAAGTATAAAGCAATGCGATCACGTCACTGCCCCGGACTAGGCTGGCCTTTAGATCGGGAGCATGCGCGAGCATTGTGAGATAGGACGGGGCAAAGACCACTTGCCCATCGATCGCAATCACCTTCCAGGGACCAGTGCCGATATGGTCTACCGTGTCTTGGAACGCCTTCTCATAAAACAATAATTCAGGACGTGCGTCATCAAGAATGAACCGGACATCATCCGCGTTCAATCGGTAATTGATTGGTACAAAAATTGCGCCCAGGTGGGCGCAAGCCATAAGACACACCACGAATTCCGTCCGATTCATCATTAAAGCTGCGACCCGATCTTGGGGCCGTATGCCCATGTCCCGCAGGGCAGAAGCCAAAGACCGGCTCTCCTTCTCAAGATCTGCATAGGTCAATCGACGATGCCTGTCCACCAGCGCATCTTTGTCCGGAGTGATACTCGCGCGATGACTAATCCAATCTGCAACACCCATCGTACTCTACCTCCCTCATTAGCTATAAATTCGTTGTTCAAAGAACTTCACCAGGATGGCTATCGATGTTGTTCCTCCAATAGCTCCCGCATGATGATCATTTTTTGGATTTCAGAAGTCCCGCCTCCAATGGTGTTAATCTTGGCATCACGCATCATGCGTTCGACGGGAAAATCCTTGGTAAATCCATATCCGCCGAGAATTTGAACGGCCTCAGTGGTTGCCGTCATACTCATTTCCGATGCAAACAGCTTGGCATAAGAAGCTAACAAATTGGCGTCACGTCCACGAGTTCCCTGATCCATCATGGCGGCACCCTTATAAACCAACAAACGGGCCATTTCCACGTGCATAGCCATGGTGACCAACTTGTCCTGAATCAGTTGAAATCCTATGAGTGATTGTCCAAATTGCTCACGGTCCTTCGCATACTGAAAGGAAAATTCGTAGGCACCGCGTGCCAGGCCAATTGACAACGCCCCCATCGCTAAACGTTCGGAGTTGAGGCCGCTCATCAAAACATCGGTGCCTCGGTTTAAGGATCCTAAAAGATTCTCGTGAGGTACTATGCAATCGTCGAATATCAGTTCCCCGGTTGGCGATCCCCGCCAACCCATCTTGTCAAATGCCCTACCTCGATGAAATCCCGGAAATGTCTTGTCCACCACAAAAGCGCTGATCGCGTCGGATCCGCCACTAGGATTAGTTTTTGCATACACGATAAAGACATCGCCAATCGGTGCGTTGGTAATAAGGATTTTCGAGCCATTAAGGACATAGTGGTCCCCACGGCGTTCAGCTCGGGTCTGCATCGACATCACATTAGATCCAGTGCTTGGCTCAGTCATGGCGATGCCCGCGACCAGTTCTCCGCTACAAGCGCCCGGCAAATATTGTTGTTTTAAATAATCGCTGCCATTACGGGCCAAATTGTCGCTAAAGAGTGCGGCATTGGCTGCAAAAGCCACCGCCGTAGCGGTACAGGCACACGCCAGCTCCTCCGTCACAATCATCATGTCGATATAAGTACCGCCTGCTCCACCGAATTCTTCAGGCACGGTAATACCCAGCAATCCCATAGAGCCCAATTTCTTAAAATTCTTAGCGGGAAAAACCCCATCACGGTCTACAGCAGCGGCTAACGGCGCTACTTCCTTAGCAGCAAACTGATGAATGGTCCCTTTTAACATTTCTTCTTCCACACTTAGGCGAAAATCCATCAAGGTGCCCCCCCTCCAACGAAACTCCCGCGCTCTCCCAACTTAGACGAACTTGACCACTGAGATTGACTGCACCGGACTCGTCTCACAGGCTCTTGCGGGACCCAAAAATTGATGACACCTTTCCAAAAAACGCGTAAACCTTCCCTTGCATCCTGCTGCGACAAAGAGACATCGCGCGCATAGAAGGTCTCCAGCAGAGTCCCCAGTGGGGTTCCGGCGATGTCCAACTGAGACTTCTTGCCCCCACCTCCGCTTGTCGTAATCATCCGTCCTTGTGACACCTATACCTCCCCTACTCTATAATCCTCGGGGTGATCAGAGCACGGCCTGTATACACATTTATAATTTCATCCGCCAAATTCATTCGGTTGGTTATCTCTGGGCCATGCACCTTGCGATAAACATAATTGACAGCAAGGTCATAATTTGACCAGATGGATTATTTATTAGAATACTTAGTATAATTATCGGTGTCAATATTATCGGACATCTTTGACAGAGGGTGCAATATTCGCCTAAGGAGTTGTTCGTTTGACAACGGTCACGTGCCTACGAGCGACGTCCAGTTCAAGAAATGCAAAGCACACGCCGTGCGTAGCAAATGTGTAAACGGAGATGTTTCCGCAGGATTCAGACAGATGGACCAGGCCCTCGCCCTCAAACATGTTTCCGTATTCACAAGACCGATGCCTATCTGTGTGATGCTCGGACAACAATTTTTCAATACCCTGGCTAAACTTATCGATGATATCAGGATGATCCTCAGCAACGTTGTTAATTTGTCCCCTGTCAATTGCCTTGCGAAATAGACTAGGGCTGTCCCACGGAGACAGCATTAACGTCCAATCATCACTAGTTAACGTAATCGGCTCGGTAACTACCCCACTTAAAGAAGCACTAATACCTGTAATTGGTGAATCAAACCGACCAGACACTGCTAGGGAACGATGACTAGCGCGTTCACCAGTTGTGAGCGGTATTAAGGGTTCAGGTTGATTTTTTGTTATCGGTGTGCGGCGATCATGCCGTGTCTAGAGCGGAGTTAACGGGTGTATAGGAGAGTTTTCATAAAGTCTGGCGACCGCATCATCCGTACGTTTTCGCCTCCCGCCGGGAGGCGTTTTCTAACACCAACGTCATCCTCCGAAAGGGAGGTATGTC
>JAJYHT010000021.1 GCA_021784595.1 Bacillota bacterium | reverse complement strand
GCCAATGACCAACGCCGCCGCATGATGGACACTAATGCCATACCGGTTGATATTTGACCTGTCCAATCAGCGAGGCGTAAGCAGGCTGGACCTTACGGAGTGCGACCCCTTCCCGCGCTGCCTGCCGTTCGACCGTCGTCAGAAAGGCCCGATAGTTAAACGGGTGCGTCACCTGGTTGAATTTAGCGCTCACATCCCGGTCATGGACGAACCGCAAATCTTCCACGACGAGTCCTGACCCCCGGTCCTTCGCCCACTGGACCGTCTCGATTGCCAGTTATCCTACCAACGCGGCGCGTTGAGTCGCGCGGACATCATAGAGACGCGGATCTCCCATCGTCGCAAAGGCTTGGGGATTGCCGTCCGGCAAGACGTGACAGAGCGCTTAAAAAGTGCTGTTGGTATCTACGTAAGCGACTCTGGCAGACCGCCCGACCGTGGCATTGAGACCCCATCATTTCACACGAACCCTCAAGAAAGGCGGCGAGACCGATGTCGTGCCCCACCGATTCACCCAACAGCCCCTTTTACACGACCGCGGAAGTGGCCCACATTCTCCGCTGTAGTATTCGGACCTTGCAAAACATGATTCACCCGCTAAACCGATAGCATAGTCCTCGTTGGCATGCGCGTGGGACATAAAAATATCGGCTTCTATGTGTGGGAACCATTGCTCTTGGATCGTACTGCCATCAATGCTGCCATCGACGAGTAATAGGCGCTTATCAAGGGTGTTTCTTACCAACTCCTTTTGGTCGTCGTATATTTTCTGCCCCTCTTATCTAAACCGGTAAAGACATCGTCTATTTCAAGCTTAAATCCTGCATGCATGCACACCCCTTCCAAAGCCAAGAGATCATTCATTATATACAGGCCTGTAAGGAAAACGTAGGAGCTGATGTACAGCAACATTTCGTGAGCTAGCGTTCCGCCCCAAAGAACTGGTCCGCGATATTGGGACTGTGCTGATGGAACAGCCGTGTCGCGATGACGTGTACCTAACCGGACATCAGGCCATGGCACCCGACCATGTCAGATTAGAGTCTGATCCGGACATTTATGGACACGTTCGCCGTCGGGTCATAGAAATCTTCCTGACAAAAACCGCACCACCACAGCAAAGCTCTAATAGGATCCCGTTGGGCCTTTTCCAAGCAATATTCCGTATAATCCATAAATATAATCCTGTGCCAACCAAATATTGGCAGCATATTGCATAATTTATAGTTAAGATGGTACAATTCCCTTAAAAGGTGGATCTTACTGAGAGCAAATGATTTGCACATGGTGGCTGCAATCGACGAATAGAACCGCATGGTTATGATTACCGGCGGTATCGATGTAAACGATACTACCATCGTAATGCGCAACGAGCTACCGTCAGCGGGAACGTGGACGATCATGAAAGCCGAAACTAACTTAACCGATAAGACATGGTATGGTTAGCAAGTAACGTTAGGGTCAGGCATCACCGTTCCCATGGAGGGATACACCATAGAAACGCGCGTTCCGTGGATTGTGATGGCCCATAACCGTATTACTGACGAAGCTGACGTCGAGCACATGGCGCAAGGAACGCCTCTAGGGATCGGACTCCCAAAAATAGAGATCGCCGTCCCAGACATATATGAAATCTCGAAAGTTGGGTAGGCGGAGAAGCCAACGGCAAGGCCCGCACCTGGTGCGGGGCCTTGCCGTTTTGGAGGTTCATCACGTGAAGAGGCCCATAGTGGCACTGTGTTTCAGTCAAGTTCTATCTGTTGTCGGAGGACGCTTCATTGAGCTAGGTATCCCTTGGTTATTGCTAGCAACCAACCATCGTGTAGATTCGACTGCCATTATGGCCATCGTGCCTTTGGTTACGGCCATGTCGGCACTGCCGATTGGTCGTTGGGCGCAGAGAAAGCATTCGCCCCAAATGCCGTCACAGGCAGAATTGCTCCAGGGTGCCATTTTCTTAACTTTAGTCGTTCTGATGGTAACGGGTGCTTTAGGACCAATCGCCGTGCCTGGATTGGTTATCGCGCTAACGCTCGTCGCCATATTTGGCACGGTCACACGAATTACATTAACTCCGCAAATCCGAAGTGTTTTTGGACGTGATGCGATGATTCGCGTTTCTAACTATTTGGAGGGTTCCGACGCCTTAGGGACCATCATCGGACCTGTTTTGGCCGGATTGGTATTTAGTACATGGGGTGGCAAGGGAATTTTCGGGCTGTTGGTGATACTGTTTTTAGGATCCGGCGTGGGTCTACGTATTCTCGGTGGCCATCACGCTGATACGAATGTGCGGTCACTCAGAGACGCAGAACCAGTACGTTTGTTTGAGTCATTACGAATGCTTATTGCGCCTCCCTTGTTTACGTTATCGGTCATCGACTGGCTTGCAAACTTCGTCTCCATAGCTGTAGTTCTTGATATGGTTTTGATTATCGCTCGTCACCTTCATCTTCCTGACATGGCTACAGGGGTAGCGTTTACGCTGGCCGGTATTGCTAACTTTATGGTTGTCGCCATCCTCGACCGTTTGCAGTATAGTCGCCATTTCCATCCTGTTAAAACGCTGTTTATCGCTTCAGGTGTCTCCGCCCTTGGATCCTTGATGCTTTTGACGTCAGGCACCTATTACGGTTTAGCCATGGGATACGTGGTATTAGATGGGGGAATGGCGGGCGTTTTTGTGATGAGTGGTGCCATGCGAAATATGGTAACCCCAACAGATAAAATTGTCGCCATGCGAACTGGGATTACGTTTTCTAATCAAGTGGTACGCGCGATCGGTTCTCTACTCCCGGGGTTACTTTTCGCGTGGTGGCATGGGCGTATTCTCCTAGGAATGATCGCGTTATGTGGACTGGCACTTCTTGCTCTAGTGTGGTATGGGCGCTCTGCCCTAAGCGAAATCATCATTAAAACAGGAGCAACCCAACAATGATAAGATACAACAAACGTTGTGATAGTATTTGGTCCATCGAACTAGGCTTGGATGCCTTTACAGAGACCATCAAATTACCTGAACCACAAAACATACGCCTACAAGATGCGCCAAGAATCCTAACACACGCATTGCGATCGTTGGAGGGGGGCCCACCGGAATATCATTGGCATCGCGCCTATGTCACATGGGATTAGGAGACAGCTTTCTACTGCTAGATGAAAGAAATACGTTTGCCGAGTCACTTGTTAATAGATTGGCTGCCGTCGGACAACAGGTAATGCGTAGTCCATATCATCACCACCTCGCACCAGACGGCGACATTACCTTGGCAGCTTTTGGCCGATTGCGTTGGAGTAAGCTGACTGCTTCTGAGCGACACCAACTAGATCTGGCTCGCGTGTTTTCGCCAATTCATTTTGGCAAGAATTTTACTAATGGCTGGGGTTTGAGTAGCCCCCTTTTGGAGGGTTTTTTAGTACCATAAGGGTTGTCAAAAAAATAAGACCGAGGGCTTTAAGGTTGGTCGCCTACCCTCGGTCAGATCCGGTGATCTATGACTATTATAGCGTTAACCCTGTCATTAAGCCAAGTACTCCGGGGTGATCGCGGGCCCTGTCCGTCGTGCCCCACCGATGCCGATCATGTCCTCGTGCGGAACGGCACCTATACGCGTCATGTGAAGACGGACGCGGGGTTTCCGTCCTGACTCACACCTGTGCGATCACCTACAGTGCCTTGCCGTATGATTGTCGCCCGTACACGGCCAACACGTGGGCCTTGGTGCTCGCCGTCGGATGGATTTGGCCCCAGGCGTACCACTGGACCTGGGCTCGCTGCCATCAGTGGCTCGCGGATCATCACATCGACGCGCACCAGCGGACCCTCGAACGGTGGGCGGCCCGCTGGCGGACCGGGGCCGCAATCGTGATTGCACGCGCCATCCAATGGATCGCGGCCCTGTATGGCCGGACCCCGATCAGTCGCTCTGGCGCCATTGGCGGCAATTATGGCAGGGGGTGGTGCAGATCGCCGGCGATCCCGCGGGAAGCCGTGGGGGCCTACTCGCAGGCTATACCGCTTCTTTTCCAGCGATATACCGAGGGACTTTCGCGTCGGGTTTGCCCGGTTTGAGACAATCGAGTGAGATGTCTAACGCCCAATGGTCAGGCCCTGCGCGAGCTTACGTTCTTGTCCCGCCATACGGCGGGCATTCGGATGCGGGGATGCCCGGAGTGCGGTCAACCGTTCTCGCGTCTTTTTGACACGCTGCGTCCAGAGATCACGACCCTCTTTCATCGCTTGATGTCGGGTACGGATGAGGTCTTGCGCTTCCTGCAGGGCATCTTTCGCGTACCGCAGCGGCAACTCCGTGTCACTGGCTAGATGGCGCTCCAAGGCCCCAATGTTGGACAGGCCCTGGAGTAAACGATTGAACGCAAACCGGAGCATAAACCCATATTTGCGCGTGAGACGACGAAGGATCGTATCTTGTTCGGGCGTGACATCAAGCAAGACTCCAAAAATCGTGGTTTTCATTCTGGGACGCCGTCTTGAGATAAGGTCGCTATGGCTTGGCGCACGGTCGCGCCGATCTTTTTCCCGCCACGTTTGCCATACATGCGGGCCGAAAACGACGTGGTGATGGCGATCAAGTCCTCCACAAGTTCCTGTTGATCGTCCTTCACTGGACTCTCCATCACGACCACACGCACGCCGAAGGCGTGCAGAAAGGTTTGGAGATAGCCCAAGCCGAACCGTGCTAATCGGTCGCGATATTCGACAACCACCAGGCTTGCCTGGTGGTCTCGGGCCAGATCAAGCAGTTGATGCAAGCCCCGGCGCTGTTCGTTCAACCCGCTGGCGACATCGGTCAGCGCGGCGACGACCGTCCAGTGTTGCTCCGCCGCGAATGCCGTCAGCCGGCCCAATTGGCGATCCAAATTTCCGGCCTCTTGTTGTTTTGTCGTGGAAACCCGGGCATAGAGGATACACCGTGTGTCCAGCGCGGGATTCTGTACAGCCTCGTGCATCAGGGCGTGTAAGTCCGCCACCCGATAGCGGCGATGATTCGTCACCGTGCGCAAGGGAATCAACCGTCCCTCGCGTTCCCATTTCCGGAGCCCTTCAATACTCATTCCGAGCATCTTCGCGGTTTTGCCAATACTGACAAACTGTTCGTCCATTGAACTATCACCAAGAAGGATTATACCATATTCTAAGACATAATTGTAGATTTGTCGCAAGCGGTTACAACCTTCTTTACTCTAGTTCTCTTGTCCGGTCTGTAAGAAGTCTGCTGTTGGGGGATTTTTCTGCAAGCCATCCGTTGCCCTGCACAACACGAAGATTTCTACCCAAAATCGTTTTTTTCAGATACACTGTATTTACATAAAAAAAAAAAAACGGTAGTGCTAAAAGCACCACCGTGGTAAGCAATGTACGATTAGATAGCCATTGCGACAAACAATAAGGCTATATAGATGAGAGAAAATCCAAAAGCTTTTTTGGCCCAACGGGTTTTAGGGTCGTTGTCCACTAACACACGAACTTGGTACACCATAAACCACGCCCCGGCCACTACAGCCACCCCAAAATACGCCCAGCTCAAGTGCGCAACACGCCATAATGTCAGCGAGGCCAGAATAACCAATCCCGCATAGATAACGGTTTGAATGGCCGTAGCACGCTTTCCCCGGATAATCGGCATCATCGGAATATTGGCTCGGCGGTAGTCATCCTGCTTATATAATGCCAGAGCCCAAAAGTGAGGCGGAGTCCATAAAAAAATGATCGAAAACATAAGCCAGGCAGTTAGTCCCAAGTGATCGGTCACTGCCGCCCAACCTACCATGGGAGGCACGGCCCCAGCCGCCCCCCCAATGACAATGTTTTGCGGAGAACGACGCTTTAGCCATACGGTGTAGACAAAGACATACGTCAAATACCCTGAAAGACAAGTCCATGCCGTAAGCCAATTGACCATGAGGACTAGCCAACCAAATGCCACCAGCCCTGCAATGACGCCAAACATTAACGCATTGCGGGCCGACACCCGCCCCGCAGCCACGGGGCGGGTCTTGGTTCGATCCATCACCTGATCAATATCCCGGTCATACCACATGTTCACAGCATGCGCACCACCAGCCGACAACGCGAGTCCGACTAGAGTCGCCCCCGCTGTAACCAGCGGCGGTATGCCCTTGGCCGCGACCGCCATCGCGCACAGTGCCGTAATCATGAGCCAGAGGACAATGCCCGGTTTGGTGAGTGCCAAATAATCCCCAAACATATCGGCCCATGACCTATTTGGGACACTGACCAGCATGTCCACTCCCTCTGTTCGCATTGCACGCGCGCTCTGCATGAAGATCCTCCTCCTAGCCGGGTATTCCCGGATTTTGCGGGGGGGCTGTCACAGACGTTTGTTTCACATCAGAATCCCGTTCCCGGTCGAAACTTACTGCCCAATGCCGCAAAAGCAAGACCAGTGTGGTCATTACCACAAGTTGAAATACCCACCAGAAAATATCAAACCAATGGGCGATTCCCGGTGAATGCGGAATAACGTAAGGCAGTGTCGGAAAAAACCCACCATTCATACCTTTCCTCCTGTTCTCGGGGTCTTGTCGCTCATGGACAAACGCAGTCTATAGAAAAAAGAACGCGATCCACAGCGCTATCCACCCAACCGTGACGAAGGTCCAGAAATGCGAACTTGCTTCCAAGTCCCAATCGTTGTCAGGCGTATAACCGACTAGCCTGCCACGGGAACGTGCAGCAAATAGAACGAAGAGTCCTAGCAATACATAGACCAACCAGAATCCGGTAGCCACCCAAAAAACTTCCAGGGAGGGCATGGTAACACTGTAACCATCGTTTCTGACCATGGTCCACATAATGAGAACCAGAGCAAATGCCAACACCCCTAGCCAAATCGCCGATGCCAACCTCTTCTGAACTGCCTCGCTATTTCCCGCCTGCACAGCGTTGCGTGAGCTTTTTGCAAGCCACGCGCTAAGCAACATAACTACTGTAATCACTACGCCTAGCGGCTGGCTATATGGACCAACCTTACCACCAGCGATAAGAAAGCGCACCGCAATCAACACCATAAACACCACAGCCTGGCTGATGAGAAAGAGGATAAATCCTGCGCGGTAATGCTTAATCCCGACGCCGTTCTCCTCATTAAGCGAGCCGCCCTTTACCACCACAACGCATTGCTCCTTTCTTCTGTTGTCTGGTTTGCCGGGCTAGCTCCCGGGAGCCCGTTCTTGCGCTACCGGAAACATCACGGGATCAGGAACATCTTTGCCATAGGTGTAAAAACTTCCCACCACCACTGGCAATTCCTCGAAGTTCTTGGCTGGTGGCGGGGAAGTCGTCTGCCACTCCAGAGTCTTCGCTCCCCAAGGATTTTCCTTGACCTTAGGCCCTTTGACCCACGCCCACACAATGTGAATAATGTTGATACCGAACCCAGCTCCCAAGAGATAGGCTGCAATCGAGGTCCAGAAGTTCTCCGGTTGCAAGTACTTGGGGTAGGCGCTGACCCATCGGTTCATGCCATGCAGACCGAGAATGAAAAAGTTCAGGAATGTCGCATTGAATGCGATAAACACCCAAATCGCTCCGAGTTTTCCCCAAAATTCACTGTATGTGCGTCCGGAGAATTTAGGCAACCAGTAGTACATGGCCGCCATCCAGCTGAAAACCATTCCGCCGATAATGGTGAAATGGAAGTGTCCCACAACAAAGAATGTGTTGTGAAGTTGCAAGTTTGCCGGCACGTCCGCTAAGAACAGTCCTGTCAACCCTCCGATCAGGAAGTTGAACATGCTCATCAGCACTAACAATGTCGGCGTGGTTAGTCGCAAACGCGAATTCCACAACGTCCCTATGACCGCCAGGTAGGCAAATCCGGTGGGAATTGAGATCATCTCAGTGAAAAACGAGAACGGGAGCATCTCGCTAAATCTCATCATGGTGAACATGTGATGGGCCCACACCATGCCGGACAGCAGCATCACAAAAACCAAACCCAAGACCGCAATGGGCCGGGCAAACAACGACTTGCGCCCCATCACCGGGATAATTTCGTTCCAAATCGCCAGAGCAGGGATAACCACAATGTACACTTCAGGATGGCCGAACAGCCAAAACAGATACTCATATCCCAATGGTTGGCCGAAGACATTGAACAAGTTAAGCGGCATCACCTTGTCCATCATCCCTAAGATAAAGGTGGTCTGGATTTCCGGCAGCCAAATAATGTTCAGCAGCGAGACGGTCAAAATGCCCCACGCAAACAACGGTAAACGGTTCCAGGTCATCCCTTTGGTACGTTTGAACAGAATCGTGGACGTCAGATTTATCGCCACTATCAGTGACGACGTGGTCAATGCAAACACTCCGAGGTAGTAATAGAGCAAGCCACTTCCATCGGATGCCGCCAACGGCTCATAGCCTCTCCACCCCGTCGACCATTGACCCAGCAATGGAGACATTGACACGGTAAGCACTCCAACTGGCACCAGCCAGATTGAAAGCCCTGAAGCCTTGGGAAACATGGTTTCACGCGCGCCTATCATCAGGGGCACAAAATAGTTGCCCAAGCCTCCCACCATGGCAACCGTGGCCACAGTGAACATCATCAGTGTTCCGTGTATACCCACCGCATTTAGGTAATCTTGAGGATAATGAAATAGGGTGGGACGGTAATTCATTAACTGAAACCGCATTGCCATGGCAATCAGTCCGGCAATCAAGAAAGTTCCTGTTGAAGCTCCTAGGTATTGTAAACCAATCACTTTGTGATCGACTGCATATTCAAAATAACGACGCCATCCGGATGTGCGGATGCGAGGTGTTGGATACCCCATCATCGGACGAACAACGTAGTCGTAACCTCCGATGCCAAGAAGCCATCCAATCAATGCACCAAACCATCCTGTCACGGAACCCACAGCGGTTAGATATGGACTGACCGGACTGGGGTCCAGCCATGCAGCCATTGCTGCCAGCACCACGAACCCGATACCAGCCCATAAGAAAGCTCGCAATACCGGGGGCCACGGTGCAACCCGTTTTGGCACAGGTGCCGCTCCGCCTTTGGGTAAGGGTTGTGCCATCGCCTAATCCTCCCTTAAAATGCTATCTCAATCCTTCATGGTGCATTGCCAATCCCATCATCGCAAACTTAAGAACCCGAAGCCTGCTGTTTGGCCCACGCCGCAAATGCCGAGCCTGTCACCACGTGCAAGTTTGCTTCCATGTAAGGATGGCCAGGCCCGCACACCTCAGAGCATTGCACCCTTGCCATGGGATTTTGTTCTGTTGAAATGAGTTCGGTAGGCGTCAGGTATAAGATTCGAGTTTCGCCCGGAATCACGTCATACTTGACACCAAACGCCGGAATCCAAAACCCGTGAATGACATCAATCGCGGTATCATAAGTGTGAAAAGGGTCATATGACCGCAACACGAATTTAACGGGACGATTCACAGGCAAATACAACGTATCCTGTCCACTGGCATTCAACGACTGTGTAATGTTGTACTGCGGGTAACTAAAAATCCATTCCCATTGCCGTGCAGTAACATCCACCACTAGCGGGTTCGGATTGTTTTTTGGAAGCTGTGCCGCAAATACCTGCTCAAGACCACTGGCGTTAGGATGCAACCAGACTAATAGATTAATCACAATGCTGATTAGGATCCACGATCCTACAAACACCTTATTGTTGCGTGTCTGGCGCGGTGCATCAGTCATTTTCTCACCGGGCTTAGAACGAAATCGAATCATTGCATAGATGATCATTAAGACCACAAATACAAAGATCGGCACTGCCACCCACACCAGGAAGTCGAAGGCATGAGCCCCCACCACACCGAGATTTGAAGCAGTCCCAAAATACGGTCCAGTGCCATCCGGCGCAGAATTTATCCAAGCCGTGGCTCCCCATTCCCCTAACAGGGAAAATACTACCCACAGCAACCCAAACACCAACAGGCTTCCCATTGGAGGAACTCCCCCCCGTTCAGTATTTCTGTTCTTTCTGCCTCGTTGTCTTAACTCCGAGTTTAAACGGCTAGGCTTTAATCACGTTCAAGACGCCCCGCATCCCCAACCGCCAATGCGCAGCGTATTGCACAAAGCACCCATATTGCCAAACTCCCGGTTTGTCAGGCACCACGAAGGTGATATCAATATGCCCACCGGGTTTTAAAGTCGGGCTGAATCCCCCACCGGACGTCAGCGCATAATCGGACTTCGGTCCAATGAAGGTGGGAATTGCTTTGTTATAAACTAAGTTGTCAATCTTATACGGATTGCTGAAGGTTACCGGCACGCCAGCCCAAAAATCCTCGGTGAATCCATCCGCAGTCAACGTCCCGAAGATTGTCTTTTCATGGCTGACGTGGCGGCCAAGTTGCATTTCGTGATACCGCGTCAAACTCATGTTGTGAAGCCTCATGGTCATCTTGTCGCCCACACGCCATGTCATGTAGTTTGGCACAAAGTAAAAATCTTCCTGATACACATGAACTAGTCCGTTGTCCACCGGCGAGCCAAAAATTCCACGAGCCGCATCCACGATTGGGGTACGCGCCCATAGTGCAGCAGCGCCAGCCACCGCTAGTCCAGTCGTTCCTAGCAAAAACTGCCGGCGGCTCCAATTAGGCAGATCGTCATCGGGCCGTCCAAGAGTCTTGTCTAGGGTCTCATCCACTGGGTTAACCCCCTTTTCAACACATGAACTCCTCTTCCATTGTTGGGAGAAGGCACATCTGTTGTTATTCGACAGGAGATCCCTTTTTCCTTCATTTTGGTAAAGAAAATTTTATTTTTTTGGAATCAAATATGCTTGACAATAGTCCATGTTAGTTATAGCAACGTGTTGAAGTGAAGATATTTCATCGACTAGGAACCAGGGCACTACCCCCAGGTGACCGGACAAAGTCTGTGAAGAGCTAGCTCGGGAACCAAAACCCCCTTATCCCACATAAAGTTCTTTATCCTCACACGTGTTTGGTGCAGCAATGCAACAGACGCCGAGATCACCATCGACCCGACGCCTGTCGCCACATGCTCATTCACTTATCCACGATTACATCAGAGGAGGAACCGATATGCTTGGGACTGGCGAAAGAGGCTTGGCGTGGCTTCGCCCTGCATAAAAGGCGGCAGCCTTCCACGTCACTGCTCCATCCACAATAGCAACCGCTGCCAAGCTGACCATACCCAGAAAAGGGGAAAACGTCGTCCAAGCTACGGCAGCCGCCAGCATCTCAGCGACCGCCAACCCAATCAACCAAGCCAACGCAACAAAAACCTTCTCAATGGGCGCATGGACCAGCCACTTGAGATAAGACCCAAAAGATTCTTTCGAATGACTCAGTTGCCAAGGCCACCACCAGAAAAAAACTGGCAATACAAATAACATGGAAATCCCATCAATGCTCAGGGTTAGTTTGAAATTCCCGTTGCCCTGTCCAATGGGAACCCCCGCAATTGCTAAAACCCCTAAAGAAAATATCGCAAGAACTCCCGCCGCAGCGAATCCCTTAGACAACATCGAAGGCGATAGTGGCGACTTCAGTCGCCGGCTGATAACCACCGAAAGTCCTCCAATAACCACGGCACTGATTGCTAGTTTAGGTACTGCCGTGACTAGTGCGGCCAGATTGTGATGAAAGGTCAACCCAATAATGGGGTCGTTGAAGGGCTGGATGCGAAACAAAACGAAGGGAACCACCGAAGGATTCACCGAAGACCACAAAACAAACAAAATAATGCCAAGCAACAAAGGATTGCGCCATCTCTTCCACCCAAGCGGCCAATATTCTCCAACACTTTCCCAAGAGTGTCTCCATTGCTCACTCATCCGGTTTCCCCTCCTCTATTGCGAACCAGGCTTTGCTCCGGGCAGCACCTGGGTAAGTTGGTTTTTAGATTGATTGCGTTTTAGTTCCGCTCGATGCTGCAAAACATAGTACCACATCGTCGAATGTTTAGACGTTTGGTGGACTACAGGAGGGCTTGGAAATGCATATATCGCCATCGCCGAAGTCAATGAAATAAAAGTCATAATGGCCATAATCAAATGCATTCCTAAGAGCCTGCGTCGCAACGGGCGGCGTTTTGCATCGAACCTAAGGTAAAATGTTAAACCCGTCAAATAGGTCACCACATAGGTGCCGTAAGCTTCCGATATCCAGTCGGCCATTTTCGTGCCCCCTTTTTTGGCCTATCGAAAATGTCCGCGGATAATCGTCATTGTAAAAAGTCCCAATGTCACAGTTGCCAGCAAGACATGTACCGTCACCCAACTAAACGGTATCGTGGGCCGCCTAAACTCTACCGTTGACGAACTGGTGCGGCGTCGTCGAGGGCCAAATAGGGCAAAGCCAAAGAACAAGAACGCGCCACTAACGGACGAAGCGAGCAAGCCTAGGTATGTCCATACTAAATATGCCAAAAATTTCACGTCTTTCTTGAATTCCCGTACTCGCCCATCCAGTGATATTCCGCTACAATGTTACAGAATCATGCCAGAATAGAGATTCCGGCACAGAAAGGTCGGTTTTCGATGAATTTCACTATGGTAGCAGGTTTAATATTTGTTGTCGCCCTCATCCTGGTGGTCATTGTTGCTGTCGGCGAGCGGCGAAATGGTCATGCGCGAGATGACTAAATGACGGCGGTTCAGGTTAATACTGGTAATCATGCAACAATGTGATAGACAACACCACAACCGCCACCACAAACAACGGTACCGCTGTTAAAAACACCGTTTTTACAAATTCCACAATTATCGCTCCCCCCATCCAGGATCGTTTGTCAACTCGGCCAATGGTTTCCGTGATGATTTGTTCCAGACAATTTAAGGATATGAGATTTGGGCCATTGACACAAGACTATAAGAAAATGTCCTTTAAGACTTTGTGATTTCTATGACAATTCGTCCGCACTGAGATTCAAATCCATTTCGTTGTTTTCCTGCCATGCTATAATACCGAAAATAGCGGGGAGCAAGATTGTTCGACGCTAATCGACAATCAAAACCGAGAAGTGAGGTCTAAAGAGCATGCTTTTGTCTTGGAATCCCGTGGTCTTCGGACTAGTTCTGCTACTTGGCATCCTATACCACACGCTGACTGGCTCTCTGCGCACGCGTTGGGTCCCCTCGTCCCAGGCTCCGACCACTGCGCAACGGACTCGCTTTGCTATGGCATTGGCGATCTACTTTTTATGCGTCGGGAGCCCCTTGAATATTTGGGCCACGCAGGACTTATACTCTGCTCATATGGTGCAAGTGGCATTTCTTACTTTAGTGGTGCCCCCTCTAGTATATCGTGGATTGCCTGACGGATTGCTAGGGTCCTTGTACCAACGTGCGACATTCCGACGCATCGTGCGCACCGCAGGGCATCCACTTCTTGCCCTCGTTACCTTCAACTTGATCATGTGGGCATGGCAATACCCGGTGCTTCTAGACTGGACGCTTCGCAACAACGCTCCCTATGTATTGGGGACCTTACTGATTATGGTCAGTGCATTCTTTTTGTGGTGGCCGATTTACACGCCCAGAGATGCAAGAATAAATTCCGAGAAGTCTTTAGGCGCTCGCCAATTATTGGCTCATTCTATCGATGGCCCCTTAAATTTCGAAGCACAAATGATGTATTGGTTTTTAAATTTTGATCTGATGATGCCTCCCACCATATATGTTATTGACACCACATCGCCTTTTTACGCCGTCTACGAGAAAATGCCTCACTTGTTCGGCCTTACTGCACTGTCCGACCAACAACTGGGCGGTTTAATCATGGGCCTTTCCATGGCCATCGCGTACGCTATTGCCTTTGCTAGCGCATTTTCCCACTATGACATGTCGGCTTGGTATGCGTAGATAGGCTCAACTGACGCCGCGAAGTAGCCACTAGTTAGATAAAATTGCAACTGATTTGGTTTTTCCCCAGGACATCTGGCACCTCTCGTTCCGCGGCAAGGGTTGTCCCCAACATCCGGGGCCTCAACATTACAACAAGACTTTCGAGGCGTCCGTGGAGACACTCTCTGCTTGCAATTGGCGGCATGCGCCAACACTTTCTTGCCACTGATTTTCGTAATATGTCATCAAGTCCGCCACATAGGGAAACCGTGCATCCCTAATGACTGCCGTTTCCGGCCAGCCCGCATGCCGCACAAATTCCAACGCCTGCGCTATGACCTGGCGTGGACGGGTTTTCACATCTTGTGCCCAAATAAACGCACTGCCATATTCACCGAGCAATTCTATAGAGCGTTCCAACACCTGGCCCCGGTCAAACCCTTGCTGACTCATCAACACATGGGCCACCACATGGCTCGCAGTCATAGGACGCAGGGACGCCAGAACCAAACGCGCGTCTCGGAGACGATCCCAACGCGCAAAGTGTATCCACATGCGAAGGGGTTTTGGGCGTAATAAATCATAGGATGTGGCCACGAACACCACATCAGAAATACGGCTTTGCGCCTCGTTCCAAAAGTGCCGAAATCGCATTAAATTTCCGTCCTGGGTGTAGCGTCCTTCCGGTGTGAGGTATAAAATGTCCCCTTGGTCTACCACCCGTAAAATGTCCTCCATTTGCTGCTGTATGTGTTTGCGCACTCCCGTTTTGCAATAACTTCGGTAAGGCTCTTGCAATATGGTCACCGCATGCGGCTCGGTCGCGCACATCACATGCCGGGGGGACCACAAATCACGCAGATATCGTGGTGGGGCCATCCAATCTGTCCTATCCCACAATTGAGCTGTGAACGCGTCCACGAACACTTCTGAAACGGGCAAGTTTCCATAATGCCGATATATGTCATAGGCCCAACTACTGACGGGACGGAACAACGGCTCGTTTTCAATGGGCCTCACCCCCAATTGCCATAGCAGGCCAAAGAGATTGATAGGAGCCAGCCACCGTCCCCAGGGAGAAGGCAGCCGAGTCGCTAAAAATCCCGGCTCAGTCAATCGTTGGGAACCTGCAGAAATGACTCGCCGACCATATGCCTGGGACTTCAACAGCAACAGAGGAATGGCCATTCCCTCAATGTCATGGCCGTGGTTTCCGACCACTAAAACAGCCCCAGAATGCCGAGGCAGACCGCCCAGGACCCTTACTCGGTATCGCAGTTTCATGTATGGCGCTAACACGGCGATTACTACCCAGGCCAACATGGGAGCCCATGACTTCCTGGGCCGGTTTCTGCCGACTGCCAACACGGCCACCGACCCTAATAAGAACGTCAGTCCTGCAACCAAAAAGAGGGTTTGGTACCCACTGCGCTGATTAACTGCATGGAGCAAAATCCAACCTCCCACCGTGGGTGCAATGACCGCAGGGAAGTTGGAGGCGATGCCCCATATTCCTAGATCTCTCGCCACATTAGCCAAGTCTGGAATAGATTCCAGCCCCAAAGCCCAGTCCACTGAAAGAAAGGCCCCATATCCCAGTCCATAGAGCAGGGCCCACACGGCGATCAGTGAAAGTTTTGGATCTAGGCCAAACCCCAACGCCGCCACCGCCATGGGCAATCCTGCCAAAAATACGATTAACTTTCGACTGAGACGGTCCGAAAAGCGACCCATCAACACCGTGGACATTGCGGCCCCGATTAAGGCGACGGCCGCCACTAAAGCCGTCTGTGTTGCGGGAGATGAAACCTTGAGGACCTCTCGAAAGAAATACAAGATGAAGGTCATAAGAAAAGTTTGTCCCAGCAGCACGAGAAAGCGCGCCCAAAAAACCCTCACAAAGTCCCGATGATTCCGCACTTTAATATGGGGGGCGTCCACATTCAGCGGTTTGTCCGGCTCATGCACCCATGCCGTGGTGCATAAAGCTCCTAACAACAAGACTAAAGCAATCGTCCGATAACTGGTGTCGGCCCTGGCAAATCCAGCAAACCCCAAGCCTGCTACCGTTCCCAAAAGGCTGGCCAATCCCATATATCCTGACGCTTTTCCCCATTGATTCTTAGGCAGCACCTCAGGCATCATGGCCTGATAAGCACTTTGGGCCGCCGTCTGGCCAGCAATGACAAGGATGAATAGCGCGGTGAGAGCGGACACTGATCTGGCATACGGAATCGCGATAAGTCCTAGGACATTGGCCGAAGTTCCCCACCACAAAAATGGTTTTCGTCGTCTGCCATGCCGACGTTGACGATCCGAAAAAGCACCAGCCAAAGGAGGTATTCCCATCGCTAATATAGCCGCCAAACTAGCCAATCGGGCTAACTCGCTGATATGCCCAGCCCGCGATAAACGAATCAAGGTCACGGGAATCAAAATGGTTAGCAAGGCGGCGCCTTCCATATTCAATGAAAACCAATAAGCAGAAAGTCCCCATTGCTCTGTTTTGGGATGCGCATGCGCGACCTGCATCACGCCACTCCTCCCTACGAATGGATAGAATAGATGTCACTACTAATTATATTATATGGCATCTTGCCCCGATGATTGCGATGCACTGGATCCGCTGCCAACCACGACTTCAGTGCCGTTGCACTATCTTATGGAATTACGGCAGATTG
This sequence comes from Bacillota bacterium, assembly GCA_021784595.1. GTDB lineage: Bacteria > Bacillota > Sulfobacillia > Sulfobacillales > Sulfobacillaceae > Sulfobacillus_C. The sequence continues at coordinate 49,772 of JAJYHT010000021.1, read as the reverse complement.
GTATGCGTCTGGAAGAGATAACAAAAAACTAGTCAATGCATCTTCTAATTAGACAACAACGATATTTAAACCCTTAAAGAGACCCCGAATCGGCTAGAGTTAAAGTCCAATAATTTTCTAAACATCAAGCTACAGATTTTTGGTCTTGAATGGCAAATAAGTTGCGACAAGTTGCTTTGAATTATCGCCGAGCCGGCGGAGATGGGGTTCTTTAACTTTTGCAGTATGAGACGGAGGTCCAAGGATCACACGCCAGCCCCAATGTGACGGCGGAGGATCTGTCGGATTTGTCCCCCAAAGTAATATATCGAAAGCGAGCAGTTATTGGAGAGCCGCAGCAGCCCGATCGGCCTTTGGTATTTACTCTTCGCACTTTGACATCGTTAGCGAGTAACCCGTCGTCGTCCACGAAATAGCACTACAGTTAGGCTGAGTCATTTGACTTCGAGACACGAAACCAACCAAAGATTGGCAGATTAATGGAAAGCTCAAAGGGTGCCCTTTGTGAAGAGACAACATGTTCCTCTACGTGACCAACCTTTGGGCTAACACTTGCTTCATGCGATACTTGGGCTCAGTATCGTGATGCTATTATCGGCATTCGAGTAATGGGCAAGAACTTTCCTGCTCTTTATCCAAATTGCCATACGGTATGGCTCAGATTCCCATAGAGATATCCTCTATACAAAAGTTGCGCCGCAGGTGAATCGTCGGCCGCTCCCATGGCATAAAACAGAGGAATAAAATGCTCATTGCGGGAGGGCGGCACCGCCATATGGACACCGGGGGCCATCTTACGATAATTAAACAATGAATCGAGATCCCACTCGGTTAACTGAGCTTGCAGCCAATCATCAAACGCAACGGCCCAGTCATCAACCCGTTCGTCATCGTGGAAATTAACAGCGGCCAAATTGTGCACTGTGCCGCCGCTACCGATCACCAGGATGTTGTGGGCTCTCAATTCACCTAATGCTTTGCCGACTCGATACTGATCCTCTGGAGTTGACCTAGGGGTTACCGACATGGCCACCACGGGAACATCCGAGGATGGGTAAAGCAATCGCAAAATTACCCAGGCGCCGTGATCCAATCCTCGTTGGGAGTCCACTTGATAAGGCACTCCGTGATCTTGCAAGAGACGTTGCACTCGTTGTGCCACATCGTGTTGGCCACAGGCTGGATATTGAATCTGATACAACGCTGGAGGAAATCCCCCAAAATCGTGAATGGTGCCATATTTCTGGGTGTCACTTACCATTTGCACGCCTGTGGTCCAGTGGGCTGAAAGCAAAACCACCGCATCGGGCTTGGGCATCGAGGACCCTAACTGACTCAAGTACTGCGTGTAGGAATTGTTTTCCACTGCCAGCATCGGCGAACCATGAGCAATAAACAACGACGGTAGCATCTGTCCCCCCACCTTTCTAAAATATCTCTAACGAAAAAAGTATAACCAATCAGATGGTTGTGAGAATAGCATTTGCTAATTCAGGGGGCTTCAGATAGCGAAGACCATCGGCCTACTTGCCCATCGCTTGGAGTTGCCGGCTCACTGCCTACCGGGTTTGAAAGAATTGGCCAGTTCAGCAACCCAAGATTGATCTTGGACCCGCTCAGCCTCCGGATACCTAATTGTAAGTATGTATTCGAAGCGTGTGCCGACAAATATCTTTTGATAATCGACCATGTCGCCAACCACCCGGGATACGGCCAGCCAATCGGTTCCGCGTTTGTAGGAGACGTGGGCGCCTGCCGCTAGAGCATGTTGCAGAGAACTTATGGTTTCATGGGTTGTGTTGTATTCCCCATATGCCAAAACATGTGCCGCTGGGTGTGTGCTTTGCCAAATCCGCCCATCATTCCGATATCCTGAATAAGATGTTAAAAATTCAGGAATCTGGAGAGAAAACCCAAATTGCGGGTTCATGTAGAGTTTAGTGGACATCGGCTTTTCCGCAGCACTTTGATGCAACGCGCTGAAGGTTGCACTAGGACCGCTCGATGCGGATGGATAGCCGTGAAACATTACGGAGGCTCCCATGACTGTCAGCAATAACACCGCTGCTCCGCCTACCCAAGATAGGATATGCCGTCTCGGAGGCCGCGACGGCATCGCTGTGACGGCATAGAATCGATCCCGGTCAAATTTGGCACCAGCACTCGCGATGGGAAACCCATACTTTTCAAGCCACCGGCGCAATGCCACCTCGTCGATTTCTTTGGGTCCTTCACTCACCGTGGCTGCCCTCCTTCCACAACTCAGCAAATCGATTGCGGGCCCGATATAAACGGGTTCGAACACCGCCCGAGGTAAGTTTCATCCGCCGGGCCACTTCTACCACCGAGAAATCGGCATAATAAAAGAGGCGCAAGCATTCCTGATCCACGCTATCCAGCGAATCCATCACTTCCCATACCGTCATTCGGGTAATCAAAGATTCCTCTGTGTCAAACGCGGCCATGTTCGATTGCCCCTTGGCCACCTCGTCATCGACCCGCACTGCATGACGCTGGCGAATTGCATCAAACGCCAGATTACGCGTAACCGTATAAAGCCAACCTACCGTCAGTTCTTGACGGGGATAGCGTTGATGCCATCGATAAAGACGCAAAAATGCCTCCTGAGCCACATCTTGCGCCGTCATGTAATCATGAACGATGCTGTCTGCCAATTGGGTCATACGGTCACCCCATTGATTAATCCAGGCAGCAATCCATTCTTGGTCATCCATTCATGAAGGCCTCCAATATAGGAAACGTTAGCACAGAACCAAAATGTCACACCAGAGCGGTGACATTTGATCGCTTTGCTCCGTTGTTTCAAATAGGGAAGTCATCGCTAACTTAGCGTTAAGGAGGAGTACTAGGTGTTCTGGCAGAAAACCGCAATCGTCGGGATAGCTTTTACAAGGGTTCTGGGGACTGGGTTTGCAGTAGCTCCGCATAGCGGCCGTGACGCCATTCAAAGAATACTACATCCACTGCAAGCAGCCCATCCCACACGGGTCGTCATCGCACGTACCAGTGCCATACCCCAAAATCACATGAATACCCCAGACTTCACCATGACGGTGACCAATCCCGGCGACGTCGCAACCCTCTACCACGACATTTTGCGACTACCTCCTTTTCCCAATGGGACTTACCATTGTCCTATCGACATGGGAATTGTCTATGATTTTTCGTTTTATCATGGCTCCACACCCGTGTTGCAGGTGGTTTATGATGCAACCGGTTGCGGTGGATTGGTTTACAACGGCAAAAGTTACGGGACTAATGGTCCCCGTGGATCGCAATTCATCGCCGAATTGCGATCCCTAGTGGGTCCTCAGCGCTTTAAAATTTCACTACCATCCTAGGGGAACCATGGCCGCCGGAATCGCGGGGGCGTATCCCGTCAGCACAATGCTCTCGCAAAGGTCCGGATGCTCGATCGCGAGGTGAATGGCCACAGAGGCTCCTAACGACAGTCCAACAATGTGACCGCGGCCGTGGCGCTTGATTTGCTCAGTGGCCCATGCCAACGCGCCCTGGAAGTACGGAAGAGGGGCTTCGTCCGCCCGGACCCCGTGGCCGGGCAAATCGAGAGGTATCACATTGTCTGCTGTTTCCCATTCCTGAAGTTGCGGGCCAAAGTGATGGCGCGCTGTTCCCATGAGACCATGAATCAGGTAAATCGTTCGCATTTCGTTGCCTCCAATTGTCTCAATCTCGGCAGTCCACCAGCGGACGCAGAAGCCGCCGGAGAAATGGCGCGTCTATGGCACCTTGACTTTTCCCACCTACGTACACGGTGAGGGTTTTTCATTGCTGGCCTACAGCGAGACTAACCGCTATTCGTTACGTCGCATATTCTGCTTTGGTCTGATCCCCTACGCTCTAGCCAGGTGTTTAAACCCTGTTGGCGAAATACCAGTCCGGCAAGTGCGCTCGCTGTCACCAGCCGGTCCAATGTTCTTTTGGTTATGCCCTGCATCTTGGTCTTGTCGGCCATCTTCTTTTCCTATTCTGACTTGGGACCACCAGAAACCGATGCGCCGGTTAGAACCCACAACGCCCGTGGCAGAACCCCAAACACGGCTGGCGTCGAATCCCACAAATCTCCATCAATATCAATAATTCGTGGCGGATCTGTAGTGACCCGCACCTCTTTTACGGCGCAGTAATGGGCTGAGACATCCTCAATGTGCCGTCCGACCAGGAGCAGGGAGGCCACGCGAACCATAGACCACCAGTCATGGCTGCCCAGACTGAAGACATGCAGGGTTTGGTCGTGATGGTCCGCATTAGGAGTACTAAAGATGGGCCCCGCCAAATTGCGGCCTTTGGCAACCACTAACTGACGCGTGCGAAACGAATCCACCTGTCCGTGGTACTCCAAAGTGATGTGAAAAGGAGAGCTTTCGGCCAGGGCACGCCGCACATGCAACGGCCAGGCCCCCCATTTAAGGCGCCTCTTTTCCTCTGCCGTGAGCAATTTGACCAATTGCTCACTGATTCCCAATGTCGCGCTGTTTAAAAATGTCCGGGTTCCCAAAGAAGTTTTTACCTGGCCCACATCAAAAGCCTCTGGCGTGCCTGCCATAAGCGCGGCTAGACTATGCGGCCACGGTTTAATCCCGATGCTCGACGCAAACGTATTCCCGGTACCTAACGGTAATACCCCCAGCACACCCGGGGAGAAAAGGAGAGTATGGGCTGCCAACGACAGCGTTCCATCTCCGCCTCCCACCAGAAACCGTACCACACCACGCGATAGTCCCGACTGAATTATTGCCGTCAATTCCGCCGGGGAGGTCGGCAAATAGTCCCCCACTAGGTTCATCTGTTCGGCGACAGCGCGTACCACATCGCTGTAAGCATCCCGTCCAGAACGGGAAAATGGGTTGACCACAATATAAGTTGGTGTGTCGCGAGTCATAATTGGTTGGCCGCTTAAGAAGTCCATAGTTTCATAGTATGGCATTTTTTGCGAGCTTACTCTCGTTTTTCCTAAATATGGCGGTACCCTCTGTGTAGATGTGTGGCAAACTAGAAAACGCGTTCCTATAACCGGCCGGCCTATGTCCCCAGTCATGACTGCACTAATCAATTCCGCAACTGGCAAATTCTCGTGGACCGATGCTCTCATGGTACAATCGATGTGTGTGACATATACTGTGAACCATGTCAAACTCGACCCACCAAAACGGTTTTTTACATTAACTGTCGATATCGCGTGAGATAGACAGGAGGCTACAAAGATGACTGCCAAGCTAACGGGTCAGGCCCAAAGGCTGAGAATATTTATCGGGGAAGCCGATCACTATCATCATAAGCCGTTGTACCATGCCATCGTGCTTAAGGCCAGAGAAATGGGTCTGGCTGGGGCCACGGTAATGCGGGCGTTTGAAGGATACGGCCCTTCAAGCCGCATTCACACCACTAATTTGCTCGACTTGTCGAGCGATCTGCCGATTGTTATCGAGATTGTAGACAGTAAAGAATACATCGAGAAGTTTCTGCCGGTACTCGATACCATGGTGGACGCCGGATTAATCACCGTGGATGATGTAACCGTCTATAAATACGTCCATCCCTAGGTATTGACAGTCTGCTCTACAACAAGGGGGATTGTTTGTTTGAATTGGCTTTATGTATTTGTTGGCGGGAGCTTTGGGGCGATGGCTCGGTTCGGATTGAGCCAATGGATAGGAGCCAGGACTAATGCCACCCTACCGGTGGCAACGCTCATAATCAACACCCTAGGTTGCCTTATCATCGGCTTCTTAATTGCCAATCCCCATCTCCATACCCACGGTCTCTTAGTCCTTGATGTAGGATTTACGGGCGCATTTACCACCTTTTCCACCTTTAGTTATGAAACTTGGCGTTTGATGGAACAGGGCGAATATCTGGCCGCAGCACTCAACCCTGTCTTTAGTGTGGTGCTTGGTCTTCTGTTGGTGACGGTCGGCACTTGGTTAGGACAAATGGCATGATGCGATCATATTTTTGGGTGGGGCTGGGCGGCGGGTTAGGCGCTGTGTTGCGCTACAGCCTAAGCTCATGGATCCCGGGTCAAGCGCTCCCTTGGAACTTTTTAACGATTAATCTTTCAGGAAGTTTTGTAATTGGCATGATTATGGCATTGGCTATAGACTTTTCCGTCCTGTCGCAAGAAATTCGCTTGTTCGTGGCGGTGGGAGTCTTAGGTGGATACACCACATTTTCTACGTTCATGTATGGCACCTACCACCTAGCACTGGCAGATAAGGACCTTGGGGCAGCCATCTATGTCGTGGCCAGCATCATCGGTGGCCTGGCAGCCTGCGGATTTGGCATCGGACTAGTGCGCGCCAGTATGTCCGCCCTGCGCAACCACCAAGACTCCTCACCTTAACAGCCCAAACATAATAGGAGGATTTGTATCATGACCAATCCAGACTTTTTGGAAAAAGCTTATGGAACCACCGACCTTCTGACCATAAGGATCCGGGCTCAAGAACGATATGGCATCAATCCACATGATCTGTTTGACTCCATGACACAGTGGGCATTGAGCCGTTCTCAGGCCAGGTCAGCGCTCGATGTCGGCATGGGCACCGGCAAATGGTATCAAAGTTTACGACGTTTGTCGGGTCCCAAAATTCAATATCGGGGTATTGATGCTGCGTTAGCCATGGTAACAGAAATGTCCGAACGCACTGCGCACGATGACTATGCCGCCGTTACTCTGGGCGATGCTCAAATGCTACCTTACGAAGATGACCAATTCGATTGGGTCGGCTTGCACTTCATGTTGTACCATGTGCCGAATCCAGAAAAAGCATTGCAAGAAGCTTGGCGGGTGGTGCGGCCAGGAGGTCTCATAATCACTCTAGCCCATGGTCAAGATACATTGGAGAACTTGTGGGCACTGCATCAAGAGGCTGTTCAGCATTGCCTTAAACGCAGCATTCAGTCCGATCCACAGCCCTCCTACACACTGGACAATGGCGCCGTCCTCTTTAATAGTCCCAACCAAGTCTTCCAAGTGCGTTATCCTTCCGGGCTGCGGTTCCCTAATACCGAAGCTGCTCTCGCCTATTACGCCAGCGGATTCTGGCAACGCGGTCTTCAAACCAAAGAGTGGGAAGATCCCGCCATCCTCTCTTGCCTATTGGGCCATGTGGAAAATGCCATTAACCGCCACATAGCACAGCATGGCACGTTTGACATTCCCGGCACCACTGGTTGGCTATGGGCCATAAAATCATAATGTTTGTTAGCTTTTTTAAAATACCTAACAAATCTATTGCGCAGTCGGCAATAAATCTGACATAATGAAAGAAAACGTCGGGGTGATGCAAGATGAATTCGGCTCCCTCTTTAGTGCCCGTAGTCCCGGTGTTGCACATATCCTCGGGACGCGTAGTGCAGTGGGATTCTTCCGGTCGGTCTATTCGCCGCGATCCCGCGGCCAATCCTCTCTATCTCATGTTAACACTGGCTGAGCAAGGCATAGAGTTAATTCACATCATTGACTTGGATGCCGTCGCGGGCCGCCCCTCGACAGTACCTGCCCTGATGATGGGATTGCGACGTCGCCCGCTTACTATCCGTCTCGCAGGAGGCATTCACGACGTTTCGACAGCCCGCAATCGAAAAGCTTTTGGCATTCATGAAATTGTTGTTAGCACCGCGTTTTATTCCTCCAGCACTTTGCAGCAAATCTTTTCTGTATTCCCTCCCGACCAAATCCTAGTTGGCATGTATTGTTCCGATGGTCAGTTGTCAGTGAATGGCGAACCGGATTCCTTCGAATTTCTGGTGGAGCGGATGCAGAACTTTGGACTGCACCGGGTAGTCATTAACAGCCGATATCCCGAGTCAGTAGCTTCTTTAGCCAACCGTCAGGTGATTTCACAATTGGCCAGTAAAGGGTTTGAAGTGTGGGTAGGCGGCTCAGTACAATCTGATGTCGAAGCAGGCTTGCTAAAGGATGATGGGGCAGCGGGAGTTTTGGTCGACCGCGCTTACCCCTTAGACCACTGATCCAAACGATGGATTTACCCCTCCTAAGCGTTGTAGTACAATGCACGCGAAAGAGGTGGGCCTGATGTCATCCCGAACATCTGTAACAGAGACCTCCAAAATGTTCTCGACGTTGCGCGCCGAACGCAAGACCCGGCTGGCGGGAGCCTTGCGTCTTTTTGCCCGGCTCGGCTATGACGAAGGTGTCGCTGGTCACATGACAGCCCGGGATCCAGAATATCCAGAGATGTTTTGGGTTAATCCATTCGGAAAATATTTTGGCCACATCAAATCCTCAGACCTATTGCTAGTCGATCACAAGGGAGCGGTAGTGCAAGGCGATGGCCTAGTCAACCAAGCAGCCTTTGCCATTCACTCCCGAGTGCATCGAGCACGGCCCGATGTCGTGGCGGCGGCGCATACCCACTCCCAGTTTGGCAAAGCCTGGTCTGCCTTGGGTCGGCCAATTTCGCCCATCACGCAAGATGCCTGTGCGTTTTACGAAGACCACGCCGTATTCGGCGAATATACCGGTGTGGTGTTAGATGCCATCGAAGCAGAAAAAATTGCGTCTTCCCTTGGGTCTCTTAAAGCCCTCATCTTGCAAAACCATGGATTGCTCACGGTAGGCGGCAGTGTCGAGGAAGCGACCTGGTGGTTCATCGCTTTAGAGAGGGTTTGCCAAGTGGAATTACTGGTTCGCCAGACCGGGCTTGAACCCATCATGATTCCTCACGACTACGCCAAGGCCACCCACCAGCAGGTGGGATCCGCCATCGCAGGATGGTTTAGCTTTCAACCCTTATGGGAAAAAATTGTTCAAGAGGAACCCGAATTGTTGGACTAATGCCGCGCTCGGGTGCTCCGTGGCGCGCAACCAAACGGCTTAAACTAGAGAGAAGGACACTACTATGTCACAAAGTGCCGGTGCGCATCGCACGCGCGCTGCCGCCCACCCTACGTCTGCCGTACATCAACCCACGGTGGATGTGGATCATGAAAAAATAGAGCAAGCCATCCGCATGATTTTGGAAGCAATTGGAGAAAACCCTGATCGCGAAGGTCTCATTGATACACCCAAGCGCGTTGCGCGGATGTATGAAGAGATATTTTCCGGACTTCACAGTAATCCCGCAGATGAACTGTCCGCCCGATTTCATGTTGAGCATGACGAATTGGTCCTCGTTAAGGACATCACGTTTTATTCTGCTTGCGAACACCATTTGCTGCCCTTTTATGGCTTGGCCCATGTGGCCTATCTTCCATCCAACGGCACCGTGACCGGACTGTCAAAACTGGCGCGTCTCGTCGATCATGTGGCCAAGCAGCCGCAAATTCAGGAACGTATGACTAATACCATTGCGGATGTCCTGCGAGACACGTTGCAACCACAAGGCGTCATGGTGGTCATAGAGGCTGAGCATCTCTGCATGACCATGCGGGGGATTAAAAAACCGGGTAGCAAAACCGTGACTATTGCTTCCCGCGGACTCTATGAGTCCGATATGGATAAACAGCAGCAAGTATTGCGCATGCTGCACCTTCAAGCCTAAATTCGGTGGCTGGGACAAAGGGCGCTTGAAATCCCAAATGGCGCCCTTTCTCATCACCTATGCCCGTTCACACTTTGCGAAACTGGTCAGCATTCAAAACAAAGATAGTAGCGCCGCCTACCGTCACTTTTACCGGTTCCACGTAGGCATCGGCATGAAGAGCGCCTGACCCTGGGCGGTGAAGCACTTCGCGCTCCTGACAGGTTCGGTCAATGAGCTGTAAAACGTGTTCCACCTCCTCATCCTCGACCCCAATAACCAGCGTGGTGTTGCCCTGGCGCAAGAACCCTCCTGTCGTATTAAGGCGAGTATGCCCAATCTTGGCATCGAGCAATGCGGTCGTCAAACGATCGCGATCAGCATTTTGGATAATGGCCAAAATCATTTTCATGGGTTAGGCCTCCTCACGGTTCATCCAAATTGGATGTTGTCTCATTGTCGCAGGTCGGGTACACTCTCATCAATCCCTGTGTGAGGTAAATTCTATGGCAAATTCTTTCTTGTCGCCCCGGTGGCAGACATATTGGTCTCAATTGCACCCTCTTTTGGACCAGGTAGTGTACGAAGAGGAATCCGAGCTTGTGGTGGGGTCAGCTGGTGCCTGGCTTGCACTGGCATCGGAGTTGCGTCTTCGCCAAGAACCCTTTCACCACGTTTCCAGTCCGTCGAGCGTAGTGGAAGAAGGCATCATTGCCCGTTATTTAACTGAGCGGCTCCGTCTGCAAAATCTTAGCGAGGATCTCCAGCGTTTGGCTTCGATAGCGCGCACTGGCGCCGATCCTCTGCGAGGATCAACAGCCGCCCTTAGAGAACGATTGTCCCATGAACCCGCTACGGTGGTCTCAGCTAAAGCAGATGGCCGAATTGTACTCACGTCGCACCCCACTGAAAGCACGCGGCGCACCATTCTCCAGCACATGAAAAAACTGGGGCTTTTGTTGCAGCAAGATCCCAACACCCAGAAAGATCATGAGATCTTAGAACTGTTGCGTGCCCTGTGGCGAACCCCCAGCCAGCGCACAACCCGTCCCACCGTAGCCGACGAGGTCGAGTTAGGCCTGTATTACATCCGTGAAAGCCTATTTGACATGGTGCCGCAAATGACCTCGGAAATCGAAACCCTGGTCACCCCGAACTTGATGAAAGGCGTGACCTGGCGGGTAGATTCTTGGATTGGGGGTGATCGTGATGGACATCCCTTTGTAGACAGCAAGGTGACTAAATGGACCTTGACCCGTCATCATGAGGTAGCACGCGAGTTGTATGCCCAAAGGCTGTCCCTGCTTGAACACGTGCTCACCAGCCATCCTCGCTACCTCAATAACCAAGAAGAGATTTCTTCGTGGCTCAAAGTGCAAGGTGACCAATTTCCTAGTCTGGCCGAAACGCTTAAGGACCGCTATCCACAAGAACCGCTCAGACAAATGGTGAATCTCATTAAAGAACGATTGATCCAAGACGCCTATCAGAATGCCGATGCCTTCAAGCAGGATATCGCATTAATGGAAAAAGCTTGGTCCACGGAACCTACTCGGCAACCTCCGTTGCTTTCACTCTTGGCTCGTCAGATTGATACCTTTGGGTTCCATTTGGCTACATTAGATATTCGGCAGCATAGCCGCATACACCTTCAAGCCTTGGTGGAAATTCTCGGCGAGCACTACGCCCATGCCAATGAAGGGGAAAAACTTTCCCTGCTGACCCAAGCCTTTGACCATCTTCCGCCCTATCGTTCCGACAGCCCTGCCAGCCAAGAATTGCAGGACACGTTTAAAGTGATTGCCGATGCGCAAAAAATGAGCGGACCCCAGGCCGTATCCCATTATTTGATCAGCATGGTGCATGGAGCAAGCGATTTGGTAGGGCTTCTCTTGCTCTGGCGCATCGTGGCGCCCGACGTCAAGTTAGACATCATTCCCGTCATCGAAACGCTCAACGATTTAGAGCGGTGTCCCAAGATCATGGCCGAAGCCTATCAGGTTAAAGCTTGGCGAGAGCACATCACTCAACGCGACGGATATCTCGAGGTGATGCTAGGGTATTCAGACAGCACCAAAGATGCTGGCATGTTGACCGCTTCCTGGGCAATTTTCCAAGCTGCTGATTCACTGAGCCGTTGGGCTGAACATCAAGGTCTGCGTCTAGGCTTGTTTCATGGACGCGGCGGCTCATTGGGCCGGGGAGGCGGGCCTACATCGTACGCCATTATGGGACAGCCCACCGCGTCGCTGCGCCACCGTTTCCGCGTCACCCAACAAGGTGAAGTCTTGTCGCAAAAATTTCTTCTGCCAGGCCTTGCCCATCGTAGCATGGAATTAATGGTGACCGCCCATGTGGAGTCCCTTTTATATCCCACGTCAGATCCCGGACCTAAAGTTTGGACCTTGTTCAACCAGTTGGCTCACCGCGCCCTTAACCAATATCGTTCGCTAATTGATGCAGAGGGCTTTTGGGACTACTTCTTAGACGTGACTCCAATCCGTGAGATGGCCGCCCTCAACTGGGGATCGCGCCCGTCATGGCGTGAACAGTTCCAATGGGGAGATCTGAGAGCCATTCCCTGGGTTTTTTCTTGGACCCAAAACCGCACACTACTGCCCGGGTGGTATGGCGCGGGCACCGCATTGGCCGCTATGTCCGCATCCTTTGGGCCGTTGCAAGACTTATACCAAAGTTGGCCATTTTGGCGCACGCTCGTGCACAGTATGGAACTAGCCTTGGTTAAAGCTGACTTACATGTCGCGCAAGCATACCAAGAACTGACCTCCAAAGCGTTGAAGGATCAGTTCTGGCCCACTATCCGCGAAGAATATCTCAAATTGAAAGACGCTGTGCTCAGCATTACGGGACACGATGAACTGTTAGCCGACCAACCCACATTGAAAGAAGTTATTGCTTGGCGCAATCCGATGGTGGACCCGCTGAACTACCTACAAATAGAGACATTAATAGCGTACCGCGCAGGCCATCAAGAAGAGCATTTACCGGTCTTGGCGCAGACCATGGAAGGCATCGCACTTGGTCTGCGCAACACCGGGTGACCTGCCCACACTAAGAGATTAGGGTTGTCTCCCGGGTGAACACGCAAACCAATCCACTGGGAAAACTCTTTCATAACCATGTGGCGAAATATCGCAAGAGAAATTGGTCTCGATTTTTTCGGCTCTGAGTTTAGAAAACAGGCTGGCCTCGAGGACTATGGCATCCAGCGTCTAACACATGAAAGGATGCCCAAACATCCTTATTAGAAGGGCGTCCGGTGCGCATTCCCTATTTTGGAGGACGCGGCCAGCTTTCGTTGAGGTGGTCGCGGTAATACATCAACGCGCGGCGGTACGGTGTGAATTCTGGGCTGCTGACCTCGCGCAATGTCACGTCCAACAGTTGACGGAATGCATCGCCAGCGTTGTGGTCCTGAAATAGGGCCAGCGCATAGAAGACCCGCATAGCTGGATGTTGTGCAAACTCTTCCAGTCCTTTCTCCAACAGTTGACGCGCTGCCCAGGTACGTCCCACTACCCGTAAACTGCTGCCTAATCCAATGTAGGCATCGGGTCGCTGAGTGGGATCCAGTCCTAGCTCCAAGGCCTTCTCGTAATATGGAATGGCCGCCGCTTCGTCCCCTAAATTATCCAAAGTAAAAGCCATTTCCACCACCAAACGTGGATTCTCGGGATCTGATTCAAGCCAGATCGCTAATTGATCTCGCGCCTCTTCAAACCGCCCTTTACTCTTTAAGTGGCGTATCATGCTTAAGTCCGGCACTGTCGCCATGTTCCATCCTCCCTAAACCGATATATCTTAAAATTCCGTGATTTTCGACGCCAATTCGCGTAGCACTATTATCATCTTACTCAATTTGCCCTAGTGTAGGAAGTCTCTTGAGACAACCGTGCGAAACGGATACCATACTAAACGAGAGGGGATGGAATTTAGTGATAACAGGAGCCGTCTTTCACATCAACGAATCTTCCGCCGCTAAACAACGAGCAGCATTGCGCAATATTGTCAATTTAATTGCCGAAATGCCCGATTTACCAGTCGAGCTAGTCGTGCAAGGCGACGCCATAAACCTCGTCGTGACAACAGAGACTGAACTGGCAGAAGAACTTCGCACACTTCAAGACCGAGGGCTGTCGGTGGCGGTTTGCCACAATACGATGAAAGCAAAAAACATTTCCGCCCAGCAGTTGCTGCCCAACCTGACCATTGTCCCCTCTGCGGTAGGACGATTAGTCACGCGGCAGCAGGAAGGGTTCTCCTATATTAAGCCCTGAGCAATATCGGAATCGTCCGTCCCGTCGCGCCCCAGCACTGCTGCCGCTGTTTAATCGGCGTACTCCAAACCTCATTTACGAGAGGCACCTAGAGTCGGCCATCGATTAAAGGCCACTGGCCCGACAATTAGTCGGCTCCTGGGCCGGATCGTGTTGTTGGCACGGCTACCTGAATGGAATTTTTGGCCACCCGCGGATATGGCGCCAGAGCATTGTCTTCTTGCCGACCGATCCCGTTTTCACGACCCCAAAATTACCACGGCTAGTGTCTACCGTGGTCCACACAGCCGACGAAAAGTGTTTCAAGGCGCTACAGTATGGCAGTCACTACTCGCCATCGACCTGCGGCGAAGACATTATTTGAGACGGCCAGTTTTAGGTTGATTCCGCCAAAACCCTAAAAGAGGATTCGCCAATGTCAAATTGCTTGGCTCTTTTAACAATCTTCACCGTCAGTTCAACTCCCATGCCTTGTCGTCCGTACGAGAACTCGCTACCTAACACTAGCATCTCTCCAATGAGTTGGCGTGGCTGCACCTCTTGGAACAAATCCAGAGAAGCAGGCACTTCCGACAGAGAGTAGATTTTGTCGCGGTACCAAATAAAGGCATCACGGCCGGGCTCCAGTGAAAATATATTTCGTAGCGCCTGGTCAAATTCGAATAGTGACAAGTTCGGTCTCACAACAATTTTAGTCCAATCACCAGGGTTTTTGACATTTTCAATGCCCATCTGCCATAGTTCATATTGACCCGTCCCCAGGCGTTCACTCGCACAAGAATCCAAATGGCGTCCCATGCCGTTCTTCGAATAGACATTATGACACAACATGCATTGCCCTTGAGTTTGTTCAACAAAATCTGGCATCATGTCCCACAAGCCATAGCCTTCGTCCATTGTCTTCAGCATTTGTAGATGTTTTAGCGCCGCATCAATTCCATCTTCCGCCATAGCCAACAATTCCTCTATGTCCAAAAAACGCACGGTATCCTCATGAAGAGGCGCTCCGATCCTCCCCATCCCTTTAAGGCGCTCCATTTCGATTTGATATAATTCGTCTGTCAAGGCCATCAAAATCACATAGCTATTCTCCACCACGCTCCACCTGTAACGCCATTGCAATGAAAGATCCAATGGCATTTGGTAGTCCATATCTTGGCCTGCCACAAAAGTGACCACCAGCGGGGACTCATACGCAGGCACCGCCCCAGGCAAATCCGAATCAAACTCTTCGGCGCTTAACAAAGGGAAAAACCCAACCGGTACCGAAAGCGATGTCAATGCCCGAGTGTTCTCTGCTCCTTCAGCTGGGCGGTGTATAGACTCTTTGACAGAATGTACGCGCCATTGGCCTCTGTCGTCTTGCATGAGTCCCAACGTGAATTGATATTGCTCAAGATCCTGCCCATTGTTATCCCATACCGTGATAATCACCCGGCGTCTTCCGTCAGCCAATGTTTGGCTGGCCGTGAGTTCGGTTTTTACCACATCATAGCCCTCGAATTGCGTCCACTGATTTTTCAGGTATTCTTTCAAACTCTTGGGACGTTCGCTCTCCGTCAACAAGTCGTAAACCAACACTAGGTCACCTTGCGTTTTTGCATGGACAAAAACAAACGCCACTTTTTCCGGGGTCATTTCTTGACCTTCCAACCGGTATGCCCAATCGACTAGTTCGGTTGGAGTTTTATCTTGGGTCAAGGCTCGCCAAAAGTTTACCGCCGCACAATTCGCGTCTTCAATGCTATAAGGAGATCGAATCGACTGCATCAAACGAGCCGTTTCCATCAAACCCACTGCCTCGTCAAGACTAACGTGAGTCCAATCCAAGGGCTCTTGACTGAGCAAATCCTGGTCGACGACAAAATTTAGTGATGGTAGGCCAGTACCGTCATAGCGAACCATCCACAGCGCTTGGACTCCATGGTATTCTTCTCCCCATGCCATGCGGATCAAGATCGAGGAGCCTTGCATGCGGTGGCGGGTCACCAAAACTTGCTGAATATCCTCTAGTGGTGGATACCAATGTTTGGGAGACCACATATCCACCATCTTCTCGCCTCTCAAAATGGCGATTCGATGAAACCGTTCAATCTCCCGTTGAATCCGAAAGTCAGAGGGATACAATCCCTCTATTCGTCCGATGAGAGAAAAAGCTGCGGGCATGGACGCCACTTCTCGAATCACTTGCGCAATCTCATTGGGAGTCAACAACGCCCTTATGGAATCGACCAAGCTGTCTATAGCCCCCGGCACATGCTCTGCTTGCGTGAGCGCTCGAACGAACTCCGCTTGTGACACCCCGAGAAATTGATAAGCAACGGAACGTTCCCATGACACTGGAGAGGCCGGTTTTTTGCGACGTTTCTTAGATTTCGTCTCAATCCCTCCACCTTTCGACCATTTCAATATACTGCCAGGTCATTGCACTCATTTTAACATTTGGCTATTAAAAGTCGCTCACGCTCGATCATATTAGGGTGCCGAGGGCTTTTGAGAGAGAATCTCGGATCGCCCCTGCCCCGGTCAAATCTGTCGGGCGCGCAACACAATGAACAAGCCGCCGGTATCGATAGACATAAAGAAAAATCTGAACTTGGCAGCGACATAGCATAGGACTCTGGACCGATAGCATCAACCATAGACATGAACCCTGGTCTTCACGAGGCATGCCATTATGGGATTGACCGTTGACAGTCTCTTTTAGTTCTGGGCGAGAGCGGCCCAGTTTCGGCAGACCATCCCCTAAGCTGGTCCAAAGACGGCTTGCCCGCCAACATCCGCTTCTACGGGTGTCCTTCATTGGTGGCCATCTTCCTACAGGATATTCACTGAAGTCCATCATGCGGTCGTGAAAATAGGCTGACCATTCCCACCGACGAATACGATACACTCGCGCGAATTATTGCACTGATCGCGCTTGACAGATGATTGACACCGCAGTAATCTGAAGACGTAGTTCACCATACGGATGAGGTGTTCACAATGCGGACGGATTTAGAACAAATTGCTGTCATCGCGAAGATGGCCGACATACTTGACGTAATAGCATCGGGTACATCGGTCAACGTCACAGAGATTAGTCGGGCCGTTAACCTGCCGCGCACGACTGTGTATCGCATTTTACACACATTAGTCGCGGCGGATGTGGTGACGCCTACTTATCAACCGGGTTCGCGCCTTATTCGATGGGCTTCGCAGGCCTTGCAACATACGGGATTTTCCGACATTGTCATCCCCATTTTGCAGGACCTAGTAGGACAATTTCGACAAACGACCAGCGTTTATATCCGCACCGGGGCTGCCCGAATCTGTGTGCATCGCATGGAGGGCTTGGAACCTCTGCGGCATTACGTTCCTATTGGGGTGCCGTTTCCCTTGCATGTAGGATCGGCGGGCCGGGTACTGTTAGCATGGCTTCCTGCGGAGCAACGTGCAGGTCTGCTGGCAGAATCCCGCCGGTGGTCGGGGCTTTCTGCCTTATCGGACGAACCCGATTGGCAGCAGATTGCGGCTATCGGGTGGGCAGCTACCCTTGGAGAACGTGATCCGGCCTTGGCTTCCATCAGCGTACCGATCTTCGACGCCTCAAATCAAGTGATGGCGGCACTAAGTATTTCGGGTCCGAAAGAGCGGTTTAACGACGAGCAAATCCATACAATGGCCATCGCCCTCGTCGCGCGTGCATCGTCGATGCATGCCCGACTTGAACAATTACCGGAATTCTGGGAATCGCCGCATGATGTCCAACCGTAAGGAGGAGAGCATGACGACTGCATTGCCGCTTTCAGGCATTAGAGTATTAGAATTAGGACAACTAGTGGCGGCGCCGTCAGCCACCCGCATATTGGCCGATTTTGGCGCGGATGTGGTTAAAATCGAATCGCCTGAAGGCGACCCACTCCGCACGTGGGGCAATATGGCACCCTCGGGATCTTCTTGGTGGTGGTCCATGCAAGGTCGCAATAAACGTCTAGTGTCTATCAATCTTAAAGATCCCCAAGGGCAGGCATTGGTCCAAGAAATGGCCCGCCAAGCAGATGTGTTCATTCAAAATCTGCGCCCAGGACGGGTTACGGAATGGGGCTTGCACTATGAACATCTGGAGTCACTCAATCCGTCGCTCATCTATGTTAGTATTTCCGGCTACGGATTGAGTGGCCCGTACCACGACAAACCTGGCTTTGGACATATCGCGGAGTCGATGGGAGGACTTCGCTATATCACAGGATTTCCCGAGATGCCTCCTGTTCGCACTGGAATCTCCCTTGGAGATGAAGTAGCGGCGTTGCATGCCGTCATCGGGGTGTTAACTGCGCTGTATCGCCGCGCCCATGACCCCCAGCATCACGGCGATCACGTGGATGTCGCTTTGACTGAATCTGTGGTTAGCATGACTGAAGCGCTGTTGCCAGAATATCTGAACGCGGGCATCATTCAAGAACGGACAGGCAACCAACTGCTTCGGTCAGCTCCTTCAAATATTTACCCCACGTCCGACGGGAAATGGGTGGCCATTGGAGCGAATAGCACGGCCACCTTTGCTCAACTCCTTACCGTGATGAATCGCCAGGACCTGTTGGAGGATGCCCGTTATACCTCAAATGCGGGACGTGTGGCCCATGCGGACGATCTAGACCAGATGATTGGCGAATGGACGGCCCACCAGACAATCCACGAAGTCATAGACCAATTGGACCGCGTGGGCGTACCAGCAGGGCCCGTGATGAATGCCAGAGATATTGCCCATGATCCTCAAATGCGCGAACGCAACATGATTCAAACAGTTGCGGATCCTACCGGCACGCCTATCGGCATGTTGAATGTCGTACCAAAACTGGTCCGCAATCCCGGACGCATCCAGTGGGCCGGCGGACGGATTGGGGAGCACACGGCAGAAGTGTTAACGGAACTATTGTCCATGACGGACCAAGACGTCGAGCGTTTACGTGCGCTAGGCATTGTACGTTAGGAAGAGGTGAGGACAACAATGGGTGTCTGGCAGGTGTACGGGGGACGAGGCTTTACTGCGTTGGGGGATCTTGTCCCGCATAAACACACCGTCCTGACGGTGTCGTCCGGTGATAAGGAATTTTTCCTACGGGATGACGATGTGATTTTCCCCGGGTTGGCAGATTTTCACGTACACCTTCGGGGAAACCAGAACACCCTCGGTATACCTCCTGCTGTGCTGACAAGCTCAGGAGTCTTTCTGGTGGCCGATGCGGGAACTCACGGTTGGATGCATTGGACGCTTGCACCCACCTCTGACCCCATACCCTTTCGCAAATATTGGGTCGCGCTGCTTCCCCATGGTCTTGACTCTTATCCCGTATCGCCTAAGTTTTGTGGGTTCACAGAGACAGAAGATGTTCAACTGAGAGACCTATTTCATTCAAATCCCCAAATCATGGGCTTGAAAATCCGTCTCGGACAGCATGATGCCGGAGAGGATCGGGCATTGTTGCGTGAAGGCATTAAACAGGCTCGTGCCAATCAGGTCGGATTGATGATCCACCTTACCGGCACCTATTTGTCTTGGCAAGAAATCCTCGAACCGTTAATCGCAGGTGATGTCTTGACGCATGTGTTTCACGGTCGACGCGGCTCTCTCTTAAAAGACCCTGATGCGGTATCTCTGCTCGGCAAGGCACAGGATCGGGGAGTAATTTTGGATGTAGGTCATGGAGCAAACCACTTTGCATGGGAAGCTTTTGGTAGGGCCTTGGCTGAAGGGATCGCTCCAACCACCATTAGCACGGACCTCACCCAACACACATGGCAACACCCTCCGGTGTATGACTTGCCGTTTGTGTGCTCCAAATTGCTGGCGGCCGGACTAAATTGGCGCGCGGTGTATCAAGGGGTGGTCTTGAATCCCACTCGGCATCTTCGCACTCGATTGCCTGACCGGTCGATCGTGGTGATGCGCTTTGTCGCAAGCCCCACGGCATTTGAGGATGCACAAGGGGTCATTTTACAGGGTGAAGGTCTCTGGCAACCTGTCATGGTGGTGGCTGCGGGACACCCCGTCACGGATCGGCTGACTCCAGAACCCAAAGCGAGGTGAGCAATATGAGTCTACAAATTACCGACGTGACGCCGCGTGACGGCTTGCAAGATGCCATGGGCTACGTCCCGTTAGCGGAGAAAATTGCGCTGATCGAAGGCCTGGTTCAAGCGGGACTCACCTCCATCGAGGCGACGGCATTCGTCCATCCCAAGTGGAGTCCTCTAGTGTCGGATGCAGACATTCTGATTCCCCAGTTGCGTCACCTGGATGCCGAATGGATTGCCCTGGTTCCCAATGATTATGGGTTGCAACGGGCTATCCGTGCGGGTGTGACCACCATTACTCTCGTCGTATCGGCGAGTGAAAGCCATAATCAAAAAAACCTCAATCGGTCACGTGCTGACTCCTTAGCTCTGCTAAGCATTGTCACAACCCGGGCGCATGACGCGGGTCTCCGGGTCCGTGGCGCCATCAGCACAGCGTTTGACTGCCCGTTCGAGGGGCGCGTGCCGTTGTCGTCGGTAATGACTGTCGCCGAGAAGTATCTAGCGATGGGCGTCGATGAAATCGGGTTGGCGGATACATTGGGCACGGCCCATCCTGCACTGGTAAAAGAACGTATAGTGGCACTTTCGAGTCTGTGCGGTCCCGTCCCCTTGGGGCTACATCTGCATGACCGATATGGATGGGCTTTGGCCAACGTCGCGATAGCCTTCGAATATGGCGTCCGACACTTTGAATCTGCTTTGGGCGGACTAGGCGGATGTCCCTATGCCCCCGGTGCCGCGGGCAATCTAGATACGGAGCGCCTGGTCCAGTTTTTCATGGCTCAAGGTGAAAACCTTTGCGTTGATCTAGACCGTCTTCAGAGCGTGCGCCAACGGTTATTTACAGTATTATCCCAGCACTTGTCGACCCCCAGCGCCGAGATTCGATAATGCATGGGGTACGGTCGACCACTATAAAGGAGGATGAAGTCAGTGGCTACGCAGATACAACCATCGATTAGCATTGCGGACCGTATGAACCGACTGCCCCCGTCACGTTACCTTGCGCGGTTGGTGGCGCGGGTGTCGACCGGAGGGTTTTTCGAATTCTATGAGCTGTTTCTGGCAGGCGCCGTCGGAGCAGCTATGGTGCATACAAAGTTCATCAGCGTCTCCGGACTAGCCTATTTTATCGGTGCCGGATTTCTCGGCATGTTTTTTGGGACTTCAATTTTCGGAAATATCAGTGATAAGATCGGTCGGAGAAATGGCTACGTCTATTCATTGCTTATCTACTCGTTTTTTACCGTGCTGATGGCATTCTCGCCCAATGCTCTGTGGGTAGATATTTTTAGATTATGTGCCGGTTTTGGAGTCGGAGCCCAATTGGTCATCATAGACACCTACATTAGCGAAATGACTCCCTCGTCAAAACGCGGATATTATATTGCCTTTAGTCAGTTTATCACCTATTGGGCCGTCCCGGTTGTGGCGTTTTTGTCCTACACATTGGTCCCCACGCATTTTTTGATGGCAGGATGGCGCTGGGTCGTTTTGGTTGGCGCATTGGGTTCTGTGCTGATATGGTGGATTCGCATCGGATTGCCGGAATCGCCGCGATGGTATGAGAATCAAGGACAGCAGGCGAAAGCGAACGCGGTCATGACCCAAATCGAAACGGCTATCGAACGAGAACAGGGCCCGCTGCCTGATCCCCATCCCGGAGTGGAAGAAGTTGAAGGGAAAGGCCGCTTTGAAGAAATTTGGGTACCACCGTACCGGTCACGCACCATCATGCTGTTGGTGTTCAATTTGTTCCAAACTATCGGGTTTTATGGATTCGCAGCTTGGGTGCCCACGTTATTGGTCAGCGAAGGCATCACCTTATTGCACTCGCTTCTCTATACATTCGTTATCGCCTTGTTTAATCCGATTGGCCCGATAATTGGCATGATCATGTCCGATCGGTGGCAAAGAAAGTGGCAAATTGTGGTGGTTGCGTTGGCTATTGCGACCTTCGGCATCATCTTTTCCCTCATGCGGATTCCCGCGTTAATTATTGTGGTAGGTATCATCATCACCCTGCTAAACAACTGGTTTAGCTCCTTGTTTCATTCGTATCAAGCAGAGCTCTATCCCACGCGGATCCGTGCCACCGGAGTTGGGTTTACCTATAGTTGGAGTCGCTTAAGCTCGGTGTTTATCGGATTCATTATCGTAGCCTTGTTAAAAGCGTTTGGCATTGTCGGCGTATTTGCATTTATATCCTTTGCCATGCTGGTGGTGGCAATTGTCATCGGAGGATTTGGTCCCTATACCAATCGCCGTAATTTAGAGGAAATCTCGTCAAGGTAATCATTATTTCGCTTGCAAAAAAATCCCGCCAGAAGATTGGATCGGGAACACACATCGTGCTCCCGGTCCAATTCTTCGTCAAGTCCTCTGCGTAAAACCGATCTGCGAATTGGATACGCCGGATCTCCCCGGCCAATTGTTGCCGGGCGGGAGAGTCGACGCCAAATTGATTGAATGGCATCCAGGTATCGATTACTGCTTTGGGTATCTTGACTCTTGTCTCTGCACCATCACATGAGAGAACATTGCCTGACATCCCTCAACGAGGGAGAGGCAATGTTCCCTAATGCATTTTACGCTCGACTGAATGTGGGCTAAAAGTTCGCCGGGATCGCCCACCTCTCATGACTCAAATTCTACAAATTGGATTCCGGTCTCAAATAGGATACCGCCTTTGGCTCTTGCTCCCACCACACCTCTGTCGTTGCAACAGGCGTCTTAGCCACCAGCATGCCATTAGCAATCACAAAATGCGGTCGTGGAATCAATCGAATGGCATCTGTGGTCGTGGGGACATCGAATAACGCCACATCGGCCCGACTGCCTTCGCTAATGCCATAAGCCGGCAATTCCATCACCTTGGCGCCCGCACCGGTAATACTGTCAAAGGCCCAATGAAGTTCTTCGACGCCGGTTAATTGCCCTACATGGGCGAGCATGGACGCGACAAACAATTGGCTTGCGGTACCCAACGGATACCACGGATCCATGATTGAGTCGTGCCCAGCAGCAACTGTTACTCCCGCCGTCATCAACTCTTTGACCCGCGTCATGCCCCGCCGTTTTGGATAAGTGTCAAATCTCCCTTGCAGAACCACATTGTCCAGAGGATTGGCCACAATGTTGACTCCTGCTTTGGACAAGATTCGAATCAGTTTAAAAGCATACGCATCGTTGTACGAACCCATTGCGGTGGTATGACTGGCCGTGACCTTCCCGGCCATTTGGTAGAGGCGGGTCAAGTTGGCCACGGTCTCCAGAAATCGCGAATGTTCATCATCCGTTTCATCGCAGTGGATATCAATAGGCTTGCCATACTTCTCGGCCAAGGAAAACGCCAATTCCACATTGCGTATGCCATCTTCGCGGGTCCACTCATAATGTGGAATTCCGCCCACCACATCCGCGCCCAGCCGCATCGCCTCTTCCATTAGTTCAGGACCATCGGGAAAGCAATAGACACCGTCTTGTGGGAAAGCAACCAACTGTAGGGTAACCCAGGGGCGGATCTTTTCCCTCACTTTAATCAGTGCTTTCAATGCTGTTAAGTTGGGGTCGCACACATCAACATGGGAACGAATTTTCAGAACGCCGTGGCCAATGTGCCAACGAATGCCTTCCTCTGCCCGGGAAATAATGTCCTCTTCAGTTAAGTACGCCTTGCGCTGGCTCCACCGCTCAATACCTTCCAACAGGGTGCCGCTGCGATTCGGTTCGGGAAATCCTTCAGTCAACACCGCATCCATGTGGACATGGGGGTCCACTAGCGCAGGCACCATGAGAGCTCCCTCAGCATCAATCACATGATTCACTGAGGTCAGGCTTGGACCAATTTTCGCAATGAGGCCATCATCCATCAACACATCGACCAGGCCGTCCGCTGCACTGACATGGACATTTTTGATCAGCAGTGGTCCAGACTCCTGACTGTGACTCCAATCCCACATGATTGCTCCACCCTCCCAATCGTCTGCTGTAGCTTCACACCTCCGGTTCGGCATGGATCCACCGCCAATGGATTCCCATGTGCACAGTTAACCGCTACCGCAACCAAGCTAAAATTACCGCCTTTGCCCACTTGGGTCAAGCAGTCCACTTAAAAGCAATTGCTGACGACAACCCCGCACGAGGCCTCTCAGTTGAACCACAGTGCCCGCCGCCTCACGGCCGATTGAGCATCTTTTATCCCGTTATTCGGACCACCAACGGGTCGTCGTCACACGGCGCTCCGTATAAAACATGAAGGCATCTGTGCCGGTAGCATGTAAATCGCCGTAAAACGAATGCTTCCAACCAGAAAACGGAAACCAGGCGACAGGTGCTGGCACCCCAATGTTGACACCTACCATGCCAGCTTGAATGTGGTCGCGAAAATACCGCGCAGCAGCGCCCGAATTCGTGTAAATAGTCGCTGTATTGCCGAAATCGGATTGGTTAGCCACAGCTACTGCGGCAGCCAAATCAGGTTGCCTCATAATGCTTAAGACCGGGCCAAAAATCTCTTCGCGCGCTATGGCCATCTCCGGCGAGACATGGTCAAACAGGGTCGGCCCCAAAAAGAATCCCTGGCTAGGATAGCGTCCCAATCGCCCATCAACCACCAACGCAGCGCCCTCCCCGATTCCGCGGTCGATGTAGTTGGCCACCCGTTGACGGTGGGCAGGTCGGATTAAGGGACCCATTTCCGTTTCCGGCATAGTCCCTGATCCCACTCGCAAGAGCTCAGCCTTGGAGCGCATTGCCTCCACCAGCCGGTCCGCAATATCTCCCACCGCGACCACGACAGATCCCGCCAAACAGCGTTCCCCCGCCGATCCGTATGCCGACGCCACCAAGGCCTCCACAGTACGCGCCAAGTCAGCATCCGGCATGACAACGTGGAAATTTTTCGCGCCTCCTAAAGCCTGCACCCGTTTGCCAGAAGCCGCGGCTGTGCGATACACATGCTCGGCCACTGGTTGAGATCCCACAAAGGAAATGGCCCGTATTCCCCGATGCTGCAGCAACGCATCCACCACCACACGCCCTCCATGGACCAGATTAACCACCCCAGGGGGAAGACCCGCAGCATAGAGCAGTTCCAACAGGCGCAATGAGGTCAGCGGTGTGCGCTCGGAAGGTTTTAAGACAAATGTATTTCCGGACACGATGGCCGGGGGGATCATCCACATTGGAATCATAGCGGGAAAATTAAACGGCGTAATGCCCGCCACCACACCGAGCGGCACGCGGAGCATCATCGCGTCAACGCCATGGGCTACTTCTTGCAGCACCTCGCCTTTGAGAAGACTCGGCGCGCCCGCAGCCAGTTCAACCACCTCAATGCCGCGCCCCACTTCCCCGAACGCGTCGGACAAAATCTTGCCATGCTCTCGGGTCACTAAAGCGGCAAGTTCCTCGCGATGGGTGCACAACAGCTCCCGATATCGAAACATCACCCGTGCCCGCTCCAAAATCGGAGTTTGGGACCACGATGCAAACGCTGCTTGAGCGGCCGTTACCGCACGCTCTACTGCCCCTTCGTCATCAAGAGGCACTTCGCCTATCACCTCAGCGGTCGCTGGGTTGTATACCACATCCCACTCGGTCGCTTGAGCGGGGGTTGGCCTGCCCCCAATAACATGCTGCAGTCGTTCTGCCACGTCTTTCGTCCTCCTCTTCCTCCCCCACCCTATTGATATTGAATCCGGGTAGAGGGCACGTCATGAATCTCCAGATGGGCGGCATATATCGATGATAAGGCGTCGTCCATCATCGCCAAAGCTTCGTCCACCTCGCTGGGGGTCACCGTCAGCGGGGGTGCAATGCGAATAACATTGCCGTACAGTCCACCTTTACCCAGCAATAAGCCACGGGCTTTGGTCCGCTCTAAAAATTCCCCCGCTAAATCAGCGGCGGGCACCTTATCGTGGCGCACTATCTCGACTCCTTGCATTAGTCCTTTACCGCGCACATCTCCAAAAATGGGATAGCGGTCCGCCAACATGTCTAGTCCTTGCCTCAAATGGTCCCCGGTGACACGGGCATTTTCGGTCAAATTTTCGTTCTCCATCACGTCGAGGGTGGCCAACGCCGCCCGCATTGACACGGGATTGCCACCGAACGTGGAGATGGTTGGTCCAACATAATGTTGAGCCACGGATTTAGTCGCAATGGTGGCCCCAATGGGAAATCCGTTGGCCATACCCTTGGCAAAAGTCATGATGTCCGGATTGACGCCGTAGTGATCTATCCCGAAGGGTTTCCCCGTGCGCCCAAATCCGGTTTGCACCTCGTCGTCGATAAAGAGTGCGCCATACTTCTTGGCAATACCCACCGTTTCTTGAAAAAACGCTGCAGGTGGTGTAATAAACCCACCCACACCTTGAATCGGCTCGGCAATGAATGCCGCTATATGTCCCGACGTCGTGGTGCGAATGAATTCATCCATATCCTGTGCGCATTCCAAACCACAATGGTCTGGCGTCTTGCCAAAGGGGCAACGGTAGCAATACGCGTTATGGGCATGGCGGATCGGCAGTGACATGCCCGCCCCTCCCAATTTCCACGCTGATTGCCCAGTAAGTCCCATGGCCCATTGCGAGCGACCGGAATAGCTGTGACGAAGCGCAATGATTTCACTGTGGCCGGTAGCCAATTGCGCCATCGATATCGCTGTTTCATTGGCTTCGGTGCCGCTGGTGGTAAAGAAGCTTTGATGCAAATCCCCCGGCGTAATTTCTGCCAGCCGCTCGGCTAAATCCACCATAGGTTCGGTCAGGTATAACGTCGAGGTGTGGACTAGACGCTTTACTTGGTCTGTTACCGCGGCCGTCACAGCTGGGTGGGCATGACCAATGGAGACCGTTAAAATTCCCCCAAAAAAGTCGAGATAACTTGTTCCCCCCTGGTCCACCACACGCCGCCCTTCGCCATGGCTCAAGATCAGGGGATCCTGGTAGTAGGTGGAGATGCCGGGCACCAAGTACTCCTTTTGTTTATCACCAACTTCGCTCATTGGTTGTTCCCTCTCTTCTCAAAATTTTTGTCCCTTGAGCTTCATCGTAGCAATACGGGACTTATAATTTTATCAGTCATTTTGTACAATTTCGTTAGATTGATATGACACATTGTCTAGGAGAATCTCATGATTACTGTGCAAAACGTCCTCACTCGCCCATTGTTTCAGAACGCATACCTCGCGGCTGGTCTCGACGGCACAGATCGCAGGATTCATTGGGTTCATGTGGGCGAAGTCCCCAACTTAGGGGACTTCCTGCAAGGACACGAACTCGTTCTTGCCACGGGTGTCGGTCTGACGAGCCGAGAACTGAGAACACGATTCCTCATGGGACTCATTGAAGCCAATGCGTCAGGATTAGTGATAGAGCTCGGAGGATATTTACATCAGATTCCCAGCGACATGATTGCCTTGGCCAATCAATACCGGTTTCCGATTGTGGTCTTCCCCCAAGCTGTCCGGTTCTTGGATTTATCCCAGGATATCAATGGTCTCGTTATTAGCCAGCATCACCGCATGATGGATGACCTGGAAACGCTCTCGTTAAAAATTCGCCAAGCTCTGCTCAATACGGAGGGAGCGGCCAAAATTGTGCAGTTGCTCTACGAAAGCATTCTTCGCCCCACCATATTTCGATCCCACGATGACCTGGACCCGCCTATCGTCTTTGGACCATGGCCAACCATTCCCGGGCCCTTTGAAGACATCGCCCTGCATCCTATCGTCCTGGGACCTCCTCATCCAGCCATTCGGCAGACCGTCCTGGTATTCGAAAAACCCATCGGAGATCTGCTGATTGCAGAACCTGGCAACCCTATTGACGAACGCATCTACCTAGCAGTCGATCGCACCACCGCCGCCTTGGCGCAGGATTTTATCCGCACCGAAAGTCTGGATCGCACGCGACGGCGCGAGGAAGCTGCCCTGCTTGAGCACTTATTGTTTGAAGCGGTTCCGGCTCCCTATCAAATTCAACGTTTTCGCTCCCGCTTCAACCTCAATCTCGGCCAATCCTACCGCGTTATTGTATTCGATCAAAATTCTCCTGCCCTGCTATCTCGAATTCGCCGACAGCTCACTCCCATTCTCACCCTCGTCGAACTGGATCAGACGGACCGCGTCATCTTGGTCGTTATTGGCGGATCCAAATATATTGCGAGCTTACCAAACACCCTGACTCTTCTCCTAGTGCGCCACAAGATCACCGCCTCGGCCGGCATTTCAACGACTTACAGCGACCCCGCCAACTTGCACGAAGCTTTTTCCGAGGCCAGTGACGCTGCAGCCACCTCCCGATGCCAACATAAAAGCCCTGTCTGTTACAACACCATGGGCATCTTTCGCTGGATCTTGGCTACCAGCCATCATGACTTAGAGCGCCTGGTTATTGGTCCCGAGTTAGGCTCCCTGCTTCAACGAGAAGATGCCCCCCGATTGCTTTCAACCCTTGAGGCGCTCTTATTCCACATTGATTCCAAGCAAGCCGCCAGTGCGGAATTGGGCATCCACCGCCAGACTCTGTATGCCCGCATGCGAACGTTGGCACACATTTTAGGAGACGACTTTTTGGAGCCCGAACGCCGCTTGGCGCTGCAAGCCGCACTGGCGGCCTGGCATTACACGCACCAACCAGAAACCGGTCTCACGCCGTTTATTCCGCCAACTGTTTAGGGATTTTTAAAAATGCTCCTCTTTAAAAATTGGCCTCGCCCATCACGGCCATAAAACGTGTCTGCATCCACAATGACTTCGCCGCGCGACAACACCATCCGCACGGAACCCACTGTGGTGCGACCCTCATAGGGATTGTAATCAACACGCATATGGGCGGTTTTTGCGCTCCAGTAGGTAGATCCGTTCGGATCGAACAACACAATGTCGGCATCAGAACCCACCGCAATGGTGCCCTTCTTGGGGAACATACCAAACAGCTTGGCCGGAGCGGTCGCGGTAATCTCCACGAACCGATTAAGTGACAGCCGCTGCTGCGCTACGCCACCGTCATATACCAGACTCATGCGCGTCTCTACTCCGGGTGCGCCGTTGGGAATCTTGGCGAAGTTGTCGGCTCCCAAGGCCTTTTGCTCTTTCATGCAAAACGGACAGTGATCGGTTGACACCACTTGGAGGTCATTGGTTCCCAAGCCTTTCCACAACTTGGCCTGATGCTCCTTCGGACGAAGCGGAGGAGACATCACATATTTAGCGCCTTCAAAACCAGGTTCTTCATAATTGTCGTAGGACAAAAACAGATATTGCGGACACGTTTCCGCAAAGACGAGTTGCCCTCGATCCCGGGCTGCGACCACCTCGTCCAGCGCATGATAAGACGATAAATGAACAATATATAGCGGTGCGTTCGCCAAAGACGCCAGAACAATTCCGCGATGAGTAGCCTCGGCTTCCGCTTCGGGCGGTCTGGTCAGCGCATGGTACTTAGGAGCGCTCTGCCCCCGCGCCAGCGCCTGTTCGACCAGCACATCAATCACGCTGCCGTTTTCAGCATGCATGGCAATCAGTCCGCCTATGTCTGCAGCCCGTTGCAGCGCTTTGAAAATGCCCCCGTCATCAACCATAAAGACCCCGGGATAGGCCGTAAACATCTTAAAGCTGGTGACTCCCTGATCAACCATGCCCTGCATATCATGCAGCGTTTCGGATGTAGCTTCGCTTAAAATCATGTGGAAGCCATAATCAATGGTCGCTTTGCCCTCTGCCTTGCCAAGCCACGTTTCAAATGCTTCTTGGACTGAATGTCCGCGTTGTTGAATGGCAAAATCCACAATGGTGGTAGTGCCTCCAAACGCTGCAGCACGGGTGCCAGTCAAAAAATCATCAGACGAGGTAGTCCCGCCAAACGGCATGTCAAAATGCGTATGAGCATCAATTCCACCCGGCATAACCAGTAATCCCGCAGCGTCAATGTCTCGGTCGGCTTCAACTGCCAAGGTTTTGCCAATCTGTTCGATAACGCCATCCACAATCAGAACATCCGCATGGTAATCATCGATGGCAGTCACCACGTGGCCATTTCGAATCAATGTCTTCACCCTAGAACCCCCTTTTAGTGAGATCTGTCCTCAAGAAAAACTGGTCAAGCGTTCTTGCCGTTGTCGCCAGGTTTCCGAGACTGCGTGCTCAACCGGAACCATTTCAATGCAATCGGGCACCGGGCAGACCAATGAACATAGATTGCAACCCACACAGTCGGCTTCACGCACTACCGGCGCTTTTTGTCCCGGGATCCGATCAATGCATTGGTGAGCCCCATCTTCGCAGGCGACGTAGCAAAGATTGCATCCGATGCATTGGTCGGCATGGATGTTGGCAACCAATTGGTAGGAATAGGATAGCCGCAAATCATTCCAATCACCTACCCGCATAGCTGCTTTGCCTACGATCTGGTTGACTTGGGCAATTCCGCGCTGATCCAAATAATCGTTCAAACCTTGCGTCAAATCATTTATGATGCGAAATCCATAATGCATAGCGGCAGTGCAAACCTGCACGGCTCCCGCACCTAACAGCAGGAACTCTACCGCGTCGCGCCAGGTCTCAATGCCGCCAATTCCGCACAGCGGCACACGAACCGCTCTGTCGTTATACAGGCTAGAGAGCATATGGAGCGCTATCGGCTTGACGGCAGGACCACAATAGCCACCGTGCGAGCCCCGTCCGTCAATTTGGGGAATTGGCATCCATGAATCAATATCGACACCCATCACACTGTTGATGGTATTGATTAAAGAAAGCGCATCCGCCCCACCTTGGATGGCTGCCTTGCCTGGCGGCCTCACGTCGGTTACATTGGGTGTGAGTTTGACAATCACCGGTAGTGAAGATCCGTCCGCCGCGTAACGCGTAATCGTTTGAGCATATTCGGGCACTTGCCCGATGATTGACCCCATACCGCGCTCACTCATTCCATGCGGACATCCAAAGTTTAATTCGATGCCATCGGCGCCGGTATCTTGCACCCTTTTGACCATCTCTGCCCAAATTTGCGGGTTGGACTCAAACATCATCGATACAATCACGGCGTGATGGGGAAACCGTCGCTTGACCTCCGCAATTTCCCGCAAATTGTCGTCAAGGGGTCGATCTGAAATCAACTCAATATTGTTCAGACCCATCATGCGACGTCCCCCATAATCGATGGAGGCCAGTCTGGCACTGACATTGATGACGGGATCGCCAATGGTCTTCCAGACTGCACCCCCCCATCCTTCATCAAAAGCTTTACTGACTTGATATCCGGTGTTGGTCAAAGGCCCAGACGCCAGCCAAAAAGGATTAGGAGACTTAATGCCTGCAAAGTCAATGGATAAATCGGCCATGGTTGTTGTCCTCCTCTGAAAAAGAGAATTTTTTTCATCCGACTGAATGCGCATCCGCAAGACCTGCGGGATCGCCTTTGACAATCGCTTGCGGCACTCCTCAAACGCTTCGTTCGTTAGTGCGGGTCAGTTGTTGATGCACCGCCCAAGCCACCTTTTTCCCGTCGGCAACCGCTGCCACAACCGTCGCTTCTCCACCCCGCCCCAGGCAGTCACCGATGGCATATACTCCAGACAAAGAAGTCGAAAAGGTTTCGTCATCCACCACCACACGGTGATTGCGGGTCTCCGCGCCAATCTCATCCCACAGCGCACTGGGTTTTGTTTGCCCAATGGCCCGTATCACGGTATCCACAGGCAACACGAATTCACTTCCAGGCAAAAGCTGCAGATCCGCTTCCCTGCTATTTTTGTCCGCTCCCGCCACCACCTGAGTGCGCGCGCATCGAAGGCCTTGTACCCGGTGATTGCCCAACACTTGCACAGGAACTGTCCACCACTTGTAAGACACACCATCTTGTTTGGCAAATTCATATTCGTATTGGTATGCGGACATTGCCGTCTGATCGCGGCGGTAGACAATGGTGACCTCCTCGGCGCCCAAACGCTTGGCACAGGTCGCGGCATCGACGGCGGTATTGCCAGCGCCGATAACAGCAACCTGGCGCCCTATGTCAATGTCGTCCAGTGCCATGGTTTTCGTGGCTTCCACCAAATCGAGCGCATCCCACACACCGGCCAGGTCTTCGCCCAGAATGCCCATCTTAGGCACTCGGCCCAGGCCCACCGCAATAATCACTGCGTCAAACTGCGCACGCAGGCCTTCCCATTCGATGTCTCTCCCAATTCGCGTACCAAAGTGAAACGTAGTCCCCAACTTATGGACCAGGTCCACTTCCCATAGACTAACCGACAACGGTTCGCGATAGGAGACAATGCCATAGGTATCCAACCCCCCTCCTTCCGGTTTTTCTTCGAACACCTCGACAACATATCCCATGCGAGTCAGGGCAGTTGCCGCCCCGAGGCCCGCGGGACCCGCTCCCACCACCGCCACCCGGCCTTGGCCGTGAACCCCAATATCCGGCAATGGTAGATAGTCCGAAGTCATGGCATGATCCATGGCTACCCGCTGCAAGCGTCCAATGCTGACGGGACGGCTGTCTTCCTTGCGTACGCAACCCCCCTCGCAAAGCGCTTCCGTGGGACAAATTCTGGCGCACGTGGCGCCTAGAATATTGGCATCCATAATGGTCCTGGCAGCAGCCTTCACATCATGGTTGGCGATTTGGCGAATGAACACCGGAATGTTGATGCCGGTGGGACATGCCTTGATGCACGGCGCATCGTAGCAGTAATAGCAGCGCAGTGCCTCGTCCATTGCCTCTGAAGGCTCAAAAGGAGGCACCACCTCCTCAAAACGATGGTCCTGATTCAACACTATGGCCATACCTCTCGCCTCCCTGTCTAATACACATTTCCTGTTCGGCTACTTCCGCTGTAGTCGAAAAACACCGTCTTGGTCTCCGTAAAGAACAACGTGCCTTCGTGTCCCATCTCTCGTGGCCCCAATCCCGACGCCTTAATGCCGCCAAACGGCAGTTGCGCCTCTCCTCCTATGGTAGGATTGTTGACATGCACCATGCCCACCGCGACGTTATGGATAAAATGCTGGGCCTCAATCAAATCTCGCGTATAGATGGCCGCAGATAGGCCATAAGGAACGCTGTTGACCCACGCTATCGCTTCATCCAGCGAATCATAGGCAATCATTGCCAACACAGGACCAAATACCTCTTCGCTCGCCACCGGCATATCCAGGGTCACGCCGTCCAAGATGGTCGGGGCCATGAAATACCCTCCTTGTCCTACGCGGTGGCCGCCCAAAACAACCTGGGCGCCACGGGCTTGAGCGTCCTCGATATAAGTCAGGCTGCGCTTGACTTGATTTTCAGATATTAGGGGCCCTATCGAAGATTTTGGACTATCGGGATCTCCTACTACCATCTGACTGGCTTTTTCTACACACATGGCGCGAAACTCGGAAAATATGCTTTGGTGGACGAAAACCCGGCTGGTCGCGGTACACCGCTGACCAGCGGCTCCAAAAGCACCTTGCACCACGCCCGCTGCAGCCAGTGCCGCATCTGCGGAAGGGGACACCACCACCGCGTTTTTTCCGCCCATTTCCATGGTGAGTTTGATAGGACGTCCTCCGAGGCGCTCGGCTAGGCGCTGACCAACTTCGTTGGATCCAGTAAAAGATAGAGCGCGGATGCGTGGATCCATGGCCAAGGCTTCGCCAGCCAGCGACCCGGCTCCTAGGATGAGATTACATACGCCCTGGGGAATCTCTGCTGCCACCAGATCTTCCACTAGGCGCACTCCAATCCACGGGGTGTATGACGCGGGCTTGAAAACCACGGTATTGCCCGCCACCAACGCTGGACACATCTTCCACAATGGAATGGCAAATGGAAAGTTCCATGGTGTGATGATAGCCACCGTTCCTAGCGGCTCTCTTAGCGTATAGGTGAAGTTTCGTGCGATTTCCGAGGGCATGGTCTGCCCGTCCAGTCGCATTCCTTCCCCGGCAAAAAATTCCACCAGGTTCAAGCCCTTTTGAAATTCCCCTTCCGCCTCGCTACGAGTCTTGCCTTGTTCAGCCATCATCAGGTTCACATACTCCATTCGATGGCCATCCAATATGGCATGCAAACGCAGGAGCACCCTTCCACGAGCGGGCGCCGGCGTGTTTGCCCAATTTGGAAAGGCTGCCTCTGCCGTTTTTATGGCAAAGTCGACATCGGCCGCCACGCTGTTATGCAACTCGGCCAAAATCTGGTCGGGATGGCTAGGATTGATATCTTTGGTCAAAGGACCTCCACCCGGAATCCATTGGCCGCCAATATAGTTGGATAAACGCATGGGCACGCCCCCTATAAGTCCGTCAAGCGTTCGTAAGTTTCAGGCCTTCTGTCGCGAAAGAACTGCCAGGTGTTGCGTACCTCGCGAATTACTTCCAGGTCGGCATCCCCAATCACGACTTCGGACTGGTCGGAGCTTCCCATAGCCACAAACTGCCCACGCGGATCCACCAAATAGCTTTCACCGTAGAATTCTCCCATGTTCCAAGGCGCTTCCACCCCTACCCGGTTGATAGCGCCCAGGTAGTATCCGTTGGCCACCGCATGCGCCGGCTGTTCCAGTTTCCAGAGATATTTGGAAAGTCCTGCGACCGTCGCAGAGGGATTGAACACAATTTCGGCGCCGTTGAGCCCCAACGCACGGGCCCCCTCTGGGAAATGCCGGTCGTAGCAGATGTAGACACCAATCCGCCCGACCGCTGTTTCGAATACCGGATACCCCAAATTTCCCGGACGAAAGTAATACTTTTCCCAAAATCCGGTAGCCATGCTTTCACCGGCCTGTACATGCGGCAGATGGTTTTTTCGGTATTTTCCTAAAAACCTGCCATCGGCATCGATTACCGCCGCAGTATTGTAATAGAGACCGGTAATTTCCTCCTCATACATCGGAACAATCAACACCATGCCCGTTTCACGGGCTACCGACTGCATCAATTGAGTGGTCGGTCCATCCGGAACTCTTTCGGTCAGATCATACCAGCGGGCATTTTGCTCCGCGCAGAAGTATGGCCCATAAAACAGTTCTTGCAGGCAGACAACTTGGGCACCTTTGGTCTTAGCCTCATAGATCATCCCTAAATGCTTATCAATGGCCGATTTTTTATGCTCATCCAAGGGACGGTCCCCAGATACCTCGTGATGTGCCTGAATTAATCCGACTCGAACGATATGACTCATAATGGTCCTCCTTTTGAAATAAAGTGATGCCTTGGCAACGCCTAGGAATCCCCAGACGGCACCGTGTGGACTTGGTTCGGATAGCGCGACCGCATCAGGGCAATATAGACCACGAAGGACACCGCAAATCCCACAAACCAAGCATAGTTGAATAACCAACCCAAGGCAGGGACTACTTTGCCGATTAGAGCCACCACAATGCCGGCTATTAGAGCCCAGATTGCCAAGCTGTTGTAGCCTTTCCCGTAATAATAGCGCCCAGTCTTTTCGTAGAGTTCGACGACAGCCAGGGTTTGGTGGCGAAAGACCCAGTAGTCCGCAATCAAAATCGCAGCAATCGGCCCCAGGAAACCCGAATACACATCGAGCCAACTGAAAATATAAATGTGCGGATTGGAAATCAGAAGCCAGGGCACCATCAAAATGCCCAAGATTCCCGTAATCAAGCCTCCAAGTTTGAAGTTTAAGTGCTTAGGGAAGAGCTGGATAAAATCGTAGGCTGGCGATACTACGTTGGCAGCTACGTTGACTGACAAAGTGGCTACCACCACGGCGCCTAGCGAAATAATCAGCAAAAACACATTGTGAAAGTGTCCTAACAAAGTCACCGGGTCGGCTATCGCGTGGTGAAACACCACAATGGTCGCCGAGGTCACCAAAACCCCTATGCCAGAAAAAATGGTCATGGTTGTAGGCAAACCCAATGCCTGGCCCCATGCCTGTGCCTTTTGGCTTTTGGCAAAACGAGTGAAGTCAGGAATATTGAGGGACAAGGTTGCCCAAAACGCTACTACGCTGGTTAGTGAAGGGATTTCCACCGCCCACAAGGCCGCCCCATGCACGGTAGACGGTTGGCTCAACATCGGCCCAAATCCGTGGGCGGCAGTATATGCCCAAATGAGAAGACCAATGCCCAGCGCCAGTACCAGAGGGCCTGCCCACGCTTCAAAGCGTTTGACTGCATCAATGCCATGAAAAATAATCCAGATGTTTAAGAACCAAAAGATCATAAACCCGATCCAGTTTCCGAGATTCATTCCAATAAACGTGAAGGCGGACGAAAAGTGAGCCCAACCCGGAATTAAGATCAATAAGAAGGTCTGGATGGCCTGCCCTCCGATGGCCGTTTCAATACCGAACCATCCCGCAGCCACCAAAGCCCTCAGCAAAGCAGGCAGGTTCGCTCCCACCACCCCGAACGAAGCACGGGCGAATACCGGAAATGGGATCCCATACTTGGTTCCGGGATGTGAATTGAGCAAAATCGGGACCAACACAATAAGGTTGCCGACCAGTACGGTAAGAATGGCTTCCCACCAGCTAAGTCCGAGAGCAATAAATCCGCCCGCCATCAGGTAGGTCGGAATGTTGTGCGCCATTCCAATCCATAGGCTAAGATAATTGTATAATGTCCAGTTGCGTTGGGATTCTTCGGCTGGCGCAATGTCCTTGTTATAGCGGATTAACTCTTCGTTAGGCACTTCACTGACCACTGCGTACTCTCCTTTCATATAAAAACCAACAACAGACTTCGCCGACGCAAACCCCACAAGCTGTATTGACTAAATTAGTCATCGCCGTTCTTTTACCCTTTATACAAAGATACGAATTTATCTGTGATGTCTGTACACTCTGACTAATAAGCAATAAATCGCAGCATTCCCTCAGCGCACTATAGAAAAATCCCCAGCAGTTGGCTTCAACACCGAATCGGGCTTGCCCCAAGACTTACGTAAAGATATTACGGAGGGAGGATAAAAATGATTCCAGGGCGCAATCCAACAGTCGCCCCAAATCCAATGAATTTTTATCCAACTTACCGGAAGTTTATTCTATCATGTCAGAGGAATCAATAGACAATTTATATAATGTCATGTATTTAATTGTTTATAAGCGATTTATGTAAGGTTTTTAAGTCATGTTTGTCATGTTTTGGTCGCCACAACTGTTCCCGACCAGATGGGCTAATCATGATGCCGATGCGGTGATCTTCTCGTCATCTAAGGCAACAGCCGATGAAAAAAACATCGCGGCTGACAGAAGACAAATTGCGGCCCCGCCCGCTATCAGACCCAGACGTTCCCCAACCCATGACCCCAGCGCCCCAGCCAGGATATATCCAAGAGGATTGGCGACCCGTGCCAGTGTGCTCATGGTGCTCATCACACGTCCTCGCATTGTCGAAGGAATCATTTGCTGCCATAGGGTTCCCGTAATCACCTCGACAATTGCGAAGGCACAGCCAGCCACGATATATGCCGCAGCCAACTGCCATCCCCGCTGTACCATTCCCATGTCCACAATAGCCAAACCAAAGCACCCCATGGAAGTCAGGACCCACGGAATTTTCTTTTTACGAGCACTGAGGCGAGTTCCTACCCAGGCGCCTCCCAGGGCACCGATTCCGAAACCGGTGGACAACGCACCAAATGCCCATGCGCTTAAATGTAGATCGTAGCGTGCCAATAGGGGCACTAATATGGCCTCAACATTATTGAGACCATTGGTCACCGAAAAAAATCCAACCATGCGCAACATTGCGGGCTGCGAGCGAAGATAGTGCCATCCATCGGCGAGCGAGTGCCGCTCTCTGGGTTGTGGCGGGTCGCCTCGTGTTGCGCCGAGACGCCGCGCGCCCGCCAAACCCAATAGACCCGCCGCCATCCCCAACACACTTGCCCACAATGTCCCACGAAACGCTAGGATGCCAAACAAAAAGCCTCCTAAGGCGGGGCCAATCAATGATGCAACATGCCCGCTCAGTTGTCTGGCGCCAGTGAGAACACCGATATCGTCAAAAGTCACCAGACTCGTCATCCAAGCCCCCAAAGCGGGTTGCAGGAGCGCGCCTGCCGCCTCAGCCAAAACCACCAAACCCACAACTGTGGTCCATGAAACGGATCCCCATTGATTTAACGCCGTCAGCAGGATCACGAGCGCCACTCGCAGAGCAGTCATGACTACAGCCATTTGGTAGCGAGGCAGCCGATCGGCCAGCACTCCCGCGGGTAACAGAAGCAGCAAGTAGGGAATTTCGGCCACCGCAAACAACCAGACCAGAATGTGAGGCGAATGGGTGAGTCCGGTCAAATACCAAATCACGGCAATCATCAACACCTGATTGCCGAGGCTGCTCAAGGACTGGGCCACCAACAAGATACGCAAAGACCGAGGCAGGGCGCGCAGATCCATCGTCACATCTCCTCGTTATAGTAGTGACAGTACTATATACTATTATCACTATTATATAAACATTCAGTGCTGCTGTATAATGAAGATATGGACGAAAAAGAACAGACCGCGCAGGAATTGTTGGAACGCTATGTCGAAGCATTATCTGAACCCACCCGCGCAAACTTGTTGCTAGAATTGGAAGATGCGGGTGAGCTTACGGCAACTCAGTTGGCCAAACGACTGAACTTGACGGTTAATAATGTATTGCACCATATGCGGATTCTTAAGGGATATGGGGTGTTGGCTTCACCGCGTGTGGTCCCCGGCCCCACCTATGTCGAAAAGTACTACCAGCTGCATCCAACCATTAAGTCGGCAATTCACGAACCCGGATGGCTGGATCGCAGTCAGCAACATATGTCATTGGAAATGCGCCAAGCATTTTGGGTGGCATTCGCCATGACACTAGGCCAACTTATGATTCGGGCGGCCAAACGTTACCAGGCTATGGACGCCAACACATGGAACGACACTGTCTTAAAAGACTCCCAAGGCATGCTGTCACTGCGCACACTGGCTACCGAACAATATCGGCAGGATCTAGCGCTTTTGCGTCAATCGGTCGTCAACCGCGAGCACGATGCCCCCACAGACGGCCACGTGATGATAATTGCTGCGTTCCCGTCAATTTTTAAAGCCTCCAGCGGCCCTTCAAACGCCGATTAAAGAATTCGTCCCCAATAGTCGTAATCATCTTGCCAAATAGTTTCCCTGCGCCGCGAGTCGCACCTTATGGCACTAGTCGAAAGAGACGTCCATATACTGGACGTCCGGTCTGTCCGGGGCATGGTAAAGCCGAGCCGAACGCCAGCATGACCCTCGGATTTGCGTCCGATCAAGCATTCCCGTGGTCATAAAGCTGTTTCTGACAAGGTGGTCGCCATAACCGTCGGTAATTGCCAATAAATGGATAGGGATAGTTCTGGAAAGGACCCGCTGCCATATCCCGCTGTCCAACTTCGACCATCGATGCGGATCGGAGTATGGACCGAGCGAGCTTAAATCACCGAAATATCGTCATGAAACCCAAACAATCGCAGACTATGCCCCGCTATTTCTTGCCCCGTGGTATCAGAGCGCTAATGCGGTCCCAATCGTCAGTCGACAGTCGGGTCAATCCGTTGAATTCGCCCGCTCCATATAACCACTCTCCACCATCAACCGTCACCACCTCACCGTTGATAAATGAGGCGTAATCTGAAATCAGGTAGGCGGCCATGTTCGCTAGTTCCTCAGGTTTGCCTGTGCGCCCCATGGGCACTCTGTCCGCCATGGCGTCGGCAATTTCCGGCGTGGGGGCCAGACGCGACCAGGCGCCCTCGGTGGGAAACGGTCCAGGCGCGATCGCAACTTGCCGGATCCGATATTTAGCCCACTCTACCGCCAAAGAACGTGTCATCGCCAAGACACCCGCCTTGGCCACCGCCGAAGGCACAACGTAAGCAGACCCGGTCCAAGCATAGGAGGCCACGATATTAAGCACCGTGCCCCCAGTCCCAGCGGCAATCCAGCGCTTGCCAGCTTCCAAAGTGCAGTACATCGAACCATGCAGCACAATATTTATCACTGCATCAACCGCCCGCGGCGAAAGACGTTCCGTCGGACTAATGAAATTGCCTGCGGCATTATTGACAAGCACGTCAAGATGTCCATACGCATCCCAAATTTGTTGCATAGAAGCAGCGATCTGCTCAGGGTCTCTCACATCGCACGATCGAAACACGACATTCACCCCCTGCTGTTGGAGACCGTGCGCAGTCTCTTCCAAAACTTCCAGACGGCGACCGATTATGGCAATTTCCGCTCCTAACTCGCCAAAACGTGTCGCCATAGCTTTTCCAAGTCCGGTGCCGCCTCCCGTAATCAAAACGACTTTCCCCTTCAATAAATCATGTTGAAACATGGTCCTCGCCTTCCCTTCCAGATAATAACCGTTCGAACAGCCTTATTCATTCGTTGTCAGTACGGACCGAATCGGGCCACCATTCTATTTGCCACGACCGCTTGACTACACATTCATGCTAGGTCAATGCTTAGTCCGCCACAGGACGAACGGCTAGATAGCCTGACACAACGACAGGGCCTGGCTCCTGCCTCCAAAAGAACAAATGAATGGGGTTGGCCTCGAGCTGTCGCAGCACTCTCACTCTTCTTGGATAGGCAAGGTCTTGCCAGGATTTAAAATATGGTCAGGATCCAAGGCATTTTTAATTTGCCATAGGACCGCACCCGCCGCGCCCCGTTCTTCTCCAAGATACCTAGTTTTTCCCATCCCGATCCCATGCTCACCTGTACAGGTACCCCCGTGAGCCCATGCGTAGCGAACAATGGCATCGTTGACGGCATGCGCTTTTTGCATGTGTTCAGGTCGCTCTGGGTCCAACCCAATCACCACGTGATAATTGCCATCGCCTACATGGCCCAACACAGCTCCCGGGATCTCCTGGGCGTTCAAGGTTTCTCGTGCATGACGCAAGGCTCCTGCAAGTTCTGACAATGGCACCGCCGTGTCCGTAGTAAAAGGACGCTTCCCGCCCGATGCAGTCAATATCGCTAAAGCCGCACGATGACGAGCGTGCCACAACTGGCGTCTGGCATCGGAATCCCATTCTACTGTCCAGTCTTTACCGCCATATTCGGTTACCCCTTCGGCACTCAGGGTCAAATCGTCGACCACGGCGGATCGATGATTACTGGCAAACTCAAAAAATAGCGTAACCCGAACCGGAAAGTTAGTGCCCTCCACCTGATTCACGGCACGGATGGTCTCCTCATCCATCAATTCCAATCGGGTTACGGTCGCTCCTTGCGCGATAATACTCGTGGCAGCTTGACCGGCTGACTCAACATCGGCAA
Organism: Bacillota bacterium; assembly: GCA_021784595.1. GTDB lineage: Bacteria > Bacillota > Sulfobacillia > Sulfobacillales > Sulfobacillaceae > Sulfobacillus_C. The sequence goes on along the minus strand of JAJYHT010000021.1, from coordinate 8,615 downwards.
ACGTAGCGCGGGCTGCCGCAGTATATTGGGGAATAGCATAGACCTTCAGCGTCAATTCTGTGAAAATCCCCAAGGTGCCTTCCGATCCCACAAAGAGCCCAGCTAATTGGTATCCAGCAGACGACTTCATCGTTGCCCCGCCTACACGGATCACACGTCCATCAGCCAATACCACCTCAAGCCCCAAAACCTGTTGCCGCATCGCACCGTAGCGCAATGCTTCGGTACCAGCCGCGTTGGTAGCCGCCATGCCCCCCAGCGACGCATCGGCCCCCGGATCAACAGGAAAAAAGAGTCCATACGGGCCCAAAACTCTGTTTAAGGCGGTTCGTGTAATGCCGGGTTCGACCTGCACCACAAAATCATTAGGTCGGATGGCCACGATGCGGGACATCTGAGCGAAGTCCATCGTAATCCCTCCTTGTAAAGGGATGATGTGGCCCTCCACGCCCGTTCCTTGGCCATAAGCCACCACAGAAATGCCTCGGTCAAGGGCAAATCGCATTATCGAGGATACCTCATCTTTGTTAATGGGGAAAACAACAACATCGGGACGATGGGGGGGATGATAGGAAAAATCCTGGGCATGCAGGTCACAGACAGAGGATCCAGTGGAAATACGGTCAGCATCGTCTATCACACGTTTCAATTCATCAATCCAACTCATTTCAGGGCCCACCTTTCTTATCAACGCAGCTGCCTTCCATTTATGCCATTATACCTGACCGGCATCCTTGTCGGATTGTTTCCAATCCGCAGACGGGTGGGGCGTCCATCTGTATGTTGGACCGCAATTCCGGTGAAAGTCTTTTGCTTCGAGCGAGGGGTCAGCGTATTTTTTCACGGGACAGGGAGGCTTAGGATCCCCAATAATCGTAGAACACTCTTCATAATCGAGGCATAATTCATGGGGGTTAACTTATGTGGACCTATTGGCCCTGCAGACCTTGCCCAACCAGGGTAATGCCAAATACGCTTAGAGCGATGGCAATGCTGGGTCCAAAAATCAGCCAAGGCGCTTGCGACAAATAATTGATGTTGGAACTCACCATGAAGCCCCAGCTGGGATTGGGTGGTTGTAGTCCTAAACCGAGATACGCTAAGGATGCTTGCACAATAATTGCGCTACCAATGTTTAAGGTTGCCAACGCGATAGCTGGTTGCACCACCGATGGCAGTACATGACGAAAAAGAATGCGCCCATGACCGCTTCCCGCTGCTCGAGCCGCCTCAACAAAGGGTAGAGTGCGCACCGTGAGCACCTTGGACCGCACAACTCGAGCAAACTGGGGACTAAAGATGACGGCAATCGCTACCACCGCATTGGCCAAACCCGGGCCCAAAACAAACGTCAACGCCACCGCTAGAACCAAGGGCGGCAATACCAGGATGGCATCCATTATCCGCATTAAAATCTCGTCGATTAGCGAATTGTGCCAATATCCCGCCACCAGGCCAATTACCGACCCGCCCACAAACGCTAGCAATACCGCCCCAAAACTTGCCAGAAGCGAGGAGTTGGTGCCATAAATGATCCGACTCAGCACATCACGTCCCAAAGCATCGGTACCCAACCAATGATGAATGGATGGCAGAGCAAGCGACAAGGAAAAGTTGGCGGCATCAGGCTGATAAGGAGCAATCCATCGGGCACCCAAGCCTAAAGTCAAGATACCCACCGTCAAGACGACACCTACCACATTCATCGGTCGATGAAAAAACTGGCGCACGGCGCGTTGGGGCCCATAACCAGCGTTGTGGGTCTCATCAGATTGCGGCAATCTTGCTGTAGCCATGTTGAGGCCTCCTATCGGTACGAAATACGGGGATCGATTACTGCATACATCGCGTCCACCAGCAAATTAACCACGATGACCATAAACGCCATGGCCAGCACAGCCCCTTGCACTACCGGGTAATCTTTGTTGAAAATGCCTGTAACAATTAAGTTTCCCATTCCGGGAATTGAAAATATGTTCTCAATGATCACGACTCCACCCATTAATAAGCCGAGTTGGGTTCCTAAAAATGTAATGGCGGGAATCAAGGCGTTTTTGAAAACCCACTTCCAGAGGACCCTGCGTTCGGAGATCCCCATCATCCGCATGGTTCGCGTGTAGTCGCTGGAGGCAACTGCCATTACCTCACCCCGCAACACGCGCATAAGCGGACCCGCCAATCCTATGGCCAGGGTAAGGCCGGGCACTGAATAGGCCAAAGGGTTCACCCACACCGCTGTTCCAGTGTGGGCTATGCCGGCAATAGCCAGCCAATGCAATTTATAGGTAAATAAATATATAAAGAGCAAGGCGATGACAAACCCTGGCAACACGACTCCCATAGTCGACAATCCTAACGACAGGCGATCCCATATGCTATGGGGGCGATATCCTGCAAGCACGCCAATCGGAATTCCGATGGCGCCCGCCAAGACAAGGGCCACCAGTGAGAGCTCCACCGTCCGCGGCAGACTTTGCACTAGCAATGCGGTCACGGGCTCTTTAAATATCATGGAGCTCCCCAAGTTTCCCTGCATCAGCTGGCCCAGCCAGTCAATATATTGGCGCCACAAGGGCAAATTAAGATGTAATTGCTGATCGAGAGTCCGCACATCCTGAGGGCTGGCCTGGACCCCGAGGATGACGACCGCGGGATTGCCTGGCACTAAGTGCACTAAGCTAAAGACAATGGTTGCAACCAACAACGCAGTGGGAATGCTCAACAATATCCGCCGCACAAGATATTGAACCAAAGTCTGTCGCCCCCAAAAATAGATTTTTGAAAACGTGCCGCAATAAATGTTTCGGTGAGACACTCCCGCATAAGAGACCCCTACCTAAAAAAGTGTGCTGAAAAGTGGGGAGAACAGTTTTGGTCTTATTTGGTCAAAGATACCCGACCAAGATAAAAATACTGGGTGGGAAAGTTTATAAATCCTTGGACATTGTTGGCAACTCCGACAATGATGGCTGGATTAATCAGGTTTACCATCGGCACATCTTTAAGCATGCGTGCGGCAATAGTCTGATAGTCCTGTTTGCGCTGCGCTTGATTAGGGGTCGCCAAGGCGGCGTTCAATAGGCTATTAACCGTCGGATCGTTAAATCCATTCTTCACAACATCAGCTGATGTTTCGTCAAAGATATAGGAGACCGAGTTAGGATCCAACGAACCACTCATATTGATAAAATCCGCTTGGTAGGCGCCAGAGTTCAAATTGGTGATATAAGTTGACAGGTCCAACAACTGTATGTGCATCGTAATGCCCACTTTGGCGAGCTCGGACTGCAAAATCTGAGTCAGCAAAATATATTTATTGGTGTTCTGCGCTTGCACCGTAAACGAAAATCCACCTGGATTGCCGGCTGAAGCCAACTCAGCTTTGGCCCGGGCATCGCTAAAGGGCACCGCTAAACTAGGACTATAGGCCCAAGAGGAGGGAGAAAATTGACTATACGCCAAAGTCCCGGTCCCGTGAAAGACAATATTACGGATCACAGAACGGTCAACGGCATATTGAATGGCACGACGATTGTGCACGTTGCGGAGCGGACCCGATGCCGAATTTAAGTTCATGCCAAACCAGCCTAATCCCGGCACTTGACTTACGTGCGCCGCAGACGATTGCACTTGGCTGATCTGACTTGGATCCAGAACGTCCGCGATTTGAATTTGCCCATTATCCAATGCATCTACCAAGGTTGAGGCGGAGAGAATGGGGTCAAAGACCACTTTGTTCAGGTAGGGCGCTCCAGATTTCCAGTAGTGACTATACCGTACCAACGTCACGGCCCCGTTTGGGACCCAGCTTTGGAATTTGAAGGGTCCCGCGCCGACCGGGTGCGATCCGAAAGTTGACCCTTCCGCCTGAAGAGCGGTTGGCGACGCGATCATCCCGATAGGTCCAGCCAAGTTATCCATGAACGGCGCAAAAGGCTTAGAGAAATAAACGGTCAGTTGATACGGATTGTTAACCACAATGCTGGACACTGGACCCAAATTTGACACTTGAACAGATGCCGTAGCCGGGTTCATAATCCGCTCCCAATTATACTTCACGGCAGCTGCATTGAACGGCGTCCCATCTTGAAACTTCACACCATGCCGTACGTCGATAACATATTGCAGCCCATTGGCGCTGACTGAAACATGCGTTGCTAAATCAGGAGCCAAATTCCCATTAGACGATATCTGGAGCAAGTTCCCGTAAATATTGTCCATAATTTGCAAATCCAACAAGGTATGCGATGTTGCAGGGTCAAATGTCTCATAGCTGGTGTACGTCCCAATGGTCAGCGTTCCACCATGGGCAGGACCATTTGCCGCCGTATTAGCGGGCCCGGGGGCAGAGGCGGTGGTACCGCAAGCCGCCAAGGTTGACGCAGCAAAAAGGCCTACCAAACCACTCGCAACCTTGTTCTTCAGTTCCATCATCGTTAACTCATCTCCCTTAAATAAGTTTTTGGTGAAGATATACAACCCCCAACGGCTCCCACACTAGGGTTGGGAATCATTAAAATTCGGACTATCGACCTTTCTTGATCGAAATGCCCTTATCTATCTTTTGTCGTCACTTGGTACCCACCAATTCTGGAGACCCCTGTCGCCGAGTACGTTCTTGGATGATGCGCAGAGCAAGCTCTTGGTCGCCACCTAGAATAGGGTTGGCTGCAAGTGCGACCACGGCATCGTCCATTTGGTGGGAACGGGCTGCCGCAATAGTCAGTACTTCAAACCGTTTCGTTTTTTGAATCAGGTCCAGACAATCTGTCGGAATGGCGCGGGTGAGGGCTAATGGTGTGATCCCTTGGCGATCTACATAACAGGTGCATTCGATGACGGCAGATACGTCCAAACCAGGTAAAACCCCGTACGATGGGGTATTTAAAATGGCTGTCCTTTCCGCAATGCCAGTCACACCCTCCATGACGCGAATGGCTACCCCTTCATAGCCTTCACTGGCAAATAACGACTCTGGATTAAGGCCGCGGGGAAAGTGGCTGTCCGTTTCCGTGGCCAAATAAGAATTGGACCGGTTAGTAATCGTACGCCCATAGTCCTCCCACGCTTGTTCTACCTCACCAGCTCGAATTAGGTTTCTTAGTCTAGGAAAGAACGTTTGCGCCTGGTCAAGAATCAATTCGCCGCGACTTTTTTGCTCGCGAATGCGGGTGGCTACATCTTGGGAGTGCAGGTAGAAGTAAACATATTCGGTAGGCAACACCCCTATTTGACGAAGGTAGTCGGGACTAAAAAAACTCAAAGGCCGTATGTCCTGGGCCAATTCATCCGCCCGGGCGATTAATGCCGGCAATTGATCGCTCCCATTGTGCCAAACTCGCTGAAACCATCCCAAATGGTTAAGACCAACAGACTCCACTCGAATTTGGTCTGCCTTTACCTGAAGAAATTCCGCAATTTCAATCTGTAAGTGGTATGGCGTATCACACACTCCGACAAACCGGCGCTCCCCAATCCGGGTGACGGCCTCCGTGACAATCCCGGCGGGATTGGTAAAGTTGATGATCCAGGCATCCGGGGCGACGTTGCGAATTTGGTCGATGTACTCTACGGTCACCGGCAAGCTCCGCAAGGCCATGAAAAATCCCCCCGGACCCACGGTTTCTTGACCCAGCACCCCGTGGTCCAGCGCCACTCGTTCATCGTACGCCCGGCCGATTTCTCCTCCCACCCGATACGTCAACAGCACAAATTCTGCATCCCGGCACGTCGAGGCTAAGGATTGCCGGGCATTCAATCGTATCTGAGCCCCCAATCTTTCCGATATGTGGCGGCAAAGTTTAACCATGCTGTCCAATCTTTCAGCATCGGGATCATAAAGATCAATCTGATTGATTCGCAATGAGGCCGAGTGTCGAATCAGTCCATAGAGGAGGCGTGGAGTGCGAAATGCTCCGCCGCCTATGATGGCGACCTTAATTCCATCGCTCATCGGCCAGCTACCTCCGTATTCAAGAACCGTTCCACATCCACCCACCGTGGTGCAGCAGTACAGCCTCCCAAGGCGGCAACCGCTTGCGCGGCCGCCCAATTCCCGACCCGCAACCATTGTTCGACGGGCAAGCCCCGAAGTTTGGCTGTTAAATAGGCTGCACCGAATACATCTCCCGCACCCGTAGCATCTATCATCACACTCGGAATGCCCGGTTCTTCAAAGTATTCGCCATGAACTAATGCCACCGATCCTTCAGCTCCCCGAGTCACCACCACATCATCAATGGACTCGCTCAAAATGGCCAAAGCTCGGCGAAAGTCGGTTTGACCCGTTACCAAAAGAGCTTCAGGCACGTTGCATAGCAGGTGGTCTGCAAAGGGCATAATTTGCTGCAAAGTCCGCGAGGTAAGGAATTCGGGATGCCACGACAATGTTAGCGCCACGGGAACCGCTTTCCGGTGCGCCATTTCCGCGATCTTTTTCGCATGCGGATGGCGAGCCGACATCACCAGCAAGCCTGGTTGTTTCTCTAAAAACGTCTCGGCCGCTTCGCTGGCATCGTAAAAAGGCTGCGTATAAGAAACAATGCCTCGGTCCCCATTCCAGTTCAGGGCGACCGCAATGTTGGTGGTGGCCACCGAGGCGGGAGAGAACAGTTCCACCCCTTCGCCCGCGAGTCGCTTCCGTAAGACACTGCCCAATTCGTCGGCACCGATTTCGGTAAATAGATGGGTGCTGATTCCTAATCGGCTAAACGCAATCGCGCTTATGGCAAAACCTCCCGGAGCCCAAGAAGCACTCCCTCCGTGAATTTCTTCCCCAGCCGCTGGCAAACGATCTAATCCCGCCATCACAATATCTAAGAAGACAGGCCCTACCAACACAACATCCTGGTTCTCATTGTCCATGACGTTTAACCTCGGGGTGCAAGAGTGCCCATGCGTTGCCGTAGAGAATTTTTTGAAGATCAACGTCAGGCATTCCGTTATAGCGCGCTGCACGAATTAAATCCAACAAATAGCGTTCGGCAAACCCACGAGGGAAGTAACTGGAATCTGATCCGAAAATGATGCGATCCGGCCCAAAGGTTTCGCAAGCCTTTTGCAGTAATGTTTCCAGAGTTAGTGGATAGGGCATCCAACGTATCCATTGATTTGAGCCCGAGGTATCCACCATAACATTCTCGTGTGCCCACCCTAGCTGCAGCAAATCCCCCCAATAGCCCGCCCCAAAATGTGGAACCACAATCGGCAGTTGGGGAAAACTGCGAGCGATCGGATCCACCGTTAATGGGCTCATCCGAGGATGGGTGACAATCCCACCTCCACCTCCGAGAACGCCGAAGTGAATCAGCAGCGGCAGCCGTTTTTCTGCTAACAGTTCCCAAATTGGCCAGTAGGTCCTATCGTCAAACGGTTTTTCTAACTGAGGGCCGAACATTTTGAATCCTGATAATCCGAGCTCATTAATTTGGTACCGAATCTTCTCTACCGCAGCCGGATCGTCTGGGCTTACATGGGAAAATGCGAAAATGCGTTCAGGATATTGTTGTTGGGCGGCGCTCATAAATTCAGGACCAGATCCCGTGACAAACACCACCCCCTCAAGCGCATAGGTATCTAATTCCGCGAGCCACCGGCTAAGAACCTCGCTGGGTTCAGGAACCTCGGCTTCAGGGGAAGGAAATTCCCATGATTCAAGCATCCAACGGTACTGCCGCTGGGAATAAGTGAGTTGGTCGGTCGGCGCTCCTGAAGCTCGTTCAGCTCCAGGGCCTTTCTTTACTGCAAAGTGCACATGGAAGTCTAGGACCTTCCATTTCCGTATTGAAGTCATTCGTTATTCGCTCCCTTAAAGGAGATTTTCTTGCTCGCGCAGCTGTTGGCGCAACTTGGCCAATACCGAATCGCGCAAGTGGCTCAGATGCACCGCCATTAACGAGCGGGCCAATTCTGAATCACGGGCCGCGACGGCATGATAAATCTGCTTATGTTCATCTTCGAGCAAGTTCAGCAAGCTTTGAGCCAGTCCGACATACACAATCGCCCTGGCCGTTTGGTCAACCAGCACCGAGAGATTGGCTTGCCGCCGAGGTTGCGACAAGGACTCATAAAGCATCCGATGAAAAGCCATCTCCGAACAAACGGTTTCGTGATTCAAAACCGGAGACTCCTCATCTTTGCGAACCACTTCCAATTTGGCGGACGGCAAACTAGCCAGTTGAGCTGTTAAGTCGGTTTCCAGCAAAACACGATATTGGAATACTTCCACCACATCCGAAAGGTCGATCGGCGATACCACGTATCCTACTCTGTTCACAGGACGCACCATCCCTTGGAGGGCTAGCAATTGGAGAGCCTCTCGCACCGGCGTCTTGCTAACATTCAGTTCGACTGCTAAAACTTGTTCTTGGACAACCTGTCCGGGGTGCCATTCGCCATTAACCAGGCGAGTGCGCAACTGTTCAAACACATCAACTCGAGACAGCCTCCGCGAAGCCGCCCCATCCCAACCCGATAGCATTTCTCTACCTCGCTTGAATATATTTAAGAAGTATTACTAATATGCCTTTAATACATTTATCCTGTCAAGCATTAATTTTGGAATTATTCCGTAGTATCAACCCCAATGTATCGGCCAGTTCTACGGTTCAGCCAGG
>JAJYHT010000027.1 GCA_021784595.1 Bacillota bacterium | reverse complement strand
TGGCTTATATCGTTATCAAGAGAATGTTGCCACCTCTTATGTTCAAACAGTGACGGTGGTGGGGGATGCTCATATGCAACAAGGACTATTAGACCTCACCGTGATTGCCCAAGCCCAGTCATGGACGCGAGATTGGGTTAATATGCCGCCGAATGAGAAGCCTCCAGAACTGCTCTCAACGTTATATCAGCAAGGGGCTCCGTCCACTGTTCACTTTGAGGCCTTTCACGAGAAAGAACTAGTCGAGATGCAGGCAGGCGGCATTCTCGCAGTAGGACATGGAAGTGTCCATCCTCCCGTACTATTAGTCGGCCGTTACCAAGGCAATGGGGACGGTCCTTGGATAGCCTTGGTCGGTAAAGGGATAACGTTTGACAGTGGCGGTATTTCTTTAAAACAACCTGAAGGAATGGGTCGATTAAAGGGCGATATGGCTGGTTCTGCAGCGGTGATGGCCACGCTTCGAGTCGTAGCCCAATTTGGATGGCCCATCAATGTCATGGCATTAACACCGTTAGCCGAAAATCTCCCTGATGGACGTGCGTATCGGCCGGGTGATGTCCTGACCATGTTAGATAAGACCCGCGTCGAAGTGATATCTACTGACGCTGAAGGACGACTTGTGTTGGCTGATGCTGTGACCATGGCATTGCGGCAAGGAGCTTCGCACATCGTGGATATCGCGACGCTAACCGGGTCTAATGTTGTGACTTTAGGCGCCATTCGTGCTGCACTAATCACTAATCACGAAGAGCTTGGGCGAATAGTGGCTCAAGCAGGCGGTCGAATGGAAGAACCCGTATGGGAAATGCCGAATGACCCGGAATATGCACGGTTGAACAAAAGTAGCATTGCGGATTTGAAAAATAGTGGCGGTCGCCCTGCTGGAACTATTTCCGCTGGTCTCTTTATTGGGCACTTTTCCTATAACACACCTTGGGCTCATTTGGATATCGCAGGATTGGCCTTTGACGGAAAGGACACGGGGTTGGGAGCTACCGGATACGGCGTTGCCACCTTAGTGGAATTGTGTCGGCTGTGGGCTGAGAGTAATACCGGTAAATAAGTGAATGGATGCCTTGTCAAGTTCGAAGGTCCACAACCCGTCCTCATCGTTGATGACTACTGTCGCACTTATTGCGGCAGGGCAGGCTTTCATTGCGGTGATGATGGGCGTTGATACACCGCTGGCCATCGTAAAAATGGGAGCGACCCCATTTGTTTTAGGGGTGGCGTATTCAGCATGGGCTATCGGTCGCGCCAGTACAGGTCTTGTGGCAGGTTACCTGTTCGACCGTGGGAGCGGAAAACAAGGACTTCTTCTAAGTTTTGGACTGTTATCCGCAGTGGCTCTTGGCTATAGCATGTTGCTAGGACCGTGGATGATGGTGTTGTTGCGCTTGTTTCAAGGGGCTTCAGCCGGTATTTATTGGACTTCGATACTCTCATTAGTGGGGCACAACGTGCCTCCTATTGAACGGGTACGTCGGTTTGCCATCTTTAACGGTTGTGTGGCGATCGGAGGAATGGCGGGCGGTATCTCAGGTGGATGGCTCGTATCCACTCAGGGATTCCAACTACCGTTTTGGGTTGGGGGAGTGATGGCGTTAGGCATGGTGGCATTGGTCGCTATTTTTTTGATCAATGTTCGTGTGCCACACCGTGCGAAGCCAAATCTTTTCGGTCATACAGTTGATGTGCCGGAAGTCTGGCCTATTAGTATCCTTGGAGGAGTCTCCCAAATCCCCTCGTTTTTGTCCAACGCCGCTCTCCCTTTGGAATTGATTCGCTATGGATTAGGCGCTAGTGCTCTGGGGATCGAAAACGCCGCGTTGGTTCTAGGCAATTTGTTAGGACAGTGGGTAATTTTCCACCATCCCGGGTTCATTTATCGCAAGGCTAGCATCCTTGGTCTTTATGGTGTGGGGATTATTGCCATACTAGGTACGTCTGATGCGCCAAATGGATGGACTATGATGGTGTTCTTAGCCCTATTAGGGACTATGGTTAACCTCTATAGTGTGGTGTGGACTGCCACAATTCAAACCCAAGGAAGTGATACGGATACCGGTCGAGCTACTGGAATTCTGCGTACCACAGGGGATACCATGAGTGCTGCATCGTATCCTTTAATCGGTTGGGCTGAGCACGAACCTGGCGCCACCGGAATTGTGCTAGCAAGTCTGCTGGGGGGAGGCATGGTCTATTATTGGCGGCGCCATACGTTCTTCTCCAAGTTATCGATTCTGCCACGCACAAAGGACTGACGTATGGGCTTGAATTGAAATGAGGATCAATGTTATCCCTACCAATACGTTTACATGTAGTAGTATTAGTTAGAGCACCTCTCCTAGTAGATAGCCTCTCCCCTGTCAAACCTGGGGTAAGGATAATGCGTAATTGGGACAAGATCGATGAATAACACCATCTGGTTGTCACGACAACCCCAAATTCAAAAGAGGTAAAAAGGACATGTATTCTAAGAACATTATATTCATGGCTGTCATTACTATCGATGATATATTATTAGAGGACATCAGGCCATGGTAATCCATTTCGACACAGCTGAGCGGACTCGTATGCCTAACCGTTCAACTATCCAAATGCATATTTCTCCCTTACGGGAACTAGGCTGGGCTCTCCATGTGTTGGCCAGGCCCGGTTATCATGGCGTATTTTTGCGATGGGCACTGGGTGTTCGCGAACGGCTATCACCTCCGCTACGTGATTCCATAGAGCAAATGGCTCCCTTTTTCACCGGATGGCTCCATGCCATGATTAGTGTTCCCCCTGCAGGAGCGAAGTCTGCAAGTTTTTTTGAGGAGTGGGACGTGTATATGGGACTGCCCGATGACAGGCTGTATGAGGTATATCAACATATAAAGTCCCGTTGGACCATGGAGTTTGACTTGCGCATGGCGCGAAATTCGGAATGGGAAAACCTTAGCCTGTTGACGGAACCAGACTGGTGGGCGCCATGGGATGAAAACGTAAGATCCCTGCGTGACCAAATGGGTATTCTCATGAAAGAGTTTTGGAATCAGGAGTTTGAGGGCATATGGCAAGAAATCGCTGGACCATTGAAAAACGATATTCAAACCAGGAGAGCCCTCATTCCCGACGAGAATCCCGCTGTCTGGTGGCAAAACGTCTCCCCCCGCTTACGTCTTGAGAGGGGCGCAAGAACCCTGCAAGTGTTGGTCCCCTGGAAGACGGAATTTACCGTGACACCCAAGACTGATATCGATCTTTTTCCGAGTGTGTTTTGCTGGCCACATCTTTGGATAGATGGATGTTCAAGCCGATTAATAATCAGTTACCAATCACAGGCGATCCGTCGTTGGGCGGCACCAGTCCCTGCACCGATTCGCTTAGAGCGGTTGTTGGAGGCACTGAGCGAACCCACTCGTCTTCTGATTGTGCGTCATTTGTTTGGCGCCATGGGTACAACTGGCTCCATCGCGCACGCCTTGCGCCTTGGCCCTAGCACCGTGTCTCGCCATCTCGCTCTACTCCACTCGGCAGGGCTAGTTGACCGCATTGCCATGGGACACTATGTCCTCTATCGTACAAATCGCGAGGCCCTATTATCCATAGTGAAAGATTTCCAAGACTTTGAACGCTCAGCCGTTCCATCATTTTTTGGATGGGATTCGTAAATCAAGCAGGACGTGTAAACGACTGTTGGCGATATCAATCCATCCATCATCACCGTATAGCCATAGTATCTTATGCCCTCGATATGACTCGTTTCCCGTCCATAGTCTCCAGATTTTTGGTGAATAGTCCAAAACCACAGCCGGAAGGGTCGCCTGGTTGATCCCACATAAGAAGTCCATGCCATCTTTCCTGGAACTGTCTGTCACTCCCCCATGTAGACAACCCACAATGCATGGCCCCGCTCTCCGTTGGTGGTCGTCCGTACCACCCGAACTTCTTGATATCCATGCAACACCCACTAATGTCCGCAAACAAGAGATGCCTCCGTCTTGATTGTTAGTGCGTTTTTAGATGATAGCGCCTCAATCAAAACCTGATTGTGGCATTGGACCCCATTATACGTGGGACCTGGTCATCTACCGAATAGCACAGTATTGCCTGAGACAATAGAACTCTCAATTCCATGGCGAGCACTGCGCCATGCCCCTCCGCTGCAAGCCGGCAATCTCAATGCCGCACGCCATCCCATGATATATCAAGCCATCAACGCCACACTCCTCTGCTGGGCATTTCACGTGCTTGTACAAGCCGTTGTACTGTACTATCGTATTTACTGCACGAATTATGAGAAAAACCGGGGGGGGGAATTGTGCAGGACCCGCTGTTCTGACATGCAGTCGCAAACTGATTGGTTTGACCAGATTCCCATCGAAAGCTGCCAGCAGCGCCAAGCTAATGACCCCCATCTTCGAAGTGTTAGATCCCGGGAGCTATTACATGTCAGGACAGTGCACAAATCGTTATGATGGAGACATAATTTCACATTCGGTACTTACCGGGATGAAAAGTCTTTTCCAAGGGAGACGTGGCCAACGGGTGACAATTGAGAGACTGTGGTATGGGTTGGATGAATGGCAATTTGGGGATTTGCGACTTCCCCAGGGAGCGCGCGGCCGATTTCCTTTGCTGGTGCTCATTCATGGAGGATTTTGGCGAGAGCAATATGGTCTGGACTTGATGGAACCGATGGCGCAAGATTTTACCCTCCGTGGCTATGCCACCTTTAATGTGGAATACCGACGGGTGGGACAAAAAGGCGGCGGGTGGCCCGGAACTGCGCTGGATGCCGCTCTTGCAATTGATCATGTGAGGCAGATTGCAGAGTCTTTTCCTATAGATTTGGAACGCATTACTGTGATCGGACACTCCGCGGGCGGTCACCTCGCTCTGTGGCTGGCTGGTCGCTACCAATTGCCGCCCACCGACCTCTTGTCTGGTTCTTCGCTTGTTACTATTTCCCGCGTAGTGAGCTTGGCCGGTGTCGTTGACTTGGAAGAGATGTGGCAAGCTCCCCATGCCAGAGAACCCGTGACACAGTTGATGGGAGGTCCGCCTGACACATTGCCAGCGGAATACAAAACCGCCTCACCCATCAATTTGCTGCCTATCGGCATCGAACAAGTTCTGGTGCATGGAACACACGATGACAGGGTGCCTCTTCGCCAAAGCCGGCATTACCTGCAAAAGGCACGCGCGCTTGGCGACAAAGTCACTCTCTTGGAATTAGAGGGCGCAGACCATTTCCATCTGATCACCCCCAATTCCATCGCCTGGCCCCCCATCGTCGCGGCCGTGTGCGAGAAGCCGAACCACCTCAACCGGTAAAACCGGCGTGATTTTGATTGTATTCCCATCAATACACCATCGATCGTAAAAAACTTTTGCAAAATCCTCACCGCTTATCAAACGGAACATCTGACCTTAATTCATTTAGACTGCTGTCTTGAGGTAGAATGAAAAGCACAACTTGATTTATTGGTGAAGGGGGACCACACCATAAACAACAAAGGAAGTGAGCCACGGCGAAGGTGGCGCGTGCGGTGGCCGCGGTTAGTTTTTTTGGTCATCTTCATGTTTTTGATACTCCCAGGACTAGTTTTGCTTTGGGGTTATCACAGCCTAAAGGCAGAGGCGGCGGTATTAAAGCAAGCATACCATGCCAAAAATTTTGTCACTCTAGGGCAGGAAATCCCCAAGCTTTCCTCAACCTTAGGTACCATACACGATGCATTGTTCCTTTTTGGGTGGGTTCAGGTCCTTCCCAGTGTTTCCGGCTATTACCAAAATGGCATGACCCTACTAACCGCTGGCCACGACTACCTCTACGCGGCAAGCCAAGGGATCACCCCTTTTCTAAGAGCCAGTGCTGTAAAAGAGCCCACGGCACAGCAGTCCGCAGCGCTGTGGGAACAAGCCGTAACTCAGGCCGGGATTAATCTGCAAAATGCCACCCCACTGCTAGACCAAGCCAACCGAGCAATTCAAGGCATCAACCCCTCCGCGGTGCCCCAGATATTAGTGCGTAAAGGTCTGAACGTGGCAGCGCTGAAGTCAATTAGTCAAACCTTTATGAGTATCTTGCCGCTGATGACGGGACCGCATCCTGTGTTCGCCCAGTTGCTGGGCTTTCCAAACACCGCGCGCTATCTTTTGATCTTTCAAAACAGTGGGGAATTGCGCGCTACCGGTGGCTTTATGACAGCCTATGCCTATGTCCCGTTTCACAATGGGAGGCTTGGAAAAATCTATGCGCAAAATATCCAGCAACTCGATACCAAAGTGACTTATCATCCCCCAGCCCCGACCGTTATTGGCGCCTATCTCCCTGTCAAGTACTGGCACTTGAGAGACACCAACACTTCACCCGACGTACCCCAGACAGTAAAAAACTTTAACCTGCTTTATCGAACAATACCGCATGCACCTGCCGTTAGCGGCATGATTTTTATCGATACCTGGTTTGTAGACAATCTAATTGGTGACGTCGGGGGTCTAAATGTACCGACCGTAAACGGAAAGACCGTACACCTTACCAAATCTAATGCGAATTACGAAATGGAGTATATGGCCGAAGGAATGGGATTACCCGCCAATCTTCGAAAACTCTTCATTGGCACTATGATGAAGGAATTGCTGCATGAGGTCACCCATAGCCATGTTTCCGAAATCTTGAAAGTTGCTACCACCGTACGAAACGCCCTAGACCATAAACAGATCGTCCTCAACTTCAACAACCCGCAGGCGCAAGCCTTCGTAGCCCGGCATCAATGGGCCGGAATTATTCCTCGCCAAGTTGACGGCAACTATATCCAAGTGGTGGACGAGAACCTCTTGGGCTTCAAAGACAATTATTATGTGCGCGAATCCTATCAGGTGACGGTACAACAAGTTAACCATCGGAACCTGGAAACTGTGACTATTCACTGGGTGAATCCCGCCATCGTCAATTGGTGGCTGACCGTCCCCTACCACTCATGGGTGCGCGTGTACGCTCCGGCCGGATCATCTTTCATCTCCATGACAGGGATCGACAGCTACGCCCAGGTCACCCGCAACACCACGCTGAACAAAGAGGTATTCGGCGGACACGTTGATTTGCCTGGGCGGTTCAGCAAATCGCAACCCCCTTCCACCGGCACTGTGACTTTAGAATTTTGGCTGCCGCAAAAGGTCAACATCCAGCGAATGCTGGTGCAAAAGCAACCGGGAATGTTGGCGGAACCGGTCCACATCACCGTGAGAGGTGTCTCCCGCCGTATAACCCTTTACAGCGACACTTGGCTAAAATTTTAAGGATATGCAGATTTTATACGGTGATCGCCATGCGCAGACCAATGCGGATTCTTTGGTGGATCTATTTGGACTGCCCCTTGAAGATAAAACCGGATTACGAGATTGACGGAGACCACGAGGGTGCCAGACTCTATGGGGCGTAAAAGCAACCACCTCGTTGCAGAGGACATCCAATCGTGTCTTTCCTATGCAAGAGACCTCTTGAAGGCTGAGCGTATTCATGTCAACCCAACTTAACGTGCGTATTCTGGCCGATGAGAACATCGGCCGAAGCCTAATGAGCGCGCTACGTACAGCAGGATACGATGCATCATCAGGCGAAACAACGCCTCATCATCACCCAAGACAGGGATTTCGGAATTGGTAGTCCGCTTTGGTCTTCCTGCGTCTTCCGATATCATATTGTTTCGTCTGAACCATGGCAATCCGCGGGACGATGCGTCACGTATCGTGGCCGTCGTATTCTCGTTGACTCTAGGAGGTTTCTGATGGACATCACATTAGCCCAACACGATTCAGCCACGGTCTTATCTCATATAGAACGCAACGCCTTTCCAAGCAATACGCTGACATCCCTCGCCTGCCTCGAGATTCAAACCCATGACACCGGCAACGTCAGTTTTCGCACCACCGACCTTGCCACGCAAACGCAATTGCGCGTGCCCGCGATGAATGAACCTCTATCGCCACCCTGTCAGCCATGGTCGCGAAGATGCCTACCGCGACCATCCGCTTGCAAACCACAGACAAAGGCTTACAAATTTCAGGGGGGCCGTTCCAAAGCTATGCTTCGTACGATGACTCCGGGTCAAGCGCCACCGTCTCTAGATATCGACCTTAACAGAGACACCGTGACATGGGCCATCGATGACGCCTCCTAGTCTTCGTAGATTTCCCCTTCGCAGTTTTACGCCGTTGTTTGGCCATTTTCTTAAAAGACCTATCAAAAGGGGATAAGGTCCGTAACCCCGGGGCTCCCCAATGTGGCGAAAACGCGATGCCCTTTCTCATGAAACATGACGGCCTCCTGCTGGATTGACCCGGTAGTCATGGGCCACTCTCCTCATCACGGGCCCCGAGCATTGGGGTTGCGAGACCCAAGATCTCCGTCGCGCAAACTTTGATGATCGGCGACACATGACATCTGACGACTGCAACCAGCAATCGATCGGTATGTCGTCGAGTAGAGTTCCTCCAAAAAAGTGTGGGGCAAAAGCAGAACATCTTCCCGGGCTATTGCACGGATTCTCTGACCTGGCGGGCCATGGATTAATCCACCCCCTGCGAGGCCAAAGACCCCACACGTCGTGTGGGGCTATTCTGGTTCAGCTGAAATTCACAGTTTTACGCTGCTTCGTAAATACGGACTTTGACGGGATCTTGACAAGATAAGGCTTGGGGTTGAAATGGCTCGTTGTCAATGTGTACAATGATACGCCATCATATATCTAGGTCGATTTTGTGGGGGGAGATGGTCTCATCAAAAAAGTCGGTTCCCATTTCCGTTTTCAGCAGGTCTTATTAATTCCCGGAATTATTCTTTTGGCTGCCAACCTTCGGCCCGCGATTACAGGCGTGGGTCCGCTGGTAGACACGATTTCTCGTGCCACCGGGCTTTCCCAGGCACTGGCGGGTCTTTTGACCACACTGCCGCTGGTGGCATTCGGCTTGGTCTCACCGGTTTCCCCAGTCTTAGTGCGCCGTCTTGGGATCGAACGTACCCTCTTTTTAGGACTCGCTATTTTGTCACTGGGCATCTTATTGCGTTCTTTAGGCCCCATTTCATCCCTATTAATAGGGATGTTTCTGGTTGGGTCCGGCGCCGCCATTGGAAACGTTCTGTTGCCCGGGTTAGTTAAGCGCGATTTTCCATTCAAAATTGGCCTTATGACTGGTCTCTATTCGACCGTGATGAATATTTTTGCCGCATTGTCCTCTGGCATGAGTGTGCCCCTATCCCACATTTCGGGCGTAGGTTGGCGAGGCTCTCTAGCCAGTTGGATCCTATTGACGGGATGCGCAATGGTTTTGTGGTTGCCCCAGATGAAAAACCATCATAGCCTGTCATCCAACGCTCACATCAGTCTGCGCCACTCCCGGGTGGCATGGCAGATCACCTTGTTCATGGGGCTGCAATCCCTTCTGTTTTATGTCAATGTAGCATGGCTGCCCAATCTTCTCCATGATCGGGGCATGACCCTAGCAGGGGCTGGTTGGATGGTATCGTTAATGCAATTTGTTAGCCTTCCTGCCTCGTTCCTCATGCCGATTATCGCGGGTCGGCGAAAAAATCAACAATCGTTGGTTCTCCTTGTCGGGTTGCTGTTCGGGATTGGCTATCTTGGTCTGCTTTTTGCCGGCGTTAATACATCATGGATTTGGATTGTATTGATAGGCATGGCTGGAGGCGCCAGCATCAGTCTCGCTTTAGCCTTTTTTAGCCTGCGTTCCCACACCCATGGGGAGGCCGCTCAACTATCGGGAATGGCGCAATCGATTGGATATTTGCTGGCCGCTTTGGGCCCCATTTCGATTGGCCTCATCCATCACGCCACGAAAAACTGGACCATCCCTTTAGTCGTCCTGCTGGCTATCGTGGTTGTGATGGGACTATTCGGCTGGGGGGCGGGACAAGATGTTTATGTCAATGATGGCTCGCAAGCCTCTTTGACCGCATAGAAAGAGACTCAATCGAGTAGCGCCACGGTATTTAGCACGGCTGGATGGAAAATCCGGTCGGCATGAACAAATGGATCCTGAGGGTTAATACAGATTGGGCTTGCGAACACCACCACGACTATCACCAACACCATGAGCATGAAACGGAACGGGTAATCTCCGCGACCGGTCCACGCTGGTGCCTAATGTGCCGCATTTACCCTCAGATGGTCTGAGTCGGCTCCACCGTTTTCATGATGTTGACGCCGTCAATATCTTGCATCCTCTACACTCTTTCTAGATGCCGGGGAGCCGCCTGGGTTTGAATGCTGGCTCTCCCATCCCCAGGGAACATGTTACCAGTGGACAGCGCATAGGATGATGCATCAACTCTATCGTCCCCGCGGCCCGTGGACCTACACATTGCCGAATCTGGATCAAAAAGCGCGTGCCCACGACTATCTTGAACTCTGAGCAGCTAAAGACGCCTTAATGTGCTGCGTTAATGACGTCCACCCGATCAGTCCCTGGTGGTACCATAAAATGCGTCCAGCCGGTGAGACCAGTACCTGCGTCGGAATTCCGCTAATCCCATACTGATCAGACACACTTCCCTTAGAATCCAACGCGACCGGAAACGGCAGTGATTCCCGTTGGACATAGTGGACCACATGGGCCGTAGAAGACTCGGATGTCCGCAAATCAACCGCCACCACCGACGGCCAATTCGCATTGCGATTCGCCAGGTGCTGCAGGCGGACCAATGACGGCGTTTCCTCCTGGCAATCAGGACACCACGTAGCAAAAAATTCCAAAAGCACTGGTCGGGATCCAGCTCCTATCCGAACGGTGGAAAACTTGCCGCCCGGCATCACCGCTTGCAGGGAAAAAGGATAATCCATGGTGCTGGACGGACCGAGACGGCCCGGAAAATACGCCAATTCACGAAGCGGGGGAATGGTCACTCGCGGATGACCAGGCAAATATTTAACCACTTTGACGAGCAAATCATGCACCTCGAACTCGATAACCTGGTTGGCCGATTCGGAAGCATTAAGATACACCCACCGCTCATGACCATTCGGACCGATCACGTATACCGCAGGAATGTGTTCCACTAAGGATCCGCTCAACACCTCGGTTGACACATAATATTGTGCCCAGACCGCTTTCAATTCCGCCGGTGAGCCGGTGAAATACTGCCACGCATGCAACATATCGTGTTGGTGCGACCAGTCGTAGACGTCCGTTACCGACGTGGCCACTGGATTGGCGTTGACGGCCACCAACTGAACGTCTTTGGCATAGGGACCCAAGTCGTATAGAAGGTTTCGCAGCACCACCGCCGTCAACGGACACACGGTTGTGCATCGGCTATCGATAAAAGTCAACACCACGACCTTGCCACGAAAAGCTGACAAGCTGTTGACTTGTCCAAATTGATTGGTCAAGCGAAAATTCGGTGCCAGTTTTCCTGTCAGCGCACTGCCCGGGTCAACCGCTCCCGGCACCGACGCTGCTGCCGTTCCCACCGCTGTTCGCTGCGCTGCAACCGGATGGAAATTGCTGACCCATCGCCAACCGGCAACTCCGGCGCCTAGTACTGCACCCATTACCAGTATCGCCAAACCCCACGCGGCAAGCTGTCTTCGCCACCCCTTGGCCATGGGTCTCCCCCTCACTCTAGCCGAATATAGTGCGGACTCCTGGTCCCCATATCCAGTACCAGAACAAATAACCGCTACTCGCCACCATCACCATCGCGCTCAACTTTTGCACCGCAGGCAATGCTTGCCGAATAATATGCTGGACCAGGTGACGAGCGCTTGTGGCCAACATCGACAACAATGTCACCACAGCACCCATACCCGCCGTATAATACACAAAAATTGCCGAACCGTGCCCGATTCCACCCGCCATGCCTTGCGCGGCGACCGCCAAAAACACCGGTAAGCTGCAACTGAGCGACGCCAGTCCATAACTAACTCCGTACGCAAAAAATGAGAGTCTCGATCCACGGCGAAAAATTCGTTCTAGTTTAGTTCCAGTCTGTCCCAAAGCCAAGCCCCAGCCTAAATGTCCCTTCCACACGAAGACGGCCAACACCAACAAACCCACCGCCAAAAGCAACGAGACGACGGGCGCAACCACGAACACCGCTTGGCCCACCACACCAACTAACAGACCCGCCACTCCGAACAACACCACAAAACCCAATGTCATCAAAATGCCGGACCGCAATCCGTCCAGCCATCCAAACCGGCCCGACTCTACTCGGCCCGACAGCAAATATGCCAAATACGACGGGAGCAAGGCCACCCCGCATGGATTAAACGCCGTCACCATGCCAGCGCTGAACGCCAACAGTTCCTCAAATGGCATAGTCATCCCTCGTTTTATCACGTATTTCGGCAATGCGGGCACGAGGATTTCCCGTGGCCCGGCCAGACGACGCCAGCGCCCCGACTGCTTTTTCCAATACCACTCTGCCATTGGGACCAACTGGGGTGTCGTTCGGTCTTCCATCTCCAACAGCGCCAGAGGCCTATGATACCATAAGACAGCATGGTCGGGTGGAGTCTCTTCGGCCGAACGGGCATCCCACTCGGGCTACGCCCAAGAAAGTGATACTGGTGGGAACCTGTCCTCGGAATCCCCTGTTCAAATACACGTCTTACGACTGAGTGGCACTGGCAATGATTTCATACGAACGCAGCCGGTGCACATGATCATAAATTTCTGACTGAATAATCAATTCGTCCGCTTGGGTCTCGTGCAACAAGGTCTCTAGCCTTTCTCGCACCGTGGCGGGACTCCCCACGATGGAATCCTGCACCCGACGCTCTACCAACAGTTGTTCACGTTCATCCCGATAAAGTTTCTCCATGCTATCTACGGGAGGTGCCATTTGGGCGGTGTGAATGCTCCCGCGAACTATCTGCAAAAACTTTTGCTGCGACGTGGTCGAAAGATACCGCGCCTTTTCATCCGTATCGGCAGCGACCACATTCACACCAAGCATTGCATAAGGACTGCTCAACACCGCCGAGGCCTGAAAACTTTGGCGGTATGCGTATAACGCCAGTTGGGTATTCTCCGCGGCAAATTGGCCGGCAAAGGCAAATGGAAGGCCAAGATGACCAGCAAGTTGCGCACTAAAGTCGCTAGACCCCAAAAGCCAAATGGGAATGGTCAATCCTTCACCGGGTATGGCCCGCACCCCAGAGTTAACCTGGTTCCCTCCTGAAGAGGCAAGAAACCCGCGTAATTCCCCAAGCATCTCAGGAAAATCCCGTCCGTGGCTCTGAATATCGCGACGCAATGCACGAACCGTGGGCGGATTAGTCCCTGGTGCCCGCCCTAATCCTAAATCGATACGACCGGGATATAGAGATTCCAAGGTCCCAAATTGTTCAGCAATCACCAGTGGGGCGTGATTAGGAAGCATCACCCCTCCAGATCCTACGCGGATGTTGAAAGTCCCTGCCGCTACATAACCTATCACCACCGCTGTTGCTGCACTGGCTATCCCTGCCATATTGTGGTGTTCCGCCAGCCAATATCGCTTGAATCCCCACCGTTCTACATGCTGGGCAAGATCCAAAGTGCGATGCAAAGCATCGGCGGCAGTACCGCCCACCGCAATCGGCGCCAGGTCTAACACTGATAATGGGGTATCTTTCAGACGTCCCTTCTCCTGCTGATCAAGGTCTTGGTGAGACATGCAGTCTACTCTCCTCCTGGTCGATTCCCTTGGTGATGATGAAAATCCGTCTTGCGGTGCTTCGGTGGATTCGCCCTAACGGAAAAATTGCCGCTAACGTGTACCGTTATTTGTTTGTGTAATCTGATCCCAGGGTAATTTTAATGTCCCATGGCGTCGTGTGATACGGAGCAAATTGGTTCACAGTGGGTCCTAAGAGATGGCTCAAGCGCTGTCCAAGCCACTTGTCCCCCGTGCTATTGACCAATACCGACCGGCGGTGGTTATGCCGATTGGCCCACCCTACGGCAGTGACATCGTATCCCTGGGCCGTGAGTTGCTTAGCTAATGTTTGGGCCGGTGAAAGGCTCGTCGTTCCACTATTGATTTCGATTTTGAGACTATTTTTTTGAGTCATGGTTAAGGGCTCGGACAGCAGCACATCTTGTATCAGGATATTACTTAAATGCGGATCGTAGATCCAATACGACAAGGGCACCTTCAAATACGGATCGACATACGTTGCCGACGAGCCCGGGATTGTGCCAAATCGCACCGTGGAGAGGGACACATGCCGTGCAAATAACGCTAATGCCACCAGTTGGCTGGTATTGAGATTGGTGCTGCTTAATGCACCCAATAAATCATTCGCCAATTGAGGAATCTTGGGGATGTATTTCGGCTGCAGCATTTGTTTGGCAATATCCTTTAAAATTTGTTGTTGTTGCTGAATACGGCCGATATCGCCCTCAGCCGTATTGCGAAACCGCGCATATTGCAAGACTTGCCAGCCGCTTAAGTGCTGCAGCCCCTTATGTAAATTGATGCCCAGCTTGCCCCCGCTCGGTTGATAAACCTCATTTTGCGGGACATTGACGGTGAGCCCTCCCATATCGTTTATCACTTTGGCAAATTGGAACATGCTAATGTATGCATAGTAGTCAATGGGAACATGAAAGGTGTTCTCCACCACCTGCACAGTCTCTTTAGCCCCGCCAAAAAAGGTGGATTCGGCAATCTTAGTCATTCCGATATGGGGCACGTCAACTCGGGTATCGCGCGGAATCGAAATCACCCCGACGCGTCGCGTTTGTGGATTAATCGATACCAGAATCAGGGTATCCGAACGATCACGGACATGTCGAGATTTCTGAATCTTGTTGCTGGCGGAGGTCTCCAGAGAGCTGCCCATTAATAAGATGGTTATGCGATGTTGGAAATTGAACGCGACGGTTTGACTGTTAAGGGCGTTAGTCGGAAATACATTGGCCAAATTGGAGTAATACGATTTTAGCCCATAACCAACACCCACTACGATGACGACAATTCCCATGATCCAGATTGCCCATCGCAATCGTTTTCTCCTTGGTCGTTTTTCGCGTCGTGTCGGCATCCACATTCCTCCCTTTCATTGCACCCAATAGTATCTCATTCTGGTTAAAACAACCTACGATAATCCCTTTCCGACTGGGTACCTGTGCTCGACTAGCGGATGCTTTGAGGGATGATCCTGAAAAATTAGCACCCCGAGCGTGCTCGATAACCATCTCACGTTCTCATGGGGTTTCGCAAACTCCAGGTTGCTCGAGCGAAGTCGCAATCCGTCCCACCGAGAGACCTCCGCCGGGAGTTCTGTTCAGCGCACAACGAGACACTCAAGCGGGGTGGCTAACGCCGCGATACCATGTGGTCACGAGGTGAGCACCCATAAAAACCGTCGGCGTGCGCGAGTTTCGCGACCATGCGCCCAGTTACTTAGCCGGTTCCGAACCGATAGCCGTCAGTAATCGTGGCACGGTGATCGGATTTTATATTCCGTTGCCACGCGATGCAGAGGAGATCCAACATGCCGTGAAACGTCTGGGTGCCCGCGTAAAGGAGATTCTCGCGGACACTGGCATGTCCGAGGAGCAATTGGCCGAGCTCTTTGGACTCCGGAGCCCCCAGTCGTGATCGTCGTCACCGATGCCAGTGTCTTAGTCGCCTCCCCATATGTTGTCGCAGCATTCGCTGATTGGCGTAGGCAGTGGGTTTTCTGGCGCCGTCAATCAGTGGTCTCCACAGCGGTCGTGCCCCATCGACCGGGCGACCGCTATGGCTGTCTCCATGGGCAGGTCGTGTCCCCGGACGACGACGTCGTTGTAGAAGTTGCCCGCGGCCCATTGCCACTGGTAATATGTGTCGCTTTCGTAACCCGGCCACCGGTAGCTAAGACCATCGTGCACTGTCGTCGATAATTCCTCGACCCCACCACTACCGACCACCAGGCTGCGGTTGTAATAGGGGCTTTCCAGCACCGTGTGGGGGGCTTGCGGATTGTCAAATTGCATCACCTGGGCCGAGACTTGCATGACTTCCCCGGGATGCTGTTCAAAGTATTCGCGGGGAATCGATGGGAGCCCCATGCCGGGGATCCCAAATTGGGCCATCGCCGCGTGTGATACCCATAGTTGCGATAACAGGCCGATCAGACCCAGTTCTGCCGCGGTAAAGGGAGGGTAAGACCCGATCCCTCGACCTTCCCACAGGCGCCCCGCATATTCCCCAACCAGCTGCATTCCCGTCAGCGTCAGAAAGGCGGCAGAGGCAGTCAGTTTGGGCATTTCGGGATTGGGGTGCGCCGCAGATCGTCTGAGACCGGCGATCGATCGGGGCTTATCGTGTGGTTCTCCCATTTCCACCTCCGGTGCACCATCCGAACCGAACTCGCTGCAGGTTCGTCTTGCTTCTGTCGATTCCCGACTTAATTATACTAGGCGGCAACCCCGTAGGCGTCGAATAAGAAACGTCTGGCTTTCATTGCGGCAGATTGCTGTCCTCTTCTTCTTGACGAACTTACGCCCTCATAACAGTACTAGAACTTGATGTTAGCAGCCACGCAGAGACTTGGTGAAATTCACGCACATCGAATTCCACGCCAGCCTTCGCCGCCTCATCAGCGGTGTGGTACACTTCGTCGACCACGCCATCGTCGAGATAACTCTCCCTACAGTTGGAGCAAATCTTGGCCGGCACCCGGCGAAAGACGATGAGGTTTCCCCCTCGTTCTAAGGTAACCGTGGTCGTCCCCGATTCCGGGGTTCCACTCTTACAAATCACGCAGATCATGGTTGCCTCCTTGAAAAACTCGCATCCCATCGCATCGGATCCCGCTAATAGACGGTAATGACGACGATCTCCTCATCGGACGAATTATCCTCGATCTCGACATGCACGGGACGGTCCCGGTCGCATCCCAACACTAGGCGGCTGGAAGAGGGTGTGTCCTCCGAATAACTTTCGATGGTCGTGCCATACTGCATCACGGACTCCACCACGGAGCGCTCGATTTGCCGCTCAAACATCCGCTGAAGAACATAACCACGATACACCAACCAATTCATACAAACCGATTCATAGACAAACTCCTGATCGCCGTTTGCTGATTATTCTACCATAGATTGTCGGTTCGATTCTGTTGTCACCTGCCGCAAGCCTAGTGACCAATCTTCACCATTACTTAACGATGCAAATGATGCACTATCACGGCCCGCATGTGCATGATTCGGCACCTGAAGGAATTGGCCCACGAGTTTCATGCGCAAGTGTGCTCCCTGTCGGCGCATCGGGGACCGAAAATCCTGCATGCACGCGTCCATTACGTCGCTACGAGAGTCTGGAATCAGGAGCTATCACCGCCCTCCCCCGGCGGACAGTAAGTCTGCGATACGATAACTCCGCTGATTTGTCAAAGTCCGCACGGGAATTAAAATGCCGTTGGCTTCCCATTTACGCAAGCCATCGATACTCATGCCAAGCATCTTGGCGGCTTTGCCGATACTGACAAACTATTCGTCCATATGCCCTTCACATGCACGGACTCTACAATAGAATCTGATAGTGTCTCAGCAATTATTGACGCAGTTACAACCTTGGCAAACTGCCTAACGTGAGATCAATAAGAGAATCCCTGCATTTCATCGAAATCCGGGCGCAATCGGCAAATAACCTTG
>JAJYHT010000091.1 GCA_021784595.1 Bacillota bacterium | reverse complement strand
TGCTGTCCGTCCATTAAAAATGTCACGCCGCCGTAGCCGGCAAATAGGATGAAGAGCAGTCCGGCCACAGCCCAGAGGGTGGCGGGAGAACGGCCAATGTTGAACGCCACAATCACCGTGGCAATGGCAAACAAAGCGAGGAGCAGTCCTAATACGACGTGAATAAGCAAATCGGGACGGCGGGCGATCATTGGGAGCATCGTACTGATACCGGAGAGCAGCCCTTGTGAGTGCCCATGCATGCGTTGAAGAGGAATTGCCACGAACAAATTTGTATAAATACCCGCGACAAACTGAATAGCTAAACTGCCAGCCATTATCATAACCATGAGTCTAAGCTGTTTCATTCGCGAAGTGGGTGTCGCTGTCATAAGGGAGTGCTCCTCTTTTCCGGAATTCAGTTTGTACAGCAGTCTTGATCCAGGACTTGATGGACTGGCCCAGCCTGCCCATTGTCATCACAAAGTGTAACACTGTATACGACCGCGAAAGCGTGCCGATAAATAGAGATCATCCCCACGCACCGCGCACAGGAGAACAACGCAGGGTGAGCATGGTAGTCCCAGAATCCGTCATTTAATTTCCCTATATACTACGCAATTATATCATGGCACAATATTTGCATGCCGACCATGGTCATCCCTAATCAATGGATAGGCGTCGGCGATTTGTCGTTGACAATGTGTTGGGGATATGATCAAATTACCATCGAATCGTTTTGGGGGTATCCTATGCCGACTATTAAAGACGTCGCGAAATTAGCTGGAGTGTCCATCTCGACGGCCTCCTTGGCGTTCAATCATCCGTCGCGGGTGGCCGAAGAGACCAGGACGCGGATACTGGAAGCCTCAAAGCGGTTGCAGTACCGCCCTAACGGGGCGGCCCGCGACCTTAGGATACGCCGCACTCAGACCGTCGCGGTATTGCTGCATGACTTAAGCGGGCCATTTTATTCAGAGTTGGTGCAAGGCGTTCAGGTCGAGGCGGATCGCTGCCGCTACAATATGGTTATCTCACATTCCAATCGCCAAGATTCTATTGGCAGACTCCTGTATGAAAATCGGGTCGATGGCGCCATTTTATTAGATCCCTACGTGTCCGACGATGTGGTCCTGGATTTGGCTGACCAGCGATTTCCTATGGTGGTCCTGGATCGCGACTTATCCCATGAATTCATGGTATCTATTGCGGCAGACCACGAAGGGGGTGCATACGAAGCCACTCGTTACCTGTTTGGTGCCGGATATCACGATATTTTCTATATGGCAGGCCCCCAAAATTCGCTGGACAGCCAATTGCGCTTCAGGGGTTATCAAAGAGCTCTAATCGAGGCCCACATCACTCCGCCTTCGTCGCCATTAGCGCATGGCGATTTTACCGAGGAAGGAGGCATTAGAGAAACGCAGAACCTCTTGGCGGGGGGGCATTTGCCAGACGCTATTTTTGCCGCCAATGACGAAATGGCTCTCGGTGTATTGCAAGTTCTGCGGGAACATCATATTGCGGTCCCACATGACATGGGCTTAATTGGATTCGATGACATTCGCATCGCCCAGTATGTCAGCCCTCAGCTTAGCACTGTGCGCCAGCCAATGTATGAATTGGGAGTGCAGGCGATGCGCCAATTGCTTCGTTTGTTGGCTGGGGAGCCAGTTCAACAGCGAATTGTGCTGGGCACTTCACTTGTGCTGCGGGGAACTTGCCCCGTCTTATCTGAATATTAATTATGTTGTCTATTGCATTGCAACGTATTGACCTTTGCCAAAGAGGTGATTATACTTCGGATCGAAACGTTTCTATCCGAATTCAAAGGCAGGGTTACCGTATGATGTCGGACAACCAACAGATTCAAATGATGGACGGTGCTTTAACCATTCAAGGGGTTCCTCAGTTTTTGTTCGGAGGCGAAATTCATTATTTTCGGGTCGACCCCCAAGAGTGGCGGCATCGCATCCATGAAATGCGTTTGGCCCACATGAACGTCGTGGGCGCCTATATACCGTGGCTATGGCATGAACCTACAGAATCCTCATGGGATTTTACCGGAAGCACTCATCCCCGACGCAACTTGCGCCTTTTCCTAGAAATTTGTCGTGATGAAGAAATGCGGGTGTTTGCCCGTCCTGGTCCTTATGTAATGGCCGAATTGTTGAACGAGGGGATTCCTAACTGGGTCTCCCAGTCCTACCCCGAAGTGTTGGCGCGTACGGCAAACGGCGAGCCTCATCCCACCGGCGTGGTCTCTTATTTGCACCCCACATACTTGAAGCTCGCGACACGCTGGATCACCAAAGTCGCCGAAGAGTTGCGCCCGTTTCTCTACCAAGAAGGCGGGCCCATAATACTGTGGCAGCTCGATAACGAGGTCGGCATGCTGCATTGGGTCAGCAACCAAGCGGATTATCATCCGCAGGTGATGGCTCGCTATCACAAGGAACAGCCGGCAAATCAAGATGCCATTGTACAATATTGGGCATGGCAGAAATTTCAGCAAAAGGAGCGCCGACTGTATCTGGAAACCTTAAAGGAGACTGCCCAGGAAATTACCGGGACGGTCCCGTTTGTAGTCAATGTCCATGGTTTTCGCGATTTCTTCGCCTATGGTCGGGGAACAGATTACCCGATCGGTTTGGCTCAGTTAATGGATGCGCGCAATATGGCCAATACCACCCTCAGCGGAGACTTTTATCCCGGCAAGATTGGTTACGACAACTATCATGATTTAGTGTTGGCGACCCTGTTCACCAACGCAGCCCACAAGCCAGGATACCTGAACTATAGTGCGGAATTTCAGTCGGGACGACTGTCTGACAAGCCGCGCCTATCTTCTTACGATATCGATTTGGCTACTCGCCTGGTTGTCGCCCATGGCTTAAACGGCGTCAACTATTACATGTTTTCCGGTGGAGACAATCCCGAAGGCATCGGCGCCTTAGGTCGCCGACACGATTGGCAGGCTCCGATTGGCGCTGACGGCACGCTGCGTCCTTCATATGATGCGGTTGCCGACTTGGGAACCGTCTTCGATAGCGTACAGCTCGCGCTCGCCTCGAGTCGCAACCTGTTCGATCTTGCCATCGCGTTTTATTCCCCGTATTACCTCACGGATACTATAAGTGAGCCGCTGCAGACAAACACCACCCTAAACGTGTTGGTGCGCGATCGTACCAGACTGCATTTCGACGGCATCTATCGAATTCTGACCGCGCTTAGCGTGCCGATGACGGCAGTCAGTCTTTTCGAAGAAGAGCTCATTCCGAGTACAACTCCATTCTTATGGGTGGCCAGCACCGCCTATATGGACGCCGCCACGCAAGACAAACTAGGACAGTACGTGCATCAGGGCGGCCATCTTATTATCGGTCCCGACATGCCTACTCGAGACTTGACAGGCGCACCCTGCAACCGATTGGCGATCCATTTGGGACTGACCAACATCCAAACGCATGAGCAGGCAACACTGGTGAGCATATTGGGCATGGATTCCATATTGACTGCGCGAACGATGTCGTTTAGCCCTGGGGAAAACTGCACCGTGCTGGGTACTATCGAGAGCAGCGGCCAAGTTTGCGCGGCCAGTTGGGCCGTGGGTTTGGGATACTCTACCGTATTTGGCGTTGGACTGACGGCTGATTACCTCTACCAAAATGACATCGTAGCCCGGGTGCTTCAGAGTATTGGCCTAAAACCCCGGCTATCCGTCAGCCCGGCTGTGGTTCACGCCACTCTTCGCATTGGAGAACAAGGATCTGTGTTATCGCTGATTAATCCGGATGACCAAGACTATCAGGTCACGGTTGACAGTCCGTATTGGCCGTCTGAAGAGGCAATCGCCGTACCGGCGCGCCGAGGCCTCTTGTTGCCGATAAATCTGGTGCTGACGGCGAACCTGCAAATCGAGCATTCGACCGCAGAGATTCACGATCTGCATCGGGATGAGCAGGGTGTTACCTTGACCTTAAAAGCGCTCGGAGCGGGTCACGTCGTCTTTTTGTCCACGAATCCCATTGAGGTCACCGCTTCGTATCCCTGCGCGATAAAGAGTGATCAGACAAGCGGCACAACTCAAGTCTCGTGGACACGTCCGAGTACCTATACTATTTTTTGCAAAGACATCGAAACGTTCCAATTGACTAGTGCTGACGGGTCACCGGAAGTGTCCTATGAGGGTCGTGACGGAATTCCTTACTGAGCTGAGAACTAGGGGCAGAAAAAGCATCTACCCACATATAATTAGGAGGACTGACTTATGAAATATCGATCAACGATTTTGTCTGTTGTGGCTCCCGTCGCCTTGATGGCAGGGGTCGCGGGTTGTGGTTCGACGCCGACAACCCAAGCTAGTGCGGTGCAACATCCATTGGTTGTGGTGCCAGGCCTTCAATCCGCATTTTTAGATAACTTCAATCCTTTCTCATCGAGCGCTTTGACCGGGACTCTTGGCTTAATTTACGAACCCTTGTACTATTTCAACACGGTCGGACCGCAGGTCTATCCCTTGCTGGCCAAATCATATCAATGGTCGCAAAACAATACCGTACTCACTGTCGACCTGCGCTCCGGGGTCAAGTGGTCCAATGGCAAGCCGATGACGGCGTCTGATGTGGTATATAGTTACACTATTTTGAAAAAATATCCTAGCCTTGATGTTAATGGGGTCTGGGCCAAGATTTCCTCGGTCAGCGAGACTAGTCCCAATTCGGTGCAATTTGTCTTCAAAACCGCGGATGTCCCATACTTGGAAACGCTATTGGGATCGATCTATATCATTCCTAAGAGCATCTGGTCACAGCAGAGCAACCCTGCCCAAGATACTAATCCTGCACCTGTGGGAACAGGTCCGTACCTGTTAAAATCGTTTAATCCGGAAACCGTGACGTTCAAGGTCAATCCGAATTATTGGGGAGGAGCTCCAAAAGTTAAAACTGTGGAGTTCTTGGATTACACAGGCAATGAAAGTGCGACGCTCGCCTTAACGTCCGGCAAAGTCGACTGGACCGGACTGTTTCTCCCCAATATCAATAAGGTATTTGTCAGCAAGAATGCCAACTACAACAAGTATTGGTTCTCACCGTCCGGCCCTCTAATGCTGTATCCCAATCTTAAGAATCCACTTTTGGGACAGCTTGCGGTACGGCAGGCCATCAGTTATGCCATTAACCGGACCCAACTATGGAAAGTTGGAGAATATGGCTACGAACCGCCTGCAACCTCGCCGACCTCACTGGCTTTGCCGCTGGAGAACTCTTGGCTTGCTAAGAATCTTTCAGTGAAGAAGGACAGCCTTTCGTATAACCCGTCGAAAGCGATAAGTATTTTGGAGAAAAATGGGTATCACAAAAACTCTCAAGGAATTTTTGTCTCTCCGTCTGGCCAACCGCTGCAATTTACTTTGGAGGTACCGGCCGGATGGACTGATTGGGATACCGATTGCTCGCTGATGGCTACCCAACTGCAAGCCGTGGGCATTAAAGCCACCGTAGAGCAATTAGCGTTTGGTGCCTACTACTCCAACTTGTCGACGGGCAATTACCAGTTGGCAATGTCTTGGACCGACATGGGAGCCACTCCGTATTACCTTTACCGGGGACTCTTAGGTCAGGCTAACTTCGAGCAGTGGAGCAATTCGACAACCCAAAATGCGTTAGCAGCCTTTAAGACGAGCAGTTCTCCCCAACAACAGCATCAATTGATGAACCAAATTGAAGAAATTACGGCTCGTCAGTTACCGGCTATTCCCTTGCTTAATGGTGTCAATTGGTACGAATATAGTGATCAATACTTCACTGGGTGGCCAAGCGCATCGAATCCCTATGCTGCACCACAGCCTTGGACCGACCCGGCCGAAGCCATTGTCATCACTCACTTAACACCGCGAAACTAGGGGAGCGCTCATGAAATATGTATTAAGTCGACTGGGATTTCTCTTCATATCGTTATGGGCTGCGGTAACCGTAAATTTCGTGTTGCCGCGGCTGATGCCGGGAAATCCCGCGATTTTGATGTTGGGTCGGTATAAAGGCCAGCTTACAGCCCAAGCCTTGCATGCTCTAAAGTTGCAGTTTGGTATTACCAAACAGCCTTTGTGGCAACAGTACGTGATTTACCTAGGACATTTGCTGCACGGCAATCTCGGCCTATCCTTAACCTACTACCCGATCCCGGTCGGCCAAATTATCGCCCAGAGTCTACCTTGGACTCTGGGCTTGGTCGGCACCGCTACCATTATTAGCATGGTTCTGGGAACGGCGGTGGGTGTCTATTTAGCCTGGAACCACGGACAATTTTGGGATAACCTGCTGTCTACAGTAGCCATGTTTACCGCAGCTTTGCCTTATTTTTGGCTGGCGCTGCTGCTACTCTATTTCCTTGCTTATGTGTACCATTGGTTTCCCTTAGCGCATGCCTATTCCACCGGCATTAATCCAGCCTGGAGTCTGAGTTTTATCCTAAATGTGCTTCGGCATGCGTTGCTGCCCGCCCTTACCATCGTGGTAAGCTCTCTGGGCGGATGGATGGTTGGGATGCGCAACAATATGATTCAAACCTTAGGCGAGGACTATATTACTTTTGCCGAAGCCAAGGGCGTGAAAAAGCGACGCTTGATGTTTCAATATGCCGCCCGCAACGCGATATTGCCCAGTCTCACCAGTTTTGCCATGTCGCTCGGATTTGTAGTAGGTGGCGCCTTACTCACCGAAGTCGTATTTAGTTATCCAGGAGTAGGCTATCAGCTTTTGGTGGCGGTGCAAAACGAGGATTACCCATTAATGCAAGGATTGTTCCTGGTGATTGCGTTAGCCGTCCTAATTGCTAATTTTATAGTAGAAATGCTATATGGCCGCCTTGACCCCAGGACCCGCCAAGGCCAAGGAGGCGCATATTCATGACACAAAGCAGCGATGTGGATCAGGTCCTTTTACCGACTCCCCGGGTGCGTGGACGGCGGCCTAGTGTATGGCGAGGTTTTTTTGGCAACAAAAAAGCGGCTTTGGGCTTTGGGATTTTTATGGTTTTCGTATTGATGGCAGTGTTTGCTCCCGTGCTCGCCCCATATAATCCGCAGGCAACCCAATTCATTCCTTTTCAGGGTCCCTCTTGGCACCATTGGTTTGGCACCACTGCCACTGGACAGGATGTGCTATCACAACTTATCGTAGGCAGCCGGGTCTCGCTCGGCATTGGTATCAGCGCCGGCATTATGGCCACCAGTTTAGCCATTGTATTGGGGATGTTGCCAGCCTATTTGGGAGGACGGACCGATACCCTATTCAACACCATGACCAACATCATGCTGGTAATTCCGGGCTTGCCGCTTCTCATTGTCATCACCGCGTACATCCATCAAACCGAGACCTGGACGCTGGCATTGGTCATGGGATTAACTGGCTGGGCTTGGGGGGCGCGGGTGCTCCGTTCCCAAACCTTGACTTATGTACGCCGGGATTTTGTGGTAGCGGCACGATTGGCGGGAGCCTCTCATTGGCATATTTTAATCCACGAGATCTTGCCCAATATGTTGTCCCTCGTCATCGCCAATTTGATGTTTGGCACCCTAGGCGCAGTTCTTGCGGCAGCTTCACTACAGTTTTTGGGACTAGGCAACCCTAATTCGATATCATGGGGTACCATGTTGTTTTGGGCCCAGATTGGCCAGGCTCTGTTAAATGGGGCTTGGTGGTGGCTAGTGGCACCGGGAGCGGCGATTGCTCTTTTTGGCGCGAGCATGGCATTGATGAACTTCGGGGTGGATGAATTGACCAATCCTCGGTTAAGACAAGCGCGGCGCGCGAGCAAGCAATTCGGCAAACCACACCAGGGGAGGCCAAACAATTGATTGAGCAAGAGCCGATTCTGTCGCTAAAGGATGTCAGTGTGCAATATGATAGTGGCCCAGAGCCCGTAACCGTGGTAAGAAACGTCTTCCTGGATGTTTATCCCCAAGAAATTCTGGGTTTGATTGGTGAGTCGGGGTCGGGAAAATCAACGTTGGCGTATACTGCCATGCGGTTACTAAAACATGCTTCGATGACGTCAGGCAGTGTCCGGATCGCAGGGCGCGATATCTATGCCATGAAACACGAAGAGTTGCGACAATTCCGATGGGCGGAAGTCTCCATGGCGTTTCAAACGGCGATGAATGCCTTAAATCCCGTCATGACCGTCGGCGAACAAATATTAGACACCTTAAAAAGCCACCAAACGCTGACTCGTGAGGAAGGAATAGAACGGGCCCAAGAACTGCTTCAATTAGTGCGGCTGAACCCGGACACATTGCAACGCTATCCTCATGAACTATCCGGAGGCATGCGCCAACGGGTGGTCATTGCCATTTCTATCGCACTGAGCCCCAAACTAGTGATCATGGATGAACCGACCACTGGTCTCGATGTGGTAATACAGCGTACCATTTTGGACGAGATCGTCGAAATCCAACGACGCCAACACTTTGCCATCTTGTTTATTTCTCATGACTTTCAGTTGGTGTCGACTTTAGCGCAGCGCGTGGCCATAATGTACGCCGGTAAAATCGTGGAAGTCACCGCAGGTGCAACGTTGCATGACCCTACGGCGCTGCATCATCCCTACACCGAAGGTTTAATCCGGGCCGTCCCTCGATTAAGCGACGACCAGGCCACTGCAATAGGCATTCCCGGAAACCCGCCAGACCCGCGTGATTTTCCCAAAGGATGCGCTTATGCTGATCGCTGCAGTCTTGTTCAGCGCGTCTGCCGGGAACAACCGCCCGAATTGCGCATGACCGGGTCATCGCTTATCGCTTGCCATGTGGTTCAACAACGGGAG
Organism: Bacillota bacterium; assembly: GCA_021784595.1. Lineage (GTDB taxonomy): Bacteria > Bacillota > Sulfobacillia > Sulfobacillales > Sulfobacillaceae > Sulfobacillus_C. The sequence continues at coordinate 59,931 of JAJYHT010000091.1, read as the reverse complement.
GCAAAGCAGTATGGCATCTAGCAAAATTACTGACGTCTTGTTACGTGTTAGCGATTTAGAAGTGCGGTTTCCTGCACCGTCCCGGTTTTCCAAAGCGCGATGGATTGTGCCCGTCAATCACGTAGCTTTGGACTTGCGGCGGCGGGAAACGATTGCCCTCGTGGGGGAGTCAGGCAGCGGCAAGACCACCACTGGCAAAGCGTTAGTCCGGTTATTAAAACCATGGGGTGGACAGATTCTCTATAACGGGTCCGATGTCGCTCGATGGTCTGGACGAAAATTGCACCAATATCACAAGTCAGCACAACTGATTTTTCAGGACCCCTATGGATCCCTTAATCCCGTCCATACGGTATCACAGCATTTGTCCCTGCCGTTACAACTGCACCAAAGCCAGGAGCCCGGCACGCTGTCAGAAAAGATAGAGTCATTGCTTAGTCGTGTGGGGCTGGTGCCTGTGCAAGAGATTCGCGACAAATATCCTCATGAGTTGTCCGGAGGGCAGCGGCAACGGGTCGCCATTGCCCGCGCCTTGGCCGTCAATCCCGAATTTATGGTGGCAGACGAGCCAATTTCCATGCTGGACGTGTCCATCCGGGCAGACATACTTCACCTATTGCAAAACTTGCAAAATGATTTTGGGCTGAGCATGGTATACATAACCCACGATCTAGCATCGGCGTATTACATCGCGGACCGAATTCTAGTCATGTACGGCGGAATCATTGTCGAATCAGGAGACAGTGGGGAGATCGTCAAGAAACCCGCTCATCCCTATACTCAGTTGCTACTAGCGGCCACCCCCGGTTCTCCAGTGGAAGGACCTCTTCCCGAAACCAGTACCGGGGCCCCCAATCTGCTCTTGGATCGTCAGGGCTGCGTATTTTATGATCGTTGCCCCCACGCCATGGCTCGTTGCCAGGTCAGTCAACCGCAACTCAAAAGCATCGCGGCCAGGCACGATGCAGCGTGCTACCTGTATGATGACCGGCCGTCAGAAGCACTTGGCCATTGAGCAGGCCAGAGTGATTATGGTCGCATCCGCCAGGATTGTCAGGGGGAAGTTGATAGCTAATCCGCGTTGAAATGCGATTGAAGCCCAACTGCAAGGATTTGTCGCCATGGTGAAATCGATTTAAGCGATTTCTTGGTCAGCTTTCTTGTCATTACGCGTCCGGTGGGCGATGGACGATTGGGGAGGGGGACAAAGCATCCTGCGGATGGCCAGGTCTTATACCTCGGGCTTACAAGCTGTGTCGGCCTGAATCAATAGCCCTGTTCATCATTATCCGGGAGTTTTTCGACGATCGGTGCTCACTGTTGCACTCCCCCTTTTTTCCTGAGGCAACTCATAGAAGGGACACAAATTGGCCTTGATTAGCGTTATGATCATCATAAGAAGCTCTGAGGCGCACATCGGAAAAGGGCGCAACTTTCCGATTGCACAAGATTGGAAGGAGTGGGCATATGCGAGCGAAAAACCAACAACTGTGGCCGCGATACTGGATACTACCTGGTCTGGTCACGGTCTTGTCATGGGTGTTCGGATTGCACAATGGGGCTTCTCAAATTTTGGATCCAACCCCTAGGTTGTGGAGCCTTGGAAGTATAAGCCTCCTGGTCACTATCATTGAGTTGATGATAATCGTAGGGCTCAAGCGCCGAATCCTCTCTGCCGCTGGCATAGGGCTTTCACCGAACACCCAGTGGGTCGCGTTTGGGGTGGCGCTGGTGGTAGCCATGGCCGGTGTCGGATTGCAGGTGGTCGTAGTGACACTGAATCCTGTTCCCATACTTTAATTCGATGACGAGTGCAAAGACACTCCGCGCGAGGTGAGCCGTGTTCTTGGCGACGAAACCCAGACCCGGAGTCCCCAGGTTCCCGGTTTGCTGGGATATGGTCATCCCCTTAAATGCCCTCGCTTTACGCCCAACGCACCGCCCTGGCCGAAAAATTAGCCAACGCCAAATCCAGCATGTGGATACCGAAACCTTTTATCCGTCTATGGCAGATGAACTTGGGTCAGAGCCGTGCGTAGCGGATTTTCTCCAAAGATGGGCGCCGGGTTAACTGACAATCATTGTATTGGCGTCTTTAAACAGCGCTGCAGGCATGGGGTGGTCGAGGCGCCAGGTGATGCTCATGGGGCGCGATCCGTCATGCGCCATATATTGTACCGTCCCCAATAACACATATGGAAGCGTGCCAGATGGGCCGGTCTTGTACTGGCGCACAAACAGCAGGATGCGGTTTCCGGTTGCTCGGTGATGGATATACCGCTGGCCAGTGCGTGAATGGGCTGAGGTGGTGCTTTGCGACTGCCAATGAAAGAGTGTCTCGCTAATTGCATGGTCCTGGTACATGGTGGTGGGCGAATAATCCTTCTCGGATTTGTTGAGGGTCACAAAGAGCAGGTCCAGATTTTTATTGGCCAAGAAGACAACCCCTTCGCGCATCGCGGGCTTGGCATCGTCCGTGAAGAAGTCCAGCCCCGCCAAAACCTGATCGCGGCTATAGGAACAATGGAGGTCGAGAGGCTGGTCAAAGCCTAGGTGAATGGGCTTATCGACAAAGTCCAGGTGCTCTAAGTTAAAGGTCAAGATCTCTTTGATTTCCGCGGTGAGCCGGCTGTTTTTCCGTATTTGAGCGATGCTGTCTGTCAAATTGGAAAATCCGCGGTCAGGCAGCGTGGCCGGCCACACCGTGTAGTGAAACATGCGCAGCATGCGGTGTTCGAGGGCGTTGTGCGGGGCTGCCGCGGTCTCGCCGTTGAGGCAGGCCAGCAGATAAGCAATCCAGCGCCGCGAGTCTATCGCGCTTATCTTCTTGAGGGCTTGGGTGATGCTCTTCTCATCCGGTTCATCCCAATTATGGCCGAGCCCGGCCCGCACGCGCAGCCGCGCAAAACTCGGCACGTTGCTCCGGTAAAACTCGCGGGCTGTGAGACGGTAGTAATTGCAAAAGTTGGTTAACGTGGCCTCGAGGCCGGTATCTTCCGAAAAAGACTGAATGCGATTGAGCAAGCCAGATCTGGTCTCCAAGGAATGGCGGATATTTTCAAGGATATAGGATTGAGCTTGCTTTTCCAATTGGATGAACGAGCCCCGGGGAACGTTGGGGAAGCCCTGTTCGATCTCGTGGCGGGCGCTTTTTTGTGTGGTTGCCGACAGGGCGCGAAATTTTTCCTCAAAACGGTAGCGGGTGTGGGAGCGTCCGATAAAGTCGAGGACGGTGAGACATTCCTTGGAGTCCGTCAGACGCAGCCCCCTTCCCAGCTGTTGCAGGAACACGGTCAGGCTTTCTGTTGGCCGCAAGAACAAAATGGTGTTGACTTCGGGAATGTCGACCCCTTCGTTGTAGAGGTCGACCACAAAGATGAACTTCAGGTGGCCGAGAGTCAGGTTGCGTTTGGCGTTTTGCCGGTCGTCATCAGGGGAATCGGCCGTGAGGGCAAGCGCCGCTATGCCCGCTTCATTGAGGACCTGCGCCATGAACTGCGCGTGGGCCACAGACACGCAGAATCCCAGTCCAATCACTTGGTTGATGTCTGTGACATATTTTCTCAACGACTGGATGATCAGCTCGGCCCGCCGGCGATTTCCCGTGTAGACTCGGTCTAATTGGTCCTTGTCGTATCCCCCGCGCTGCCAGCGCAGTGTTCTCAGGTCCACCAGGTCTGAAACTCCGAAGTAGTGGAAAGGGGCCAACAGGCAGCGGTCAATGGCCTCGGGCAGCCTGATTTCCGCCGCGATGCGGTGGTCGAAGTACTCCGTGATATCCTGTCCGTCGAGCCGCTCGGGAGTCGCGGTCAGCCCGAGGAGCACTTGAGGCTGATAGTAGGTGAGAAGGCGCTGGTAGCTCGGGGCCGCAGCGTGGTGGAACTCATCCACCACAATAAAGTCGTAATAGTCAGGACCGGTATACCGGGGCAGATCCCGGGAATTGAACGTCTGGATGGAGACGAAAAGATGACCGACTTGGCGTGGCTCCTGGCCCCCGACGAAGAGGTCGCCAAAATTTTGGTCCTTTAAGACGGCTCGAAATGTCGCCAAACTCTGCCGCAGAATTTCCTCGCGGTGCGCGACGAACAGCAGGCGGGGCCTTACCCGGTTTCGGCTGGCGAAGCGCTTGTAATCGAACGCGGCCACAACGGTTTTCCCGGTTCCTGTTGCCGCCACCACCAAGTTGCGAAAATGGCCGAGTACTTCACGCTCCGCCGCGAGCTTCTCCAGAATTTGGCGTTGGAAGCCATATGGTGCAATGTCGAATGGCACCCATAAGGCGTCGGCATCACCGGCGCGGTGTTCAGCTTTTAAAGCCCGAAACAATCGGTCACGCTCGTCCACCCCGTAATGGAAAAAGTCGCCGTCATTCCAGTACCCCTCGAATGTGCCTGCGATCTTCTCAAAAGTCTCGGGAAGATCTTGGCGCGACACCTTCACATTCCACTCGAGGCCGTCTAAGAGAGCCGCAGCGGAAATGTTCGACGAGCCGATATAAGCGGTGGAGTACCCTGTGTCGCGATGGAAGACATATGCTTTTGCATGGAGACGCGTCCGCTGGGTATCGTAAGACACCCGTACTGTGGTGTTCGGAAGAGTCATGAGCTCGTCAATGGCTTTGATGTCCGTGGCTCCCATGTAGGAGGTGGTGATAACGCGAAGCGTCCTGCCGGATTCGGTCAATTGCCTGAGCTCATCCCACATCAGCCGCAATCCGCTCCACTTGATAAATGAGACCAAAAGGTCTACGCGGTCAGCACTCACTATCTCGCGTTTAAGTTCTCCGACCATATTCGGTTCGTGCCGGGCGCCAGTGAAGAGAGAGCTTTGGGATAGTGAGGTTACAGGCCGCACAGTGCGCGAATCAGGATTGGTGGAGAATACGCGGGCGGCATTGCGCTTGTCAAGCAGCGCGAGAAGAACTCGGGCGTCTTGATGCACTTGCGCCGTGAGAATCTCTGGATCTGCCGTCTCCTCGGCTAGCTTCTTGACTAGCGCGTTGACGATTTGAATGCGCCGGCCGAGCACATTGTCTCCCCCTTGGCGCTTTAGGGCGACAGTAACCACTTGTTCCAAATAGAGAGAAAGCAGGCCGGGAGATTCCGCCTCGTCTATTGGGGATGTCTCGATGATGTTGCGGTCAGAATCAAGACCATGGATCAGTGCTTGCATGAGATGGTCAATAACTTTTTCATAAATGCCATAATTCATTTCGGCTCCTCCCTATGTCAATCGAGGTTTTTAACCTTCTCTGAGGTCTGATTACCTGGCCTCCGGTCTAATAAAAGGGGGAGCTGACGGCAATGGAGACCAGGGATAGGGTATCATATCAGCACGCATGAGCGAGAGTGTATTTTTATCCTGACGGTGACACAATAGGCACACCAACTTAGGCGCGAGGAGACGCTTCACGGCCAGGAGTGCTGGACACGCGGTTCAACAGCAAGATGAGTGCGATTCTCAGTTGGACGGCGTCGGGCAATCTCCAACTCGAAATGTACTCTATAATGTAGTAGTCTCACAATAGACAATTGTGGACCCACCCGGGAGACGTGCATGCTAAAAGATTTGCTCAACAAGCGAAAACCGCATCGTGAAGAACATCGTACTGGGCGAACCGGTTGGTTGCGCGCTGCGGTGCTCGGAGTGGACGACGGTCTGGTATCCGTGTCTAGTCTGATGATGGGTGTGGCGGCTAGCGGAGCTAGCACCGCCGCGGTGGTTACCGCGGGACTAGCCGGACTGGCGGCCGGTGCGATGTCGATGGCGGCTGGAGAATACGTTTCCGTCAGTTCGCAAGTTGACGTGGAACAAGCAGATCGCGCCCGCGAACAACAAGAGCAAAAGGATGACCCCGAAGGGGAATTGCGTGAACTCACTGCCATCTATCAACACCGCGGATTAACGCCTGATTTGGCCGAGCAAGTGGCCGTGGCATTGCATGCGTCAGGTCCGCTCGCTGCTCATCTGCGGGACGAAGTGGGGCAAAGCGAGGACACCGCTGCACATCCACTGCAAGCATCGATAGCGTCAGCCACTAGTTTTTTTACCGGCGGCCTGATTCCTTTTCTTGGAACACTCGCTGGCGCGGGCACGGCCAGACTGGTTTTGATTGTCGTTGTCACCTTGGCAGGATTGGCTGGGTCTGGCCTGCTCAGTGCCAGGATATCGGGCACATCCCCGTTAAAACCTGCGTTGCGACTGCTGTTGGGTGGGGCAGCCGCAATGTTTATCACAGCCGTCATAGGTCAGTTAGTGCACGCCGTCGGCTTCTAGGGACCAAACAGAATCAAGCGATCCACCCTTCGGTAGGCGGAATAACCCGCAGTGCCCTGCGGGCATCTTGAAGAAGTTTGTGTCAAAACTCGAGACCACGGATGTTAACACCCATTGCCCGTGTACTACCCCGGATACAGTTCCGTTCATTACTCTACTGAACACCCAATTGACCAATAGGGTGGCGTCTAGTCTACACGGCACCCATATGGGCACAGGCCGACCAGCCACGCACCACGGCTTGGCGCGCGGCTTCAAGTGGAGGAAGTCCGAGTGCCAATAGCGCGGCAAAGGAACCCAAAACGGCATCGCCTGCCCCAGTGGTGTCAACAATGGGACCGGGAGGGGATGGAATCTGCCGTACCTCTCCCTGGATGATAAGGTCTGCACCTTCAGCCCCACGCTTTAATAAAACCGACCCGGAAAAAGTCTGCCCCAGAGCCTGCCATTCCAATAAGTTGGGCACAAGCCAGTGCGCCTGACGCAGCACAGGCAAAAGTTTCGGTGCCAATTGGGGATGGGAGGGATCGCAGATGACGGTCATGTGTCGGGATCGAGCCCACCAGGCCCATGCTTCCATACGTTGTGGGCCACCGGGACGATCGAGCAGATACCCTGAGATCACTAGGACTTGAGCCGTGATGTCAAGGGGAGGAGTAGCCATCGGTCCGCTTCCGGCCTCGGTCAGCAACGCTCGCTCGCCGTCAGGGCGGACAATGGCAACCACTTGCGTCAAGGGATCCTGGCGAGTCAATGCCAGTGGATGAATCCCCATCTCGGTCATTCTCTGCAACAGGGCGTCGCTCTGAGCATCCGTTCCCAACTGGGTAATCAGCCCTACCGTCGCGCCTTCCTTTCGGGCGGCGGTGGCGGCATTTAATCCCTGACCGCCGGGGCTGCCCTGGATGGCTGCCCCAATGTCGCCGTTAAACCGAAGCGGTTCTGCAATTCGCACGACCGTATCCCAAGCGCTGTCGCCAAGCACCAGTACATCAAGCATAAAGCGTGACTGCCACTTCTCCGGCGAGCGCCGCATTAGCTATCAATAGTGCAATATTGGAGCGTTTGAGAATATCGCCAGCTTCCTGATTGAGATATCCCAACATAAAAGGTGTCATCGCTTTGCCTGACACGTGCTCTCGAGCAGCAGCCTTTAACGCTTGTGCAATCAGAGATTCCACCAGACTGCTGTCAACGGGCAGGGGGCCGGGTTGAACCAATAGCAAAGCCTGCTGCATTCCGACGCTTTGCATGACACGATGCATCTCAGCCACTTCCTTTGGATGTTGCACCGTGGTAGAGACCGCATGTCCGGTGGTACTGACGTAAAACCCGGGCACTTCGGGCGTGCGGTAGCCCACCACCGGAACACCCAGAGATTCCAAAAACTCCAACGTTTTTGGTATGTCCAAAATGCTCTTGGCACCGGAGGACACAATAATGACGGGCAACGTGTGCATGGCATATAAATCGGCTGAAATGTCCCAAGTGTCCTGGGCCCCCCGGTGCACGCCCCCGATGCCGCCTGTGGCAAAGGCACGGATGCCGGCGCGGTGTGCCACATAGGCGGTTAAAGCCACCGTGGTGCCGCCGTTTTTGCCCCGCATCACGGCAGGAGCTAAATCACGAAGAGAGCATTTTTCAGGCTCGATGAGAATTTCTTCCCATTCGGGGGATTCTAAACCCACCACAACCTCCCCTTGCTTAAGGCCAATCACGGCGGGGATGGCGCCGCTCTTTCGCACCTCTTGAGCCATGTGAGTCATGGTTTCGATATTGTCGGGATAGGGCAAGCCATGCGTCAAAACCGCCGTTTCCAGGGCTACTAACGGTTGGTGGCTCTCTAACGCATCATGTACTTCGGGGCGGATAACAAACGGATAATCAACCATATTAAAGTGACTCCTCTTGATAGGGAATACCGTCGGCAGCAGGCGGGGTAGTACGTCCTACAATGCCAGCCACTGCTACAACGGTTAACAGATAGGGGACCATCAATACAATGTCGGAGGGAATTATGGAGCCCTGCAATTGAATACTGGCCGCGGACAGAAATCCAAAAATCAAGGAGGCCATGAGCGCGCCCTTGGGTTTCCAATTCCCAAAGATCATGGCGGCCAATGCGATGTATCCTCGACCCGCAGTCATGTCGACATTAAAGCTGTTGAGGACACCGATCGACAGATATGCCCCAGCAATACCCGACAAGATGCCCGACAGCAGGACTCCGGAGAGTCGGTAGCGGAGGACACTGAGACCCGCACTCCGGCCGGCTTCCGGTTTTTCACCCATAGAGCGCAGCCTTAGACCCCAGGGAGTACGAAACAAGGCATACTGGGCGCCTAACAACGTAGGAATCAATAAATACGTCAGGACATTTTCTTGGGCCAAAGCGGGACCCAAGACGGGAAGATGCGATAAAACGTTCAAATGCCAGGTAGGCAAGGACGGAGTGGAGATGGGAGTGCCGTTATAGCCATAGAAGGCATCGAGAAAATAGCCGGTCAAGCCTAGGGCCAAAAGGTTGATGGCCATTCCCACCACGACTTGGTCGGCTTGAAGTTTTAGTGTCGCCCATGCAAACAGCAATGACATCGCGGCGCCACTGGCCACCCCGGCTAAAAGTCCAATCCAGGCATTATGGCTAGCATACGCGAACGCCACCGACACAAAGGCCGACATCAACATCATGCCCTCCATGGCAATGTTGACGACCCCTCCGCGTTCAGAAAACATGCCGCCCAAGGAGGCATAAATTAACGGTACAGACACCGTTACGGTGAGAGCCCAGAGCTCTGGGTTCAAGAAAAAGCTCATAACGAGACCTCCTCATGGGCAATTGCTGGGGTCTCCGAGGGAGGCATTTGTCCCCAACGCCCCTTGCGGAACCGAATCCAGGCCCAGTCGAACATGCGATCTGCGGCAACCATGAATACAATCGCGCCCTGAATCACATAAGCCATTTGAGCCGGGATGTTGGCGTTCATCTGCATGTACCCTGCACCACTTTGGAGTGCTGCGAATAAAAAGGCTGAGGGAATTATGCCCCAGGGATTGTTCCGTGCTAGAAGAGCTACGACGATAGCTGTGAACCCGTATTGATTGGCGAAAGAATCCATCAACTGGTGAGAAACCCCGCTAATTTGCACCCCACCAGCCAATCCCGCGAACGCCCCCGCAATGACCATGCTGATGACAGTCAATTTAGGGGCAGAAACCCCAGCCAGCCGGGTTGCCTTGGGATTTTTCCCTAATAAAGTGATTTCAAACCCCAATCGTGTGCGTGTCATGAGCCAGGCTGCGATTAATATGGCACCAAGGGCCAAAAAGATGCCCGCGGACAGTTCAGTCGTAGGCACCAAGATAGGCAAAGTGGCAGATTGCGCAATCGCCGGGGATTCCGGAATCGCGCCGGGCAGCATGAGAGGACCCTTTTCTATCAGGTAATGTCCAAACTCCACCGCGGCATAGCTTAGCATCATGGTGGTAATCACTTCGTGAGCTCCGCGATATGCTTTGAGCAATCCTGGAATCATCGCGTACAAGCCGCCTGCCACAATGGCGGCTAGGATGACAGCCAGCAGGTGTACGCCCGGCGGCCAAGCACCGCCCATCGCACCTACCCAAGTTGCAGCAATGGCACCCATCCAGTATTGACCTTCCGCCCCAATATTGAACAATCCGGCCCGAAATGCGATGGCAATCCCTAGTGCGGTCAAGGAGAGCGGAATAAAAATAACCAGCGTGCTGGCAAAATTAGTCACGGTGCCCACCGAACCCAGCCATAAAGCCGACATGACCGCGCTGGCGGGATATCCTGTCAACTGACCGATGAGACCGCTGACGATGAGGCCCAAGACCACGGTCAAAAGCGGTTTTAGCGCTGACAAGGCCCATTTCTTCATTGGCGAACCTCCTGACCTTTTTGGCCAGTCATCCATAGACCGATGGCGTCGCGCCGGAATTCCGGGCGCGCCACAATGCCTTGGATTTGGCCTCGGAACAGCACCATGATCCGGTCCGATAATTTCATCAACTCATCTAGTTCCAACGAAATCAGCACGATAGCGGTGCCGGTCTGCGCGAGCGACATCAGTTGATGATGGACGTACTCGATGGCTCCGACATCTAAACCGCGTGTCGGCTGCGAGACAATCATGATCCGGGGATTGCGACTCATCTCGCGCGCCAACAGAAGCTTTTGTTGATTTCCGCCAGACAACGCGCGACTAGGCAGGTCAATGTTATTGGGACGAATATCAAAAGCGTCCACGGCAGCCTGGGTACGGGCCTTTGCCACTTTAACATCAATTCCCAGTCCCTTGCGAAAGGGAGGACGATAGTAGTCGCGCAGTATAAAGTTTTCCCAGATCTTCAAATCAAGAACCAGGCCTTCACCTTGTCTATCTGCAGGCACGTAGGCGATGTCAGATTCCAACCGGCGTCGGATTGGCAAGCTATCCACCCGTTTATCGTCTAAGAGAATGGTGCCGCTAGACGGCAGTCGAATTCCTGCGAGAAGTTCGGCCAACTCTTGCTGTCCGTTTCCCTCGACACCCGCTACGCCCAGAATTTCCCCATGACGAAGCGTAAAGCTTATCGGCCCCAACAGAGGTTGACCCTTGGACAATTGTGACTCCAGATGGTCCACGGTTAAGACCACGTTGCCCAATCCGGAGGTTGTGCGCGATGCGCCAAGGTCTACGTCTCTGCCTACCATCATGCGGGCGAGCGAAAAAGCATCGGTTTGCCCGGTATCCACGGTATCTACTAACTGGCCAGCCCGAACCACCATGACGCGTTCCGAAATCTTCATGACTTCGTCCAGTTTGTGGCTAATGAACACGACGCTCAGCCCTTGTCGCGCAAATTCACGAATCGAGCCAAATAACCGGTCGGTTTCTTGGGGTGTTAAGAGAGCGGTTGGTTCATCGAGAATTAAAATTTTGGCCCCACGGTAAAAAGCTTTAAGAATCTCTACCCGCTGTTGTTCGCCCACGCTGAGGGATTCCACTGGGCTATTAGGATCAACATGCAGGCCAAAACGCTTGGATAGATCTTCCACTTCCTGCTTAGCTTGGCGGGTATCAATGCTCCCCAAACGCGTCCGCGGCTCTCGGCCTAAAATCAAATTTTCCATTACCGTCATACGGGGAATCAACATGAAATGTTGATGAATCATGCCGATGCCAGCCCGAATGGCGGCTTGTGGATCCCCAATCGGGATTGTTTGGCCGTCCACCGCAACTCGACCCGAATCAGGTCGAAGAAATCCAGATACGATTTTCATGAGTGTGGACTTGCCAGCGCCGTTTTCACCTAAAACTGCCAGCACTTCTCCGCCGCGCACACTAAAGGAAATGTTATCGTTCGCACGCAAATTCCCGAACCGTTTGCTAACGCCGACCACTTCAAGTTGTGCCATCGATTTATTGCTCCCTCCTAGATAGAAAGGCAAGTGGAGCTCGCGCCAGTTACGCCGCGAGCTCAGGGATCCTTGTGTTAAGGAATATTGGTCGGTGGCACGATCTTGCCTGCAACAATTTCCTTTTCAGACTGCAGAACCTGCTGCACAATGCTTTGGGGAATGGCAGAAATGGGCGTGGCCATGCCCACTCCGTTGTTATTCAGGTTAAAATACTGAACGCCGGGTTTCAAGGTTCCCTTCACGCCTTCTTTAATGGTATCGAAAGTCGCGATTTGCACACCTTTTTCCGCACTTGTGATGACGGTGTTGGGCGCCAGGTAGTTTTGGTTGGCATCTACCCCGATGGCATAGGTATGGGACTGCTCGGCCGCAGTAATGACCCCTAGCCCTGATCCGCCCGCAACCTGAAAGATTATATCGGCGTGTTGGGCAATTTCAGATTGCGCATAAATTTGTCCATTGTTGGGGTTGTTAAAGTCGTTAGTGTACTTTAGCAGGATTTTTGCGGAGGGATCTACGGCATGCACGCCGGCATAGAATCCAGCGATATACGTGTTGACGGGAGGAATCGACATGCCGCCAACTACACCGAGCGTATTGTCATTGTTGATATTGGGCAAGGCATGTTCTTTTTGCACCAGCCCGGACAATTCGCCCACCAAATAACCGCACTGCTGGGTTTCAAATAGCGAGGAGGTGACGTTGGGTCCATTTACCTGGTCGTCAATAATCATGAATTTGGTGTGCGGGAATTCTTTGGAAACCTGCTGAACAGCTTGTTGCATAAGAAAGCCGACCGCGATTACGAGGTTATATCCCTGTTGCGCATAGTTGGTCAGATAGGGAACATAATCCGAGGCGGTTTGAGATTGCACTACTGAGGTGGTTACGCCGAATTCTTTTTTAGCTTGCATAAGCCCTAAGTAGGCCAAATGATTAAATCCATGATCGTTCAGCCCGCCGGTATCGGTGACTAAACCTACCTTATACGAAGATGCCTTTGAAGCTGTTGGAGACGATGGCGGAGCAGACGATGCAGCGCCACATCCAGCTAAGAAAGTTCCCGCCATCAAAACCGACGCTGTCAGCGCAAATGCGGCTGACTTCATAAATATCCCTCCTACAGGTAGTTAGCAAATTGCCACGAGGTCAGAATGCGGTTCAAAAACCTCTGTTGAGTCAGGGTGAGATCTTAGGTTCAGAGGTTTTGTGGTGACAATATTAGACGTTTTTCGACCTATTTGCAATGTATGATATGACGTTTGTTGCTGGGCAAATTTTCACAGGAAAAAAATATCAATTCGAAAATAATATGAAATATATTGCATAAATATGAACAGCGGACTAATAGTGATGGTTGGACAAAACAGCACACTGTGATGCCCGGGCGCAGACCAAGATCTCAGCGACTGTCTTTGACAAGCCTGCAGGCATAAATAGCTGGCTCCGAGGTTTTAAGGGCCAAGTTGATGGCTGGCGTCCCTGAGGTCAAAAGTGTACGTGACGATGTTGGATGAGGAGATCATCTCCATCGGACTCAATTTCAGGTTTCATCCAGGCAGTGTCGATTCATCCTCAGGACAAGCAATTCCTTGGCTAGTAGGATCTGGGGACCCGGGGGCATTGATGGGCAACCATGTCTCTCCAAAATTCTGAAGCGCTTGCAACACAGGCAATAAGGCCTGGCCTTTGATAGTCAGCTGGTATTCGACACGGGGCGGAGATTCCGCATAGCGCGTCCGTTCCAGGATTCCCTCCTGTGTTAGGCGTCTGAGCCGTTCGGAAAGAGTCCGAGGATTAAGCCCAGCCACCAGCAACTGCCCAAATCGACGGGGTCCATTGCGCAATTCCCGTAAGATGACGATTACCGTCACATCGGCGGCAAGTGTGGCAGCCCGCTGAATGGGGCAAACAATCGTTAGAAGATCTTGCTGCATGCAAAACACATCCTTTAGAAGATCTCTCACGTCGGCCCTAAGCCCGTGTGATGGCCAAGACGTCATACAGCGCGCTCATTGGCAACAATGCGGTCCAGGTGTTCCATAGCAGAGCCGTCTGCCAGGAGGCATGAGCCCATATCTCGGTATTCAGTCTTCCCTCACAGTCTTTTGCACATAAGGCTTGGCAGGGGTCTGTACCCACACAATTTCATAATACTATATAAGATATATTCAGCGAGGTTTTCAGGCCAAGACTCGGAAATTTTTTGGCGCTGCCATACCATCGGAAACGTAACGCGACTGTTCATCGGTGATTGGCTCCGGAAATCCCGCTGGCATATTGAGGGGGCGCGATGGCGCAAGAGCAAACCATGGCGGTGAGCTAGCCATGCGATTCATTGACTTGGAAATGGTCTGTCAAAGCGAGCAGGTTGACGTGATGTGTGAGGCTGTTGCCTAAATCGTGAGCACAGCCTTGGCGTTACGCTCGGAGGAAATAAGCCCCGGTGGCCTGATAGGGACAACAGGTTGAACATTGGCCGTCTTTAGGCTAGACTTTTTTGAAACGGATGTCTTGTGCCCCGGCAGTGGAAGCACTTCCACAAACGGGCTTTGGAGCATAAGGAAACTGCGCCGGTATTGCTTTGCCAGAACACCCGAGAGTATCGGAGAGAGCCACAGGGAGACCAGTACTCCCTGGATTTATCGGTGGGGAGATTCAGGATGACGATATGAGAGTGTGCACCCTTGGACTTCAACAGTTGACTAAGACATGGTTGCCTGAGACCGTCTGTGGATAGACTCGGAGCAGCCTTTGAGTTCGTATGGGACCGGACTGTTGTTGTGTACTTGGCCGACAGTGTCAAAATCGAATGAAGAGCGAAGCCACTCTAAAGTTCTGGGCTGACAATGCGGCATATGGTGGCGCCACCATTTTGGCTGGCATATTCAACTGGCTTTATGCGGTACTGTTAGCTCATGGCATGGGTCCTGCCCGATATGGCGTCATCATTACCCTCAATAACGTGGTCGCGGTTATTACCTTGCCGGCCTCGGTGGTGACTCTGGCGTCTACCAGGCGAGGCAAACCTTCTCAACGGCTAGGATTCCTTCGCTTATGTTACGGCGTCTCGGGCATTGCCCTATGGGGTTTGCTAGCGCTGTCTGCCATCCCTTTAAGCAAGACTTTAAATGTTGCGCCGGGATTGTTCTTGTTGTTCGGCCTATCTTCATGGCCTCTCATCGATTATGCCGCCAATCTTGGATATTTAGCGCGCGCCCGTCGCTATACCTGGCTGGGCGGGCTCGCTGTCACTGGGTCTGGACTAAGCGTTGCGGCCGTCATGGGAGCTGTCATGGCGCGTGATGGAGTCGCGCTCTTGGGCGTTTTGCAAGCCATGGTCTTATGGATGCTATGGGGCTTGAGCGCTATCGCGGTCCGAGGGTTAAAGGTGGAAGCGGCGCCGGGTAGTCGCTCGATAGTGCTGTCATCCGGTGTGGGAATGGCGCAAAGTCTTATGATGTTGACCGATGGCGTGATCGCCAAAGCCCGGCTTAGGCCCAATCAGGCCGGTCTGTACAACGGCTTGGCTACGGTGGGACAAACTTTGCCTTTTATTGCGGGAAGCCTGGCTTTGGTTATGTTGACTGCGATGTTGGACCGTCCCGTCCAACGAGCGCGATGGTTTTACTCGGCACTAGCCATCTATCTGTCCATAGGGGTGGCAGTGGAGCTGTTGTTTTGGCTTGCTCCCCGGGTCGTAGTGCAGTGGGCTTTGGGCGATCGGTTCGTGTCGGTGGGCCATTGGCTCGCTCTGTACGGACTAGCAATGCTGGCGTTGGGACTTCTCATCATTTTGCTGGCCGAGGCCATTGCGCGGGAGTGGTGGACTACGTTGGTCCTCGCGCTGGGAGGACTGGCAGTGTGGATTGGTTTGCTTGTCCGAGCCCCGAGTCTGGCAGGACTGGTGCATGCGACCGCCGTCTCCTTAATTGGCCTAGCGGTCTTAGCGATAGGACTGCGGATGTGGCTTATACATGTTGAGCAGGCGACATGACGGTGAAGCCAGAACGGTTCAGAACAACGGCTTAAATAGAAAATGTATCCCTTTGGTGAGACTTAGCGGTGATAACGGCTTTGGATCCCGCCTACATTAAGGTGCTTGAACAATCCACGACGCGGATTCGGCAATCCCTTTGCAAGCGCATTGGGAAGCCCTTGATATACTCGCCTCAATAAAATTTTTGAAATAATGCAGAAAAGTTCTAGTATTGTGTGACATCTGGATTTATAATTTAATCGTTTCACTGAAGCGATTAACTATTTTGGGGTGACTAATGTGTCCTCACACTCTCGTCCGGCACGAATCTACGAAGTAGCCCGGTTAGCAGGCGTTTCTATTGCGACTGTTTCCTACGTCCTCAACAATCGGGGCAATATTTCACCAGAAACGGCCGATCGAGTGCGCCAAGCGGCCGAAACATTGCATTACCGTCCGAATTCGCAAGGACGCTTTTTGGTGCAGGGGATATCGGAAACCATTGGCGTCGTGGTTCCTGGCGCAATGGGGCATCGTGAACCTGTGCCACCAGCACTATTAACCGGGTTAATGGCGGCTTGTCAACAGGCGGGGTATCACTTAATGCTGTTAACCCCCACCGAACCCCATTCAACCCAAGCCTACCTGATAGACATTGCCCGTTCGCGGCGGGTGGATGGTGTGGTTCTTATCAACGACGACGAATCCGACTCACGGCTCGCGGTCCTGCTCCAAGAAAATCTGCCTTTTGTAGTCTATGGCTCTCAAACCGATTGGGCGACCTGGTATGACGTGGACAATCGGGAGGGAGCAAAACTTGCCACCCAACATCTGGTGGATTTGGGTCATCGCCACATCGCCCATTTGGCAGGGCCCGAGGAATATATCTTTGCACAACAGCGCCGTCACGGGTATGAGGATGTCGTACGCTCCCATGGATTGGACTCGCGAGTCATTACGGGTGACATGACAATTCGTTCGGGTTACGAGCGCACCCATGAATTGTTATCAAAACCGGGCCGGCCTACGGCCATTTTTGCCAGCAATGATGCCATGGCTATCGGCACCCTTCAATGTGCCAGCGATCTGGGAATTCACGTACCGCGTCAAATATCGATTATCGGTTTTGGCAACACGGGATATTCCGCGCATATTAGTCCCGCGCTGACCACTATCGAACATGATCTGTTTGCTGCCGGGTACCGGCTGGCAGAGATGGTGCTCGCTCGCATCATGGGCCAAGAAGTGGCCAATGAGGAGGTCCGTCCATCCTTACGGGTCAGAGACTCGACGGGCGTGCCTGCCATTTACCGCACGCCCAGGACGAATCCGGAAGAACCGGTGTTGAAAAAAGGTCCGGCGTTCGCGCTGTTCTCGACGTCTGGGCGCATTGAGCCAGATTCTCTGCGGCAAGGCGTGTATTTATATGATACCCGCATGGTGTCAATGTATCAGTGGCGGATTGACGACGAGGTTCAAGAACCTTTGGCATTGTCCTCTTCCCCTGACTCATTGCAAATTCGCTACGTGGCACAACATTCTGGTGCCACGCGCTACGTGCTCCGAACATTAAAACTGTACAGTGACCGCATGGAGGACCACTGGACGTGGAAGTCATTTGGGTCGGCTACGGATTGGAAACTCTCGCTGTCATTTGATGCGGATTTTCTAGACATCTTTGAATTGCGGGGTTCCCAGCGCCATCACGCCGGAAACAAAACGGTTCTGCATAAAGGCTCAGAATCCATTTATCAATATGAAGGACTAGACCATATTTCCCGCCGAGTCCGCGTGGAATCGAGCCGTCCTTATATCACTGACGAGATGGGCCATTGGCACTGGCAATTTTCGGACCAAGAGCCAACTGGACATTTGACGATTACCGCATCCTGGATGAATCCGGTGCCGGAAGTCCCTCGTATCGCACTTTCCGACAGAATGTTGCAATTTCCTGGATTTACGTTATTGGAGGGAGACTGGCATCAGGTAATCGAGCGGGCTCGAACCGATCTGCAGATGCTGTCCACGGACTACGGGAACGGTCTCGTGCCGATGGCCGGCATTCCCTGGTTCGGCACGTTTTTTGGCCGCGATGCCATCATCACAGCCTACCAAGTGCTGCAATGGGTGCCGGAGATGGCTCGAAATACGCTGCATACCTTAGCCGCCTGGCAAGGCCGCCAAGATATCCCGGAAACCGAAGAAGAGCCAGGCAAAATGGTGCACGAAATTCGTTTGGGAGAAATGGCGCGAATAGGGGAGGTGCCGTTTGCCAAGTATTATGGATCGGTCGATGTGACCCCGTTGTTCTTAAGCCTGTTGGTTGACACTTGGCAGAGGACAGGCGATGACGGCCTGATGAGCGAATTGCTGCCCGCCGCCGAGCGCGCGTTGAGTTGGCTAGAGACGATACAGGACAGCAGTGGACTAGGCTTGCTCAACTTTTCTCCGCGCTCATCTCGCGGTCTCTCCGTGCAGTCGTGGAAGGATTCGTCTGATTCCATGGTATTTTCCAATGGTCAACATGCAGAGCCGCCGCTCGCGGTGGCAGAAGTGCAAGGATACGTATATAACGCGTTTCGCTCTATGGCGCATTACTATCAGACCGCAGGCCGTTTGGAGGAAAGCGCGCGCTTGCAGAGGAGAGCGCAAGGGCTCAAAAAACGGTTTCATCAAAGGTTTTGGCTTGCCGACCGTCACTACTATGCGTTGGCGGTAGACAGTCAAGGACGAGCAGTTGACGCCATATCCTCTGACCCGGGCCAATGCCTATGGTCTGGCATAGTGCCGCGCAATACCGTCCATGAGGTAGCGCAACACTTGCTGTCCCCCAATTTATTTTCGGGATGGGGAATACGGACGCTGGGAGCAAACGAGGCAGCCTACGACCCTTACAGCTATCACCGAGGGAGTGTGTGGCCTCACGACACTTCGCTCATCGCAGCAGGACTAGCCCGCATGGGGGCTTTGGAAGCGGCTCAAATCGTAGCCAAAGGCTTGATGAAAGCCGCCAGCCGTTTCCCCCTATCACGACTTCCCGAGCTATTTTCGGGCGAGGAAGGGGCAGACATTGGCCCCTTGCCATACCCGGAAGCTTGCTCCCCGCAAGCCTGGGCCGCTGGCACCCCGTTATATTTATTGCAGATTCTCTTGGGCTTAGAAATTAACGGGCAACAACGCAGCATACGTTGCCGACCAGACCTATCAGGATCGTTGCCACCGTTAACCATTACGGATATTCCTCTAGGTTCGGGGGATAAATTCACGTTGCACTTTGATGGAAAAAAACTCCGGGCGATAAACTTGCCCAATCAGTGGGACTTCCGTGCTGTCTACAAACCTACGAACACCACTAAATAAATCAAGGAGGCTTAAAGACGATGCGCACGAAACATTGGAAATTGATGAGCAAAGGCGCCATGGTGCTGGCCATCGCCACCTTGAGCGCTGGCTGTGGGGCAGCCAGCGCTCAAGGTAACAACAGTTCAGGCGTTGTGACGATTACTTTGTCAGGATGGACATCTTCACCAGTGGAAGCCCAACTAATGACAAAGGAATTGGGATATTTTGAGAAAGCCTATCCCAAGATTCACGTAAATTATCGGCCCATTTCCGGCAACTACGAAGCCTTGTTAAAAACTCGATTTGTCGCCGGCGACGCGCCTGACGTGATTTATGTCAACAATGGCGGGGAATCCAGTACGTTTATCGCGAATAAGGACTTAATCCCGCTTAACCATTATATCAAGAGTTCACATTTTCCGATTCAAGACTTTTATTCCAGTGCCCTCTCTTTGTTTTCTTCACACGGACAAATCTATGGCATTCCAAAAGATCAGTCTCCTTTGGCGCTGTTTTACAATAAGACGTTGTTCCAAAAAGCCGGGATCACCGCGCCGCCCACGACGTGGGCGGAGTTGGCCGCCGACGCCAAAGCGTTGACCAAACCAGCCCTTCACCAATACGGGCTCATCAACTCGGTTCAGGAGCCGCGATGGGCAGAATTTCTTTTGGAATCGGGCGGCGGCGTGATGAATGCTGCCATGACCCGGATGACACTGACCAGTCCCGCATCGCTTCAAGGATATCGGTTTTTTGTCAACCTTTATCGCGATCACTACGCCACCACCCCACCCACGGTTGGGGCGCAATGGGGCGGCCAAGCGTTTGGAATGGGTGACGCGGGAATGGTGGTGTCCGGCAACTGGCTGGTACCATTCCTAAATCAAACCTATCCCCACACTCAATTTGGGATCGTGCCCATGCCTAAAGGCCCAGTGAACGCTGAAACTTTAACCTTCCCGGTAGCCTATGGAATCACCAAAGATTCTTTGCATCCCCAAGCGTCGTGGACTCTAATCCGGTATTTAACCAGCAAGCAGGGAATGACCAAGTGGATGAATTTAGGGCTTGCGCTGCCGGTTCGTCCATCCTTGATCAACCTGCCTTATTACGCTCAGCATCCAGTGTTGCAGGGATTGATCGCCGATTTGCCGCAAAGTCAGGCTTGGACCTTTCCACCGGGTTTTGTGGAATATGTGACGACCACCATGACGAACCAAACCACTCTTGTCATTGACGGACGGGAAAGTGCGCGACAGGCGCTAAAGGTAATGCAACAGGATGGGACCCAGCTATTAGGTCAATAACCAGGGGGAATGATGGTGAAGGTGGTATTTAACAAACCTAACCAAGGACTTGCCCTGGGAACCTCGATGACGGGACGCGCTCAAGCGTCCCGCAACGGGGTGACAGGATACTTATTTACTGCGCCCACGATTATTCTGCTGGCCTTGTTTACCGCAGGACCCGCATTCTATGCGTTCTATTTAAGCTTTTTTTCGTGGTCCTTGCTCAACCATATGCACTTTGTGGGATTGTCCAATTATCCCCAGCTATTGGAATTGCCCTTGTTCTGGATTGCAGTGCGCAACTCGGTGGTATTCGCGTTTGTGGTAGTGCCCACGCAAACCTTGATTGCACTAGGCATCGCCGCCATTCTCAATCAAAAATTACCCGCCCGAGGTTTTTTTCGGCTCGCCTTTTTCTTTCCGGCGATTAGTTCGTCAGCCGTGATTTCGATCATTTTTATGTGGATTTATAACAAATTTGGGCTGTTGAACAGTTTTTTGCTGTTGGTTGGCATCCATGGACCAGACTGGTTGTCGAACCCTTCATTTGCCCTTTCAGCTATTATGCTGATGAATATTTGGACCACCGCGGGATACTTTACGGTCGTATTCCTGGCCGGACTGCAAGCGATTCCAGTGAGCCTCTATGAAGCTGCTGCGATTGATGGGGCGGGCAGCTGGCGTATGTTTAGCCGGATTACCGTGCCTTTACTGAGGCCTACCACATTTTTCGTGGTGGTAATGGGCATTATCGGTACCTTACAAATGTTTGATCAATCATTCATTTTGTCCCAGGGTACGGGAGGACCGCTTCATTCCACGACCACATTGGTGCTGCTCGTGTATCAGTTCATTTTCTCCTATGGAAAAGTGGGACTGGGAGCGGCGGCAACCGTCTTGTTATTCATGTTGATACTCGCAGTCACTCTAGCAGCCAATCGATGGTTGGGACAAACCGTCGATTATTGAGCCAGATCTGAAATCACGTTGAAGAAAGGCAGGGACGACTATGATCTCAAGTCAACCACAATGGATCCGTCACCTGATCCATGGACTATATCTGGCGATCTTGATCTTGGGTGCCGTGACGATGTTTGTTCCGTTTCTATGGAGTCTGTCGACGGCTCTGAAACCGTTATCGGAATCGTTGGCTTTTCCTCCCCGGTGGTGGCCGCATCCTGTGGACGTGCAGAACTTTATCTCAATATGGAAATTGGTGCCCGTCGCTCGGTGGTTTGGCAATAGCTTTTTGGTCGCCAGCATTGTCACGGTCCTCAATTTGGTGTTTGATTCGATGGCTGGATATGCTCTGGCGCGCATTAACTTTCCAGGCAAGAACTTCGTGTTCATCGGAATTCTGTCGATGTTGATGGTGCCCTTTCAATCCGTGATGCTGCCTGTGTACATTCTTTTACGCGCCTTGGGATTACTGGACAGCTATGCCGGTATGATATTGCCTATGGCAGTCTCCGCCATGGGGGTTTTTTTGATGCGCCAAGCCTTCTTGACTATACCCCAGGAAATGGAAGATGCCGCGACCATTGATGGGGCGGGACGGTTGCGGATGTTCGTTCAAATTTCACTGCCGATGGTGATACCCAATATGCTTACATTGGCGCTGATGATGTTTTTAGCATCGTGGAACAACTTTCTATTGCCTCTTTTGGTGGCAAATCGCACGCATTTATGGACCCTGCCGCTAGGAATTGTCATGTTTCAGCAGGAGTATTTCGTCAATTGGCCGTTATTAATGGCGGCCGGCGTCATCGCCACCTTGCCGATTGCCCTGGTCTACCTGCTTTTTCAAAAGTGGTTTATCCAAGGAGTGGCGTCGACCGGCATCAAATAAAGCGTGGGACAGGTGGTGGCGCCTGTCCCATCAAACATATTCCCTCAGCCCGCACAAGAGGTTGTGAGTGTACCCGGTGCGGGTTCCTTTTGTCCCGCTGATTGGATCGGGGCCTCTGGGCGCTATCCAGTTCTGTCCCTCGGGATGGGGACATACCCATAGGACGAGGATGGACTTGGGAGGGATCCGTAAGTGGCCAATTTGTGGCATACATTAAAGGCGGACGAAGTCGTCATTCAGTGCCGGTCCGACGCCCAGCGGGGACTTGCCATGGGAGAGGCCGACCGCCGCTTGGAAGAGGTGGGCTACAACGCATTGGCAGAAGCCCAGACGATTTCAGCATGGACGATTTTCCTTGCGCAATTTAAAGATTTCATGGTTCTGGTACTACTAGCGGCTACGGCTATCTCGTTTCTCTTGGGCGAGGTGGGAGATGCCATAACCATTGTGGCCATCGTCATCATGAATGCCATTTTGGGATTTGTACAAGAATTTCGGGCTGAAAAATCCGTGGAAACCCTTAAGGCGATGACTGCGCCATCGGCCAAAGTGATCCGGCAAGGCCGTTTGGTTGAGATTCCGGCCAAAGAGCTGGTGCCCGGGGACCTTATCGATTTGGAGCCGGGCGACCTCATCCCGGCCGACGCTCGCCTGATTGAAGTGCGCGGCATGGAATGCGAGGAGGCGGCCTTAACCGGCGAGTCCTCGGCGGTGAAAAAACAAAGCCAAGAACTGGGAGATCCCGAGCTTCCCTTGGGAGACCGCCGCAATATGGTGTACATGGGCACCACTGTCAGCCGAGGTAGGGGCCGAGCTATAGTGGTGGACACCGGGATGCAGACGGAAATGGGCACCATTGCACATTTAATCCGTGAAGCCGTCGAAGATCAGACCCCATTGCAGCGCCGACTGGAGCAACTGGGTAAAGTCCTGGTGATACTATCCCTGTTGATTGTAACCGTCGTGGTGATTACTGGTCTGTTTCGCGGCGAACCCCTCTACCAGATGTTCTTAACTGGGGTTAGTTTAGCGGTGGCAGCCATTCCCGAGGGACTGCCCGCCATCGTAACCATTGCGCTGGCGTTGGGCGTACAGCGGATGATTAGGGCCCACGCCATAGTACGTCGTTTGCCCGCGGTCGAGACGCTAGGGTGTACGACCGTGGTGTGTTCTGATAAGACGGGGACTTTGACGCGCAATCGAATGATGGTAACCGACATGTATGTGGTGGGCGAGCGATGGCATCGGGACGCGGATGGCTTTTTGTCAGCAAAACAGCATAGCGAGACCAGTCGCCTCGACTTTGAACACCTGGTTTGGGGAGCCGCGTTGTGCAACAATGCGGTCTTGGCTAGCGAGGATGCCAAGACCGACGGGCTGAGCGGCCAAGGCGACCCCACCGAATTGGCCATGCTGTGGGCCGGAGTCGAATCGGGCATCAAGCCCTCTGAACTTGAGTCACGTTTCGAGCGCTTTGATGAACTCCCATTTGAGTCAGAACGGCAACGTATGGCGGTTGGAGTCAAGAACCGTCAAAATCAGTCGCTGGTTTATGTCAAAGGAGCTCCAGACGTGGTGCTCAATTTGTGCCGCTTGTATCAGCAACATGGCCAAGTCATCGTGCTAGATGCCAAGACGCGCCACGAAGTAGCGCAGATGAATGAGCAAATGGCAGATCAAGCCTTGCGGGTGTTAGCTGTGGCCTATCGGCCGATTTCAGAGCATGAGAGCAGTGCTCATTGGGAAGATCGCCTGATCTTTTTAGGGTTGATGGGAATGATGGATCCGCCTCGGCCCGAGGCCATCGAGGCTATCGGTCAAGCGCGAAGGGCGGGAGTGCGTACGGTGATGATAACGGGGGACCACCCGCACACGGCGCGAGCGATTGCCCAAGAGTTGGGAATGATGGAGCCCGGTGATGAGGTCTTGACCGGCCGTGAATTAGACGCCCTGACAGATGAGGAATTAGTGCAGCGAGTCGAGAAGATACGGGTATACGCCAGAGTCTCGCCGCCGCACAAATTGCGGGTGGTGCGTGCCTGGAAAGCCCGCGGGGAAGTCGTGGCCATGACGGGCGATGGGGTCAACGACGCACCCGCGGTAAAAGAAGCAGACATCGGGGTGGCGATGGGAATTACCGGGACCGACGTCACCAAAGAAGCCTCCGCGATGATCTTGACCGATGATAATTTTGCCACCATTATTCGAGCCATTCGGGAAGGTCGGGCCATTTATGACAACATCCGAAAATTCATCCGATATTTATTATCGTGCAATGTAGGCGAAGTGCTGGTGATGTTTTTAGCCGCTTTTTTGGGTCTTCCGCTGCCATTGCTGCCCATTCAAATCCTCTTTGTCAATCTGGTGACCGACGGCCTGCCAGCCATGGCGCTAGGGGTGGACCCCGCCGCTCCGGGAGTCATGGACCGTCCACCGCGACACCCTAAAGAGAGCATATTTGCTAGAGGATTGGGGTTCAAAATTGGATTTCGGGGTATTTTAATTGGCGTCAGTACGCTAGTGGTGTTTGTGGTCTCCACGGGACCATTGGGCATGGGCTTGCGGGAAGCGCGCACGATGGCTTTAGCCACTTTAATTATGAGCCAATTGTTTCATGTCTTTGACGCGCGAACGGAAGAGCAAAGCTTTTTAGAAGTCGGGCTGTTTTCCAACTGGTGGGTGGTAGGTGCGGTATTGTCCTCCATTTTCATGTTGTTAAGCATAGTGTACGTACCGAGCTTGGCCGAACTGTTCAAGACGGATCCACTGGGTTGGGCGGATTGGACTTTGGTAATTTTAGCATCTGGATTCATTCAACTGGCCGCCGCAATACGAGAACTGTTCTTGCGTCCAATGCGCCGCATTCTTCCCTCGGCTTCTAAATAGGACCCCTCCGCTGACAAATACGTAGGTTCCGGCTATTCGAGACCGGGCCTACGTTCACCATGCAAAAACCGCTGTTTACGTAAACGGAAAGTTGCGTTATATTCACACTACAGGGAGGAGATGGCATTGGAGGGGCAACCAGGCCTAAACCACGAAACGTGGTATACCATCAACGACTTAAGCGCAGCCTTTGACATTACCGCACGCACATTGCGGCACTACGAAGATGTCGGAATGTTAGCACCTTTGCGCCGCGGCAGCCAACGCCTATATCGGGAACGCGACCGAGTGCGACTCCAATTGATTTTGCGCGGGCGCCGGCTCGGGTTTAGTCTGCCTGAAATTCACGACATGCTCGACCTCTATGACGCCGACCCAAGCGAAGTCACCCAATTGCAAGACGTCATTAAAAGGGGCGACGCCAAATTGGCGGAACTGCAAGAACAGGTAGACGAACTGCAAACGACCATCCAGGAGTTGCTGGAACTGCGAGCTAAAATGCAACACCGTCTCGACATCATATTGACCCAGGAGGGACTTTGATGAACCAGATTTCCTATGCCTACGGCACCAATCATTTTGACGCTGATCCGGAATTGCAAGCCGTACTGCGCCATTTTTGGCCTGAACACGAAACCTATTGGCCCGACCTCAAGGATTTTGGCGCGTTAGCGGGCCAAGAAGTCTATGAAGCGGTATACCATATTGACCACGACGCAAGACCGGTGTTGGTGGCGCATGATCTCGACGGCAATCGAGTGGACCGTGCCCGTTTGAGTCCGTCGGAAACCCAAATTTTGAAAAAAACAGCCTGGATAACCAGGCCGCCCTACGAAGGACAAGGATGGCCCTATCACTATGCTTTGCTTTACCTGTTGGGTGACCCGGGACTTGGGTGCGTCTTGACCATTACAGGTCAAACCGTGTATGCCCTGCACAAATATGGTCAGGATGCCATCCACAGTGCAGCGCGGATTAAAGAGGACCTTTTGAGCGGCCAGGCCTTTGGCGCCACTTGGATGACCGAATCACAAGGCGGGAGTGATCTCGGGGCCAATCAAACCGTGGCCATCCCAGAGAACGATGTATGGCTTCTCACCGGCGATAAGTATTTCGCCAGCGGTGCCGGTCTGACTGACTACGCGATTACCACGGCGCGGCCGGTGGGTAGGCCTGATGGGCCCAAAGGGCTGGCCCTGTTCTTGTTGCCGCGCCTTAATCGCGCCGGCGAATTGAACTACTATGTGCGCCGACTGAAGGACAAAAGTGCCACCAGGGCGGTGCCTTCGGGAGAAGTGGAACTGAACCGCAGCGAGGCTTATTTAATTGGCAAGGCCGAGGAAGGCATTTACTATACACTGGAAAACTTGACGGTGTCGCGATTGGCCAATGCCGTGGTGGCAATGGCCACGGGCAAAAAAGCTCATTTGGAGGTGCTGGCGCGGGTCACTCACCGCAAGAGTTTTGGCCAGATATTGCAAGATCATCCGCTGATTCGCCGGGATTTGACCGACCTCGCGGTGCGGTCAGCCGCAGGCCTGGCCCTGGCGTTTTATGGAGTGAAAAAATTCGACGGTGCCTGGCTTGACCGGCCACCTTACACAGCTCGTTACCACTTGGCCCGGTTTATTACCCATGTGGCCAAAAATCGAACTGCCGAGCATGCCGCGGCGATGACCGCCATGGGCATGGAATTGTTCGGAGGACTAGGATTTTTAGAGGAGTATGGGGTAGCGCGATGGCATCGGGAAGCCCTCATTACACCTATCTGGGAGGGGCCGAGCAACATTCAGGCTTTGGACTTTCTCGAGACGGTCAAACGTCAAAAAGCCCATCTGGGATTTCTCCAAGAGATGGTGCCGCTGCTGGAAAGAGTGGGCACGGCTAGCGCCCGTCAGGCCCAGACTACCATGGAGAAGGCCTTGCACCATTTAGAGACCTTGTCGGGAAGAGAGGCAGAGTGGTACGCCAAGCACGACCTTAAGATGGTGGCGGATGCAACTCAAGTGGCCTTGCTGTACGAGATGGCGGAGGATCAGGGCGAGCGCTGGGCGAAATTGGCAGAATTATATGCCATACGGTTTTTGACCCATGAAGAATATCCCAGTTGGGCGGACGGAGAACGCCAAATATGGGGGGGCGCACCCAATGCGTAAATGGGTGATCCATGAAATATTAGCCGACGCGGCACTTTCGCACGCGAGCGTGCCGGTGATTAGCGGTTCGGAACGGTTTACCTACGCCAGTCTCTATGATCGAAGCCTCAGGCTGGCCAATAGTTTAAGTCGGCAAGGGATTGGCAAAGGCACGGTGGTAGGCGTAATGGATGTCAACAGCCACCGCTATCTGGAGTTAAAATATGCGCTCTCCATGTTGGGAGCTGTCATTCATACCATTAACTTTCGTTTACCCTGGGATGACCTGGTTTTCACCGTTAAACATGCCCATGATCAGTGGCTGTTTGTGTGGGATGGATTTGGGGAGTTGGCCAGTCGCATCGCCCAAGAAGTTCCCCAGGTGGTTTGGATGGGCTCTGACCGAGGTGCGGGATATGAAGATTTCATCACGGCCGGCCATTCAGAATTGCCCCAAGCAGCCTGCTCAGTGGAAGAGACGGATGCTTACTCAATTTTTTACATCACGGGCACCACCGGCGTACCAAAAGGAATTTCATACAGTCATTGTCAAATGCTTACCGGTTCGATGCAAATTGCCCATCATTTGGGTCTGCACGATACCGGAGCCTGGTTGCGGGCCGACGATGTCATGATGCCGCTGATCCCCTTTTTTCACATTCACGGATGGGGTGTTCCGTTTATCGCCCCTTATTTAGGGGCACCCCTGGTGTTAGCTGAACAGCGAGGTCCAGCCGAGCAACTGACCTTGATCGAAGAACATCGCGTGACCTGGAGCAACATGGTGCCTACCCAACTGTTCATGTTGCTCCAGCAAGCCGGAAGCAAAGATCCCAACTTAGCCCACGTACCCCTTAAGGTGCTGACCGGAGGAAGTTCCCTTTCCACAGGTCTAGCGGAACAAGCGCACCGGGCGGGAGTCACTTTTTCCCTGATTTATGGGGGCTCTGACCAATTGGGCACAGCCATATCAGTAGCCCCTGGTCTTGATGGAGCCGCGCGCCTAGTGCGGTTGTCCACGCACATGACAGCCTTTCCCTATGTGCGGGTCGAGGTGCGCAACCAATTCGGGACAAGCGTGGACTCCGATGGCCAAGAGATGGGCGAAGTCTGGGTGCAAAGCCCGTGGATTCCCAACGGGTATGTTGACAACCCAGAGGAATCTAAGCGCGCATTCTTTGATGGATGGTTCAAAAGCGGGGACTTGGCGGTAAGATATCCCGATGGCAGCTTTTATGTCATGGACCGGTTAAAGGATGCCATCAAAAGCGGTGGCGAATGGATTGCCAGTAGCGTAATCGAGTCGGTGATCTCCGAAGTGCCCGGAGTAAAAGCGGTAGCTGTGATTGGCCAGCCTGATCCTGCCTGGGGCGAACGCCCGATTGCCATCGTAGAAGCCCAATCGACGACAACCAGGGAGAACATCCGCCAACATCTCGATGCTGCTGTGGCCCGCGGACGTTTGGCCAAATTTTGGATTCCAGACAGCATTCGCTTTATCGAATCCATGCCCCTCACTAGTGCGGGCAAGATTCATAAAGCGGCCCTGCGCCAAATGGGTTCGGTTTCGTCTAGCGATTTGGGATAGCAGGGAAAGAAAGTTTTCAGTGGCGCGCCCGCACTTTTTTAGGGGGCGCCACTTTCGTGTCCATCTACTCCGCTTTTGGACCTGGCATGCCAGCATGATCCGTTGCCGAGGCACCGTAACCGACAAATAGCATCAGCTCATCCCGCATAACCTCTTGCGTTTCTCCCTTCAAGTAGGTCATGATCGGCAAGACAGGAAAATCTAACAAAGGACGTTATGCGATGTTCTTGAAGTCTCTTGGATCTCTATTATGGCATTTCTTGTGGGTGGGCGCTCTAGGGTTTGGTGGGGGATTTGGCATGATTCCTCTAATGAAGACGGTCACTTTGAGCCACCACTGGCTTAGTGTATCCGAATTCAATGAAGCCATCGCAATGGGGCAAATTACGCCAGGTCCTGTAGCCATCAGCGCCACCTTCATTGGTGATCGCGTAGCGGGAACCTTAGGGGCGTTGGTGGCCACCGTCGGGGTGTTTACTCCGCCCGTTTTGCTCATTGTGGCCTTAACGCATTGGTACACAAAATTAAAAAAAGTGCCGGGAGTCCAAAATGTTCTCTATGCGACATTGGCAGGAGTAGTTGGTCTTATCGCTGGAGTGACCATCATGCTCGGTCAGAGCATTATTCACAATATTATCGGCGGGGTGTTTGTAGCGGTAGCCCTTGTGGCCGGGCGTTACAAACTGCCCTATTGGGCAATTATCATGTGTGCTGGCTTGGCCGGGGCGGTGTTTTTACGTGGGTCATGACACTGGCATCAAGACGGGCAGCCCGAATTCATTTGGCGGTGAAAAGCCTTCGCTCAAGACTTTACTGCAGGTGTACGGAAAAATCGGCATTTTAGGGTTTGGCGGAGGCTTTGCCGTGCTGTCGTTTATCCGCAGCGAGGTGGTGACTCGGCATCACTGGCTCACCGAGGAGCAATTCGACCACGTGGTGGAGATGACCTCGTTTGCGCCTGGTCCCACCACGACCAATGTGATGGCGGCTATTGCCTATCGCTTGTTAGGATGGCAAGGACTCGTGCTGGGCACGGTGGCTGTGCTGTGGCCCTCATTTTTGTTAATCTTGGCGCTGTCCAAGCTTACCCGCTTGCTCCATAGCGTCTGGATGGTCGGAGTTCTAAGGGGCATTGAACTGGCAGTGATTGGCCTCTTGGTGGACGTGGTGTTCACGCTGTGGCACGATGTGCCCAAAAGCTGGTTGACGGGTGGTTTAGCCCTGGTAGCTGTGGCGGCTTCCTTACTGGATATCAACCCCGCCCTCATTATTCTGGTGGTGGCGGCAGTAGGCGTGCTCGATTTCCTGGTGCGCAAAAAACCGTTAGTGCCTCCCAAAAGCGACCACGGTCCCACATCGTCCTGATGACAAAAATGGGTGCGGTTGTCACAATAAACTTGACAAACTATATGCTAGTCATGAGATGGTTATCACGACGCAGAAAGGCGGGATTCTTCAATGGTGGACTTTACCAAAATGCACGGATTGGGCAACGATTATTTGTTTATCGACATTCGGGGCCAGGCCCAGCGCGACGACAGCGAGTGGTCCGAACTGGCTTCCATCATGAGCGACCGCCATTTTGGGGTGGGTTCGGACGGCATCATTCTCATTGATAATCCCAATACTGAGGCTGCTTTGGCCAAAATGCGGATTTTTAACAGTGACGGGTCAGAATCCGAAATGTGTGGAAATGGATTGCGGGCGATGGCCAAATGGCTCTACGACCGGGGACAATGGCAGCAAGAGGCCGGAATTGAAACCGGGGCCGGGGTTCTATATCCAGAAATTTTAGAAACGCGGGCGGGCAGGGCACACCGCATCCGCGTCAATATGGGTCAGCCCCGATTAACCCGCGCGGCGATGGCGATGCTTGGTCAACCTGATGCGTCGTGTTTCAACGAATGGCTGGACATTGACGGCGCTACCGTGTCAATGTCCTGCGTCTCGATGGGGAATCCCCATGCCATGATTTTTGGACCACTGTGGGACGTGGAGACCATGGCTCACCGAGGCCCTCAAATTGAGAACCATCCAGTCTTTCAAAACCGCACCAATGTGCATTCGGTAGAGATTTTAGGGCCCGACCACATGCGTATGCGGCATTGGGAGCGCGGAGCTGGGCTGACTTTAGCATGCGGCACCGGAGTGTCCGCTGCTTTAGTAGCCGCCATATTAACCCAAGGCGTTTCCCGTCGAGCCACTGTCGAGGTACCTGGCGGAGAACTGGTGGCCGAGTGGGATGAATCGAGCGGAGCGGTCTTTTTGACCGGCACGGCGCAAGAAGTGTTTCAAGGCCAATACGATCCGCGCTGACCCCACTGGCTACTTCCCGCTGGCGTAGCGCTGCCGCTTTCGGCGGCGATCCCAAAACCACCAGGCGGCAATCAAGAAAGCAATAACAATGACCGCGGGCAGTTCATAGCGGTGCATAGCCTCCAGTCCAGTCTTAACGTGGGGGCCCAGTATGACGCCCGCGGTCACCGCAATCAACGGCCACAGAATCGAACCAATCACCGTGTAGGTGAAAAATCGCCAAAACGGCATTTCGAACAGACCAGCAGGATAGGAGATAACCATGCGCACACCGGAAATGATGCGTCCAATGAGAATAACGCGGTCGCCTTGGCGCCGGAAATAATTCTCCCAATATTGTAGACGTGATTCACTTTTGAAAATAAAAGAAAGACGTTTGAGAATCAAGGGACGCCCGCCCAATCGGGCAATCCAATATGCGACGGTGGCTCCACTGATACTGCCGGCAGCGCCGAACAGCACAACCAGCGGGTAGCTGAAAGTGCCTTTGTAGACCAGGTAGCCGGAAAACAACAAAATGATTTCCGAAGGGCTTGGGACCCCCACGCTTTCAATGAAGAGGACCGCAAAAACTGCCCCATAGCCAATCCGTCCAATCCATAGCGCCACAAACGCAATTGTTGCCGCCAAGCCAGAAGCCCTCCTTAAATGGCCTCAGTATATCATGCTCCGCAACCAAACATGTCAACTAGGGTACACTGTTTGGTAGAAATTCAGCATTGCCAATCTGGGGGAGAAATCGATGAGGTCTGAGACGTTTAGGGTGGGGGCAGTGTTAGCCTTGATCGGGGCATTGGTAATACTGGGTACTCGGGGCATGGCATCCAAGCCGCAGCTGCCTGGGGCATCGGCAGTGCAATTGATCCGTCGAGCGACCCAGACGTTGGACGGGGGAAATTTTGTGGTCACCTGGCGACTTAAAAACGCCTCAAGCAATTCGTTGTTGGCCTTACTCCCCTTGGCGCCGGCTCCCTGGATTTGGACCAGCAAAGGCCGGGACATGAATTTTTATGAAGCGGACGAAAACCAATGGAAGTTTGAAAATGAGTCGCAGTCGGGATTCATTGATCGCGTGGTAGCCCGCCAAGGGAAGACCATGACGATAGTGACCCCGCCCACCTGGATGCGTTTTTCACTGCAAAAAAACAGTTGGCGACTGCCCTGGATATTTAATAAGGGGTGGAACCCAGACATGTTCCGCGTGAGTGTTTATCCAGAGCCTAGCCAAGTGATCCCGTTATACCGAGTGACCTTGGTTCCCCGCCGCAATCCCCACCATTACACCGTGACTTATTGGTTTCAGGCAGAGTATGCGGTGCCGTTGGGCTTTCGCATCAGCAAAGGAAGTGGTTCCATACTCTTTGACATCGGCTACCAAGCGTTCTCTGAAGGACCTCCCGGAACATCGGCAAATCCTCCCCACACTACCATCCATTGAACTCTCTTGTGATAAGATGAAAAACGTGACGGATTAAGCACGGCGCTTTTGGCTAATATCCATCAGGATTTGGCTCCGATGCCAATGTCCCTTCGAATAGGTCTCGAATCTCACGGTGTTGGGAGCGGGAGCAAAAAATGGTGAGCAGATCGCCGAACTTAAGCACCGTGTGACTGCATGGCACCAGGTGATCCAGCCCGCGGGCGATGTCAATCACTAACATATCCTTTCTTAGAAGGATATCGCCCAATGCTATTTCCGGGCATTCTGGGCGGGTTACCGTTGTCTCCAAGACAGATAGCCCCTCGACCTTTGAGGTTTGGTATGACAGGGCAGACCCGATCATGGTCTCCAACATCTGTATGGGCGCCACTGAGGCCACAAAGGGAATCAATCCGGCGTCCAAAGCGTCTTGACACGCTTTGGCCGGTACCTCGACAATTACTCGCCAGGGTTGCATCGCAGTGGCAATCTGTTTTCCCCAACGGATGTGATTTTCCCATTCCGTTGACCCGATGAGGGCTACCACGCGTACAGTTTGCAAATGGATTGCAGCCTGGCTCATAGCTTGACTAACCTCTGGGTAGATATAGACCCGCTGCCCTCGGGCAGCGCAGTCAGTGGTTATCGTGTGCGTCCAGTGGCTGGCACCGATAAGAATAATATCGCTTCTCGATGCAGCCCGTTTGGGGCCGAAGTGATAGAACAGCGGTGGAAAACCAAAGACTGAGAACACTGACGCAATAATCATGGGTAGGCAGACCGAGTTGGAAATAATGGGTATACGCATTTCGTGGTGGATCAGACGGTTTTCGCCGTGGTGATCATGCGGATGCAAAATCGCATTGTGTGATTGATTCAACGTGATGGTCAAGTGTATGGATCGTATTGCGTGGTTGATCACCGCGCCCATAGTGGGGAGTTCTGCGTGAATTGGAGCGTAGCTGATAGCAGTCGTGTACACTATAATCGGATAGTTGTTGATGGACTAACGGGCAGGTTAGCGCAATAGTAACCCTATCGGCGCAGTTTGGAGTAAGTTATGATTTGAGGGAAAGACTGATTAAAGCTAGAGTTTGGAGGCACTCCGATGTCGAAAATAGATGCAATTGTATTGGACTTGGATGGAACATTACTGAGAAGTGACAAAACTTTATCGCCGAGAAATTATGAGGCTGTGAAAAGCTGTTTTAATTCTGGAGTTCATATTATTGTTGCTACTGCACGCCCACCCAGAGTCGCTCGCCAATTTATAGAACAGATGCCATTTGTGGATTACATATTGTTCTACAACGGGGCACTAGTGACATGCGAATCTAAGCAAATCCAGAGACACTTTGGAATCCCGATGGATGTCAATGAAAAGATATCAAAATTCATAGCAATGGAAGCACCGCAATCGTTTATATCGTATGAGGTTAACGACTGTTGGTACACAAGTACTGTGATTCCTGACTCTGAGTGTATCCATTACGGGATCCGTCCGCATGATCCCAAACCAGAGTTGGTCGATAACGATTTTATCAATTCTCTCTCACCGACCAAAATTCTTGTTTTAGGCTGCAACAGTTGGGAAGACATCATTGAACAATTTGGAGACGCAGTTAACGTTATCGCAACGGACGGAGGGGCACTGGTACAAATAATGGACAAGTCAGCATCGAAAGAAGACGTTGTCCAGTGGGTGTTAAACGATATGGGGGTAATTTCTGAAAACGTTATGGTTTTCGGCGATTATTACAATGATTTGGGACTATTTCATGCAATCACGATTCCGTATGATCTCTGTGCACCTGTATTATAAGAAATAAACGCAATAAACGCAACGACACTCAACTCGTGCGGAAATGCTCGAGTAGTAACAGAACGCAAACTGCATTAGCGATCATAGACGCCTTGAAAAGTCATGAAATGCCCCAGAAAACCCGCTTGGACGCCCTGCGTGAGCGATTTTGGAATGAACGGTCAAAAAGGGGGATCTCTATCGCTTCGGTGAATCCTGCACTAGGCTTGAGGTTCGGGTTCTACTGCACTTTTCGGTCGATTACTACCCAAACCCCTTATACGGCCGACGATATTACCCGCCTATTGGCTGACGTCGATCGCGCCAACCCCAAAGGGCGACGAGACTATGCGATGCTCCTCCTTGCGGCTCGCTTGGGACTTCGGGCCTCGGACATTTGTCGCCTTATATTTGATAGCTTCCACTGAGATACAAACACCCTCGTAATCACCCAGCAAAAGGCGGGACAACCTCTCACCTTACCGCTCTTGGCGAAGGTGGGCACAGCAGTCATCGAATACCTCAAATACGAGAGACCATCCGTGGATTGCCCGACTATTTTTCTCTGGCACACCGCACCAGTGGTCCCTGCCGCCGACACTGCATAGCGTCGTCAGTCAATGCATCACCCGCGCTGGTGTAGCCCCATAAGGTGGGCATGGTGGCGAACCCCCCGTGCAGATTGGCGAGCAGTCGATGCCGCGGGCGACCGTCGACCGTGATCGTGGTGAGTAATTGGGCGCAATTGCCGCGCCAGCGCACGAACGCCATACGATATCCCTCCTGGTCAGTGAGTCACTCGCGGGATTCCTCGGATCGCCGCCCTGTAACAGACCAGCACATCGATTGTCGTCGCGGGTCCACCCGTCCCAGCCACATAGCGGTGTGTCCAGTCCATAGCAATGTAACGGCGAGAAAAATGCGCTCGCCGAGACCGCCCTCGTGATGACTGGCGAACGGTTTAAGGGCCAGCAGGGCGGCGAGGTCGATGAGAGCGAGAAGCATGGAGAGCCGAGCCGCGGGCCGCCAGAGGTCAGAATGCTGGAAAGCCCGGGCCAAGAGGATGGCACCGATGGGAGCGACGATGAATCCAATCAGAGCTAATCCCAAGTGCAACTCTCCAGGCCATGTGAGATGGGGATGTGGCACCAAATGGGGGTCGTCCAAGATGTCTGTGTTGAAAAAGGCCAACAGAAATGATGCGGCTCCCCAGATTCCGAAGAGCGATAGGCCCCAGCGAGCCCGTATCGGGTGGAGAGCATTCCGGAGCGCCTGCACCAGGGCGAGAGACAGAAGTCCCCGCAAGAGAAAGTTAACGCGCATGATGAATCCATAGGGACCGACTGCCAGGTCGCTTTCGGCTTGGCGAATGGGGCTGTAATGCGGGGGCAGCGCCTGAGCCACGATGTCGAGAATCACGTAGACGATGATGGCTGCGATAATGAGACGGCTAATCATGTGGACCCTCTCAGGATTAGATGCACGGTTCATCGGTGGTTCCTCCCTTTTGATCTTCGGATTCACGAATCCACTCTTGGAGAACGGTGATCTCCTGATCGAGGAGATGGGTTCTCAAGTGAGCTACGCGGGTGGCCCAGGCGGCGGAAGACCACGTGGCTATGCGTTCTTTTCGGCGCGCCAGGGCGCCTTTCCTGGCTTCCAGAATGACGAGACGCTCGGTTGGTGTTAGGAGGTCAAAGTGGCCGACGCGAACATAGAATTCTCGGTCGCTCGTCATAGGTGTCGACGCGATATCGACGATAAGGTCGTGCAGAATTTCTTCGCCGAGTGGCAACAACTGATAGAGGTGGCGGTCGGGTTTCCCGGTCTGACGAATAACTTCAGCGGTGACCGCGCCCATTTCTTCGAAGTGCTTCAGCGCTGGGTAGAGTTGGCTGTTAGTGACGCGGGATCCGCCCAAAACCTGCTCCATCGATTGCTTGATGGCATAACCATGTTGAGCGCCGCGGCGAAGAAATCCCAAAATCAAAATTTCTGTGTACATGTCTCACCATAGGTTATTGTGACATAGGTCACGGAGACCTATGTAGAAAATAAAGGGTTCTGGTTGTTGTGTCAAGGTTTTCTGCGGGCGTTCGGGGAGTGGAGCTGAGTGATCCCCAGTTTTTGCCAATGATGTCCCATCCGACGACGTTGAGCCAATAATAGGCCCAGGCAAAGATGAGCCATAGGCGAACCCACCGATCCGCGGTCCCAAGTTTGACGCAGTCGCGATGAAACCCCGCGCCGGGGTCGTTTTTCTGATCCTTGTAGGACTCTTCGCAGGTAAACCGTTGTCCATAGGCGGCTACGATGTGGCCCCAGGGATAATCCGCTAAGCCGGGCGACACGAGCAGGAACCAGGGATCAGAATGGGCGCTGTCAGCGTAGACCACGAGGCGTCCGGTATAGGATCCCCCAGCAGCTTTTTGGCCATACTGGACGACGCCGTCTACCTGGAGGGGCCGTTGCTTGCCCAAGAGGCTTAAGAGGAGCCATCGCACGCGCACATTCCCTTTGCTCAATTGACGGCTTGCTGCAGACGCTGACCAAGGTGGGTCAAAGCCTTATTGAGATAACGGTAATAAGTGGCACGACTAATGTGCAAATGTTCCGCACATTGGGCGGCGGACAAACGGTGAGCAAAATATGTGACACGTAAAACTTGACAGTCGCGGGCCGTCAGCGGCGGTATGGGCCACTCTGCCTTAAGCTCATTTTGAATGGATTGTGAAAGCGAGTGCCCATCCAAACCTAATGAGATGGCGACGGGAGATTGTGACAATACTCGCGATTCATGAAGGCTTGACAACGCCTCTTGCAGTTCGGTAACTGCGATGGTCGAGGATGTAGATCCAATTCCCAGCAGATTGGTCAACCACACACTAAAATGCTTATGGCGCATGTCGATCATAAATAACTCCTCATGGGGATCGCTAATCGAGAAGGGTTGGCTGACAAATCCCAGAGAACGGACGAACTCTTTCAAATCGTCGCCGGTTACTAACAGCATTGAAATGAGCCCGGCATTGAGAGCAAACTGATCGAGAACCATGACACCGAAGAGTTCTTGAGGCGTGTAGCGGGGATGGTGTCCATTGACACCGACCAAGACAACATAACTGGCAACGGACTCCTCAACAGGGCATCGGGTAACCCCGAAATCTTCAGCCAACAGTTTTTTGACCACTACCGGATGATACCCTTCCATCATTGCGATTGTTTTATTGTACAGAGGAACGTTGCAAAACATGGCCTGGGGTACGCCGGATGTGTCGCGAACCACCCGGATGACACCGGAAAAATTAGCCATCAACTCATCCAAGAGGTGTAGACGTTGCTCGTTAGCGAGGGGAAAACTTTGCCGTCTCCATTCCGTGATAAATTGCCGCAGGCGAGGAGCGTCCTGGGGTTGGAATCCGGTAGATATTAACTCCGAGGGAGCTCCTACCAAATCAACATAAGTACGTGGCGGGGAAAAAATGTCGCGGCAAATCCATAACAGTTGTTGCACTATCGGCCCCCGCTGTTCTGGTGTTGCAGCCTTTAGATCGGATAGCAGCACTTGGGCAATGCGTCGGCGAAGCTCGGCCAGGCCCCCGGGGTCCCGCGTTCTGAAGTCTCGAAACAATGCCGTTTGCGCCATATCATGCAGTCCAATCCCAAGACGGGTGCGCCGTACGAAAGATAATTCCATTAACTTACGGTAGTGTCCCACGGGCACTCGGTGTTGCAACACTCGTTGCAACAGGTCTTGGTTGGATTCGGCTAGCAAGGTCAAGATATCAATTAACGGATGCAACTCTTCATTGGCAATTTCCCGAATGAACCGTCCACTTAAAGTTTCTGCAACCAAATTTTGGATTTGCGAAAGATCCCCGCCGTGATAACTGTCCATGGCATCACTGACCAACGCTACCGCTAACGGGTGATTGGCGGCAGGACCAAGGACGTTTCGAATTTGGGTAGCATCGGAAATCGACCGCCGGGTCAAAAACTCATCGACCTCCACGTTGGAAAAACCGCTTAAGGGCCACACCTCAATGAAGGGGCGCCATACCGGATCCGTGTGCCAGACCTGCATTACGTCGGTGCGTGAAGCGACAAGGAGCAATACATTTCTATCCGGCAAACTACCCATAAAGACTTCGCGCAACCATCCTTCGAGCACTTGGAGTTCTTCAAAATTGTCGATTCCAATCACTAACTTGGGGCGTGGGGACGTTTGTGTTAACCATTGTCGGTATGAGTCGGGCAGTGCTTCTTCAAATCCCCGTGGTGTCCGGTAGCATGTGCGGGCATCCACCCAAGCGGCAACAGCCTCCTGTTCTTGGGCTAATTGCAATAAACGGATTAAGAGTGTCGATTTGCCAATGCCTCCCATGCCGGTCAACGCAATGATCCGAGTGGGAGCATCCGGATTGGTTAACCAGGCACTTAATGCATCACACTCACGTACGCGACCCACGAACAGCTTAATCCGTTCGTCAGTGACTGCCGTTGACATCGGCCGCATGTACAGTCCCCTCTTTTCCCGTGAACACCTGAAGTTTCACCTCGCTGAGTAAGTACGGAGAAATGGGTTGATTGGCACTTGGGGACCTGGTTGCCCTCCCTTGGCCATAAGGTGCAGATGTTTCCTGTGGCTGCCCATATCATTCCGTCTCGGTCATCCCGCAGCCTTAATTCCCGGTCGAAATCTAAAGTAGAGGGAGTCGATTTTTTAATGGGTACTTATGCAAGGGAAACATAACCACCGTAGTCTCAACCGCATCATTGGCCCGTTGTTTCCCAGCGGAAGCAACGCCACGTTGTTTTAACGCCGCATCATTCCGTAGATAGCGTAAAGCCCCGATTATGCAGGAGCCTCCACTGGCGGAAGAGATGACCATGTGACGACTAATTGCGAGCCTGCGTAGTGCCATAAGAAAACTGAGACGCCTGTCAGAGAATTTTTCCGTGACAAAAGCCTTCCGTTCCTGGCCAAACATATGCCATTGTTCTTGGTGGATATTTTTCTCCGCTTTCGGTCGGGAGGCAGAGGATAATTTGATACTGTGAGACAGACCAATATTCAAGGCTGTGCAATGTGTCAAGTCCACGACCATCAACGCTCCCGCCACAGCTTCCAAATTACGAGTCCCCGTTACTCCCCGATCTATAGAAGCGACCCATCACCATTTTGCGTCTTTAGCTTAGCAAACATCCTACAAAAATCCAATCACTACAATTAGAAAGCAGTTTGCGGAAGAATATCGGGCCAAAGAACGTGCTTTGGAGTCTCACGTGGGCGGGGGTTCGCTCGCCTATCGTCGAAGGTATCACGCAGGAAATTGCCAAGCGGTCGGTTGCCGCGCATAAAGCGCCAACGAAAACTCTGCAAACCAAGCTTCAACGCGGCTTTGAGCCGGTGATGCCGAGCAATGACTGTGTAGTCGGGAGTGCAGAGGATGGGGTTGAGTAATCCGCGCTCGGCGATGTCGCCTTTCAGCGCTTGGTTTACATCTTCGCTCAACGGATCAAACATGGCGTTGCCCGGGATGGGCGTCAATCGTTTCGGGTCGATGGTGGACGTGGCTGGTCTCTCCTTTATTAGGGTATCAGGATTTTATGATGGATCAGCGATGTTAGGACTCCGGCAAACATTTTCGATCTCTGTCGATTGCAGTGATGCGTAAAGCATTTCTTAATGTCGGTAATTAGTTGATCAGATCGAATAAAGTTAACTGACAAAAAAGGATAATCCGCTCATTTGGTCCAATTCCGTGATATTTCATGATTGAGTGGGATGCGGTCATGGCCAGATCAGTTTTACGATGCAGATTTACGTCCATGCCCGCACGGAACGGCAACGCTCTGCCGCCGAAGCTCTTGGCCAAAACATCATGGGGTCACGAAAAACATAGCGCGGCCACAAAATGGCCACATTTTGGGTGTCACGGCCGCGTGGCCACAAAAAAGCCGTCTCCGGAAAGCCAGACGGTGTAAGAGTTTGAGGTGGTGGGCGAGCACGGGCTCGAACCGTGGACCCGCTGATTAAGAGTCATCAGAGAGCGAGTTTCTACAGTATACCAGCGTGTGCTAGGCAATCAATAAATGGCGTGGTTGTGCGGTTTTTTGATTACGCAAACTGCTGGCGTACGCTCCCGTATTCCCACTTTTCAAAGTTC
Source organism: Bacillota bacterium (assembly GCA_021784595.1). Classification (GTDB taxonomy): domain Bacteria; phylum Bacillota; class Sulfobacillia; order Sulfobacillales; family Sulfobacillaceae; genus Sulfobacillus_C. The sequence continues at coordinate 19,449 of JAJYHT010000091.1, read as the reverse complement.
GTGGGGATGAAGTGGGGATGGATTTGGTGGATTGGGGGTGCGGGAGAACAGCGCATGATCCATGGTTGCGGCAGCGTCAGCCTGCTGATTGGGCAAGAGGTGTGCATAGGTTTGCAAGGTAAAGGCAACGCTGGTGTGTCCCAGACGTTCACTCACCACCTTGATGGACTGCCCTGCGGCTAACCAATGGGAGGCCATCGTGTGTCGCAAACAATGTGGGTGAATGGTATCGGGCAATCCCGCACGTTGGCGATCCCTCTGAAAGTTGCGAGCCACGTTGCGCGGACTGAGCAGTTTCCCTTCGTAGGTCGCGAATACCAGATCATGGTCTTCCCAACGGGCACCGGCGGCTTGTTCGTTCTGTTGTTCCATCTGGCGAGATCGGAGTAGCTGCAAAATGTGTGGACCTAACGCAATGGGCCGTGTACTCCGTTCGGTTTTCGTGGGTCCTACCACCTTCCGACTGCCATCTCCGCTCACGGCCTGCATGACGTGCAGCGTGTTTGTATCCCAATGGATATCTTGCCATCGTACCGCAATCGCCTCCCCTGGCCGTAATCCCGTATGGAGCATGAGTGCCCAAAGCGTATACCACCGGGTGCCCTGCGTCACTTCCAGAAAATGACGCGCTTCGCTTGGCGTCAAAATCACCACAGGCTTTCGCTGTCCGCGTGGGGCTTTCGCCTTCGCCGCGGGGTTGACGGATATTAGGCCCCAGTCCACGGCGTCCGAAAGCGCCCGATTCAACACCGTATGGACATAATTGACGGTCCGAGAACTGTGGGTTTCGGCCATCGCCGTGTAGAGTTGCTGGATATCCCAGGTCGTAATACTTTTCAAGGCTTTGTGGCCGAAAGCGTTCAGGGGGTGCGCGGCCATCTGGCGGTAATCCCGGACGGTTTTGGCGGCCAGTCCTTGGGCCTCGACGGTCTTCAGCCATTCGGGGAAAAACTCCGTTAACGTTTGAACGCTCGGCGGCTTGCGGTTCGGGTCTTCGCGATAGGCCATTTCCTGCTCGCGACTCCACTTCTTCGCTTCGCGCTCGGTCGCAAACGTCTGACTGGTCTCCCGCCGCTTCCCGGTATCAGGGTCGTAGTAGGTCACCCGGGCCTGCCAGCGGCCCGAATCCAGTTTGCGGGGATCTTTCGCATGGGGTTCTTTCGGGCGATTTGGCATGTTCTCATCCTCTCGATTTTGCTTCAGAATCCGGGCACATTGCTCGATTTTCAATTACTGTTTTTTGGTTAGCACTTGCAGAACGCGGCCAGGTTCATTCCGAATCTGTTTCATCGTCACGACAGTACGGGTGAACCCGAAGCCCAGTAAATGGCTGGAACCAGTTTTCTGGCCGTAACGAGTCTAGTCCCAATCTAGTACCGATGACCTCATCGTCTTCGATCCCATCCAAGGCCAAATTGAACAGCATGTCCACATCAAAGTCAGGCATGACTTCTTCCCGAAAATCCTGAAGGTGTTCGATCGTATCCGACGTGATGTCCGGTTCACTGAGTGTCGGTACCCACTCAATAAGACCTCGAAATGCCAGTTCTTCCGCCGTACACGCAGCAAGAGGATCGCCTTCCCAATTATCTATTTTGGCGACTAGGTGAATGCCACAGACTACGAACTGCTTCAAAAATAGCGGTGTATACCACGACGTAAACTGTGACGGTAACACATCCCCAAGCACCATCGTGTCCTTCAGCGCCTCGCCACTCAGGACACTACACAAATCATCTAGCAATAAATCCAAGTAGATGTCCATTCCCCGCTGAAGCAGTTTCCATTCGGACGGGCTGAGGGATTCAGGGTTTTCAGGCATTCTAAGGCCTTCCTCCTTGTTTACATTGGTACACTGCGGTTTTTCAGGGCATTCTACAATGCTACGATACGTTACATGGATACGGATCGCAATTGGAGCTCATGCCAAAGATTATCTATCGGAGCGAGCATCAGAACAATTATTAGCACGACGACGATTGCGTCTTAGTGGTAACCATTTGGTGAAGAACGGGTAACACCATCTCGCGAATTGGAAACAATAACAAATCGATCCTCTTAAGGTTCTTTGAAATCTGCGGTTTGGACGCCTCCTCCGGATTGTGCCCACCTCAGCATTGTTTGATATATCTTTTCAACATCTCCTTCGGCTGGTTGTTGAAGAAGATCTTCGGGCACGTTAGTGATAGTCAGTTTCTCATGGAACTCAAAAATCAAGGTTTTGTTATCGGAATTCCACCAGGGAGTATAGCCTGGCGCGGGAAAACGGCTCGTTTTCATTTTTTCGGTCAAGCAATCGTGAAAAACTTTAAACTGGGAAGTAACAAGCACAAGCTCCCTCTGGTCTATATCTAATTCGTTGTGAGAGCATTCATTATGATTACCCTTAACCGTAAGGCGAATGTGCCGATGGCATTTTAGCAATTCATAGGCGCGGTGTGCTTCATCACGAAGTGCAGCTTCTAAGGGAGCTATAGCGTGATTTCGTAGGGCTTCTAACTGAACGGCCCTTCGATCGTCGTCGGGATTGCGAATCCAGTCCAATAGTATCTGCATTTCAGGCTCTTGATACCGTAAGAAGTTTTCGATCAAGTAAAAGATTTTGAGTAAAGCTGTGACCTCTGTCGAATCTAAAAGATGCATGTATTGACCTTGGGCGATTTGCCGGATGAATGGGAAGCTAATGGGATTAAGTAATTGGAGCGAATCCGATGTCATACTTAAGTCAATTGTTTGGCATCGTTCTACATCTCGCATGAGACCGTTGAGAAATTGGTGACGTTGTTTCCGATCATCCAACAAGGCTGAAACTCGTGATGCAATAAATCCGATCACGGCACCCACAATTGCTCCGCCAAGACCGGCTATAAGAGTGGCCTCGTTAACAGGTAAATGACCTCCGTGTGCGACGGCATGTATAATATGGTCCGGCGAAAATGGACGAAGCGAGATTATAGGTCCAACCTCCGGGACACGCATGATTAGCCTCACCTCTCACAGAATTTATTCTCTCTTGTTCTGTGCAGCGGATCAAGGCAATTCTCGCTGGCGAACCGCAGTCTCATCGGTTTCTGGTGCCGGCATGGACATGTCCCGGAGTACACGGCGAAGCAGCACATCTCGGAGAAGAGAATCCCATGCATCTGATCCTGCTCAGCGGTGAGGTGGTTAGTACAAATCACGGTCACAGATAGAAAACGATTCGGCCATAATGAACAACCTCCCTATAAAAAGTCATGGCGTGAAAACGGCTGACAATAACAAGGCGTCCGACTACCACGGGCGCAGCACACAAGACAGAACACAGAAAACTCCAGAATCGGAGAGCCATGCTGGGGCCAAAATGTTATTGAAAGTTGGTGATGGACGCCGCGTCAGTAGCCTCGACAGTGTCGCTAAATCAAGCCGCTCAATGGTTACGCAGATCGTGCGATGGAGAGAGTACGGTCAGAACGACATATACATACTTCTTCCCTTCAGCCCATCTAGGTGATAACCGCTGTCTTCTCAAAAAAACGAGAAGCCGCCGCGGTTCTGCCGAATGCTGACGATACTGGGGCAGGATTCCTGTCACAATTTGGTGCTACACTGAATCCATGAGGGGGAATGGCGATAGCAAAATTACCACATCCCGACAGCGCCGAAATGGGAATGCTAATCGATCGGTGGCTTACATCACTACGACAGGCAGGGGCCTGTGAGCACCAGTTAGAACTGTATGCGCGAGACTTAGCTCGTTCCACAAAAGAGTATCAGTTGAGAAAAAGGTATTCGAAATCGGTGGAAATCATTCAGGCATTTTCCCGTTTTGTGGAGACGGAAGCCTCGATGACAACACCAAAATAATGTGATTAGATTTCCACACATAATTTTACCATCACGCTCATATTAATGGTAAAATTATGTATAAAAAATTTTCGCTCTGGGGATCGTGGAAAATTGAACGGATTAGAAGATCTTATATTGCCGAGTGATTTGCCCCACTTATTAAAAGACGACCTTAAAAATATTTGCCTAAACTTAAATATTCCGGCCGACGGCGGAAATGCGGCGTTAGCTGAGCGGCAAACCTTAAAATCATGGGTCACCTCGCGTTTATTCGCGGGCAAAACGGCCATTGTTTGGTTTCGTCCTAGCAATGTAGAACTTTTAAAGAATCTACCCGAGGCACTCACAAACTATAGTGGGTTCGACTTTCTCCAAGCTACGCAGTACCCGGACAAGGTGACTACGGAACCTCAATAGAACAATTTTTTTATCCGCACCGAACCACCATGTGTTCGAGTAATCGCGTCAATCCACCCTCACGACCCTTCAGCCGGGATGATTGGTGATTGCATACGTTGCCATTAGGGCACATCCTCGTCATCATGACCGTCGCGTATCCCCCTCTCCGAGGGGGATTTTTTGTGGGCACCGTTTGTCGATTATGCCATTTTACGAAAGAAGGGACTGTTCATGATCCATCATGTCGTGGCGGCATCGCATTCTCTAGCCGCTACTCCACTCTCTCCTATCCAATGGGGGTTGTTCAGTGCATTTATCGTGTTTGCCCTGGGGGCCTTTCTCTGGTGGTATCGCACGACAGAACATGGAGCCGAAAGCGGACTGTCTCGATCGGCCCGGCAAACCGCTCCAGATGGTCCCGTCGTGGCTCAGCATGGCTTTTATCAAGAAATCCCCCCGGGCGTCGTCGCGACTCGTCTAGACCATGTCGCCGGAATCGATGAAGCGAAACGCGAGGTCCAAGAAGTGATTGATTTTCTGCGGCACCCGGAGAAGTATCATCGGCTCGGAGCCCGCATCCCGCGCGGGTTTTTGCTCTATGGACCACCTGGAACGGGGAAAACCTTGTTGGCGAAGGCGGTCGCCGGAGAATCGGCCACCGCATTTTTTACCACCAGCGGATCCTCCTTTGTGGATACGTATGTCGGGGTCGGGGCCAAGCGGATTCGGGAAGTCTTCGCCGCCATTCGCAAAGTGCGCAGCCCCGCGATTCTCTTTATTGATGAAGTCGACGCCGTAGCAAAAAAACGGGGGCCGCATCACCCCGAAGCCGATCAGACCCTGAATCAACTGCTGGTCGAAATGGATGGCTTTGAAACGGCTGCGCATCCGTACCCCATCGTGATTATGGCGGCCACGAACCGTTTGGACACCCTCGATCCGGCGATCTTACGGCCGGGACGCTTTGATCGGCACATCGCCGTCGACTTGCCGGATGTGCAAGGCCGCCGCACAATTCTCGCGACGCATACGGTCACGAAACCGCTTGCCCCAGAGGTCTCGTTGGATGTGCTGGCGCAGCGCACGATTGGCCTCTCGGGCGCCGATTTGGAAAATCTCTGCAATGAGGCCGCGATTGCCGCAGCGCGAGTCGATCGGCCCCATATTACCGTCGAGGATTTTGCCTATGCCCTGGATCGGCAGGTGGCGGGACTGGTCTCCCATCGCGTCGTGCATCCCGACGACCGTCGGCGCGTCGCCTATCACGAAACCGGGCATGCCTTGTTGTCCTGGCTCAACAATCAGGTGATTGTCGAGAAAATCACCATTATTCCGCATGGCCGGGCCTTGGGCTATGCCCTGCCGGTGCCCAAAGACGAACGGTATATCGCGACCGCGGATGACCTCTGGCATCGTCTGCTGGGGATGTTGGGCGGACGCGCGGCGGAACTCGTGTTTTTCGGGAGCGCCAGTACCGGAGCTTCCGACGATTTTGAGAAAGCGGCGCAATTGGTGAAAGACATGATTCATCGGTACAATCTCACGTCCTGGGGACTGGCCATGATCCCCGATCTGGACTGGAATGCGATCCACGAACCGGTCTCGCGCATTGTAGATCAGGGCATGGCGGTGGCGTGCGAGTGGGTAGCGCGCTATCAGCACGAAGTCACGCAGGTGGCCGAACGCCTGCTGGCCCAGGAAACGCTGTTATGGGCAGAAATGCAAGCCTGCTGGCAAGCGATCCCGCAAGGCACCTTACCCCCGTTTCCGGATCCCAATGCCTGGACTTTTTATTCAACATCGCCTGCGACAGCACTGTCTTCCAAGGCCACACAGTAATGGGTACAGCAAACGATCGTCGTATTCTAAGTCGTGTAAAGGAGACTGTGCTATGACAAAACCCTCGCAAACAACCCAAATCGGCTGGATTTGGGTCCCCACCAAACAATTTTGGCAATGTCCTCCATGCGCTCAACGTCAAGGATCACTTCCCTTAGACCCACAACGGAATCTGTGGAAATAATGTCATATTCGCCTGCGAAAGGAAGGATTAATATGAATTCCCCCCTACAACAAGATCCGCACAGTGCCCCATGGAACGTCGCTGTGCGCCAAATTTTTCAAGAACAATATGCGTTAATGGTGCGCAAGCATTCGGATTATGGCCCCGGCAACATCAATGCATTTGGAGAACTGGGAGTACTTGTGCGCATCAGCGACAAATTAGAACGACTGAAAAATCTCCTGATCAGCCGCGAAGAAAACGGCAAGATCATCATAAACGCTGAACATCCCACAAACGAATCGGTTGAAGACAGCTATCGTGACCTGCTTAATTACGCCCTTATTGCTTTAATGCTGCGACAAGGGCAGTGGGAACTTCCGTTTTCCCCTGATGATACAACCTTGTAAAACCCCGGCCTCTCTCTGGGAATGTGACGACTCCCCTTTTTTTTACACTAGCCCGTCCTGGTTCGGGATAGGACTAGACGACCCCGAAGATCGGCGCGATACATTGCTCGATACTCGAGGCGTTGCGAGACCTGAGAATTGCGATTGATGAACACGGATACGAAAGAAGGGAATACTATGCCATGGTTTGACGCAATCGGGTTGGCGTCAATTGACTGGGCAACATTATTGGGAATTTGGATCATTTCCGTTTTCCTCAATCGTAATCACTCTAAACCTCTGATGCCTATGCGCTCCCTGAGAACAACAATAATGATGCTATTCGCTTTAATCGGGTGGATGGCGTTCCTCGTCACTGCGATTCATGCTTCTTCACATCCTTGGGCCTTTGCCCTTGTGGTTCCTTTAAGCACCCTTCTCTCGTTTGGCTTAGTCGGTATTTTTCGAATGGGATCGAGTTCCTCATGTCTTTACTAATATTTAATCTCATCTGGTTTGGCTTGTTAGTCGGACTATTCGTCGTTCTAAATACACCAAATACCGATTCTCGAATCATCAATAAGCGTGAAGCCGCGACTCAGTTAGTGATCGGCGGTGTGTTTTTTATTGGCGGATCCATTCTTAGCTTAGCTATTACCATAGCCATCTGGCATTGGCCTTAAACGCAAGATCATCTATCATTCTTTGGAGAGGTGGTTTTTTTGACAAGCCATTTAACGAATCCCTCATCTCCCAATTGGTGTTCAGTGACAAAAATTACGTTAACTGAACAATAATTAGCTAGACTGGAAAATAATCATCTATACCCGCTGCCCATATTCTGGTGGATCTTCCCTGCATGAGAGGATCCTATATAACGCCATTCCCCCGGTTACGGCGTTGCTAGTCTAGGTAATTATTTGCACCATTTCTCAGAGGTTTGTGGCCTCTGAGGTTCCCCAGTTCAGGCGTTGCCAGATCGGCTTGGCATTGGTGGCCACGAAACCATCAGAAAAACGCATAACGCCAGTCTCGGTAATTATTTTCATTAAACAAAAGTCTGCACCGTAATGATTTGCGATGATCCCGACCGAATCCGGGCGCCGCGATCTTTGATGCGTTTCATGATTAGTATGGCGTGGTCGGTGTGAGCGAATTAAGTTCAAAGGCATACCCGCCAATAGCAGACTTGCCCCGAACACTTCGGCTTTAAGGCCTGGTGGGAGCAGGTTTAGCGGTTGTAGCTATGGGCTTCATTTCCGTAGCTTTCAACCATTAACACACAAACTCTTGCGCTAGTGCTTATGAATCTCCCTAGCCGTGAGGAATCGCTGGAGGGCCCTTCACTCAGTTGAGTGAAGGGCCTGCTGGTGATTGTCTGCCAGCAGTCAAAAACGAGGTCATACGGTATTCACGCCAACTGAGGGGAACACAGTTCTATGAAGGCCTATAACATTTGCAAAGGGGACGAGAGAACCATGACAAAAATTCACCTCAATACCTCACCAATTCTTGCTGTGAATCGGCCAGTGGTCATCATTCACGAAACAAATTCCGGCGGCACACAATGCCTGACACAATTCGTACGCGAAGCCCAGGCGCATTTTACCGGATGCTTTTTGTAGCAAGGCGCCGGAATCAATCCGAAACTTACTAATACCGCAACGCAATAGCGCAGGGCGCGGTCAACGCGGCCCAACAGCCCTTCAATCGCCCCCCTCGTCCTTGCTATTAGGGGTTTCTGTAGCAATGGAACGAAAATGGCAATAGATTAAATTTGCAAGCTGCACAACCTCACAAACCGACAAATCCTTGGTGGTGTATTTAGGATTGATTTGTGGATGATTTTATGTTATACACCACGTATCCAATGTGTTGTTGTCCCTCTACGTACCAACGTAAAACGACTTTTATTCTGCCATAAAACTGCGGTGTATCTTCCGGCCACTTCACGACAAGTGGCCGCCCATCGTGAGTAAGTTTCGAATTCGATGAACTAGATAGTACGTAATGCCAGCTGGATTGAGGAGTCTTTTTAGTATAAATGGTCATCGCCGGATTGATGGCTTGTCGGCCCAGATACGTAGCTTGAAACATGAGAGGCGTTGGAATGAGTTGGACTTGCCACGATTTCATGTCTTGCTGGTCCATCCGTGTCGCAATAACACTTGACGAGGATGCAGGTACCTCGGAGGCTTGCATTCCGCATCCTGCCACTAGTCCAGTGAAAAAAAGCCCAAGTAGTGAAAAGCGTATAAAGTTTGTCATGGTTATCGTGCCCCTTTGTTATTATGCGACAACATCAACTGCGTTTCAACGCCATAGAACGTATTTGACAAATCACTGGGGCTACCGGCCCCCGAAGCTGCATATCCTCCATAGCGGTTCTGGTGAGTGCGAAGAAATAACAGCAACCCTTTAGTGTTTCGGGGTTTGGCACCTAAATCTCTAAGAGTTGCTACACAATAATACGTATCTTGTAGGTCTCCGGTATTCAGCATCGGCGGACCATAGCCTCCATCCGGTTTTTGCAAGCCTTGGATAAAGGACACCACTCGCATTTTTAGCGTCGTAGGTAAAGGATAATGTAACGCGTTAACTGACCTGAGTATCAAGAAAATGTTCTGTAATGCCAGGTGATTCGGCATTGCTAATAGGGCCACGGAGGACTTCAAATCTTTTCTCGCTATCTGATATGTGGCGGAACTTAGCGAGAATATGCGAAGTCGTATCAGTTTATTCGTCAACCCAGTAACGCGTGCTAGTGTTTGAGGAGCCAATGATAATTTTAGCGATTTACGTGCGTCATCCAAATACAAGGCGTCCGTGATAGCCCCTTGGGTATCAATAGGCAACTTATATTCCTCAAAATACCGGCGTAGTGAAATAGGGAGGGGATCGTTTAGAGCCTGCACAATTCGGAGAGCCCAGTAACTGTCCATAGGATCGGAAGGAGCTGGATCGTTCCAACCGAAAAGTCCTCCAGGTAGTTGAGATCTTATAATGTCTTGGGGCACCTTACGCATTCCTGATTGGAGATTGAACAAAGTTCGCAATTGATACGTTATCTGAGGGTCCATGACGACATTCGAGAATATGTTATATCCCCCTGTTTCAGTGGCGAGGTGTTCCAACGATCGTGTGAACGCCGTTGTTTTGCGGAACGGTATCGACTCGTCTCGCAGGAGGGTAGCCCATGAGATGGCGATTAAGACCTGCGGAACGCTACCTAAGGATTTAGAAAACGTGTTGGTTACGTGTTGTTGAGCCACGACTTGATGGAGCATTGTGTTCATCGGCCCCTTCGAGTCAGGCTCGATCGCTGCGAACGATGCATACGCCGACGGCAGGTATGGATCATTTTGATACATCGGATGACTCAAAATACCCAATAGCCATGATTGGTCAATATTTAGCCGTACAGGTAATGACAAATCTCGGGAGATGGTCGCATATGCTTGAGTCATTAAAAGGTCGCTAAATACAGGCAGTTCCTTAGCCTGCGTGTCCACCACCAATCCATGACTTGTCGGCAGAGAGTTGAGGGCTTTCTCTATCTTTGAGCGGAAAGCGCTATGAAAGGGGACTCCGATAAGACGATCTGAACCGATTTGATACCATAAGTTAAGAAGGGAAGAACTTGACGTAAGGTGTACAGGCTGTTTTTGCAGATTCGCCAACGCGGATATCATCCGTTTGCGCATGGGAATCCGTTTTCTTAATGCTCGCAATAACAATAAATTGTAATACGTGTCGTATAAGGACACCGGCCGCTGATCGGTTAACAATCCAAACCCACCATCAACATTTTGGGAATTTAGGATCAAGTGGATGGTTTCCATATTCCAATTACGGTTTCTCTGAGTGGGTACTGTTATAGCACCAGCCATGATGGTAAGCAAAACTAACGCGACAGAACTCGCGATTAGCTTTATTCCCATTGAACGGTTCATTTAAGTTCCCCCAGCAAGGGAGGATAACTACCCATCGGACGATAGGTAGTCATCCTCATGCATATCCCTGCATTTCCCATTAATAGTTGACGTTTATTGTGTTTAGGACCCCATAAGAATTTGAGCCAAACGTGAATGTTGCAATATCGTTGGCTTGTGCATTCGAAATGGTGCCCGAGGATTGGACTTCCCACTTGCCCCACGTGTAACTGGCATCCCACGTATTGGGGTTTGCCACTGCTGGCCAAGTCAAGTACACTGTGTTGCTCGATGAACTCACGGACACACCGGCAGGAATGCTAACTGAGGTCACAGTGTTGGTGGCGGTCACATTTTCGCTTGGTTGAAGTGTTATATTGTTTGCATCATAAGGTGAGATTCCCCACCAATATCCATAAACAGCACCGTTGGCCGTCAGATAGTCAGGTTGCCATGGCCATGATTTATGAGCGTCGGACAATGTTAGCTTCGATTCGGTCTCTAAGTATGAACCGTTGTAACTGTACGTGCTATCAGTATCCCAGCTTTGGGTAGAATTGTACTTTCCAGTTTCGTTGGTAAGTGCGTTATAGGTACCTGAACCATTTGCCCCGGAATTTGGTGATTTTGGTCCCTGTGCCATTTGAGGGGGGGCTATTGGTTTTGGAGCATTGGCGGGAGCTTCATACACCGTGTATCCGGAACCTTGTGCTACTAGGACGGTCGCCTCTGAGTTAGCCGTTGCTCTTGAGTTAGCAGCGGGGGTTGCAGTCCGAGTCGCTGCAAAGGTCAGGGTCGTTGGCAGAAGGCCCGCAATCGATACGACACCAGCAACACCAACAACACGTAGAACCTTATTCATAACGCATCTTCCTCTCATGTGACCGTATGGTCGTTTTTTGGAGTGGTTCCCGATTACCAATATTCGCCATGATTGGGGTTATTTCCTGCCTATTTGTGAATTGATTCTTAACGAAAGCGAGATCAATTCACCATGCTAGGAGGGGATGGAATTTATTTACCTTTGCGAACATAGCGTCCGATTAGGAGAACAGGTATAACCCGCAAGTCAGCATCCCATAAATGCCGGAGAGCTACGCGGACCCGGCGCGTCAGATTTGCCTTCACGCTATTTATTGCCACGCTGCCGCACTACGCGGTAGAGAGTGGCTCGGCTGACGTGCGTCATGGCGCAAACCGTGAGATGATTCGTGTCCCGGGACGCCAAGAGTTCTAACGCATGGGCGAGGCCTTTGTGATGCACGGTGTAAGTCCGGGGACGTCCCTGGTAGACCCCGCGCGCTTTGGCCGCGGCAATACCCTCGATCTGGCGCTCTTTGATGAGGTCCGCCTCAAATTCGGCAATTCCCGCCAAGACCGTGATCAGGAGCTTGCCAACCGCGGTCGACGTATCCACCACATCGCCCCCCATATTCAGGACGGCGAGGGCCACCCCTCGTTCGGTCAATGCGGCCATCGTATTGAGGGCATCCTGCGTGCTGCGGGCAAAGCGGTCGAGTTTGGTGACCACCACAGTGTCGCCCATGGTGACCTGATCGAGGAGCGCCGAAAATTGGGCGCGATGTTTCAGCGAGCGCCCCGACAGCTTTTCTTGAAAAATTTTCTGGCAGCCGTAAGCGGTCAATTGCGCGACTTGCGTGTCCAGGTTTTGGGTGGTGGAACTCACTCGGGCATAACCGTAAATCATGGGGTTTTCGCTCCCGTTCCGGTATGATTAATGACACAAGCATACGATACGCTGGAAACGGCGACAACCCGTCCCTGGCACCCCGTCTCAACGGGGTGTACCCATCTGAGACCGTCAGCTCCGCCCATCTCCACAACCGTGTCTTGCATCGGCAGGTCTATGGAGAGAACCGCAGCAGATGTCAGTGATTCCCAGTAACTTACCGAGAATCGACCGCGTTATCATGATGACAGATTTATTCGCCAAGCCCTCACGGAATAGGCAAGGGCCGTAATGTATTCGCCACAGTCGCACGGCGCCATGTCGCGCATGCGGATCACCACAAACTTTTTCACACCCACGGAGGTCTCATCACATGATCAAACGAAAACAAGGGGTATTCGGCGCAGCCATTCTTTTGGGCGGGATGGTCCTCATCGGCTGCGGCACTGCCGCGCATCCCATAGCCGGTGCTCCCACTCATCATTCACACACGGTGAGTCCATCGCCTGCCGCATCCCCTTTGACATCCTCCACAACGCCATCATCCAGTTCTGTGACCACGTTATCTTCCCCAACGTCTTCAACTTCCGCGCAGAGTCCTTCAACACCCGCGTCCCCATCGTTGTCGTACGTGACCTATCACAACAAAATTTGGGGATATTCTTTAGCCGTGCCCCAAACGTTTACCGAATCTGGACCCGTAGAAGATCGGGATGGAAGGTCATGGAGCTCCGACTCGGTCAATATTGCCGTGTACGGGGAACATCGCAACGCACTGGGCTCCATGGAAACAGTCGCGTCTGCGTTGAGCACTTTGGACCATCAGAAGCACCCTTCGTATCAGGCCCATGGATCCGATTGGCTCGTCGTGTCAGGAACCCATGGCTCCCAAATCTATTACATCAAAGAATTCATTGGGTCCACTAATATGGATGTGCTCTCCATCGCGTATCCTGCGATCGACAAGAACCATTGGTCATCGATGGTTAGTGTGGTATCCCGTTCATTTTCATTATCCCCGTCGCAATCGACGACATGGGTATTTCCCTTATCGGATTTGGAAGAGATTTATGCGACGCTCAGCTATCGCTCCGTAGGCCCTATTTTTCCGCCGACAGCGATTCAACAAGCGGTTCGACATTGGAAATATCAGGTATCACTAGCGATGTTACCGTATGTGCCGCAACGTGATGCTAGTCTAGATGCCACATTGATTAAAGCAATTCAACAATATCGGGGCCGCATTATACCGTCTAACAAGACTTTAGTGAAGGTTTCCTCATTGCCGGGCTGGTCCTTCCAACGAGATCAACTGCCATCAGGCAACCGTGACTTCTGGTGGCCGTCGAATAACCATTGGCCAACTTGGATAACACCTATAAAACAAAGTCTATAAGGGGTCCCGCCAACAAAATGCGGATTTCCCCCGGTAGAATTGGGTTAATATGGTATTTAATTCATCTATTCTGGCTACCGCACGCATGAATGTGTTTCATTTCCCTGATGGGGTCCACCCTTCGTCAATGCCACACTGTAGCCCTCTTCATCATGTTTTGTGCGGTTCACAATCAGGTGTGGGGGCTTAAAGTGTTGATAGGACGGCATTCTGAACCGCACACAAGGCTCTTGTGTGCGGTTCCTCGGTGGGCACCGCGTCGATAAGATCCCGCGGGACCGATGCCATTTTCCTATCCACCGGGAGACCAGCGTCGCCATGGCGGCGGTTCTATCATCATTGTCGCCAAGAGGATCCCTCCCCGCCCTAGTGATCCAAAATTAGCCAATTACTCCGGGGGAAATCCGCATTTTGTTGGCGGGACCCCTATAATAAAAGATAAAGCCCCTTAGGGGCTTTATCTTTTATTACCCTAATACACACAGTTGTACGGAGATAAACAGGAAGTGGTCACGGTCTCATAAAGACTGCATCCGACGTATCCACACCCGTTACATCCATCCACATTAAAACAGCTTGGAGTTGTAACTCCCTCGTTTCCACAGACACTATATGCTTCCCCGTTTCCAGCAATGGTAGAGCTCATGTAGCAATTGTTAGAAATTGCGGTTCCGCTACAATTGACTCCATTATAGCGACCTGTAGCATAGATGACAGAGTTATACCATGCTCCCGGTTCACATCCTGCGCCAATCGCCATACATGCCTCTTTTAGCCCATAATGATCGTATGCCCACTTGACATAAGGATAAGTGTTGTTCATAGCGCTAATGTAGGCATTTACGCCATCTGTAATCGTACTATAAGCAGCAACAGGGGCGCATGAACATCCACTAGTCCCTAAGTTTCCTGGATTATTACACGTGCCGCACAATCCTCCCGCAGCGCCCCATCCTGTTTCAATACCCCAATGCCCTAAAATGAAACTCACAGGCAACCCCGTTTGTCGAGATGCTGTTTCAGCATAGCTTAAATAGTCATTGATAAAAGCTACCTGATTACTATCACACACACTAGGAGGCGTCGACGGAAAATTACATGTACTGGTTGTAGGACACGTATTTGAAAACGATCCCGTGCAATCCGCTGTACTACAGGTCTGCCCCGACAACGTCCGATCGGTAGGCAACGTCGATAGATATTGGGGGTACGCCCCATAAATCGCATAATGGCCCAACATCATCGCCAATTGCAAACTATCGCGGGCGGTCACGCCATCGGCACTTTCGAACAGGCCAGCGACAATCCCCCCGTCATACGGGATACTGTAATAATCAAACGGGGTCTGACACGCGGGATAGCTGGTCATAGAATACGCCGAGGTGTTCCAGCCACAGGGATTCCAAAACAACGCTAAATTGGCGGGGTGGCCCACGGCAATCACCAAGTAATCCCCATTTTCGACCCACGTCGCGGCCGTATTAAAATCCCCGGTCACATTCGCCAGGGGAACGCCATTCGCTTCGGCGGCCGAGACCGCGCTCGCATAATCCGATCTGGCCGCCCCATAAAACGCGACTTGATTCGCAGCGACTGTCATCCGTCTCACTCCTTTACAGTAAATTTCTGCAGTCTCCCGCTCATGACGTGGCCGGACACGTATTACTGGAGCTCCCGGCACAGGTGGATGTGCTGCAGGTTTGCCCGGATAACTCCTGAACCGGCGGCAGCGTCGTCATATCGGTCGGATACTCTCCATGAATGGCATAATGTCCCAACATCATCGCCAATTGCAAACTATCGCGTGCAGTCACGCCGTCGGCGCTTTCGAACAGGCCGGCGACAATCGCCCCGTCATACGGAATACTGTAATAATCAAACGGGGTCTGACACGCGGGATAGCTGGTCAGGGAATACGCCGAGGTATTCCACCCACAGGGATTCCAAAACGGCGCTAAATTGGCGGGGTGGCCCACGGCAATCACCAGGTAATCCCCGTTTTCGACCCACGTGGCCGCCGTATTAAAATCCCCGGTCACATTCGCGAGGGGCACGAGATTCACATAGGCCGCCGCGAGCGCATTCATATAGTCGGTAAACTTCACGATACCCCCGCGTTCGGCCCTTATCACGATACCTTTTGGTTCTCACAAATTCAGTCCCAAATACACCGCATCCCGCTCCTCCCGGCGAATCCCAATGTACGCCAGGGTTGTTCCCGGACTACTGTGATTCAGGATTTGCTGAATGATGGTAAGATCGACGCCGGAACGGAACGCCCAGTATCCAAACGTTTTGCGCATTGAGTGTGTCCCAATGGGATCGGTCACGCCGACCGCCTGTGCGGCATCCCGCAAGATCTGCCAGGCTTGCCCGCGCTGGAGAGGCCGCCCGTGTTTGCGCGAGGGAAATAAGGGATCCGTCGCTTGGGCGTTGGGCCGTGTTGATAGATAGGCGGCCAGCATCTTCTTCGCACTCGCACTTAAGGGAAAGTCTTTCGCCTTTCCCGTCTTGCGTTCGGTGATGTGCAACCGCTCCCGCCACTGGTGCGAGGAGGTCCGCACATCGCCGACCGTCATGTGCAACAAGTCATCAATCCGCAAACCGCTGTTGATGCCCAACGTGAACCACGCCGCATCGCGGAGATTTTGTGCCACCAGAATCTTGCGGATGGCGTCGATGTGTTTTTTGTCGCGCAGCGGTTCGACCATATTCACAGGGATACTCCTTTCACGTGGGATCGCCTGTCATGAGACGGTATCCGCTAAAGCCAGACTCTGCCTGCCATTATAACGGATTCGTGACGGTGCGGCCACACCGAGGTCGTGGGCGGAGCCTCTGCTCCGCCCCTCCAGTCTTTATCCCTTAAGACTTTGCGGTTTGTTCGGCCATCGAGTACGAATCGGACAGAATGCCCTTCTGTCGGATACCGCTCCTCTTCCCTGCTTACGTCGCTGCCTCATGTCTTGCGGGATTGACACATAGCATCCTGGCTGAAGGCATGGAACCCCGGATCTCTGCGGTCTTGCCGTTGTGGTTCGGGACCACGTCCTGCACGGTCCCCTCTCGCCAATCGCGGCGACCTTGTGCTATACTCGGACCATCTTCTGGCAAAAGGATGGATGTGCCGATGGCCCTTACCACACTCCAAAAACGCGGGGCGCTGACCGTTCCGCAAGCCGATCGCGCGACCCTCGCGTGGGAGGAAGGGCAACTGCTCTTATCCACGGTGGAACCGCCCGATACGTTGCGCCTGCGCGCGATTCCCGATGCCGAGACCCTCTTCACGCGGTATGCGGACGCCGAGCGCGTATCACCCGGCGAGGCCGTGCCCGCCACTGTCGGGGCCTGGATTCCCGCTCCGGCGCTCTGGCACGCTCAACACGATGTCGCCAGTCCCTGGCGACCAATCTGGCAAGCGCTTAGTCGCGGCATGCAAACGCGGCGGTGTGATCCCACGATTGTCGGGGCTTGGGCCGATCAGATGGCCCGGGTCTTCCCGGACCGGTCCCGCACGGATCAGGCGGATTATCTCCAGGCCGTCTGTGCCTGGCCCGGCGTGGAGTTGCCCGACCGCACGTTTTGGCTGACGGTCTGTACGGTATGGGGTCAGTCGGATCAGGCATGGAGTGACGTGGTCTGGCAGGTGCGCAATGCGGAAACCACATCGGAGGCGATCCCCACGGGAGCCACCCCCGTCGGTGCCGCCGCAGTCACGGAGGCGCCCTGATGGCGCGGCGGCAAGAGGGCATGCCATCCACCGTCACGATCCAGCTACGGCCTGAGGATGTCGAAGAGATGCTCCATCTCTGCACGGACTATTTAGAGGCGCCACCCGATCCGATGCGGTGGGTCTGGTGGCGCATTGCCCAAGCCTGTCAGGCGGCGTTGCACGCCTCGAACACGAGGAGCCTCGTGGGGACAAGCCCACGCTCGAAATAGGACACGGAGGCCTTAAAAACACTATGATTCGTCATGCCACTATTTTTTTATTTGCAGCCCTTTTGGGAAGCATTTGATCACTACCTTAGAAATGTCAGTCCACCGACGACGGATGATCTCGTAACGATTATGCGACGCACCGGGGCCAGGGGAATCCATGCGGACACGACCTACAGGCGGCGAGCCCAAACGATTCGGCGATGGCTGGATTGGATTTTCGAATTGACCGATCCGGTCTAGACCTTCCGTTCTTTCGTACTCCGAGTAAGCCATTTAGGCGGGCCGCTGGCCCGCCATATCTTAGCCTGGCTTTTTTCCGCACAGAGTCTCCTAAGTCTTCTCCTCCCAGGCATTCCTTGGGACATCTGCGTCATCGATCGGGTATCGTTTATCGCTTTGATCCTGTACGGCACCATTAAGGAGGAATTTGTCATGCAGTTAGCTATTGATGTTGGTCATGGATATGTTAAAGCGTTGTCGTCACGAGGGCACCAAGCGCTCTTTCCCGCCCTGTTGCATCCTGCTCCGCAAGCGATGGACCTTGGAACATTTGCTCAACTGCCTGTCACGCTGATTGACGGCCAAGCTTTTGTGATTGGGGATGTCGCCCGCCGATTTGCCGCACCGGTTTGGGCCCGTAATAAAGCCCTAGACGAGGATACCTTGCGGTTGATGGTCACCGCGGCGGCTCAATGCGGAGCCTCTGGGCCCGTCACCTTAGCGACAGGGTTGCCTCTGGCCTGGTGGGGATCCCAACACCAGGCGTTCAAAACAGCGCTCTTAGGATTTGGCGCGACGGTGCGTTTACCCGACGCGGCGCCGCAGCGCCTCTGGTTCGAATCGGTGCTGGTCTTGCCGCAAGGCATTGCGGCGGCGGGGCCTGTGCTGGATGCGCCTCAATATCGTCCCGGCCCCTATCTCCTGGCCGATATTGGGTATCGCACCACCGACTTTCTGATCGTGACCAAACACGACGATGGGGTGCTCACGTTTGATCCTCTTGCCGCCGGCTCGATTGAACGCGGGATGCATGCGGTCGACGTAGCCTTGGCGGAAGTGATGACCACGACGTACCAGATCCCCTTTACGGCAGCGCAAGTCGCGGGCACCCCGCAGGTGGTGGTGCGCGGAGAATCCGTAGACATTACCTCCCAACGGGCCGTCCAAGCCACCCGCGTCGCCCAATTCGTGGTCAAGTCACTGTTGGAAAAGCTGGACGCGCAAATGGATCAAGTGCTGGGGCTCATCGCTGTCGGCGGCGGCAGCCGCTTGCTCGCGGAGACCATTCCCCACGTGATTCAACCGCCTGACCCCCAATGGGCCAATGCGCAAGGATATCTGGCTGCTGTGATGGCGGCGGATCGGTTGCGTGTCCGGTCCGTGGGGGCCCAAGGATGAGGACGGCGGGAGATTCCCTCCGTCGTGTGCGGCCGTTTTCCGTGCCTGCGCAATGGCAGGTCGTGCAGGGCGTCTTGGCACCGGATCCCGGGGATCTGGCAGACACCCTCTTGCACACCACGTTCGGTCCGATCTGGGATGGACCCCAGTGGTACGCGGTGCAGCGCACCGACGCCATGATGACGGTGGAGGCGGGATCGTACTATGCGTGGTGTCGCACCAATCGATGGCTGACACAACCGGAAGGACAATGGCCCGCCGATCTGTGCGATTGGCTTAACCGCTATGTCTGGACTGATCCGCCCCGGGTGCCCGATGCCGTGGACGCATCGGGATGGCGCTACATTGTCAAGGACAACTTAAATTCCCCAAAAACGGTAGCTTAAATTCCTCACAAACGACAACTCAATTTCCCCAAAAACGGTAGCTTAAATTCCCCAAAAACGACAGCCAAAATCCCTGGGGAAATTCCC
>JAJYHT010000066.1 GCA_021784595.1 Bacillota bacterium | reverse complement strand
TTAACGAATCGTAGACTTGTCCCGATTTCAGTCACCAGAGCAACCGCACGTTTTCATGATCATCCTACAGAGTGATTTCCCTCCCTGCTTCAAAGCGGTTACACTATCTAATCATGACGAAAGGGGGACTCTTTATGCATTTCATCATTTTAGGCGCCGGGCCAGGCGGTCTGGCGGCCGCTTATGAAGCAAGCACCAGAGGGCATGAAGTAACCCTTATTGACCCCGAAGGACTTGGTGGCAATGCCGCCAAACATAGTTTAGTGCCCAGCAAGATTCTTATTCAAGCAGCCGACGCCATTCTTCACGCGAAAGAATTAGGAGCTGCCTGGTCAGCCGACCAATGGTCTGAGGTGATGGCCTACCAATCTCAAATCATTGCCAATATGGTTCAAGCCACCGCCCAACGACTCTCTAAAGTCACGGTCATTACAGATATCGCCCATTTGGAGCCGGGATTCCAGGTTCGGACTGAAAACGCCGGACAGCTCTTGATTGGCGATGTTGTCATTTTGGCCATGGGCTCCCGACAAAAACTCATTGCAGGAATGAAACCTGATGGCCGGCGTGTGCTTATCCCGCGCATTTTTCATACATTGAACGCATTGCCCCCCGAACTTGCCGTTATCGGCGCGGGGCCGACTGGACTGGAGGCCGCTTCGTTGTTTTCGCGGTTTGGTGTCAAAATTCGTCTCTATTCCCCTGGCTCAACCCTTATCCCGACGTACGACCCGATAATGTCCAGACATTTGATTTCCGCATTGCAAAGCGATGGCGTTGAATTGGTATGGGATCGTCGAATTATCGGACTGACTGATGAGGGCGCCCAAGGTGTCGGTCTCAATTGGATTGATTCGGCGCACCTTACCGGTTGCGATGTAGTCCCCCGGGTTTTGCTGGCCACCGGAAGGGTGCCCATGTGGGAGCCAGAGAGCATTGCCGCTTTAGGCTTGTCAACCGATGGACAGGGCTTCATTGCAGTAGATGAGTACGGGAAAACCTCTCTAGATCGCGTCTACGCGGTGGGGGACGCGGCTGGTGGCATGATGCTGGCCAATAAGGCATGGGCCCAAGGCACGGCCGCGGTCCGCCATGCGTTAGGTGTTAAGAGCATCCATCCCTTAACGGATATAGCCGAGGCCGTCTACACCCGTCCTGAATTTGCACGTATTGGCCAACAAACCGGGCACTACCGCTATGTGGCCGACAACGCGCCATGGCTTTATAAATCATGGACTGACCATTGCCCAACGAACTACCTGGTGGTCTTCGCCAATCAAGACCGCCAGGTCATCGGCGCCCAAGCCATGGGACTACACGCCGCCGAGGTCATCTCCTTAATTGGGCTGGCGGTCCATCAAAACCTCTGGATAGACGATTTGGGCCATTTCGGCGCCGCCAGTCCTACCATGGCAGAATGGCTGCAAACTCTGCGACGGGATTAACGCACCATCGCGATGACCTGCTCTGTGGTGCGAATCCTGCCTAAACGCGGAAAGATGAATTGCAGTGGATATCGATGGCCCTCTTCTGTCATGGATGCCATGGCATCCTCTACAAAGACTTGCTGGTAAGCCCTTTCATAAGCATCGCGGGCAGTGCTCTCCACGCCAAAGTTCGTGGCAATTCCACACAAAATAATTGTGTCCTTCCCGCGTCTGCGCAATTCCAAATCCAATGGGGTGCCGTAAAAAGCGCCCCACTGTCGTTTAGTAATGACCAGATCGCCAGCATGGGGGCCCATTTCTGGCACTAAATCAGAGAAGTTCGCTTGCGCCTGGCCTCTGTGCAAGGGGATTGCTTGGTCGATCAATGGCATTAAGCGATCCTTGCCATCTGCTTCAAAGGCTACCCTCACCAAGACCACCAGGCCACCATGCGAACGCATGTGGCTAGCCAATCGTGCTGCGTTGGCGACAACCTCATGAGAGGAGCGCGGTTTAGCATCCATTCCCACGATCCCTTGCTGCAAGTCAATGACTACCAACGCTGCGCGATGCGGATCTATGTAATTTTCCTGTTGTTCCATATTTAGCACCTCCTGTTTTTCATTCTTCAGTATACGAAATTTGACGAAGTACCGCGATTTGATTCTCCCAAAGATGGAAGCAAGCGACAGCATGTGCGGCATTTGCCATCATGAGCCAATCCCCGTTAAGCCACACTATTCCTGGAGGTGGTCACCATAGCCCGTGCATTTGGCTGGTTTCAAGATCACAACGCGTTGTTGGATTGTGTGACTGGGGTACAAGGTCGAGCGGCAGTCTCCGTGTTAATGCCCAATCCAGAGACCCACGAGTCCCATGTAGTGGTCTTAGGCCCGTTGTCACACGACTTTGCCTGCTATCCCTTTTTGGATATGTGGCACCATATTTTACGGCTGGGAATGGACCGCTCCTTAGCCCGGCACTACGCAGAAATACTTTTTAAGGGAGGCGTTGTGATTTGTGTTGAGGACAATCGCAACAATCCCACAACCTGGCTTCAGCACTATCCTGTTCACGATATGGCGCTAGTCCCCTAGCGGACCGGGATGACTCCCGGCCGCTTTCCCAATTAAAAAATCGATCGGCGCAAAATGCTGTGCCCAGCTAAAATGTAGGCTACCCAAATAACGTAAATGCCGCCTAAAACAAATACCAGACTTATGGCTTGCACGAATCCGCGCCCATATCGGCTCGGATAGCGCCACAGCCAAACACCCACCAAAATGATAATAATGCCAAAAACCCATCCTGCAATCAGCATGTAACGTCTCCTTTAGGGCCAAGCCACCGGAATTTCTGGATTCCATAAAAATTTAAAGGCCTCTGGGTGACGGCGCACAGCTCGGTATATCCCTTCATTGCCAAATGGCCTCGGAAAAATTTGACTAGCCAGGTAGCGTTTGAGGGGGGGCACCTCCTGGTAATTAGAGTTGATGCGCTCACCCTGTGGACCCACCCAGTACCCAGCGCCACGATGGCGCGCCATCTCTTCATATTCTAACTCGATGTCGCGGCTTCGAACATGGGCCACAATTAATGGAGAAGACGACGTGTTAATGCTGATGTGGCCATAACCAGGCGGAACTACCATCCAATCGCCGCGCTGAACGCTAACCAGGGAAATTTCCGCAATCCGATCGGAGGTCCTCATCAATTGCAATGCAATGTGACCCGTTCCCCGCACGACCTCAACCACCTCAGGCAAAGCACGGGATCGGCGCGATGAACGGTGAAAATGTCCAGCCGTCTTCATCCACTCCCGATGCAATTCGCCTGGTGCAATCACGGTCAACGAAAATTGCACGCCCGCCTGTTCCATCCACGAAACATCGGCCCGCATCGACAGGTCATCATAGATATGGTAGGGATAACGAGGTCCCTCCGCATCAGGATCTTCCAAGAAAGGACGCAGTGCTTCTAAACTTCTAGCCATGTGCAACCGGCACACGGCGTCCGATTGCACCCATAGAGGATTGTCGACCGCATCCATCACCGAAACGGCGATGCCCAAAGAAGGCAACAAATCGAACATCGCCATGCCATACCCCCATCATCGTGTGTTAGTTATGGCTCATATTAGCAAATTCTAGAGTGCCCTGGCTAACGCAAGGCCAGTGCAATCCACACCCAAGCGAACAATTCCACCATGTCCACCAACCCACTGAGGTGGGAATTGTTATCGTGAGAATAAAACCAAGTCACAACAGTCCACACCGCTCCCACTACAAAAAACCCGGCTCCTATAGGATTTTGCTTGCTGAGAAAATACGCCATCTCCCCAGACAGGGCCAAAAGACGTGGTGTGAATATCCTCCAGTGCCATCG
>JAJYHT010000067.1 GCA_021784595.1 Bacillota bacterium | reverse complement strand
CAGGACCGCATGCCATCGCGTCTTCTTCATCGCACCTTTGTTATGAGAAACAAAACTTTTTTACAATTTAACCGACCCCATGCCTTCTGTCAATGGGACAGCCTTTTTAGAGCAAGGTAACTTCAAAGTCGTGATGCTGAGCGGCGTGGGCTCTGGAGAGCGCCATTAACGTTTCCGTGATTTGCCCCATCATGAGGGCCTTGGTACCCGACTTCATCGCATCCTGGGACGTCATGGCCTGCCGTCCGGCAGGCGGTATCCGGTCAAGATTAGATACACCCCCTCAACCGTAAGCCTCGACAGTTTTTGTCTGCTATGGCATACTTGCGCCAAACTGACTCCAATTCATAGCTTAGACCGGTTTGACCAGTTTCTTTAAATGTTGTTCACTTATCCAAGGATATGGCACGAAACTTGGTGACTATTCACCAAGCGGAGAGTTCTGGGCGTCACTCCGACGACGTTGCGCCGATAGAGCGACTCTTGCCAAATGCACAGACGCGCGGCCGGGTATTGGCACTAGGATCTGAGGATCGGGTTCGGCAAAAGCAAATCGTGGAGATCTATTGCACCCACGCCAGAATGGACATCTGAGGTCGGGGATGAACGATTACCCAAAGGGCCTAAACGCCTTGTGAATGACATCCTCGCCGACCAGCTCGTCCGCTTGTTTGTGGCCGTGTTTGCCCTCTGAGAAGCCAAGCACATGGCAGTACGGATTCTCAATCAAGAGGAGGAGACCGCCTTTGAAGAAGAGCTGGCCCAACAAGTCCTCGAGGGAATCGGTTCCGGAAGAGTCAAAAATTGCTGGATCGCGTGAAACACGCGGTGAAGGAGTCATCGTCATGATTGACACCCATAAAAGAGCCTACGGTCGGCAGGAGACGTATTTCCGCAAGACGATGGGGCTGGCGCGCTTTGCGTGTAACGGGGCCTTACATCACTGGCAGCAACCGCATGCTGCCGAGAAAGCCATCCCCTCCTGGTCGAAGCCTTCGGACGTGCGGCCTCAACTAACCGCGCCCAAATGTCGGTTAGCCACCCGGGCCAAGCGCCTAAAAATTTTTTTCTCGGGTATATCGCGCAAGACCCTAGGGTGGCGCCATGCTTAAAGCAATAATCTTTGATCTTGATGGCACACTATATCTGGGCGACCACGCTTTGCCAGGCGCGCCCTCGGTTGTCAGTTGGGCGCGAACCCATGGCTATCGTTTGCGTTTTATGACGAATAACCCCCGTAAAACGGAAGCCGCTTACGAAAAAAAGTTGCAAAGACTCGACTTTGACGCCAGACGGTCGGAAATTATCACGTCGACCCAACTCATGGTAAGCTATCTTGATCAGGTGCACCCCAGCCGCAGTGAAACTATTTTTGTGGTGGGCGAAAAGGTGTTGCGTGACGCCATCCAGCACGCCGGCTACATGCTCACCACACAGGGCGATGCCCAAATTGTCATTGTGGGCTTTGATACAACGCTGACTTATCATAAGTTGACCATCGCCTATCGTGCGTTAGTACAAGGCGCGGCATTTTATGCGACCAATCCCGATATGGTATGCCCTACCCCCGATGGAGGACTCCCAGACGCAGGCACCACCCTAGCTGCTCTAGAAGCGGCCACCAAAAGGTCTGTTCAAGTTGTGGCGGGGAAACCCTCTTCTCTGCTCGCGCAATACTTAATCCGATCACTCGGTGTGTCATCCGAGGAATGCTTAGTGGTGGGCGATCGAATCGACACGGATGTGCGCCTTGGGAAAGACGCGGGCATGAAAACGTGCCTCGTGGAAACCGGCGTTACGGGCACAGGTCCGATTCCAGCGCAATATCAGCCAGATGGGCGAATCCGCTCAGTCGCCGATTTGCCCCAATGGATTGAACAGTGGCCCGCAACCTGAGCGCAATGGCCCAATGCGTACGAGAATATCCCATGCCAGTCTCCTGCTATGGGAATTCGGAATAACCGTGTAAGGGAGCGTCCTGCCGAAGCAATAGGAAACAGCACACCTCACTTGGCTAAAACCCTTTGGTTTTCCCAGTACAACATTTTGGGGTAATGCGTCTGACATCTGGCCCTGTATTTGGGTATGGCATTGATTCTTCCCTGCTCCATGCAGAGGGTTTAGATTACGATGCCATGACCGGAGGGGGATGGATATTCCCTTCCAGTCATGGCAAGCAGATTATGAACGCATCTCTGATGCGGCCAGCGTTCCCGGTTGTGCCATTTGGTTCTCGTTCAAACTTTCCAGCGATTGGTTGCGTGTCTCGGGCAAACCTAAGGTCAGGACCGCCCCCACCAGTGCACAAATCCCCGTTAGTACCAGGATCACTTCGATGCCATCACTTTTAAGAATAACTGGCAACAGAAAGACGCTAATAAAGGCTCCTATCCTGCTAATGGCTGTACCCAGGCCCATAGCCGTACCGCGCACACGGGTTGGGACTAACTCAGATACAAAAATACCGGTGGTTTGTCCCGTGCCTCCCGCATTTGCCACGTAAAAGATAGCAAACGCAATACCTAGAATAAGCAGGGAAGGCTTAGGATCTAAAGCAAACGCCAACAAAGTCAAGCCCTGCAAGAGAAATCCCCATGCCTGCAGGGGGCGTCTGCCCCACCGGTCCAGCAGCAGCATCCCAGCAAAAGCGCCAAACATACCCACGATATCCAATACTCCCGATCCGGATATTGAGGCAACATGCGTTTTTAATCCCATTCCTAAAAGAAGGATGGGAGTGTAAATGCCAATCCCGTAGAAGATGATGTCATTAATGAACCAGTTGGCGTAGGACAACCATACGCGGCGTGCGAAGGGTCTTTCAAAGAGCACTTTCACCGATCCAGAGGTTTTTGCGCCCGCTAACCCTTTGCCTTCTGTGACCGCTTTCCACCGAGGACTTTCGGGTACCGTGTGGCGCAAGATAAGGACGATGATGGCGGGGATTACCCCGACCAACAGGGTCAACCTCCACGCTAGACCGCCGGTAGTGACAAAAAACAGCAGACCCAAAAAAATCGAAGCCACAGCTCCTATCCAATACGCAAATAACCCAGCACCCATTAACGTGCCGCGCCCTTTAATCGGGGCAAACTCACTCACAATGGTTAGCGTTAACGCATAATCGGCACCGATGCCCACCCCTAGGAGCCCTCGGAATACGATTAACTGCCAAATATTCTGGGCAAAGGCCGCCCCAACGGTAAAAATGATGAAGACGAGTAGATCCCACATATATATCCGACGCCGCCCTAGTCGGTCCACTAAAAATCCGGCTCCAAGACCTCCGAAAAACATACCCGCTATAGTCGCAGATCCAATTAGACCCTCCGCCACAGCCGATGGATGGAATGCAGGAACAATGGTTAACAAGGCAACAGAAATGACCAACAGATCAAATCCATCTAAAAAGTATCCCGCAACCGTCAGTACCGTCACCCGAATATGGGTCCGGTCAATCGGCATATTATCTCGTTCGGTAAGCGATTCATCCATTGAGCTAATCCCCCTTTATTGTTTCTCCCCACACCAGAGCCCACTTGACAAAATGCTTATAAATCAGTCCGCGTTATGATTTATGTTTCGAACCCGTCCATAGGGAATCCGTGCTATAAAAACGACAAAGAGATGGCCATTAGCCACCTCTCACGATCTCCTTGTCGCTCTATTCAGACGATATCATACAATACCTCGTGCCACAAGAGTTTATTTGCCTCGGAGCTTTTTGCGTTGTGCTCTTCGGGAGCCTTGTGGATAACACCAGAGAGGAGAAAATGCTCCCGACTCTCATGGTAGAACATCATTTAAGGCACATTTTGTCCGATGAAAGGACTTTCCACGCACGCTATTCCCCGAACGGCAATTCGATGGCCAGGCGGGCCACAATTGCTGCCAATCTGGACGACGCACGGCCGGGGCCGAGCTTTAAAGACTTGCTCCGGTGGCGCCGCCCTCCCATGCCCTGGCAGACCCCATACGGTCGCAGCCCAGTTGTAAGTCCAGAAAATTCCCAGAGTGGTTAGCGAACGGTCTGCATCGACCTACCGCAATCTCCGACCGGATTCCCGCCAGACCCCGAGCGGCGTTGGATCTGGGAGCGCCATTAAAGTATCCGTAATTTGCCGACTTATGGCCATCGTTAGGGCAGACCTACCCGACTCCATCGCATCCAGGGCCGTCATGGACGGCCGGCGGCATCCGGTCAAGATTATCAGCCACAATCGTCGGTCCTTCGTCGTGTACTCGCTCTTCAATGGCTGAGTCGAACTGACATTTACCGGTGGGTGTCCGTCATCGGTCGGGCCTACCTTATGCGATGAGGAGTTCTTCTTCACAAAGCCGCAAATTCCATTGCGCACCAGTAAATACCGTTGAAGGAATAACCTTACTCACAAAGATTGGATACCTCGGCCTTTTTGTCCAGCGATTGCGCTTGCATTAGACGCCGCCCAAGCCATAACGCGGGGTGCATGGTAAAAAGTCCGGTATATTGCGCCAGATGAAGCGCGCAGGTTCCGCTGTCCACAATCATGGCCTCTGCCTGATGGCCTTGCCTATGAACGGCCTCTTTGGCTTTTATCCCTAATTGAATGGCCGCATCTTCATGCTCCACCTTAAACGCGTACGACCCGGCGGCACCGCAACACGCAATCCCCAAGGGCAACGGCTGCCCATTAGCCAACTTCACGAACTCCTCCATCGCCCCTTCTCCTTGCGCCACTTTTCCTCGGCAAGTGGTGTGAACCCATACCGCTTCATTAGTCTCTTCAAACTGTGACCAGAAATCGGCCGTCGCCGTCTCCAGCACCCAATCCGTCCATGGCAACACCCTGGTCCCGGGTAGACTCAAGGAGAAATATTTGGGCCATTCATCGCGCAACGTGCCATCGCATGTTGCATTTAACGTTAGCAACGTCTCTACCGGAGTTTCTCTTAAGGCGTGGGCGCTGTCTTGCGCAATGCGCTGTGCCTCGTCAACCAGTCCACTCGCATAGGCAGCCGCGCCACAACAATGAGGCTGACTTGGCATCAGCACCGCTTGATATCCCAGCCGTGAAATAACGCGCTCGGCGGCCGCCACCACTTCTCCTCCATAACTGCGGTTAAAGCAGTCTACAAAGAGTCCTACCGTCGGGATGTTTTCTCCATAAGGCCGCCCACTGTGAAACTTGGTGCGGTCCGCCACGGGAAAATCAGCGTGGGATGACATCTGGGCCATCTTTGCCACAACGGCCGACACTTTTCGCGGACTAAAGGGCAGGCGCCCAATCCAATGGGGATGAGAGAGTATAAAATCGCGAAACCGCTTCAACTGCGGGCGCTTTTTCCGATGATGGTCTTTGTGTTGGGCGATCAGGTGCGCCACGGGTACATCAGCCGGGCAAGCCGCCTCGCACAACTGACAAAACGTGCAGTCATCCACATGCGGATCCGTATCAAAGGCATCTCTCGCTTCATGCGCACGCCACCATTCTGGTCCATAGGCCTTGGGCCCAGCAAATAGCGGGTCTACCCGCACCACCGGACAGGCTGTGATGCAAAGGGAACACTTTAGGCAGGCATCATCGTGCAGCACAATACACCTCCTCATGCATCGCATTCACCCATGCCAACACCGTTCCTAAGACGTGCCCGGCTCCTCCGTGACGGTCCCCATCCCAACCGCCAGCGCTTCGCCCCACCACACCCCATAAACTGTTCGCATCCGAGACCCCAATGCAACTCAAATCCTCGGGCTTTCCGCTCCAGGCAATGGACTGGCCTGTGGCCGTATTGATCACCGTGCGGTCCCACTGTAATCTGAAGCCCCCACCCAATACCCCGCCGGTCGCCAACACCACCCGCCCGGATAATGCGCCACCAGTGGCTAACTGGACGCCAAAACCATCCACACCGACCACTTCATCTGCGACAAACCGCACACCGTGGCCGAGGAGATATTCTTTCCAGCGTTCTGCGATGCGAACGCCCCCGAGGCAGGGAGCAATCAAGGGAATTTCCTTGACGGGACGTCCCAGTCGCACGCGAAGGTCACTTAATATCTCCTCTGTATGCCGTATTCCGATGATTTGCGGCACCAGCACGGGACACTGGTCAAATGTGTCGTCCAGAGCAGCTTCCAGGTCGTCTGCCAGCCACCTGCGGCCGGACTCTGAATCTAAATAGCCCGCCCAGTGTAATGGTGTCCATCGGGCAGTCCACCCCTGAGGTCCGGGCCTTTGAATGGTCTTAGCGGCCATTTTCGTATGTTGCTGATAGCGCTCTGCCCATAGATGAAGGTCCAGATCCAGGATGCCATCCCAAGAGACCACCGTGACCGGTTCGGGATCGGTCACGGCATATTGCCACTCGGGCACCAGATATCGCGGGACCAGAACACCCGACAAGGTGGGACTGAGGAGATTTTCGTGATCGGGGCTTACTTGGGTTTGAACCCCCACTTTTTGAAGAATGCGCCGCCAGTCCTCCCAGCCCGCTTGCCATTGCTCTCTAT
The DNA here is from genome assembly GCA_021784595.1 of Bacillota bacterium. Lineage (GTDB taxonomy): Bacteria > Bacillota > Sulfobacillia > Sulfobacillales > Sulfobacillaceae > Sulfobacillus_C. The sequence continues at coordinate 11,740 of JAJYHT010000067.1, read as the reverse complement.
TAAGACTCAGTCCCGACAAATGGTCAGCATGATCGTAAGGCGCTTTGACAGGGTGCTGCTTGGTATCCCAACTATAGAAATCGAGCGCCCCGCTCCACAGTGGCAACGACCCCTGGCCTTTGGCCACCACAACCACCCGATGTCCTTGCTCTAGCAACAAGCTGGCCGCCAAAAGTCCTGCTGGGCCTTTGCCTACAATAATCCATGGTTCAGTCATCGGCACGCTGTGACTCCCCCAAACTCTGAAATCGAATGTTGCGTTGCAAGAGCCACTCCACTGCGTTGTCACCCCAAAGAGCGGCGCACATGCCCCGTTCCCGCTCTTCGCGAAATGCTGCCAACTCTTTGCTAGCCGCCTCTTCGCCAATTTGATGGCTTCGCCATTGCATCACGCGGTGGCCGCAGAACGTCCCTTGACAAGGGCCCATGCCGAACCAGGTGCGCGTCCTCAGATCCGACAGGCTCAATCCCTCAAAGGCTCGGAGTTGGGATTTGGACACACTTTCACACTCGCATAAAAGAGGATCCGCCCCCACCCCTACTGCATTGGCCAATGGCAGCGGGACAGCCCCTGTTTGGCAAGGCGTCGCATAATGGAGATATGCGGCTACCCGGTCCGCCACTTGCTCGGCCATTAATCGATACGTCGTCCATTTGCCGCCGATTACCGAAAATGCCCCTTTAAGCGGATGATCTAGCACAACGAAATCACGACTGATATGCCGAGTTTCCCTCGCCAGATTTCCCGGCGCCCGATAGAGCGGGCGCACACCGGAAAACGAACGAAGAACCCGCCATTCTCCCATATCAGGAAACATTGCCAAACCCCGCTCCATGAGGTGCGCCACCTCAGCATGCGAAGGAGTCGGCGCTTTTGGGGAATCGGTTTCCGTGTCGGTGGTGCCCCAGATGCTGATATGATGATGCGGCACTAAAATATCCCCATCGCCCGGAACATCCAGCCGATTGATCACTTTTGGCGTTTGCCGGTGGGAAAACAGCAGCATGATGCCCCGAGACAAAGTCAAGGGTAAGGGATCGCTCCATAATGACGCGACATGGCCAGCCCAAGGACCTGCCGCATTGACGACGGCATCGGCTCTCATCTCCTCCAACCCATCAGGCCCTTCCATCACGATGGTGTGTATCTTGCCCTTCATGGGACGTGCGCCGACCACCCGCCGATGCGTTAAAATCTGGCCGCCTCCTTGGCGAATGCCTCGCGCCAAAGCCTGCAACAACTGATAGCCATTGATGACGCCATCATTCACTTCATAGATGCGCTTCCACTGTGCATTCATACCCTGAACTGGACTGGCTGGCGCCACAGGAATTTTGGCATCATGGCACCCTCGCAGCCAATTCTGCACCAAATTCTCGGATACATCGGGTGAAGCGGCAAAAAGCCCCCCCGTGGATTCGATATAGGGTGCGGCCACTTGCCGCAGCCGCAAGTTCTCTGTTTGACATTGCCGAGCTGCCACGGCATCCGTCAGCACATAGCGTGCTCCGCTGTGCAACAATCCATGAAAGCGGCCTGAGGTTCCATGGCCTAAGTCTCCTTGGTCCAGCACGGCAACCGGCACCCCACGCAGCATGAGATCCCACGCCACGCCCAGTCCAGTAGCTCCCGCACCAATCACCACCACCATGAGCCATTTCCCCCATTTCATGCGCAAAGCCCGGCCGCCCCTCCAATGAGGGACGCACCGGGCTCTCCATCTCTCAACCCAGCCACGCTCGTTATCTTGCCTCTAGTATACCGGATAGGCGCCTCATTGAGCAAATCCTATCCGCATTGCCCAAAATTATCCCTGCCCCAGACGAAATTGGTTGAGTTTGTCTAATATGTCCTGAGGTCGCGGGGGACACCCGGCAATCACCAGGTCGGGTTTGGCCACCCCGCCGTGGCTGGCATAGGCCTCTTGAAACACCCCGCATCCTGCCGCGCAATCGCCCAAGGCCACCAGCCATTTCGATTCCGGCACCGCCTGCCACACTTTTTCCAAGGGCTTTTTCATGGTGTCGGTCACCGGACCGGTGACAACTAAAGCATCTGCATGGCGGGGCGAGGCCACCAAATCGATGCCATACTGCTGCAAATCATAATATCGGCTGGTCAAGGCGGTAAGTTCCTGCTCGCAGCCGTTGCAGCTTCCGGCGTCCAGATGGCGAAGTTGCAGTGATTTCATTGCTCGCGACACGGTTATTCCCCCTCTTTGGGTTTATCGGTCTGAACAGCTGTAGCACAGCTCAAAGCTCTTGTTGATTAGAGGAAAATCTCCCACAGCATTGCCTGTCACCGCTTTGGTCAATAAGGGCCAGTTCCGGAAGGTTCCCGAACGGACATGATATCTCACCACCTGGCCGTTTTTAAGGGACACCACATGGGCATTCAGGCCATGCGGCGATTCCGTATACGCCACCGCATCTCCGGCCAAGTCCTCGGGCGGCTGCCAAAACGAGGGCAGGGGCATTTTGGCCACTTCGAAAATCACATCTTGCAGCAAGCGCCATGACGTCTCGACCTCCTCTAGCCGCACCTTGAAACGTGCCGCCACATCGCCGGACACTTCCCCCGCCGGCTTCACTTTCCATTCTTGATAAAGCGGCATCACGCTACGGGCATCAAAACTCAGTCCCGACGCTCGCGCCACCACCCCTTGGGCACCTAACCGGGCGGCGTCTGCCTGCCGCACGATGCCCACCCCCAACATCCGATCTTGGAACCCGTGATGTCCAAGCACTAAAGCGCGCCACGATTGCCAATCGCGCCTCACATCATGAATTAATCGTCCGAGCGCATCGGGGTCAAAAAATGCCGCAGTCCCAGGACCTACCGTATCGAACAACAATCGGTGTCCAAACAGGGAATGCATTCCCCGTTGCCACTTTTCTTTCATGGCCAGCGCCTGTTGATGGGCTACGTGAAACCCGACCCCCGCGGGAATTTGCGCAAGATCATTTAAATGGCTTAAAATCCGTTCCGATTCCAAGAGCGCCACACGCCGCCAGGCCAACGGTTGGTCTATGGTGTGGCCGGCGAGTTTTTCTACCGCGCTGGCCCAATTGACTTGGTGCGACACCGTATCGGCGCCGCAAATCCTGGACACCAAGGGCGCCACTTCCGCTAAGCGCCGACCTTCTAAGTGACCTTCTACCCCGCGATGATTTTGAAATAGGTGCAAATCGAGGTGCAGAATATTTTCCCCCATAATGCTGAAAACAAAGTGCCCCGACTCGATGACCCCCGCATGAGTCGGACCCACTTTCATAATGGTCACCCCTTCTCCTGTCACCCGTTGGTCCCCATTGTCCGGTTCCACGTCGAGCCATGGTATCGGTTGCTCGAACTTGGATCTCAACGGATAGAATGCATCGGGCCAGCGCGGGGTGCGGACCAATGGACGCAAATCAGGGTGGCCGTTGGGAATGTAGCCGAACAAGTCATGGATCTCACGTTCGTCCCAAGACACTTGAGGCAGAACCGGCGTTAAAGAGGGAAACGCCCCTGCCGTGACAGCGATCGCGTTTTCCCGGCACTGCCCGTCAGGCAATAGCCAGTGGGCAACAATCCGCTCGTCTTGAAATGCGGTTAGTGCCAGCAACTGCGATCCGTTGTCTCTTTGCTGAGAATTGGTCAAAATCCATCGTTTGTTGAGCTCTGTCCCCATCATGGTTGTTCCCCTCCCATGGCCCGAGTCCCATGACGAGCATCCCGCGTGGTCTCCTCGGTGTCGGCAGTATGGCCTTCAGACAACTCAAGTCCGCCCCACAGCCCTCCCAACAAGTGGAAGGAAAGCGCGGCAAAAGTTATGGCTAAAGCCACTGCCAAGAAGATGACCAAGCCGGTGGCATGCACATCCCAAAATGCCTCTAGCATCATCCACTCACTGTAAGCCAGGCCTAACGGCGGCAAGCCAGCCAAAGCCAAAATGCCGAGAGCCCACGTGATCGCTAATTTTTTATGCTTGGCGGCAATAGCAGTGATTTTATCCAATCGCTTCGTGTGATAGGCAGACGACAGGTGGCCTGAAAGATAAAATAAGGTCGATTTGATAACGGCATGGAATAACAACTGCAGCAACGCAGCTTCTCTCGCCAGAGGCGTCCCAATCCCAAACCCAATGGCCATAATGCCGACCTGTTCAATCGATGAGTAGGCCAACAGCCGTTTGATATCGCGTTGCACCAAGAGCGCCAAAGAACCCACCGAAACCGACAGAATTCCAAACAGGATGAGCAGATGCGGACCTGACAACAGGGTATGGCTTGGTTGGGGCATGGCCCGGACAACCCGGTCAATCGTCACTAAGGACAGTCCCAAAAGAACCCCTGACAACAACCCGCTTACCGGCGAAGGAGCTTCCGAATGCGCGTCAGGCAGCCATGTGTGAAACGGCACCAAGCCGACCTTGGTACCGATCCCGCTGACAATAAAAATGGTGGCCACCGCCCGTACAATGCCGGGAATGCTATGCGCATTCCGTGCTAAATTGCCGTAGTTTAATGTATCCCAGCCCAATCCCTGAAATCTCAAGCCGGCATACACAAAGATGATGCCAATCAACGCCAACGCGAGTCCCACCGAAGCAATCACAATATATTTCCATGCAGCCTCCAAAGCCCGCCGGTGTGCCATCTCCACAACTAATGCGCCAGACGCCAATGTCGAAAATTCAATCGCAATCCATGAAATCATCAAATTTTGCGCCATCACGATAGCCATCAGAGAAGCCCAAAACAAAGCCCACCATACCTGATATCGCCAAACTGGGATGGTTGGATGTTCTTTTAAAAACCACACGCCATCCAAGGCACTGCTGGCCGCAATCAGGTTGACGGCAAAGAGCAGGATGTCCGGCCAATTGCCGCGAATTATGGCCCCCCAACTCATAAATCCATTGACCGCCAGCACCAGCCACACCCATACCGCAATGGCCATTGAGGAATTTTTCCATTTCACTCCCCATCCAACCAGAGCCAATATGATGACGATTAAGGGCCCTATTCCGTATTGTATGTCCATGCTGTTATCCCCTTAGTCGTCGGAGTGCGACAACATCCGTAGTTTTTAATTGCCGGTGGATGCGGTGACTCATCCAGACCAAAATGGCCGCCGCGACCAAAAGGTCCACCAACATCCCGAACTCCATAAAGGTGGGAAGCGAGCCGGCCACCGAGGCCGCTAGAACCACTAACCCATTTTCAATACCCACTAAAGCGGCCACTTGGGAGAGCATGTGGCGGCGGCTGACAATCATCAAGAGGCCCAAGTGGATGCTCGCTAGACCATAAAAGAAGAGCGTGCGGTGCATGATCACATTGGAGGGAGCCAATAACTGAATCACATGGCCTACCGCTAACAAAAGCCCTGCCGCCACCGGATAAGCCCAAAATGGCAAGGGTTGGTCTTGCCGATATTCGGTCGGCCAACGAGAGACCACCCGATACATGGATCCCGGAATCAGACCCACTTTTATTATCAAGGTGGCCGCTACAATGGCTGCCATGGTCAAGGAGAAGGGTTCAGTGCTCCACACCATCATGGACAGCGCCAATCCTTCGGCCGCCAAAAAAATAACACCGTAGACCATGTTGCGTGACCACAAAAGTCCACACGCCCCTAAAAACACCAAGAATCCGGCCACTGCCATGTTAATTCAGACCCCCCGATGCCATCAGATAAAACGCCAAAAGTCCGATCCCAGACGCCATCGCCAAATACGTGGGCAACTGAAAATATCGCAATTTGGTAAATCGGCTTTCTATCCATCCAATGCCAACACTCGTCGCGGCCACTTCAAGCACCCGCAGTAAAAGGTTCATCCACAATGAGGGCACGGCGGGAGACAGCCATACCCACCCTAGTCCTATCATGGCCGTAAGTTTCAACGCCATCCCCCATTGGGCCTCGGCCAAAAGCCGCCCATCATATTCCAACACGGTGGCTTCATGTATCATGGTCAGTTCCAGATGGGTATCAACATTGTCTATAGGAAGCCGTCCCAATTCAGCCACAAGCACCAGCCCATAGCTTACGACGGCCAGTCCCCACAACAAAAGGGACACTTTTTCGGCGATCGATTGAATTTGGGTGCCGCCTGTTAATGCCCATAACACGCCGAAGGCAGCGAACATCGCAGGTTCGATCCCAGCCCCTAATGTGGCTACTCGACTTGCACCCAATCCGCCAAAGGTTCCCGCGCTATCCAAGCCCGCCAGGCCCACCCAAAATCGTTCCAAGGCCAACAAAAAGAAAATGGTGAGCAAATTGTGCGGCCAGTTGGGCGCAACCATTCCCGCCCAGGGAATCATCGCCACTACCAGCAATATGGCCGCTAAACTAATGCTCGGCTGAACTAAAAATACCCAAGAACTAAATTCGGGCGCCGTGGTTTCCTTTTTCCAATTTTTGGCCAATACCCAATAGCCCTGAAATATCGAGGGCCCCCGCCTGCCTTGCAAACGAGCCTTGACCGTCTGCGCAATGCCCATAAATAAAGGGGCCAAGCCTGCCATAACAATGATTGCCACCAATTGCACGAGCCATACCACAACAACGCGCCTCCTGGTTCCTTTAGTGTAGAATCAGCAACATCATCCCGATCGTGGCCAGCAAGTACGTGAGATAAAGGCGCACCGGACCCGCTTGGATCCGCGTAGTATATTGCGAAAGACGCCAGGCCAACTGATACCCGGGCCGATACAGATAACGCTCCCAGGTCGGCGTGGTGCCGCCCCGATAAATAAGTTGCTGGGGGAAATCCCGAGCATAGTCGCCAACCCGGATTAACTGTCGATGAGGTCGATAAATGACCGCGAATGTGGTCCTGATGGCCTTCGTCATCGAGGCTGAGGAAAATTGCATGGCCGGTTCCACCTCTCGTCCACACGACCAGCGCGGCACTTGGCGAACCGTTGAAATCCGCGCAATGAGGATCAGCGCACCGACTAAAACCAGCAACAGCAACGCGATGGACCCCGCTTTGAGCGCAAGCATGGCATTAGCCGCACCTAATCCAATGCCTGGTTCAACACTGCTGATAACCTGGACGACAGGCTGTGCAAAGACGCCCAGCACCAATGAAAGCCCCGCCAAACCTAAAATCGGAACCGTCATGCTGCGTGGAATCTGATAATTTGTCACCTTTTGTCGAGGCTGTCCCAAAAAAATGACACCGGAGGCTTTGACAAAACACATGCCGGCTAAGGCGCCGGTAGCGGCCAGCACCAACGCCACCCCTAAGCCCGCTACGGCCCACAGCCCCACCGAATGGGTGGCTAAGAGCAACAATCCGCGAAAGGTCAGCCATTCACTCACAAACCCATTGAATGGCGGCAAGGCGCTAATCGCCATTGATCCCAAAAGGAATCCCAGCGCCACCCCCGGCATGGACCGAATAAGGCCCCCGAGATGTTCTGCGTCCAATGTTCCGGTATGCTGTTCGACCGCACCGGCGGCTAAAAACAACTGGCTTTTGAAAATCGCGTGATTCAAAGTATGATAGAGCGCCGCCACCAGGCCGACGGACACTAATAGAGGAATGTGGCGGTCAATCCCTACTCCCGTCACACCAAGACCTAAAAAGATAATGCCAATGTTTTCGATGCTGTGGTACGCCAACAACCGTTTTAAGTCGTGCTCCATCAGAGCGTACAAGACGCCTAAAAGACTGGACACCGCTCCTACGGCCAGCAGCAGCACGGGCCAAATGACCGGAGTAGGTCCTAAATCTATCAACAGGAACTGCACCACGCCAAACACGCCCAATTTAATCATGGCGCCCGACATAATGCTCGAGACGGGCGCCGGCGCTACCGGGTGCGCTCGCGGCAACCATACGTGAAAGGGAATAATTCCGCTTTTTATTCCAAATCCTAGTCCCAGCAGACCAAAAATCCCGCTTTTGACACCCCACGGAAGATATTGCGCTTTTAAAGCCCAGACCCCAAAATTCATTGAATGCAGTGCGGAAGCCATCAGCAAAAAGCCCGCCACAATGGCCATAGCGCTAACTTGCGACATCACCAGATAGATGAACCCCGCTTTGATGACACCCGGTCGGTCATGATACGTAATAACCAAAAAAAATGACGTAATCGCCATCAGTTCCCAAGCTGTCATGAATACCCACACCGTCTGCGACAAAACGACTGCCACCATGCTCACGATAAACCAGGGAAGCCAAAATGATGTAGAGGTTTCGTGATGCTGGCGATATCCCAGCCGATACCAGGCCGCCATCGTCGCCACCAACCCCACGACCAAGAGAAACCACGCGCGAAGCGGCGTCATCACGAAGTATGGTCCTACTCCCAACGACTGCATGCGACCCCAGAGTCCTGCCGCGGACAATCCCACAATAGCCACACCCAGTGCCAGGTTAAGATATATTGTCAAATTTCGTTTAAATGCGGTAAGCGAGGTGATGGTGCCCACCGCCAAGATTCCCCAAGTTAACATGGCCTCGCCTTCCTCGCCTGCTGATGATGTTCGGCGACCTCGATTATTCCGATACCGTGTCTTCGTCAAGCACAGCCGTCATCGTGGCTACCCGGTTTTCAAAAATTTTGCGTGCGATATCCAACAGGTCAAAAACATAGGGATCGCGCACGGTGTAAAAGACGCTGGTGCCAATCTTGCGCGATTCTACTAATTGATGGCTTCGCATTACTGACAACTGTTGCGATACCGAAGATGCCTCAATTTCCAAGGACTGCTGCAATTCGGTCACGGTTTTTTCCCCGCCCCGCAACAACTCCAAAATCCAAAGTCTTACGGGATGACCAAGTGTTTTAAACAAATCAGCTTTAAATTCCCGCATAGCGGTCATAGAGACGCCTCCTCACGACACGGCATTATAACACATTACCTGCAAATATTAATATATTTATAGATTTGCAGGTTTATAGCAGTACGAGAGGGCGTCGTTTTGTGGTGAACCGTCTGTATGGTTGCAATTAATCATCTGAGCTACCCTAATAGCATTCCAACAGCATGACCAAAGAATCCCCATAAATGACCTCGCCTGGGGTTGGTGCGGAAAAAGGCCATCTTGAGCGCGTTTGCAGCAAACGTCCAGTTCGGCGCAAACACCGCCGAACTAGACGTCTGATAAGCACATGATGTGTTTTTTGGTTCAGAGTTGCTATGCGGAATAAATAGCGCTATGCGTGGCGTTCGCTTGATCAATCAGCGTCTTGGCGCGCTGCACTTCGTCCGGCGATCCGTGAACAATAAGCACAAACTTATCCACTTTGAGCGCCGTTTCATACTGCACCACGCTATTTTTGGGCACTCCAATATTCACCAAGACCGCTCCCAACGCACTTATGCCCCCTACCGCGACCCCACCTTCCAAGGCACCAACCAACATCGCCACCAGAGGGCCTGCGGCCAAAATGGGACCTAGACCGGGAATAATGAAAAATCCCGCACCAACCAAGAGTCCCCAAAACCCTCCCCATATCGCGCCCCAGGTCGCTCCGATACCGCCCCATACGCGCATTTTCTTTTCCGTGGTGTAATAGCCAATCGGCTGCTCTTCGGTGTGATATCCCTTGCCGACAATGGATAGTTTGGACATGTCAAAGCCCGCTTCTTGTAATTCTTTGACCGCATGATCCGCTAACTCGTGGGTATCATACAGGGCAACCACTGCAGAATTGCCAAGTTGGTTATCATTCTCAGACATTTTTACACTCCTTCCGCCCACTCAGAGAGATCCATGAACTGGGCATAAACATTTCACTGCTCAGGGTAGTATGCCCGACCCCGAGAACTATCTGACCGATCTTTAGGATAGGCTAGTGTACATCGAATAGTTAGGCCCGGATGGCCACATTTTGCTCGCCATCTGTCCCGCTTTATGAGATCATAGGCCCCGTTACTAGCGGATCCTTTGTCCTAGGACTTTGGTTTCAACCAAAACCAGGGCTGAGTCACCATTGCGGGGCCCAGCGGATAAAATTGGCCATTCAGATACGGCGCCAACAGATTGTCATAGTGATGGGATAAAGGATGGCCCGATTGACCCGTTAAATGCACGGCCACACTTTCTTCAGGATGGGAAACCATCATAATTTGCCGGTAGCTAGGCATAAAGGCCACCATGCGAGGCCACGGCAATTGGGGATCAAGAGCAAACGCCGCCTGTCGAGGAGTATACAAATCACCTGGCATAGGAAGCGTCTTGCGCCCAAACAGGGGTTTTAGCAATTTTACTTGGGTAAAGGGATGAAATCCCTCCGCTTGATGCGCCCTCCCCCACCGCCATTGGGTAAGGTCAGGTCCAAACCATTGCTGCCCTGCCTCATTCGCCCGCTGCACCGCTCCTGGCACGTCGATGGTCTCCCATAAGGAGAGCACGAGTGGCCCTATCCGTTCTCCCAAAAGGCTCCATAGACGTTCGGGAAACGGATGGGTTCCCGGCAGACCCGGCTTGACATCATAAAAGAAAGGACGGTCCAGGATGTTTTTTAAAGAGCCAGGCAGAGCCTCTAGCATGAAAAGATATAAGGCCGTAACAGCCGGACTATCCGATGCCGCCTGTCCATCGAATACCTCCAATAGGCTTCGCCAATTGGGATCCAGGTCTTCGCGTTGGCAAAGCTTGTGGGCAATCTGGTCAAGCGGTTCCGAATAGACATCCATTTGGATTTTGGCGAAACTATCGCGGTCATGCAATGGTTCGGCCGTTAACAACGCCTCAATCCGCTTGGCGCGATGGCCTAGGCTATATCGGCCAAAGATAAAGAGATCCGCATCTGACCCTACCACGGCGTTGTTGGCGGTGAGCGCATAGCCTTGGACCGGATCCAGCAACCTTGGCATGGCGGTCCAATCGATCCACCCTGTCCATGCCGTGTTTGTGGTATTTCCATTGGTGCATCCAAGCCAGGGGCCACCATCACGGGTGGGAATGCGCCCAGCACAAATATATCCGATGTGACCAGCGTTATCGGCATACACAAAGTTTTGCGCGGGAACCCACCATTCTGCCAACGAAGTGACAAAGGTTTCCCAATCGTGGGCTCGATTCAGCCGCAAGATCGACTGCATCATGGGCAAAGGCTGAAATCCGCTCCAAGCCAGCGCAATTTTGCTCCCGTCTTGATCTTCGTGGATTATCGGTCCTGCATGGGAGTCGTAACAGAGAAGAATTTGATCCGGTTTGCCGCGAACTTTCAAAATCTCTTTTCGCAACGTGAGGGTGGTTTGCTGTCCATCCAGCATATAGGTCAGCCCATCGGGCTCCATCTCAATGCGGTATAAATCTTTCACATCTGTATCGACATTAGTGACACCCCAAGCAATATGTTGATTCTGACCAATGACCACCCCCGGCGCGCCAGGCAGACTGGCTCCAAACACCCGCAGACTGCCGCCTTCTATAAACATTTCATACCAGATGGATGGCAATTGCGGCATCAAATGGGGATCGTTGGCTAATATCGGCGTCCCATTCTTACTATGCGCCCCATCCACCACCCAGTTGTTGGAGCCCACACCGATGGTGCCCCACGCCACCGGATTGCCCGTGCCCGGTATGATGGTAACGTCGGGGGTACCCGGCAACGATCCAAAAAGCCATTGACGAATTTGTTCGAATTCTTGGACCTGTTCATATCCCCACTTGGCAGTCCAGATGGTGTTAAGAGTCCAGGCCAACTGGTAGACCAAAAGATTGCTGTCGTCCACTGTCCAAGGACGCAATGCTTGCTTGAGAAGTCGATA